>NZ_JBIRWQ010000022.1:0-93662 GCF_044388125.1 Actinoplanes sp. NPDC020271
GCTGGAGGCCTTCACCTGTTCGCGAGATGGATCAACAATCCTCAGATCGAGTGGTCACACTTCCTCGACCAACGTCCCCGGATATCACACCTAGCAGGGGCCGTTCTTGGGCCGTATGAAAGCTGTACGCAGGTACAAGTCGTGGGGCGGTCAATCCTCGTCGCTCAGTTGATCGGAGAGCAGACCAGAGGTGTCGACTGTCGCCTCTCTCGCCGTTGCCGGGGTCGAAGCCCCACCGACGGGGCTCGACAGTGCCTTCATGGAGTGCCCGACGTCGTCGAGCACCTCATCGACCGTCATCCAGCCCGACGGTGCTGGTGCCGGTGTAGCCGCGTACCCGATGCCGCTGCTACCGGTTTGGTATGCGCACACGCCGGTTCCGTCGACATACGTCGCGCTGAGCGCCTGTACCTCACGTGAGATCGTGGCCGGAAGATCTTTTGAATCGAGACGCGCGCCCCAGAGGAAGAAGACCTTCGGCGGTCGTGAGCGCCGCCATTCCTCCCAGGTGCCCATGGGAGCCGATTTGGGTTGTTGCGCCAGCTTGAGATCCGTCGCAGCGAACTTGAGCTCCTTGCGACGGTTCGGCCAGTCGTCCATTGCAGCTCGCGCAGGTGTCGTCTTCGACTCGGGTGCTCCACTCATCCGAGTCACGAGACAGATACGTGGATCTTCGATCGTTCCGTCGCGCGCCGGCCATGCCACATCGATACGGTGGTCTTGAGAGAAGCCTTGGACGCGTGCCCGCGGGGCGAGGATCGACGAGCTCCGGTTTTCGAGGAGCAGACCGACTAAGTCTGCCCACCACCGTCCCTTAGACCGGTACACCGCTTCCAGGCGTCGACCCGCGTTCGCGCCGCTACGACCCATGCCTTGCGGCGTGACACCCTCTGTCCGGTAGCGATCTAAACACCAGATGATCGACAGGAAGTCGTCTTGCACCGCAGCAAATTGCGTGATGGCCTCGTTCTGAACCTTCTGCTTCAGCGTGTCCCACAGGTCGCCAGGATGGCCGACTTCATCTTCCAGCGCACTCACCTGGTGATCGCCTTCCAAGCGCAGGTAGGAGGCCATCGGCCCGTCCACTCAAGAGCGACCTTAGCTTTACTCAGTCGCCCTTGGCATCTTCGGGACCCATTCTGCGCGCCCGAAGCGCCTTCGCGGCATCCTGAATCTCAGCTACAGCGCTGGCGGAGAGGCCCAGTACCTGTACGAGTAGGGCCTCATCCACGCGCTTCACTACATTGGTCCACCGGCCGTCGCGCAGCTGGGTGTCAAGCCTGCTCTTCCCGTCAGCAAGCAGGCCCCACGCTTTTTCCAAAGCTTTTGGATTGGGTACCGGCAACACTGCCGCTTCGCGAGGCTCCATCTTGAGGATCCCGCCTCCATATGATCGCCCGAAAATTTCTGCTCCCAGCATGGTTGCGCTATTGAAAGCCAGTAGCGGGAGCGCGAATCTAGTCGGCGTCGGCACGTCCTGCCGTAGACGGATTCCATGCATGGAGTTGAGGAACGTAGAACCAATGGAGTTCGTAAACATTCTTGGATACCGGTGACTCATATAGGTGAAGAAGAGATCAGGCGGGGCGACGACCGGGGGGCGCCACCACGGCGTTCTAATCTTGCACTTATAAGCCTCGTTGACCTTGAGCTCCTCGCCGTAGCGGACATACGCCATGAGTTCGGGGGAACGGTCATCTGGGTCCGGATGAAGGAGCCATACTGGCTCGCCGGCCTCCCGAAGCTTCTTCCAATGGGCGAGCGAGAATGTAAGGCCCTTCAGGTGCTTGGTTCCAGGCGGGCATACCTTCCGCAGATGGCCTGCGGCCTCAGAGAGCCCGAATCGATCGGCCACATCTTGGTTCAAAGCGAAGAATGAGTTACCGCCCGTTACCGTACCGAGCTCAGGGCTTCCGTAGACTGAGAGCGGAACCAGGTGTTCGTCATTGATTTGCTTGAAGAGTTGTCTTTGTCGATTGGGTAAGAGCAGGTCTGTCCACTTGCCGCTGCCGGCTGGAGTAACGCTGAGATTTGTCATCGGGCGCACCCGACTTAGGTCCTCGGCGTCGTCGAGGTAGTACAGCGAGAAGGCATCGCAGCCGCCTTGCCCGGAAGCGAGGACGAGGACGACCTTCTCTGTTGCGTCATTGAACTGAAGACGCTCAAATAGAACTAGGTGGACCTGCTCGAATCGTTGCCGGAGCCAAACCCGGATGGGCTCGGCGTAGCCCACGGTGAGTAGCTCTGCCGGGAGCACCATAGCGAGGCGCCCCTTCGGCTTCAGGAAAGCGCAAGCATGGATTAGCAGGGGCGCCCATGAAGAGGTGAGTCCTGACAGGCGCACTCCTTGCTGAAGTGCGGCCCTTCTCGCCTTGGCTTGGGCTTCCGGCCCATGCTTTTGGTACCGCACAAACGGAGGGTTGCCGATTACGGCGTCCATTAGCGGAACCGGGGCCCCCAATTGGTCGGGGGTGGGCACGTCGAAGAAGTCCGCTTCTTTGAGCTGCGCGTCAATATTTTCCTCCGCGAGGAGGGATTTTGACCAATCCAGCGACGTTTGGTGCAAGTCGAAGCCATACAGAAGTTGACTGACTTCTGCGCCCTCGGCTCCTGCTTCTCTCAGCTTGCGGCCGGCGGCTAGGAGGAACACCGCTTCCCCACATGTTGGGTCCAGAACACGAGCGTTCTTGTCGCCTGCAACTGCCCATTCAGCCAGATGGTCCGCTATGGCAGGAGGCGTGAAGAACGCACCACGGTCCTTCCTTAACGCTGGACTATCCCCCGGCCGGATCACCCGGCCATGATAGTCGCCAACTGGGCGCGCCGCGTGGTGCCCCACCTAACGGCGTTGTCACGATATCGCTACGGTATGTATGCAGGGGTGCCCGGAGGCTGTTGGACGGCCACCAGCACCGCGCTCGGCCCCAGCGAAAGATGAGCCCACCCAGGTCGGCTGCCGGCATACAGCCTGGATGGCCTCATGGCTATAGAGCAGAGCATGGTGCAGACGGCGCCCCGGGTCGCTCAGCCCAGGGGCCTGATCTAGCTTTCGACCTCGCCGACCACGGAGTCATGACACCAGACGCGGGATCGATTTGAAGGTCGAGGATGGTGTCCGCGCCCCGGCCGCACACCAGGTGTGCACGTGGATTACTCGTGACCAGCAGCCACAAGTCGATCTGTTGGAGGTCGCCCTCGTCGCGAACGCGGCTTCCCACACTGCTCGCAGTTGAGAATGGGTGCCCGTAGGACCTGCAGCAACCGTCCTTTGGTAGGAGCATCAGACCGCCGACGCCTGTCGCAAGACAGAATCACTCCTCGCCACCGGAAATTTCCGGAGGTAGGGCGAAGAGAAAGCTTGGATCGCGCTTGGCTTGCCGAAGTGATTCGCGCAGCACATCGTTCTCTAGCTTACTGACGCCAGTCTTACTCTTGAAAACAACCTTCGGATCGAAAGCACTCCCGTGCTCAAGTTCTTCGTGCTCAACGTAGAAGTTGACCGAATCTATGACTTCCTGTGCGAAGTTTTTAAGAACTGCGCAAACTTCGACGTCTTTAGCCGGGAGCCATCTCTCAGGTGTATCGACGAGCCCCCTTCCGTATTCTGATTCACGTAGTACCTGCGCGATTAAGTAGTTCAACGTAAATCTGACCGACGCAAAGCTAGAGCGCAGATCGGCGCGCAAGCGGGAGCGCTCGTTACTGACTGACGAGTCGATTAGAGCTAGAAGATACAGTCTGGCAGGCGTTATCGAGCGACTAAAGATACGTCGGAAATCTTGATCAAAAAGACGCACCTTGCGAACTGCCGCCCAAGGTTCCGAAAGGTAGATTGCCATGATCAGCTGCGCGGCGTCGGTGTTGTCAATGACGCGGTCGGCGACGACATCTTCCCCCACACGGGTGCGGAGCCCGAAGCTTGCTCCGAAGGTATCTTTAATGGCCTTCTGAAGGTCCCGCATTGCGACATCACTAGAACGCTGGTCACGCATGGTAACCGCATTCTGGTTATTTGATCGATATGTAATCTTATCGGCAAGATCGCTATCTTGAGTGACTTCAACGATCTTAACCAGAACCAACAGCTCGTCCGTCAGCGCTTCGCGGTTCTTATAGAGCGTCACTAAGGATTGGCAGCCATTAACAACGCCAACGTGGCGCAATTCGAGTTTGCCCCCATCAACGGTCAATCCTTCCGTTAGGATTGTCAGACCGTTGTGATAGGCCGGAAAGTATTCGTGTTCGTCTGCCTTGCGCACCGTCTCGCGAAGCTCTCCATTAATTCGCGTTCGTCCGGCGAAGAGGCGAACGTTGCGACTGAAAAGCGTGTAATCGGCGATTCCCGGCAGTCTGTCAGCAAGCTGAATGGCAGGCACTAGAGCGATGGCCAGCTGCTCAGTTTCAGTCAGGTGGACGGCGATGGGGTCGCTGACCGCTTCAAGTCGGACTGTCTCTGGTCGAAGCGCAGCCCTTCTTGCGCGGGTGGCAACCTCGCCAAGCCGGCCTCGGTCCCAAACGTCAAGGGAGGGGTCTACTGTTGCTCTAGCCGACACAAAACTCGTTGCGGACGCGTCCATGGGCGCGTTGGTAACAAAAACTAATCGAACTGAGTGCGTGCCGGTTGCGATTTTCTCCCGAATCTCTTGTCTAAGCAAGAGATTACGAAGCTCATCGTTTGGTTTCGACGCTAGCAATCCATCTACTGTGGCGGCAGAGTTGAAGTAATCGGCGGCACCCGCGAGAGATCGAAGATCGCTATCCCCTTGCGTTTTACCCTCAGTCTCGCGCCACTTTCCTTGGAGAACAGTGATCTCCGCGAGATCCTCATCGACAACCAGAGCGTCGATGCCTTTATCTCCCCCTCCGTCACAGATGGCGTCGTCCACATCTTCTGGCTCAAGGCGCCAGACCGCGGTGAGGAACCATGCCAACATCGCCGCCGACATTGTTCGTTTGCCAATACGGAACGGGGTGACTTCTTCAGTTAATAGAGTATAGCTATTCGTGGTCACCATTCCCCCTAGTGATGTTGAATGCTAGTTTGGGGCGTAGTGGCCCATGATCAATTACACAACACCGATGCGAGGTCGCAGCTAACACCGTAACAGCCCAACGTCCCTTGTGGACCCCTACGTGAGGAAGGCTCAGTGACGACTGCTGGCACCTGACTCGAAGCCGACGTGCGAAGACTCAAGCAGCTTCTCACTATGCCGATAAGCCACGGCGTTGTGGCGTGCGGCAAATTCCCGTCGATGCGCGCCAGTACGGCAGCCGCCGTTCGCGAGTTGACCTTGGACCCCTCCAGCGTCACCTTCGCACGGTCTACAAAGCTTGCACAACGTTGACAAGAGGCGACAACCTACGCTGCTCGACCAGCCCGCCACCGACACTGTCAGTAGTCATCCAAACTTGCATCACGCTGCGCCGACACCCGCGCGGGTTAATCACTGGTTGTGGACGTTGATCAACGCTTTGGGGCAGTTTTCCGGGGGGGTAAACCAGGGGGCCGTCCCGGCCCGTCGTCATCCGTTTTCAGCGGTGCCGTCGGTGTACGGGTTCGCCTCCGAGTTACCAGAGAGACGGATGCCACGGTCGATCAGGAACTGCCAGATGGCCCTGGCGAGCGGTTCGATCTCGTGTTCCTCGATCGAGGCATAGTCGTCGGCGAGCAGTAGGTCGGCGACGTTGCCAGCGGCACGCCGCAGCGGTTGGTCGATCGGCATCGCTCATGCCCTCTCATCAGGGTCGCGGTAGGTAAGAAACCAAGATTCGATGTCGGCGGCTCGCCAGACCCGACCCATGCACAGCGACGCCATTGGGGCGGGGAAGTCGGGGCGTTCAGCAAGTTGATGGACGCGCTGACGCGACAGGCCCATCCGGACAGCGATCTCCCGCGCACCCATCAACGAAGAGTCAGCTGCCGCGTCGGTAGTCGTTGTCTCCAACTGCTTCGTACTGCCAGACCCGAGCCCTGGTTCGCCTGACCAGCCGAGGAACCGCGCGTAAAGGTCCGGCGGCGGTGTGCCTGAGCCGGCTGCCCAGTCATCGATCGCCTCGATCAGGCACGAGCCGAGAAAGATCGAAAGGCCGTGCGGGAAGCGCTGATACTGCTCGGCGAGCTCGACTTTTGCGACCGCGCAAGGCCAAGCCTGACCGCACGCCCGGCAATCCCAGGAGGGTCGTTCGCCCTGATGAGCCGTCCGAGGAACTAGCACGAGTGATCCCCTCTCGCGCGGTACTCCTGCGCCGGCGTGAGACCCCCCGCGCGTCCGATCAGCCCCAGCGGCATCGTCGGTCCGGCCCACCCTGGCATCTCAGGTCGCGCAGCCACCACATACTTCGGCACTGCTTGGACCTCGCGCTGGCGGATCACCTCCAGCCTCAGCTCCAGGCACTCCCACGGTAGGCCGCAGAGGCATCGTGGGCGACTCAGTAGCTGCCACCACCTGGGTGCCCGCTTCCCATGCATCGCGCCTCCCCGCAATCGGAAACCGGATGAGCCCCCGCCACCGCAGGGAGATCATGGATGAACGTCACTTCCCGTGTGCAACAACGTACGCCCGTGCAACGTCGTATGCAACGAGGCGATGCATGCAACTCCTAAGGGTGACGCAACCGCTTAGGGCACCCCGCGAAGTGACCTCTGGTTTGCAACACTTGGCCCACCTGCAACAGGAGGCGACGATGGGAACGGCGAGCGCACGAAGCCTCGGCCTGGCCTTACGCAAACTCCGGATCGGCACGGGCGACGAGCGAAGTCCGCAGTGGACCCTGGAAGAGGCGGCCGCAAGTATCCGGGCACACAAGTCGACCGTCAGCCGCATCGAGCGCGGGCTGGTCGCCGCGAGTCCGAAGGATGTCGAGGCCCTGCTCAGGTTCTACGGCGTCGAGGACCAGGGCCTGGCCGAGTCGATCCTGGGCCTGGCCAAGGCTGGGCGGCGGCAGAACTGGTGGGCCGACTACCGCGACATCATCCATCCGCAATTTCGGCAATACCTCGGGCTGGAAGCAGGGGCGGCGAGCTTGCACTCGTGGCAGCCGAACATCATCCCGGGCTTGCTGCAGACGGCCGGGTACGCGCGTGCCCTGGTCACCGCATTCCAGCGGGGGAAGAACCCCGAGGAGGCGACGCGGCTGGTCGAAGCACGCATGGAACGCCAGGCGATCTTGCAGGGCACAGACGCGCCCATCCTCCAGGCCATCGTCGGCGAGGCGGTCCTGCACCGAGTGATCGGCAGCAGGCAGGTGATGCACGACCAGCTCACCCGCCTCGCCGAGGCCGCTGACCAGCCGAACGTTCAGGTGCAGGTGATCCCCTACTCAGCCGGCTCGTACATACCCGAGGTCGGCGGCTTCCAGGTTCTGCGCTTCGCCGACAGCGAGGCGGGAGAAGTAGTGTGCGTAGAGATCTTGGGTCGAACGCTCTACCTCGACGACCGAGCCGAGGTCGAGCTATACCGAGACGCCTGGGAAGACGTATTGGGGAAGGCCGCGCCGCACCAGGAGTCGCTGGAGCTGATCAGGGCGGCAGCCGAGGAGATGAAGTGATGGAAGACAAGGGCTACGGCCACATCAACCAGAGCGAGCTGGCGTGGCGCAAGGGCAGCCGCTCGTCCGGCAGCGGAAGCGACTGCGTGGAAGTTGCTGATCTGCCCGACGGCGGCTTCGCCGTGCGGGACAGCAAGAATCCGGACGGACCGGTCCTGTTCTTCACTCAGAGTGAGCGCGCCGCCTTCGTCACGGGAGTGCAGGAAGAAAATCTTCTGTAGATCGCCAGAGGCACTGCCGTGCTCGGCAGTCCCAGCACAGGCCGGGTTACGGCAAGGCGGACGGCATGCTGTGGACGGGCGGGGCATCGTGGTCTCGTGTGCGGCAGCGAGGACGGCTGCGCCGATCGGGCCGAGGGTCCAACTCCACGATTGCGAGCCGGGCCGCTCGTAGCGCCGGAACCGGTCGAGGATCTCGCGCGCGAGGAGCGTGTTGAGTCGGTTGCGGGCTCGGCTGACGCTCCCGAACACGAGGTCGGCGAGTTGCCCGGTGGTGAAGGTTTGGTGCTGATAGAGCAGGTCGAGTAGGAGTCGATCTCGGGGCGTGAGCCTCGTCAGCTCGCCGGCCACGGTCGAGGCGGTGAGTCGGCCCCCGCTGGTAGCAGCGCCGATGGCGCCGGCAGGAGTGATACCTCTTATCAGTCGGTTCCGGTCCATCAGTCCTCCACACCGTCATCTACCTGGGTGAATGCCGTGTTCAAAGGGGCGCGGTCAGGCGAGTGTTCCGCCTCGTGAGGTGCCTCGTTGGGCCGCTCGTTGGAGGTCTCGTAAGACCCCTCGCGGTCGCGGCCGCAGGATCGGCTACTTCACAGCGGTGACGTTTCATCAGTTAGAGCGGTCGGCCCCACGCGAGACGGCGTGGGGCCGAGCCCACGGGCGATGGGTGCGGTGAGCTCGGGTGCGACCGGCACGGATGGCCGTCCTCCTCAAGAAGGAGTGAGCCGTCACGGGGTGTCAGCGCCGTCAGCGGGGCCGGTCGCAGCCGAGATCACCAGAGGTGGAAGTGCCCGCATTAATAGATACAGATCTCGGCCTAATTTTCGACAAACCGCAGGTCAACACCGTCGATTCGATCTTGTTCAACTTGGCCTCGATCTTGTTCAAGGAGCTGAGGCGACAGGCCGATGTCGAAAATCGGGCCGAAATTTGTATCTCTATATGTCAGCGTTCGTCGGCGGACATGGCCCAACCACACCTATGCCGCAGCCCCAGAGGCACCACGGAGACAGGTCGGTCTCGAGTGTCCGGCTTGACTGCTTCACATCGTCATACATGGATCAGTGGCGACAGCCGACGCGCCCCGTAGACCTACGTCAGGGCGGCGTCACCGCAGGCCCGGCCCGTCAGGGCCGGGCAGCCGAAAGGGCAACTGATCCGTGCGCACCACCACCGAACGCCGTACCGGACACCGGCACCGGCTACCGGTCATCCACGAACCACGCCGTCCGTGCGCGTGGCGGCCCGTCCGACCCGGCTGGCCGCCGATGAACGACCACGCTCCGGAATGGCGGCCCGACCCGCTACTGACCCTTGATGACGTCGCTGCCTGGCTCCGCAAGCCCAAGCACACCCTGTACGCCTGGCACAGTCGGGGCAAAGGGCCTCGCGCCATCCGAGTCGGCAGGACCCTGCGCTACCGGCGCAGCGAGGTCGAACGCTGGCTCGACAGCCAGACCGACCCGGAGCGCTGAGCTGTGGCCCGACCTTCGCTATCCATCGGCACGTACGGCACGATCCGCACCGAGGAACTGGGGCCCAACCGGTCCCGCGCCCGGACTCGGTTCCGCGACTATGACGGCAGAATCCGCGATGTCGAGGCCACCGACACCACCGGCCCGGCCGCGATCCGGAAGTTGAAGGAGAAGCTTCGTGATCGCGTTGCGCCCAACGATGACGACATCACGAGGGAGACCCACATCGAGACGCTGGCCAAGCTGTGGCTTGAGGAGGTGAAGGCAGAGGAACGGATCACGCCGCAAACCCTCGACCGGTACGAGATCAGTGTCAGAGTCTCGATCGTGCCGGCCATGGGAGCACTCCGTCTCCGGGAGGCGAGCGTGGGCCGCATCGACAAGTTCCTCCGGGCTGTCGCTCAAGAACGCCCTGCCGCGGCCAAGAGCGCGAAGGTCGTCCTCGGCCAGATGTTCGGTCTGGCGGTCCGCCACGGAGCCTTGCCGAGCAACCCGGTCCGGGACACGGGGCGACTGCGGAACCCACGCCGAGCGGTGGTTGCGCTCGACATGGATCAGCTGGAGAAGGTTCGTGCGGCTATCCGGGACTGGCAGCAACCCACGCCCGGGAAGTCCGGCCCACGACCCTCCGGCGACCTGGCCGACATCGTCGACCTCATGCTGGCCACCGGCGCCCGGATCGGAGAGATCCTCGCCTTACGGTGGGCCGACCTGGACCTTGCCGCTGATCAGGCAACGGTGACCATCTGCGGCACGATCGTCTACGTCCGGGGCAAAGGGTTCTTTCGGCAGGAATGGACCAAGAGTGAGGCCGGCTTCCGGAAGCTTGTCCTGCCCCGGTTCGCCGTCGCCATGCTCCTGGCTCGGAAGGTCTCCGCCTCCGACAACCCGTTCGACGCGATCTTCGCGTCCCGGCGCGGCACCTGGCTGTCTCCGCAGAACGTCCGACGGCAGTGGCGTCAGGCCCGCGCCGAGGCCGGCTTGGAGTGGGTCAAGCCGCACACCTTCCGCAAGACCGTCGCCACGCTCATCGGCAATGAGGTCAGCGCGGACAGCGCGGCCGCTCAACTCGGGCATGGCGACAAGGCGGTCACCAAGAAGCACTACATCGAAGAGCCCGCCGTCGCCCCGGACAGCTCCGCCATCCTTGAACGGCTCGGCGGCCCGCCCCGGGTCGCATGAAACCAGCCCACCGGACCTGATCGCCGCTGGCGGTTAATGGGGGATTTTCGGGGGCCAGTTCAAATCCGTAACACAAAAAATACGGCCCTGACCAGCGTAAACCCTGGTCAGGGCCGTTATCTGAGCCGCCTGACGGAATCGAACCGTCGACCTACGCATTACGAGTGCGTCGCTCTAGCCGACTGAGCTAAGGCGGCAACGAGGTCTAAGTGTACGACACTCCCCTCTCGCCGATCGCCGGGGTCGTACCAACCGGGACTGCCGATGTCACACCGCGGCACTAGTGTGCCTTTTGTGACGGACGCCCAGCCGAAGCCTGTCATCTCTCCGCCCCCGTTCTCCGGGGCGGAACACACCGTGCCGACCCGTCCGATCAGCCTGGATCCGCAGGAGCTCGGCTTCACACGGCGAAAACCGATCGGCTGGCTGGCGCCGCTGCTCCTGCTCAGCACCGGTCTTCGGGCGCTGCTCGCGATCCTGTTCGGGGCCTACCTGGACAAGCGTGAGCTGCAGAACGCGTTGGACGACGACTACTTCGACCATTCGCGGACAGCCGACGGCGAGATCTGGCTGGACTACGTGGCCGACCTCGGGGACGGGTTCGACGCGACCTACTCCATCGCGTGGCTGCTGGCGCAACCGTCGCTGACGGTGGACGGCGCGGCACTGCCCCGCGGGCGGCTGCTGCTCATGGGCGGTGACCAGGTCTATCCGCTGGCGAGTGGGGACGGCTACGAGAGCCGGATGAAGGGGCCGTACCGAGCTGCGCTGCCCGAGGCGCCGGCCGGTGAGCCCCGGCCGACGCTGTTCGCGCTGCCCGGCAATCACGACTGGTATGACGGGCTGACCGCGTTCCTGCGCCTGTTCGCGCGCCGTAAGGACGGGCACATCGGCGGCTGGCGGACCGAGCAGCAGCGGTCGTACTTTGCCGTGAAACTGCCGAACAACTGGTGGCTGTTCGCGGTGGACGAGCAGTTCGGGGCGTATATCGACGACCCGCAGCTGCTCTACTTCGAGAAGGCCGCTCGCCGGGTCGGCGCCGACGATCGGGTCATCCTGATGACGCCGTCGCCGACGTGGGTCAAGGCGAAGGACGAGCCGGAGGTCTACGACGCGGTCGACTACTTCATCCGGACGATCCTGGCCCCCACTCAGGCTCAGGTCCGGGTGCTGGTCTCCGGCGACCTGCACCATTACGCGCGGTACACCGGTGAGGAGCGGGAACTGATCACCTGTGGCGGCGGTGGGGCGTATCTGCTGGGCACGCAGAACCTGCCGCCGACGCTGACCGTGCCGCCGGAGGACACGCTGACCCGCAGTCGCAGCCTCAGCCGCGTATACCGGCTGGCTGCCCGCTTCCCCGACGCGTCGACCTCGCGCAAGCTGGGCTGGGGCGTCTTCCACCGGGTGCCGCGGCGCAACGCCGGGTTCGCCACCATGCTCGGCATCATCCACACGCTGACGATGCTGCCGATGGCCAGTGCCGTCCGGCAGCCGGACGACATCAAACGCCTGTTCAGCATTCCGCTGCTGCTGATGGTGACGCTGATCCTGGCCGGGACGGTGCTGTTCGCGAAACCGCCGGGCGCGGCCTCGGCCAAACATGCCCGGCACTGGATCCTCGGGCTGTCCCACGGCGTCGCCCAGATCGCGCTGGCCGCCGGTGGCGCCTGGGTGTGGTTGCACCTGTGGTTCCACGACTGGCCGTTCCCGGCGCCGCTGGTCGCCGCGGCGGTCGTCTACGGCCCGGTGATCGCCGTCCTGGCCACCCAGTTGGTGGCGTTGTATCTGCTGGTGGCGGGCTCGTTCGACGTCAATCTGAACGAGTTGTACGCCGGTCAGGGCATCGAGGACGCGAAAAGTTTCCTGCGGATCCACATCGCGGCGGACGGCACGCTGACCATCCATCCGCTCGGCATCGACCGGATCTGCCACCGGTGGTCGGCCGACCCGGACGGGGAACCGCATGCGCCCTGGGTCCGCCCGGAAGCGCCGTTGGCGGTCCACCGGATCGAGCCCCCGATCGTCCTCACCGATCTTCCGGCCCCGCGCTTCTGATCACCTTCGGTCACGCCCTGGGCGTTACCTGCGGGCCGGCCGCCGGCGCACGTCAGGGACCGGCTGGTCGTCACGGTTGTTGTTCGCCGCACGAACAACAACCGTGAGAACCAGCCGGACCAGGGGGACGAGCTGCGGCCGGAACCCACCGCGGAGATCGCGGCGGGACTGCGCGGGTTGCTCGACTGCGTGGACGGGTTTGCTGCCTTGACCGTGCCCACCCACGGACGTCGCCCTTACGGGCTGAGCGTTCTGGGCGCCTTGCGCCCTGCTCGGCCCGGAAGGGTCCCCGCGGGAGCGACGATCGGGACCACAGCGAACGTAGGCAATGAAGAATGTGATCTTCGGTTTGAGCGTTCCTACGCCGGCGGGTCCGGGTTGTAGTGGGCGTCGTGGGCCTGGCGCGGGGCGCAGACCGAGGCGCGTGAGCAGGAGCAACGCGAGCCGTCGGCGTCGAGGCGGACGACGACCGCGTCCTTCGGGACGCTGTGGGCGACGACCCGGCCGTCGCCCTCGGGGCTGGTGACGCGGCTGCCGATGGCCGGCGCCGATGCCTGGAATGTCTGATATAGAGGGTGCTCGTATTTCAGGCAGCACATCAGGCGGCCGCACGCGCCGGAGATGCGCAGCGGGTTCAGCGGCAAGTCCTGATCTTTGGCCATGCGGATGGTGACCGGTTCAAAATCGGTCAGGAACGTGGCGCAGCACAGGTCGCGGCCGCAGGAGCCGATGCCACCCTGGACGCGGGCCGAGTCGCGGGCGGAGAGCTGGCGCAGCTCGACCCGGCAGTGCAGGGAGGCGCCGAGGTCGCGGACCAGCGAGCGGAAGTCGACGCGGTGCGGGGCGGTGAAGTAGATCGTGGTCCGGTCGCCGTTGCCGCCGGTCCGGTCGAGCACGTGGTCGACGGCGACGACCTTCATCGGCAGGTCGTGCGCCTTGATCAGTTTCTTGGCGGCGACTTTCGCCTCGGCTTTGCGTTTGCGGAGCGTCTCGTCGCGGCGCAGGTCGTCGTCGACGGCCATGCCCACGATCTTGGGGAAGCCGTCGGTTTCCTCGCTGACCCATTGCGGCGCCCAGACGCACTCCGCCACCTCGGGGCCGTCATCGGTCGGGACCAGCACACGGTCACCGACGGACGGGGTGAACCCGGCCGGGTCGAGGTAGTAGAGGCGGCCGTACCGGTTGAAGCTGACCGCGCACAGCATGCCCATGCGGTCAACCCTACGACGCCGCACAAGCCGCACCAAATGCCGGTTTTGAACTACCCGCGCGGGTTGTCGCATAGATGCGGCGCAACCGCCCTAATCGACCTTCGTTGGCCAGTCCCGTAGACGCCGCCGCGGCGGCCCGCGTCGAAAGGAACCGCCATGACACCTGTTCGTTCGCTGGCCGCCGGCGTCGCTGCGCTCGGATTCGCGAGCACGCTCACCATCGCGTTGCCGGCCCACGCCGCCTCGCCGCCGCACCGGGCGCCGGCACCCTGCGAGCGGGCCGGACGGTACGCGGCGCAGTCGGAAGCCGAGTTCCTCCGCATCGAGCGGCTCGATCTGCGGGGCGCCAAGAAGCGGGACCACGGGGCCGGGCTGACGAAACGGGACGGCGGGGAGCGGCCGCCGGTCTCGGCGTCGGATGCTTTGCAGCAGGTCGACGGGGGTGCCTCGGCCGACCAAGCAGACGTTGTTGTGGGTGGGAGTGGGCCGGCCCCGGCCACGGGTGGGAGCGTGGCCGGGGCCGACCCGGAAGAATCCGGCCACGTCCCGGCCGCTCACCGAGCCGGCGACACGGCCACCGACGGGGACGACGCCCAGGTGATCAGCGGGGTCGGCGTCGGCGACTCGCGCAGCGTCATGATCGCGGACGCGCCGGTCAAGTCCGCCGCGGCGGGACTTCTGCTGGACGGGCGGGTCGCCGGGGCTCCCGCGGCCGAGCAGGTGCTGCAGCAGGCGCCGCCGTCGCACGGCACGGCGCTGGAACAGCACACCGGGTCGAAGCGGTTCGGGCCGATCCGGATCGGGGCCGGGGCGATGTCCGCGCACGCGCACTGGGAGCCGGCGATGGGGTGCGCGGCGGCTGACGGCGAGACGTCGCGTTCGGGCACGCGGGTTGCGCGGATGACGCTGGGCGGGGGGCTGATCGACGTACCGCAGGAACTGTCGGCCGTGAGCAGCACCGCCCTGAGCGGGCACGGCAACGGCGCGCTGGCGGTCGCCTCGTCGACGATGAGCGCCGGGCGGTTCACCCTGGCCGGCGGCGAGGTGCAGGTCAAGGTGCTGCGGGCGCCGACCCTGCGGGTCAGCATGTCGGCCACCGCCGGGGGCACGGTCCGCTACCGGCCCGCGGTCGTCGAAATCTCAGGACCAACCATTTCCCGTACGACGTTGAGCACTGCCAGTGACCACGTAGACATCACGGTGAGTAATCTTGGACGGGTGGCTGAGTCATCGACGGTCCCGGTCCTGCCGTCCGAGGGATCGCCACTCCCGTCGATCCCCGGACTTCCGACACCGTCCAGCGGCGCCCCGGCCGGGGAGAGCGCTCCGGCGGACGACAAGGCCGTCGTGCGGGTGTCGCTCGGCAACGTCCGGCAGGCGTCCAAGAGGCATGCGCTGGCGGCCCGAGCCACCGCGATCAAGGTTTCGATGGTGCGACCGGCGGCGGACCAGGGCCGCGGCAAAGCGGGGTACGCATCGTCCACTGTCGTCGCCGACCTGGGGATCGGTGTGCTGGAAGCGGCCGCGGTCGCGCCGGAGCACGGCAAACCGGTCGTCGAGTCGGGGGTCCGCAACGGCACGTTGCCGCTGACCGGGCCGGGGCTCGCCCCGATGCTGATCACGGGCGCGGGCCTGCTCGCCGGTGGCGTGTTCGCCCTGCTGCTGAGCGGCCTCCGGCGTCGCCGGACGGTCTGACCGGTCGCCTACCGTGGCCGGATCGGGCCGGCCCGGTGGGCGACCACAGTGGATCACGGCTCGTCGCGGCGCCAGATCTGACGCGGCGCGAAGCCGTCACGGCGTAACCAGTGCTCGGTGTAGACGATCCGCTCCGGTTCGATCACCACCAAGGTCTCGGACGGCGGCTCGGTGAGCGGGCGACCCCGTTCGACGTGCTCGCTCTCCCAGCGAAAGGCCTCCCAGAACGGTGCTTTGGCGGGATCGTCCGGACCGAGCACCCGGGCGCGGCCGAAGATCTGCGCGCCACGGCTGCTGGCCAGGCCGACCAAGGGGGCGAAGATGCCGGCCGAGACCCGGGGGTCGGCCGCGAGGTTGCGCATCTTCGGTGAACGCGGCGACGCGGTGAACATGATCGCGAGGCCCAGCGAGTAGTACCGCACCGGCGTCGCCAGCGGCCCGTCCGCGCCGGTGGTGGCCAGCACGCACATGTTCTGAGCGGCGAGCAGATTCCGGATGCGTTCCTCGAGCCGGTCCCGGGCG
Organism: Actinoplanes sp. NPDC020271; assembly: GCF_044388125.1. Taxonomy (NCBI): domain Bacteria; kingdom Bacillati; phylum Actinomycetota; class Actinomycetes; order Micromonosporales; family Micromonosporaceae; genus Actinoplanes; species Actinoplanes sp. NPDC020271. The sequence continues at coordinate 15,907 of NZ_JBIRWQ010000022.1, forward strand.
AGGCGGCGGGTCGGAGCGGGCTCGGCCAGCCAAGGGTTGGTCAACGGCATCGATGAACGATATCGGTCGTTTCCTAGTTCAGGGCCTGGGCGTCGTCGAGCAGTTCCTCGGCCTGGTCGTAACTGTCACCGACGGAACGCAGCAGGACGGCGGCCACGTCGGCGGCGGCACGGGTCTCCTCCGGCCGGGGGAACCCGGCACCGGCCACCAGCGTCAGGGCCTCGGCCGAAGTGAGGACGCCGGCCAGCGTGCCGGCCAGCCCGGCCCGGGTGCGGGTCATCCAGCCGGACAGGGCGTCGGCCAGGTCCGCGGTGGCGGTCATGCGCCGGGACAGGCTTTCCGGACCGAGGTTCAACTGCTCGGCCGTGCGGCGGCGGGCCGACTCGTACGCCTCGGCGGCGTCACCCGTCCACGTCGCGGCCAGCGGCAGGGCATCCGCGGTGTCGGCGCAGGCCTGTGCCTGGACGCGCAACTCGGGCACGGTCTCGGCGACCGCGGCCGGATGCAGCGCGGCGACCGCGCGGGCGGCATCACCCGGGAGCAGGCGAACCCGGCGCAACTGCGGCCAGACGTCGTGGCCGGCCGGGGCGCCGGTCGCCGAGAGGACCTGGTCGACACGGGTCAGCAAGGGCTCAGCGGTGGTCAGGAGATGGTCGAGGCGGTCCATCAGAGCCCCTTCAGGAAGCGGCGGCGAACCGTCTCGTCGGTCTCCGCATAACCCCGCGAATTGCTGCGCACCGCCTGGGCCAGATCGGACAGGCGCTGGGAGATTCCGGCCGCCTCCTCGGCCCGGGCCTGCAGCACCGCGGTCCAGCTGTCGTGCAGCTGCCGGCCGAGGCGGCCCGGGCGGCCGGTGTCGTCGGCGCCGAACGCGGCGGCAGCCGGCAGCAGTTGCGGCACGCGGCGGTCCATCGTGGTCAGTGCGGCGACGGCCTGGTCGATCTGGTCGGCGAGCCGGTCCATGTCAGGAACCCTCCAGTGCGCGGAACGCGCCGAACACCTCGGCGTGCAGCTTTTCCCGCGCCCATCGGGCCGCCTCGGTCGCGCTGGTGACGACGGCCTTCAGCTGGCGGGAGAACTCGGCGGTGTCACGCCGGTCGAGGCCGCCGCGCACCCGGACGTCGACGATGTCGCCGGCCGCGGTCACCACCACCTCGATCGACTGATCGGGCGAGTGCACCGAGACCTGGTGCGCCGCCACGGCCCGGTCGAACTCGGCGCGCAGACTCTCGACGCGCTTGTAGCGATCGATCGCGTCGTCGATCCACGCCTCGTCGATCTCGCGGGCCATGCACCAGGCTCCTCACCACGCGTCATGCCACCGTCGCGTTCCGGGACCGAATCTACCGGGATCGCGAGCGCCGTGGAGTCCTCTGTGGATAACTTTCCCGCGCGGACGCAGCGTCACCAAGATCACCGTTGATCATCACGTTGAGTCAGGAGCACCGGCCGCGCCGGGTGACAGCGGCAAGGGCAGGACAGGTCGTCGGGGGAGTTGTCAGGGGTGGGCAATACCATCGTCGGGTGAGTCCGGATGGGGTGTTCGCAGACCTGGTGGGGCAGGACGACGCGGTGGCGACGCTGCTCCAGGCCGCCTCGGCGGCCGCGCGCGTGGTCGCCGGGGAGCAGGTCGGCAGCGGGGCGATGACCCACGCGTGGATCTTCACCGGTCCACCCGGCGCGGGGCGGACGCTTGCCGCGCGTGCGTTCGCGGCCGCGCTCGAGTGCGAGCGGGCCGGCGCCGGGTGCGGTGAGTGCCACGGCTGCCACACCGTTCTGGGCAAGACTCATGCTGACGTACGGTTCGTCGCGCCCGAAGGCCTCTCCATCGGCGTCGGTGAGATGCGGGCGCTGGTGCTGCGCGCGGCGACCGCCCCGTCCGGCGGGCGGTGGCAGGTCGTGGTGATCGAGGATGCCGACCGGCTCACCGAGGCGGCCGGCAACGCGCTGCTCAAGGCCATCGAGGAGCCACCCCCGAGGACCGTCTTCCTGCTGTGCACCCCGTCGACCCACCCCGACGACATCTCGGTGACCATCCGGTCCCGGTGCCGGGTGGTGGCGCTGCGGCAGCCACCGGCCGACGCCGTGGCCGCCGCGCTGGTCGAGCGGGACGGCCTCGCGCCGGAAACGGCCGTCTGGGCAGCCGCGGCGGCGCAGGGTGACCTCGTGCGGGCCCGGTTGCTGGCGGCGGATCCGGAGGCCCGGTCCCGGCGTGAGGCGGTGCTGGCCGTGCCGAAACGGCTCACCGGGGTCGGGGCCTGCTTCGACGTGGCGGCGGCGCTGGTCGCGTCGGCGAAATCGGAGGCCGCGACCAGTGTCGTGGAGTCCGACGCGGCCGAGCGTTCGGCGCTGGAGCAGGCGCTGGGCGCCGGCGGCACCGGTCGCGGGGCGGCCGGGGCGATGCGCGGCGCCGCCGGCCAGATCAAGGACTTGGAGAAACGGCAGAAGTCCCGGGCCACCCGGGCGCAGCGGGACGCGCTCGATCGCGCCCTGGTCGACCTGGCCGGGTTCTATCGGGATGTGCTGATCACGGCGTTGCGCGCGCCGGTCGCGGTCGTGCACGGGGACGTGTCCACGCAGTCGGAGGCGGCAGCGCGGAAGTGGACTCCGGAGAGCGCGCTGCGCCGGTTGGAGGCGGTGCTGGCCTGCCGCGAGTCGATCAACCTGAACGTCAAGCCGGAGATCGCCGTCGAGACGATGATGCTGAACCTCTGGAAGGGCTGACCCAGCACGCGCCCATTCACAGGCCGGGAAACAGCCAGAACTGCGCTCTGACCGGGACCACCCACGGACGCCGCCCTTTCGGGCTGAGCGTTCTGGGCGCCCCGCGCCCTGCTCGGCCCGGAAGGGTCCCCGCGGGAGCGACGACCCGGACCACAGCGGAGACGGGAAGATGAATGCACAGTTCGGGATTCGGCTGGTGAGGTGAAGAGGCTGCGCCGACGGACGGTGCCGGCGCAGCCTGGCCTTCAACCGGGTCCGCGGTCAGCGCCGGACCAGCAGGAACGTCTCTCGCAGCGTGTCATAGGCCGGTTTCGGCTGCAGATTCTCGTCGAGCGGCGTCGCCGAGCCCTCGCCGTCGAAGAATCCCGGCACCCACGAGTATTTGTCGGTGAATCCCCACACCGTGTACGAGACACAATTCTTCGCCAGCAGGCAAGCCCGCAGCAGCAACCCGAATCCTTCGGCCTGAGCCTGCACCTTGGCGGCGTCCGGCGGCAGGATCATGCGGACGTCGATTTCGGTGAACGCGGTCTTCACCCCGAGCTTGTCGAAGCGGCGGACGTTTTCCACGACGTCACCGGGGAATCCGTATTGCACCCCGAGGTGACCCTGCATTCCGTAACCCTGTACCGGCACGCCGGCCGCGCGCAACCGCTTGGTCAGGGCGTAGTAGGCGTCACTCTTCGCGTTCACGCCCTCGTTGTTGTAGTCGTTGAGGAACAGCAGCGCCTTGGGATCGGCCTGGTGAGCCCAGCGGAAGACGTCGGCGACGTAGTCGGGGCCGAGTGCCCGCGACCAGATCGTGTCACGCGGCGTGCCGTCGTCATTGAAGATCTCGTTCGCGACGTCCCAGGCCCAGATCCGGCCCTTGAAATGGCCGACCTCGTCGAAGATGTGCTTTTTCAGGAGCGCGCGCAATTGTGCGGGCGTGTACGCGTCCTCGGTGAGCCACGCCGGATTCTGACTGTGCCAGACGAGCGTGTGCCCGCGGACGAGCTGACCGTTCCTCCGGGCGAAATCGACGAGTCGGTCGGCCGCGGTCCAGTCGTAGACGCCGGGCTGCGGCTCGACCACCTCCCACTTCATGACGTTCTCGGGTGTGACCGTGTCGAATTCGCGGGCGACGGCCGCCTTGTACGCGGCGTCGGCGTCGAGCGCGGCCATGTCGACCGCGGTTCCGATGTGCACCCCGGAGCCACGCGCCGCGGCCCGCAGGGAACCGTCGTCGGGCGCCGGGGACGGGTGGGCGCTGGCCGGGGCGGAACCGGCCACGGCCAGGCTGACCGCGAGGAACGCGGCGATGCGACCAAATCTCATCTGCAGTGCCTCCGAAAGTTACGAGGACTAGCCGAAACGTTATGCACAGTGACCGCCGATGGTCAACGGTGTCTATCGATGACCATCGGAGCGTTCGCATGGTGCGGCAGGCGATGTTCTACCCTTGACGGTATAGATCGGCGGCTCTACGTTACGGAGATCTGTCCCGGAGATTTCCGAAACTTTCGGAGCGTGCCATGTCCACCAGACGTCAGCTGCTCGCCCTCTCCGCCGGTGCCGCAGCCGCCGGCGCGCTCTACGAAAACCCGGCTCAGGCCCGCGCGAAGCGGTGGATCGCCAGTTGGGCGGCGGTCCCGACGACCATTCCGCCGACCCCTCCCCTGATCCTGGAGAACCAGACCGTGCGCCAGGTCGTGCACCTGAGCGCGGGCGGCGACCAGGTGCGGATCCGGCTGACCAACGAGTTCGGGGACACGCCGCTGCGGATCGGCGAGGTGCACGTGGCGCAGCGCTCCGGCAGCGGTGCGAGCACCGAGGCGGTGGCCGGAACTGATCATCGGGTGACGTTCGGCGGGCGTACGGCGGTGACCGTCCCGGCCGGTGCGCCGATCGTCAGCGACCCGGTCGCCCTGCGCGTCGGCGGCGGCACGGATCTGGTGATCAGCGTGCACCTGCCGGCGCGGACACCGGTCACGACGCTGGCCGCGTTCGCGTTCCAGGACAACGTGATCGCCGCCGGGAACGTAACCGGCGCGCGCACGGTCACGCCGACCAGCACGATCCAGCAGTACCTGTTCCTGTCCGGCGTGAGCGTGCGAGCGTCCGGCGGGGCGATCGTCACACTCGGCGACTCGATCACGAACGGTGCGAACACCGCGGCGAACGCTAACCATCGCTGGCCGGACCTGCTTTCAGCGCGGTTGGGCCACCACCTCGGGGTCGCTGACGTCGGCGTATCGGGTAACCGGCTGTTGCATGACCCCCATCCGCCCGCGGGCAGCCCGGCCGTGGGCTATGCCGCCTATTTCGGGCAGAGCGCGCTGCGCCGGTTCGATCGGGACGTCGTCGCGCAGCCCGGGGCGGAGTTCCTGGTGGTGCTGCTCGGGGTCAACGACCTGGGACACCCGGGGACGTCGGCGCCGCCGGACGAGGTGGTCACCGCCGACGATCTGATCTGGGGGCACCGGCAGCTGATCGCCCGGGCGCATCAGGCCGGGCTGCGGGCTTACGGTGCGACGATTTTGCCGTTCAAGGACGACACGCTCGGGTTCTACAGCGTGGAGAACGAGCGGAAGCGGTCGGCGCTGAACCGGTGGATCCGGGGGTCCGGGGAGTACGACGGGGTGATCGATTTCGACGCTGCGGTGCGGGATCCGGGGGATCCGCTGCGGTTGCGGGCCGCGTATGACAGCGGCGACCATCTGCACCCCAATGATGCCGGGATGGCTGCGATGGCCGCCGCTGTGCCGCTGCGGCTTTTCAGGATTTAGGCGATTCGTCCAGGCCGAAGGCTTCAGCGATCTCTTCCAGCTCGGACTCCTCCTCCTCCGCCGTCGACGATCTCGCGGGCGCGGAGGAGGCTGCCGCCGCCTCGATGGAGCTGTGAGCGGGCGTGGCCGCCGACGACGCTGAAGAGACGGGAGCGGGCGTGGCCGCCGACGACGCTGAGGAGACGGGAGCGGGGGTGGCCGCCACCGGCTCGGGGGTCGACGTCGTGTCCGCCGGCTCCGAAGCCGGCACCGGCAGCACGTCGGCCAGCCGCGCGGTCACCACGTTCGCGATCTCCTCGGCCGGCCGCGCCGCATCCAGCACCAGATACCGTTTCGGATCAGCCGCCGCCAGGTCGAGGAACGCATACCGCACCCGCTCGTGGAACGCCTTCGACTCGCTCTCGAGCCGATCCGCTCCCACGCCCCGGGTGCTGACCCGGCCGAGCCCGACCCCGGGATCCACGTCGAGCAGCACCACCAGATCGGGTTTGAGCCCACCGGTCGCCCACGACGAGAGCCAGGAGATCTCCTGCACCGGCAGGGTCCGCCCGGCGCCCTGGTAGGCGAGCGAGGAGTCCACATACCTATCGCTGATCACCACCGCGCCGCGGGCCAGCGCGGGGCGGACCACGGTGGCGACGTGGTGGGCGCGGTCGGCCGCGTAGAGCAGTGCTTCCGCCCGCGGGGAGGGGCCGTCCTCGGAGTGGTCGAGGACCAGTCGGCGGATCCGCCCGCCGAGCGGGGTCGCGCCGGGTTCCCGGGTGACGACCACGTCCTGCCCCTGCTCGCGCAGCGCCTCGGCGAGCAGGGTGAGCTGGGTCGACTTGCCGGCGCCCTCGCCGCCTTCGAAGACCACGAACAGTCCGCTGCGGACGAATTCCTCCGGCGGGGCGAGCGGCCGCCCGCGGACCGACCCGATCAGGTCGGCGAGGACGGGCACGCCCTTCTTGTCGTCCATCTGGCGGAACGCCCCGATGCCGACCCAGATCCCGACTGCGCCGGCGACCAGGAGCAGCACCCGGGTCGACGAGACGTCGAAGTGCACGGCACCCAGCTCGACCCGGCGGGAGCTGCCCAGGCCGACCAGCACGCCGGCCAGGGTGATCGCGGCCAGCAGCACCATCCGGACGCCGATCTGCACGACGGCGAAGACCCGGCCGCGGACCGCGTCCTCGACCTCGCCGTAGAGCAGGGTGGTGCCGGCCAGGAACGCCATGCCGGCGCCGGCACCGACGAGCAGCGCCCCGAACAGGGCCATGGACAGGTGGAAGGCCACACCGAGGAACATCACCGAGCCGCTGGAGAGCACGATGCTCATGCCGAACCAGCGACGCCGGGACAGGTCGCGGACGATCAGCGGGCCGAGCCCGATGCCGCACGCCAGGCCTAGGAAGATCACACCGAAGAGCAGCGAGAACGCCGCTTCACCGGCGCCGAGCGAGACCGCGTACGTCTTCGCGGCGCCGATCACCACGCCTCCGGCCGCGAACGCGCCGAAGATGCCCAGCACCAGGCCACGGACGAGCCGGGTCTTGCCGATGTACTTCCAGCCGTCGAGGAACTGCCGGGTCATGCTCTGCTCGGCCGCGGCATGTTCGCGCTCGGCGCTGCGACCGCCGATCTCCTTGATGCCGAAGAAGACGACCAAGGCGGTGGCCAGGCGCGACAGCGCGTTCAGGTAGAGGGCGATCTGCACCGGCTGCAGCCAGTCGGGCAGTGACGCACCGGACTGCTGCAGCCCGGCGGTCATCGCGGAGAGGCTCAGGGCGGCCAGGATCGGCGTGATCCCGTACGTCGTGACCAGCGTCAGCTGGTTGGACACCTCGATCCGGGACTTCGGGATGAGGTTCGGAACCGCCGCTTCCTTGGCCGGGATCCAGATGAGGGTGATCGTCTCGCCGATCAGCGTGGCCACGGTCGCCCAGATCGCGGTCAGGCCGGGTGACCCGCCGAAGACCGGGACCAGCGGGATCGACGCGTAGATCACGAACCGCAGCAGGTCCGTGATGATCATCGTCCAGCGGCGGTCGAACCGGTCGGCGAAGACGCCGGCGATCGGGCCGAGGAACAGCGCCGGCAGCAGGCGCACGGCGATCGTGGCGCCGAACGCCACACCCTGCGCGGCCGGCTGCTTGAACTGCGCCGCGGTGAAGATGCTGGTGGCCAGCAGACCGATCCAGTCGCCGAACGAGGCGGCGCCGAGCACCAGCCACAGGCGGCGGAACGGACGGATCCGGAGAACCGAACGGAGCGCGGCCGCGCCCGATAGGTCGACCGATGCGGTCTCCTGGCGGCTTTCCGTGTCGATGGCCCCTACCTCCCCGTGGTCACTGCTCGGAGCACTGTATCCGGCCGGACCAGGTCATCGGGGGTTCGCACCATCGAGTGGAGTAGAGATGAATGTCTTTCGCGTTGCTGCGGATCGGGATAGCGTGCCGATGTGCTCACCGACCGCAATGCCCTGCGTCAGCGACTGGAGAAGGCCACCGACCACCTGGAGACCCCGCTGGCGGTGGTCGATCTGGCCGCGTTCGACGACAACGCGGATCAGCTGAGCACTCGCGCGGCGGGTAAACCGATCCGGGTGGCGACGAAGTCCGTAAGGTGCCGGAAGCTGCTGGAACGCGTTCTGGCCCGGCCCGGCTGGCGTGGTGTGATGGCGTACACACTGGCCGAGGCGATCTGGCTGGTCCGTGCCGGAGTGACCGACGACGCACTGGTCGCCTATCCGACCGTGGACCGGGCCGCGTTGCGCGAGCTGACCGGTGACGAGCGCCTCGCCGCCGCGATCACGATCATGGTGGACCACCCGTCTCAGCTCGACCTGGTCGATCAGGTCTCGGCCCCGGGCAGCCGCCCGGCCGTCCGGCTCTGCATCGAGCTGGACGCCTCGTGGAAGCCGGCCGGCTCCCTGCACGTCGGCGTGCGCCGCTCCCCCGTGCACTCGGCCGTCCAGGCCGGAGCGCTCGCTCGCACGATCGCCGCCCGGCCGGGGTTCGCGCTGGTCGGGATGATGTCCTACGAGGCGCACATCGCCGGGGTCGGCGACGATCCGCCCGGGCGGGCGGTGCGGGGCCGGGCCATCCGGATCATGCAGAGCCGCGCCTTCCCGGAGCTGCTGGACCGGCGTGCGGCCGCGGTCCGGGCCGTCCGCGAGCACGCCGACCTGGAGTTCGTCAACGGCGGCGGGACCGGCAGCATCGCCGCGACCAGCGCCGACCCCGCGGTCACCGAGGTCACCGCGGGTTCCGGTCTCTACGGCCCGACGCTGTTCGACGCCTACCGCAACTGGCAGCCGGCCCCGGCCGCGTTCTTCGCGCTGTCGGTGGTCCGGCGGCCCGCGCCGCGGATCGCGACCGTGCTCGGTGGCGGCTGGATCGCCTCCGGGCCGGCCGAGACGTCCCGGCTGCCCCAGCCCTACCTGCCCGAGGGCCTGTCCTTCAAGGGCGACGAGGGCCCCGGTGAGGTGCAGACCCCGTTGCTGGGTGAGGCCGCCGAGCGGCTGCGCCCGGGTGACCGGGTGTGGTTCCGTCACGCCAAGGCCGGCGAGATGTGCGAGCACGTCAACGAGTTGCAGTTGATCGACGGCAGCAACACCTCGCCGGCCCCGACATACCGGGGCGAGGGCCATGCTTTCCTGGGTTGAGTCAGGCTTGGACGTGCCGGTGGAGGTACTCCCGGATCAGCGCCTTGACCTCGGTCAGCACCGCTTCGTCACCGGCCGGGTCGCGCCGGAACGCCAGCTTGATCAGTGCGTCCGCGGCCTCGACCGAGATCTGCAGGGCGAACCGGACCCGGTTCCGGTCGACCAGGCGGAACTGGTCGGTCAGCAGCTCGGCCAGGCGCTCGGCGATGACCGCGTTGTTGTCCCGGTCGGAGTCGAGCAGGTGCAGGTCGACCACGTCGCCGAAGTGCAGCGTGCGGAAACCCGGAACGCTGCGGTGCATGTGGATGTAACCGTCTATGGCCGCATCCACCGCGTCCCACCAGTGCTGGAACGTCTCCGCCGCGAACCGGTCGGAGAGGCTCTGCAGGTAGGCGTCCATGTTGCGCAGAGCCAGGGCCTGGACGATGGCCCGCTTGTCCGGGAAGAACTGGTAGACCGAGCCGATGGCGACCTCGGCCCGCTCGGCCAGCAACGTCGTGGTCAGGCCCTCATAGCCGACCTCGTCCACCAGCTCGGCGCACGCATCGAGCATGCGCTGGACCCGGGCAACGCTTCTGCCCTGCACCGGAACCCGCCGCAGCGGTCCGGTGCTGACGGTTGGTGTCGACACGCGTCGCCACTCCCTCTCAGCAGTGAGACCTGTTCACGACGGCGAAAAACCCGCATGGTCATGAATAGATCTCAGTGATAAATCGAACGTTACTCGGATCAACGAGCGAGTCACATCGACGGGACGCCAGGTGCTGGTGTCCGCCCGGACGGAGGACAAAAGCCGGAATGACTACACCCGTTAATTCCCGTCGGTGGACCAACTGGGGGCAGAACCAGCAGTCTGTCGCGGACGTGCTCGCCCCGGCGAGCATCGACGAGGTGGTCGCCCAGGTCACCGCGTCCGCGGAGGCCGGCCGACGGATCAAGACGGTCGGGAGCGGGCACTCGTTCACCGCCATCGCGGTCGCCGACGACCAGCGGATGCTGCTGCACCGGCTGAACCAGCCGGTCTCGGTGGCGGGCGACCTCGTCACCGTCCAGGCCGGCATGCGACTGTCCAGCCTCAACGCGCTGCTGGCCGCCAATGGCCTGGCCATGCCCAACCTGGGAGACATCGACGCCCAGACGGTCGCCGGCGCCATCTCGACGGCCACGCACGGCACCGGGATCGAGCACGCGACGCTGGCGTCCTGCGTCGAGGCGGTCACGCTGGTCACGGCCAAGGGCACGATCGAGCGGTACGACCGTGAGTCGCCCGAGTTCCCGGCCGCGGTCGTCGGTCTGGGCGCGCTCGGTGTGCTCGTCGAGGTCACGCTGCGCTGCGTGCCGGAGTTCGTCCTGCTCGCCGACGAGAAGCCGATGTCCCTGGCCGACGTGCTGGCCGGGCTCAACGACTGGATACCGGCCAACGATCACGTGGAGTTCTTCTGGTACCCGTACACCGACCGGGCCAGCCTGAAGATCAACAAGCGGGTCGACGTGCACGATCGGCCACTCCCGAAGTTCCGCGCCTGGCTGGACGACGACTTTCTGTCGAACACCGTTTTTGAGGGTGTCTGCAAAATCGGGCGCCGGTTCCCCGGGGTGGTGCCGACCCTGAACTCGCTCGCGGCCCGCGCGCTGAGCGCCCGCAGCTACACCGGTCGCTCCGACCACGTCTTCTGCAGCGCCCGCCGGGTGCGGTTCACCGAGATGGAGTACGAGATCCCCCGCGCCGCCCTGCCCGAGGTGATCGACGCGCTGCCCCGGCTGATCGAGTCACTGCCGTTCAAGGTGCTCTTCCCGGTCGAGTTCCGGTTCACCGGACCGGACGACCTGTGGCTGTCCCACGGATACGGGCGCGAATCGGCCTACATCGCCGTGCACCAGTTCCAGGGCGTGCCCTACGAGCCCTACTTCCGGGGCCTCGAAGCGCTCTGCGAGCCGCTGGGCGGACGGCCGCACTGGGGGAAGCTGCACTACCGGACGGCGGAGGACCTGCGTCCCGCGTACCCCAGATTCGACGACTTCCTGGCCGTGCGGGACCGCCTCGACCCGGCCCGGGTCTTCACCAACGAATACCTGGACCGGGTTCTCGGCTGAGTTCGACTGCTCGCTTCGCTCCGCGCTGATTCGCCTGGTAGCCGATGAGATGGAGTCGGTCTTCGGCCATCTCATCGGCGGTGAATCACTCCGTTGTGGCCGTTGCCTTCTTCGGGGCGGCCGTCTTCCTCGCCGGGGCCGCCTTCTTCGCGGCCGCGGTCTTCTTGGCCGGCGCGGCCTTCTTCGCCGCGGTCGCGGTGGTCGCCTTGGTCGCGGCCTTCTTGGCCGGAGCCTTCTTCGCCACCTTCTTCGGGGCCGGACCCTTCGCCCGCTTCTCGGCGATCATCTCGATCGCCTGCTCCAGGGTCAGCTCCTCCGGAATCTGACCGCGACGCAGCGTCACGTTGGTCTCACCGTCGGTCACATACGGCCCGAAGCGGCCGTCCTTGACCAGCAGCGGCTTCTCCGACACCGGGTCGACGCCCTCCAGGTCGCGCAGCGGCGGCTTGGGCGCCCCACGCTGCCCCCGGGCCTTCGGCGCGGCCAGCAGCGCCAGTGCTTCGTCGAGCGTGACGGTGAAGAGCCGGTCCTCGCTCTCCAGCGAGCGCGAGTCCTTCAGGCGGGAGATGTACGGCCCGTAGCGCCCGTTACGGGCCACGATCTCGTTGCCGTCGGCGTCCTTGCCGACCACCCGCGGCAGCGTCAGCAGCTGCAGCGCCTGCTCGAGCGTGAGGGTCTGCGGCGAGTGCGAGGCGAACAGGGACGAGCTGCGCTCGCCGGACTGCACGTACGCCCCGTAGCGGCCGGACTTGACCACCACCGCTTCACCGGTCGCCGGGTCGTCGCCGAGCGAACGGTCCCCGTTGCCGGCCAGGAAGAGCTCCGCCACCTTCTCCGGGGTGAGCTCGTCGGGCGCCAAGCCCTCCGGGATCGACGCGCGGTCCTCGGCCGCCTCCTCCTCGCCCTCGGCGACCTGGGCCGCCTTGCGCTGCAGATATGGCCCGTAGCGACCGACCCGGACGACGATCTGCCGGTTCCCCTCGTCGATGAAGAGCGGGATCGAGTTGACCTCGCGGGCGTCGATCGCGCTGAGGTTCTCGGTCACCATCTTCTTCAGGCCACCGGCCCGGGCGATCTCCTCGTCCGCCCCGCTGGTCTGGCTGCCGAAGTAGAACGAGGTGAGGAAGTCCACCGCGGTGTGATCACCGGACGCGATGTCGTCGAGCTGGCCCTCCATGGCCGCGGTGAAGTTGTAGTCCACCAGGCGTGGGTAGTGCCTCTCGAGCAGGCCGATCACCGCGAACGCCAGGAACGACGGGATCATCGCCTGGCCGCGCTTCTCGACATACCCCCGGTCCTGAATGGTCTGCATGATCGAGGAGTAGGTCGAGGGACGCCCGATGCCCAGCTCCTCCAACGCCTTGACCAGCGAGGCCTCCGTGTAACGGGCCGGCGGCGAGGTGTGGTGGCCCACCGCGTTCAGCTCGTCGGCGGTGAGCGGCTGGTCCTTCACCAGGTTCGGCAGGCGGCGCTCGGCGTCCTCGGCCTCGGCGTTCTCGTCGTCGGAGGACTCCACGTACGCCCGGAGGAAGCCCGGGTCCGTGATGGTCTTGCCGGAGGCGGAGAAGTCGGCCTCCTCGTTCGAGGTCGAGACCGCGCGGATGCGGACGCTCACCGAGTTACCGACCGCGTCGGTCATCTGCGACGCGATCGTGCGCCGCCAGATCAGCTCGTAGAGCCGGAACTCGTCGCTGCTCAGCTCCTTGGCGACCTCACCGGGGGTACGGAAGTTGTCCCCGGCCGGGCGGATCGCCTCGTGCGCCTCCTGCGCGTTCTTCGCCTTGGTGGTGTAGCGACGCGGCTGCGGCGGCACGTTGTTCGCCCCGTAGAGCTCGGCGATCTGCCGGCGGGCGGCCGCGATGGCGGTCTCGGAGAGGTTCACCGAGTCCGTACGCATATAGGTGATGTAGCCCTTTTCGTACAGGCTCTGCGCGGTCCGCATCGTCTGCGCCGAGGAGGTACGCAGCTTGCGCGCGGCCTCCTGCTGCAGGGTGGAGGTGATGAACGGCGCGTACGGCCGGCGGCGGTACGGCTTCTCCTCGACCCGGGTGACGGTGAACGGGCGGCCCTCCAGGCGGGCGGCCAGCCCACGGGCGCCGTCGCCGTCCAGCTGGACCGCGTTCGACCCGGAGCGCAGCTGACCGGTGGTGGGCTCGAAGTCCTTACCCGTGGCGATCCGGTCGCCGTCCAGCGCGATCAGCGTCGCCTGGAACGAGCGGGCACCCTCGGACGAGCCCTGCACCGAGAGCTGGGCCAGGATGTCCCAGTACTCCGCCTCACGGAAGGCCATCCGCTGGCGCTCGCGCTCGACCACGATCCGGGTGGCGACGGACTGCACCCGGCCGGCCGAGAGCTTCGGCATCACCTTTTTCCACAGGACCGGGCTGACCTCGTAGCCGTAGAGCCGGTCCAGGATGCGACGGGCCTCCTGCGCGTCGACCAGGGAACGGTCGATGTCGCGCGGGTTCGCCACGGCCGCCTGGATGGCCGGCTTGGTGATCTCGTGGAAGACCATCCGCTTGACCGGCACCTTGGGCTTGATCGTCTCGACCAGGTGCCAGGCGATGGCCTCGCCCTCGCGGTCCTCATCGGTGGCGAGGAAGATCTCGTCGACCTCCTTGGCCAGCCGCTGCAGCTTGGCGACCTGCTGCTTGCGGCTGTCGGAGACCACGTAGAGCGCGTGGAAACCGTTGTCGACGTCGACGCCGAGCCGGGCCCACGGCTGCCCCTTGTACTTCGCCGGCACCTCGTCGGCGTTGCGCGGCAGATCGCGGATATGCCCGACGGAGGCCTCGACAAGATAGTCGGGCCCCAGGTAACCGGCGATCGTCTTGGCCTTCGACGGAGACTCGACGATGACCAGACGGGTCGTCCTGGCTTCACTCGGCACGGCACTCCCAGTTGTTTCGATCCTCGGCGCTCCCCGTCGTCTCACCCGGCGAGGCACAGATGTTCAACGTAACGCGCCGGACGAGCCCTCATTCCCGGGAGACCCCGCAGTCGGATGGTAACGGTCCGGCCACCGCATGCGTCCGACCGCGACACCGTACACCGGGAGGACACTGTTATGTCGGACACAATCCGGGAAGATCACGCACCCGCGCCACCCGGCCACATCTCGGGCGGGGCCGCCTCGGGCCGCTCGCCGACCAGCTCAGCGAGCCGCGTGAGCCGCCGCCGGCCGACGATCACGTACGACCGTCCGTCATCCGACACCCGACCGGCCAGACCTACCCGGACCAGCGCGGCATCCACCTCGACCGGGTCCTTCGCCGGGTCCAGGCCCAGCCGGAAACCGCCGGGCCGGGGCAGCCCGGCGGCGGCGACCCACAGCCGCAGGCGGGGACCGGAGAGGAACAGTTGCGCGGCGGCGTCCGGCCAGGCCGTGGCGAGCGCGTTCAACCTCCGGGAGTACGCCGTACGCACTTCGAACCGGGGTGGAGACGGTTCGGTGGGCGTGTCGAGGATCTCCTCGTCCCGTACCTCAATCGGGTCTTGATCTTCTGGTTCTGGCTCTGGCTCTGGCTCCTCGACCGGGGCCCAGGTGGCGGTCAGGCCGCGCGCGACGAATTCGGCGACCAGCACGTGCACCCGCCAGGCGTCGTCGACGATCACCGAGACGCGGGCCGTCCCGCCGATCCGGCCCAGCTCACCGGGCCCGGCGAGCAGACCGGCGAGATCGGCCGGGGAGGGCTCGGTCGTCTCCGCGCCGAACATCGAGAGCTGGCGCCCGTCCGGCCGGCGCGGCGTGTCACGCGGCGGGGATCGCCGCTCCACCGGAATCGGCGGAGGCAGCGTCTCGCGCGGGATCAGCGGCCACCCGGTCTCGGTCATCGCATCACTGGCATTCGGGCAGCGACTCGAAGGCGTCCCTCAGCTCCACCGAGTCGAGTTTCGTGGTGTCCAGGCCACTCTTCTCATACTGCTGGTTGAGCCGGTCGACCACCTTGCCGACCTCGGTGTAGAACGTGGTCGGCTGGTTGGTGGGCAGGGCCGCGATGCCGTCGTGGGCGGTGCCGTAAGCATCCCGCATGCCGGCCAGCGAGCCGACGAACGCGGCGGCGATCTGCTTGCCGTCGGTGACGTCGGGCACCCCGGCCCGCTCCACGCCCGCCCGGGCGGTCTCGCTGGCCGAGCGCGCGCCGTCGAACAGGCGGGCCAGATTCTCCCGGGCCTGGCCGGGCGTGGTCCGCGTGCTCATCTGCTGCTGGGTGCGGGTGGTGAGGGTGCTGATCTCGCTGCGCCACGGGACCAGCGCGGTGCACACCGAGGCGGCCCAGGCCTCGGCGTTGTGCCCGGAGGAGCAAGCCGCCGCCGACCCGGGGAGCACGAGGACGAGAGCGAGAGAGATCGTTCGGACCGCGCGCATGGGAGCAGCGTACGGCCTCGGTGGGACACTCCACACACCTCGATGGGTGCAAAAGAACGGGCACCCGGCGCGTGCCGGGTGCCCGCCGTGGACGGAGCGGGACTCAGCCCACGTTGTCCTTGATCCGTGCCGACTGGTCCTGCGCGGCGCGGGCGGCGTCCGCGGCACCGACCGCGGCAGCGTCGGCCGCCTCGTCACCCATCGAGATGGGCTTGCGCTTGCTCCAGACCACCGCGGCGACGACGATCGCCACCGCCACCAGCGCGATGCTCACCCGCAGCGGGGTGTTCGCGTCGGCACCGATGCCCCAGGTCACCACGGCCGGGGCGATCAGCAGCGAGACCAGGTTCATCACCTTGATCAGCGGGTTGATCGCCGGGCCGGCGGTGTCCTTGAACGGGTCACCGACGGTGTCGCCGATGACCGTGGCGGCGTGCGCCTCGGAGCCCTTGCCCCCGTACGCGCCGTCCTCGACCAGCTTCTTCGCGTTGTCCCAGGCGCCACCGGAGTTGGCCAGGAACACCGCCATCAGCGTGCCGGTGCCGATCGCCCCGGCCAGGTACGCCGCCAGCGCGCCCGCGCCCAGCCCGAAGCCCACCGCGATCGGGGCCATGATCGCCAGCAGACCGGGGGTGAGCAGCTCGCGCTGCGCGTCCCGGGTGCAGATGTCGACCACGCGCCCGTACTCCGGCCGCTCGGTCCGGTCCATGATCCCGGGGTGCTCGCGGAACTGCCGGCGCACCTCCATGACCACCGCGCCGGCCGAACGGGACACCGCGTTGATCGCCAGACCGGAGAAGAGGAACACCACCGCCGCGCCGATCAGCAGACCGACCAGGCTGCGCGGGTTCGCGATGTTCAGCAACTGGTAGATCTCGCCCTGGACGTCGGCGACCTTGGCGTCGGTCAGCGAGCTGACCAGGCTGTTCGTGTACGACCCGAACAGCGCCGTGGCGGCCAGCACCGCGGTCGCGATCGCGATGCCCTTGGTGATCGCCTTCGTGGTGTTGCCGACCGCGTCGAGCTCGGTCAGGATCCGCGCGCCGTTCTCGTCGATGTCGCCGGACATCTCGGCGATGCCCTGCGCGTTGTCCGAGATCGGGCCGAACGTGTCCATCGCCACGATCACGCCGACCGTGGTGAGCAGGCCGGTCCCGGCCAGCGCCACCGCGAACAGCGACAGCGTCAGCGACGTGCCGCCCAGCAGGAACGCGCCGTAGACGCCCGCACCGATCAGCAGCGCCGAGTAGACCGCGGACTCCAGGCCGACGCTGATGCCGGCCAGCACGACGGTCGCCGCGCCGGTCGCCGACGACTTGCCGATGTCCTGCACCGGGCGCTTGTTCGTCTCGGTGAAGTAGCCGGTCAGCGCCTGGATGGCGGCGGCCAGCACGATACCGATCACGACTGCGCCGATCGCCACGAACTGCGGGTTCTGCCCGCTGTCCACGATGTCCTTGGCGATGCTCGCGTCGCCGAAGCCCGCGAACGTGTCCGGCAGGTAGAGGAAGGTCACCACGGCCACGGCAATCGCCGAGACCCCCGCGGAGATGTAGAACGCCCGGTTGATCGCGGTCAGGCCGTTGCGGTCCGACGGGCGGAGCCTGGTGATGAACACGCCCAGGATCGCGATCACCACACCGATCGTGGAGACGATCAGCGGGAAGATCAGGCCGTCCTGGCCGAACGCGGCCTGGCCCAGGATCAGGGCGGCGACCAGGGTCACCGCGTACGACTCGAACAGGTCGGCGGCCATGCCGGCACAGTCACCGACGTTGTCGCCCACGTTGTCGGCGATCGTCGCGGCGTTGCGCGGGTCGTCCTCCGGAATGTTGTTCTCCACCTTGCCGACCAGGTCGGCGCCGACATCCGCGGCCTTCGTGAAGATGCCGCCGCCGACCCGCATGAACATCGCGAGCAGCGCGGCCCCGAAACCGAAGCCCTCCAGCACGGTCGGGGCGTCGCTCTTGAAGATCAGCACCACCAGGGCGCCGCCGAACAGGCCCAGCCCCACGGTGAGGAAGCCGACCACGCCACCGGTGCGGAAGGCGATGCCCATCGCGGTCTCCCGGCCGCCCGGCTCACCCGCCGCCGCAGCCACCCGCAGGTTGGCCCGCGTCGCCAGGGCCATCCCGGCGCCGCCGATGAACGAGCTGAAGATCGCGCCCACCACGAAGAAGAGCGATCTTCCGATCTTCACCCAGGTCTCGTTGTCGGTGCCGTGCACCGGCAACAGGAACAGCAACACGACCGCGATCACCACGAACACGGCGAGCGTTTTGAACTGCCGGAAGAGGTACGCCGACGCGCCTTCCTGCACAGCGCCGGCGATCTCCTGCATGTTCTTGGTACCCCGGCCGGTGCGCAGCACCGACTGGACGAACATCGCGGCGAAGCCCAGCGCGATCAGGGCGAACACCAGAGCGACGATGACGAAAACGACGTTGGATCCGCTGAGGGACACTCCGCCGCCCTCGGCGGCGAGGTCTATCGAGGTCCCGGACATCAATGTCCTCCTACACACACCGACCGCACCCGGCAGTGGACGAGACCACCGGGCGCGCTCCCCGGGGAGCGGGGAACGACGACCAGACCCGCGGTCGCGGGTCCAGCGAGTAGCTGACAACTCGCGTACTGTATAGGTCTGGCGTGGCGATCGTCACATGCCGAACCGGCCGTGTCGCGGTGATGTTCACCGCTGTGTTAGTAACGCCCTCAGCGGGTATTCGGGATGGTTGATCTTTTGCCTGGTCGACCAAGCCATTCGGAAATTTGGCGAAATGCCGGAATTGAGGATAGGGGCGAAAGCGGAGATCACCCGCCGCACGCGCCGCTGTGGGCGCGGTTTCACCCTGAAGATCAAATTCTTGATGTCCCACGTCCGCCGTGGTCCCTCTCCGCCGCTCCCGCGGGGACCCTTCCGGGCCGAGCAGGGCGCGGGGCGCCCAGAACGCTCAGCCCTCCAGGGCGGCCTCCGTGGCGGGGCACGGTCAGAGCAACAACCCCGTCCACGGCGTCCACCCAGCCAGCACGCGCCCACCGACCGGAGCCCGCGACCACCGCGACGAAGCACGCCCGCAGCGCGCCCCGTTCTCCCGGCTGGTTCTCACCGAGGTTTGTCCGTCTCGAAATGACCACGGTGAGAACCCGCCGGATCGTGACGCGCGTCGCGAGGGCGGGCAGACGCGGAGCTCGCGCCGGGCCGAGCCGGAGCTCGCGCCGGGCCGAGCCGGGACGTTCAGCGGCGGGTTACGGGCCAGACCATGCGGACCTCGGTGCCCGGGCCATCCTCGACCGGGCGGACCTGAAGGTCGTCGACGAAGCCGGCCAGCAGGGCGAACCCGACGCCGGTGGTCAGATCATCCTCGGTCAGGGACTCGGCGGCCAGCTCGTCCGGCGGGAGCTTGGTCAGGCCGATGCTGGCCTCGATCGGGGCGTGGTCGATGACCCGGACGGTGTACGACCCCGAGTCGGACATCTCCACCGTGACCAGGTCGGTCAGGCCATACTGCCGGTGCAGGGCGACAGCCCGGGTGCAGGCCTCGCCGATCGCCAGGCGCACCTCGTCGAGCAACGCCTCGTCGACGCCGGCCCGGCGGGCCACCGCCACGCCGACCAGCCGCGCGGTGCGCACGTGCACCGGCGCCGGCGAGAAGGACAGCCGAACCGTAGCCATCACGAAGCGGGACCGCTGCCGTCGCGTTCCGTGGCGGCCTCGACGGACGGGAAAATCGGGAACACCTGATCCAGCGCGGTGATCCGGAAAATCTTCAGGAGTGGCTCCTTGGCGCAGACCAGGCCGAAGGTGCCCTGCGCGGTCCGCAGCCGCTTCAGCGCACCGACGAGCACGCCCAGCCCGGTGGAATCGAGGAACTCGACCCGCTCCAGGTCGACCACCACGTTCCGGGCCCCGGCGTCGACCAGCTCGATCAGGCGCTCGCGCAGCCGTGGAGCGGTGTAAACGTCGACCTCACCACCGACTTCGAGCACCGTGTGCTCGGCGACGGTCCGAGTCGCCAGCGACAGCTCCATCGGTCCTCCTCCCTGATCTCCCCCGCGAATCTAACCACCGACCGGCAGCGGGCGACGCGTGGCACCCACCGTCCTACCCGTTTGAGCCTTCCATCATCCCGGTGTCCAGTTGCGGAACCGTCAGGGGGCTTGCGGTCTCGTTTGGGTTCGGCGGTCCAGCGGTGTCAGAGTGCTTGACGTGACTGCCACCGCCTTCGGTCCCGCTGAGCTGCTGCACCGGCTGCGCGCCCGGAGCAGCTCGGCCGCGCAGTCCCCGATCACGCACGTCGAGCAGGTCACCGCCCGGGCCGGCCGGGTCGCCGAGTGGCCGGCCTGGGCCGACCCGGCCACCCGCGACGCCTTCGTCGGCCAGGGCGTCACCGCGCCCTGGGCACACCAGGCGGCCGCCGCCACCCTGGCCTGGCAGGGCGACCACGTGGTGCTGGCCACCGGCACCGCCTCCGGCAAGTCGCTCGCCTACCAGCTGCCCGCGCTCACCAGGCTGGCCACCGACCCGCGAGCCACCGTGCTCTACCTGGCGCCGACCAAGGCGCTCGCCGCCGACCAGTTGCGCAGCCTGACCCGGCTCGGGCTGGACGGGGTGCGCCCGGCCACCCTCGACGGCGACACCCAGCGGGAGGAGCGGGAGTGGATCCGGCAGCACTCCCGGTTCGTGCTGACCAACCCGGACATGCTGCACCACGCGCTGCTGCCGGCCCACAACCGCTGGGCGATCTTCTTCCGCCGCCTGTCATATGTGGTGATCGACGAGTGCCACGCCTACCGCGGGGTGTTCGGCTCACACGTGTCGCACGTGCTGCGGAGGCTCCGCCGGGTCGCCGCGCGGTACGGCAGCGACCCGACCTTCGTGCTCGCCTCGGCCACCTCGGGCGATCCGGCCGGCAGCGCGTCCCGGCTGATCGGCGCCCCGGTGACGGCGGTGACCGACGACGCCTCGCCTCGCGGCGCGATGACGTTCGCTCTGTGGGAGCCGCCGCTGCTGCCACCCGAGCCGGCCGAGCCACCGACGTTCGTGCCCGGCGCCCGGGCGTCGCCCGAGGCCGAGCTCGACCTGGAGAACATGCCACCGGTCCGGCGGTCGGCGCTGCGGGAGACCGCTGACCTGCTCACCGACGCTGTCGTGGCCGGCACCCGCACGCTCGCGTTCGTCCGCTCCCGCCGCGGGGCCGAGGTGGTCGCCACGGTCGCCCGGCGCTCGCTGGACGAGGTGGTGCCCGGGCTGGGCGCGCGGGTCGCGGCGTACCGGGGCGGATATCTCCGCGAGGACCGTCGCGCCATCGAACGCGCACTGCTCTCCGGTGAGCTGCTCGGTCTCGCCTCGACGAACGCGCTGGAGCTCGGCGTCGACCTGGCCGGGCTGGACGCGGTGCTGATCTGCGGCTGGCCCGGCACCCGCGCGTCGCTGTGGCAGCAGGCCGGCCGCGCGGGACGGGCCGGCGGGGAAGCGCTCGCGGTGCTGATCGCCCGGGACGATCCGCTGGACACGTACCTGGTGCATCACCCGGAGGCACTGTTCGGGCGCCCGGTGGAGGCGACCGTGCTGGACCCGGCCAACCCGTACGTGCTGGGCCCGCAACTCTGCTGTGCCGCCTCCGAAGCGCCGCTGACCGAAACTGATCTCGAACTGTTCGGCGGTGCCGCGGCCCGCGCCACCATCGGCGCCCTGGTCGAGCAGGGCGCGCTGCGGAAACGGCCGTCCGGGTGGTACTGGACCGAGCGCGGCCGCCCCGACGTTGACCTGCGCGGCACCGGCGGCGCCCCGGTCCAGGTGGTGGAGGCGTCGACCGGGCGGCTGCTGGGCACGGTCGACCACGGGTCGTCGCACGTCATGCTGCACGAGGGCGCGGTCTACCTGCACCAGGGCGTGACCTACCTGGTGGACGAGCTGGACCTGGAGGACGCGATCGCGCTGGTCCACCAGGAGGAGCCGGACTGGACCACGCACGCCCGGGACGTGACCGAGGTGGCCGTGGTGCACGTCCGGTCGTACGTGGACGCCGGCCCGGTCGGCCTGTTCCTCGGCGACGTGGACGTGACCAGCCAGGTGGTGTCGTACCAGCGCCGTCGCCTGGGCAGCGGCGAAGTGATCGACACGCGGCCGCTGGACCTGCCCGTTCGCGAGCTGCGCACGGTCGCCGTCTGGTTCACCGTCTCCCCGCAGGCCCTGGCCGCCGCCGGGGTCGAATGGGCCGACGTGCCGGGGGCGCTGCACGCCGCCGAGCACGCCGGCATCGGGCTGCTCCCATTGATCGCGACGTGCGACCGCTGGGACATCGGCGGGCTGTCCACCGCCAATCACCCGGACACCGAGGCGCCGACCGTTTTCGTCTATGACGGGCATCCCGGCGGGGCGGGTTTCGCCGAGCGTGCTTACTCGACGGCGGCGGCGTGGCTGCGGGCGACCCGGGAGGCCATCGGCTCGTGTGGGTGCGAGAGCGGATGCCCGTCGTGCGTCCAGTCCCCGAAGTGCGGGAACGGGAACAATCCGCTCGACAAAGCCGCGGCGGTGCGGGTGTTGGCGACGGTGTTGGACGCGCTGCCGCCCGACTGAGGCGCCCGCCGCGTCGTGTTCTCCGGCGCGGCCGGGCCACGTCTTGCTCAACCGGGCCAGGCCGCCTCCTGCTCAACCGGGCCGGCTCGAGCAGCAGCCGCCGCCTTCAACGCCGACGAGCGCACCGACACCTCCGCCCGCACGATCACCTCCAACGCGCTGACCTGGCACGACGTCAGTCGAGCCCCGTTCGCCTCGGCATACTGCCGGGCAGCCGCACACGCCACTTCCGCCCCTTCGATGGCCCGGCCCGCCCCGGCGAGCGCCGCCAGATCGGCAGCGTTGCGGGCCACGTGCCGAGCCACCCGGGCCGCCCCCGCCATCGCCCCGGCAATCCCGGCCGCGACCAGGAACAGCCCGACGGCCAGCACGAAGATCGACGCCGCGCCGCGATCCCGGCTCTGCCGCGCCATCACCCGGCTCCCGGCTCGCGGGCCGCTACCGCGGTGGCCGTCACCGCGATCCCCGGCAGGTGACTGCCGAGCACGCTGACCTGCACGGACACCGTCACCGTGACGCTTTCTCGATCCCCGCCCACCCGGATGTCAGCCCCGTCCGGTGCGATCCGGGCCGCCACCGACGACGTATCGCCCCGAGCCTCGGCCAGCGCCGCCTCCCGGGCCGCGTCGAGGCACTGCGCCTTGGCGACCATCGACGAGACCGCCGTGATCCCGGCGAAGAGCAGCAGCATGAGCGCCGGCAGCCCAGCCGCGAGTTCGGCGGTGAACGCACCCCGGTCCCGGCCGGGCCGCCGGCGCCACCTCACCTCAAGCCCTCGCTCACTTCAGTGACCTGGTGATCAGTGCGGTCAGCGCGGTCTGCACGCCGGCGCTGTTCACGACCTTGTAGAGGAGCATCGCGAAGGCCGCAGCGGCGAAAGTGCCGACCGCGTACTCCGTAGTGCTCATCCCGGCGTCCGCCGCCGCGGTGCGCAAGCGCTGGACCGCTGTGACGAATAGCTGCACGTGCTCCTCCTGGTTTCTCCGGACGCGGCCTGACACCGCGCCCTGGTTCCGCCCCCGGCCGGCACCTCTCCGGACCGGGGTTCCGGCGACGCCACGATCCGCGGCCGCCGGGATTTCGTGCACGACGCGAGCCGCGCCGCGCACTGCTCAGTGGGCTCGGCGCAGAACCGCGCCGACTGCCGGCCTGGCCAAGGCCACGCCCGCACGACCGCTGCCGACCCGTTCACAACACCTGGTCAAGTACTCCGACCAGGACCGGCATCAGCCCGGCGAGCAGAAAAGCCGGCAAGAAGCAGAGCCCCAACGGCAGCACGATCAACACCCCGGCCCGTTGCGCCGCCGCCTCGACCGCCACCGCACGGTCCGCCCGCAGATCACCGGCGAGCCTCTCGAGTGCGACAGCGAGCGCGCCACCGCTCGTGCTGGATCGCATCGCCGCGGCGGTCAGCCGCTCGGCCCCGGTCACGTCGGCCAGGTGTGCCCAGGCCTCAGCCGGTCCCGCGCCGAGCTGTAGGGACCGGGCGGCCCGCTGCATCCGCGTCCCCAGCGGCCCGCCGAGCGCGTCGGCCACCGCGCCCGCCGCCCGATCGACCGGCGCACCGGCTCGCAGCGCCGCGGCCAGCAGGTCCGCGCCGAGCGGCAGGTCGGCCAGCGCTTCCCGGCGCTCCCGCCGGACGTCGGCCGGGTCCTGGCGACGCAGGAACCGGTCGACGCCGAATCCGGTGACCACCCCGACCGGCACACCCCACCAGCCGCCGACCAGGCCGGCCACGCCGACCCCGGCGAGCGCAGCGATCAGGACCTGGTGGCGCCGGTCGTGCTTTCCTGGTGACGCCTTCACCACCTCGCCGGAGGTCATGCCGAGCCGACCGAGCCTCCGCCCGGCTCGCCGGTGTCGCAACACCGGCATCGCCGCCAGCATCCCAGCCGAGATCACGAGCACCCAGGTCACGGCCATGCCTCGACCACCTCCACCGGTAGCGGCGGGACGGCCGGACATGAATCGGCCACCTCCACGAGACGCGGCAAGGTCGTCGCAGGGGGCTCGGCCGGCGCTTCGCAGGCGGTCGACGGGGATCGGGCCCCGACCAGCGCCGCCACACAGCACACGCGCAGCGGAACCCGCACCGGCCCGCCCGGCCGCAGTACCGCCGCAGCCCCGCACGCCGTCCCCATCAGCGCGCCCCTTCGACGAGACGCCGCGCCCACCACAGCCCGGCGCACTGCAGCAGCACGGCCGCGACCGCGCAGGCCGCGCCCAACGGCGTATGCAGAAGGACGTGGAGTGGTCTTGCCCCGATCGAGTAGCCCAGACCGATACCGCCCACCGGCAATGCCGCCAGCAGCAACGACGTCGCGTGCGCACCGGCCGCCTGCGCGGAGGCCGAAGCCGCGGCCCGGTCAGCGGCCCGCGCATCGGTCTCGATCCGCTCCAGCAGGTCGGCCGCCGGTGCGCCGGTGCGTTCCGCGAGTCGCCACACGGCCCCGGTCAGTCCGCCGATCCGCCTGTCGCCGTCGAGCGCCCCGGCCGGGACGGTCGCCGGCGGCAGCCCCGCCCGCAGGTCGGCGACCGCTCCGGAGAGCCCGGCCAGCGCCGCCGCGCGCCCGGCCGCGACCTGCTTGCGCCGGGCTCGGCGAACCCATTCGGCCGTCCCGAGCCCGGCGTAGGCCGCACCGATCAGCGCCGCCACCGGCCCGCCGGCCAGCAGCCCGGCCAGCGCGGCCACCGCGGCAACACCGAGCACGCCGCGCCGCCCGAGAGCAGCCACCCCAGCGACGTCGAACATCTCGCGCCACCTGAAGCCGGTCGCCGAGGCGACGCCGGACGTTCCGCACCGCTCCGGCACGCGGAACCACGGCAGCCCGCCGAGCCGGCACGCCTGACGGTCACCGGAGAGCCTCGCCAGTGCCCCGGCGCGCGGCCACCCGAGCGCCACCACGCAGCCGAGCAGGCACGCGATCAGCACCGCGGTCACGACGTCTCCAGGGCTGGCGGCACTCGCACCCCGCGGTCCAGCAACATCCGCCCGAGAAGCCCGGCACCCGCACCAGCCCCGGAGTGTCGTTCCCACGCCGGCACCACGGTCGTGAGCCGGGACTCGCCGGACGGCACCAGCACGCTGACCGATTCGAGCACCCGCCCGTTCGTGGTCCGCCGGAGCTGGAGCACCACCTGCAGCGCGGCCAGCACCTGGGCGTGCAGCGCGGCCCGGGGCAGTCCGCCGAGCAGTCCCAGCGCCTCCAGCCGGGCGGGCACGTCCCCGGCCGTGTTGGCGTGCAGCGTCCCGGCCCCGCCGTCGTGCCCGGTGTTGAGCGCGCCGAGCAGGTCGACGATTTCCGCGCCGCGGCACTCGCCGACGACCAGCCGGTCGGGGCGCATCCGCAACGCTTGGCGGACCAGGTCGGTCAAGTTGACGACGCCGGCGCCTTCCACGTTGGCGGTCCGTGCCTGCAGGGCGACGACGTGCGGGTGCACCGGGCGGAGTTCGGCCGCGTCCTCGACCAGGACGATGCGTTCGGTCGGCGGCACCAGCCCGAGCAGGGTCGCCAGCAGGGTGGTCTTGCCGCTGCCGGTGCCACCGGTGACCAGGTACGCCAACCGGGCCGCCACGATCCCCTCCAGCAGCGCGGCCACGGACGGCAGCACCGTCCCGTGCGTGACCAGGTCACCGAGACTGAACGGCCGCTGCCGGAACGTGCGCAACGACAGGTACGGCCCCTGGGTCGCCACCGGTGGCAGCACCGCGTGCAGCCGGGTGCCGTCGGGCAGGCGCGCGTCCGCGTACGGCTGCCCGTCGTCGAGTCGCCGCCCGCACGCCGCAACGAGTCGCTGCGCCAGCCGCCGGACGTCCGCCGCCTCCCCCAGCCGCACCGCCGCCCGTTCCAGCCCCGCACCCCGGTCCACCCACACCTGCACCCCGTTGACCAGTACGTCGGTGACCGAGGGGTCGGCGAGCAGCGGCGCCAGTGGCCCGGCCCCGATCAGTTCGTCCCGCACCTGGTCGGCGAGGCGCAGCACGGCCCGGTCGCCGAGCACCCCGTTCTCCCGCCGGACGGCGTTGACGACGGCGGCCGGGGTGGCCTCGACCCCCTCGTACGCGAATTGCCTCCGCACCCGATCCACCACGCTCACGCCGTCACCGCCCGGGTGCTCATCAGTTCGTCGATCAGTCGCCGGCACAGCTGGGCGAGCTGCCCTTTGGCGTCCGTCGTCGGTGGTTTACCGAATTCGAGGCCCTGGCACATGGCCGGTTCCGGGCGCAGCGAGCCGGCCAGTGGCAGCCCGAGCGTGTGGGCGATCTGCCGTGGTTTGAGGTTCCCGGGTGCCGGACCGCGGACCACCAGCGCGACTTCGTCGCAGTGCGGCCGGATCTGGGCGAGCGTGCGCGCGGCCGACGCGGTGGCGCGCAGCTCGGCCGGTACGACGAGCAGGGTACGGTCGGCGGCCTGCAGGGCGAGCACGGCGGCGTCGTCGAGTTGCCGGGGCAGGTCGGCGACGATCACGTCACGTCCGCGCTGGGCGGCGTCCAGGGTGGCGGCCATCGCCTCGGCGGGCACGCCGCTGAGCTCTTTCCGGTCGAAGGAGAGCAGCACCAGGTCGCCGCGGTGGGGCAGGGCGCCGAGCAGGGCGGGCGGGTCGACCCGGCCTCCAGCGTCGGCGAGCCCGGGCCAGCGCAGGCCGCTCACTTCCTCCCAGCCGAGGACCAGGTCGAGGCCGCCGCCGAGCGGGTCGGCGTCGATCAGCAGGGTCCGGTGCCGGGCGTCGACGGCCATCGCGGCGAGCCCGGCGGCGAGGATGCTGGCGCCGGCACCACCGCGCCCGCCGATGACCGCGACGGTCCGGGAGATCACCGGCGGGCGTGGCCGGCCGGTGAACTGCTCGATCAGCCATGGTTCGGCCTCGGGCAGCATCACGATGTTGTCGGCGCCGAGCGGCTCGACGGCGGACCAGACCTCGCCGGCCGGTGCGCCGCGAGCCACGATGATCACCCGGGATCGGCGTGGCAACCGGGCGCGCAGGCAGGGTACGGCCTGGTCGGCGCCGATCAGCACGAGCGGCGACAGCAGGAAGCGGGGCCGCGCGGCGGCGGGGTCGGAAGCCACCTCGACCTCGTTGCCCGCGGCGGCGGCCAGCCGCAGCAGGTCGTCGAGCAGGTCGGAGTCGGCGGTGACCAGCAGTGGGCGGGACGGCAGGGGCATCGCGGTCTCCCATGGATGCGCACGATTGGGCCCGCTCAACCTCCCGGCCGGGTGCACGCCGCGGCAATCGGCGGCGCCGCCGGCTGTGGACAACTTCGGACGCTGTGGAAAACACCTCCGCGGCGTTGGGATCTGTTAGGGCGCCCACGTTCGCTACAGCCCGAGTTGGGTATGTTGTGCCGACACGGACCGATGGAGTTTGCATGGATAACTCGATCCGGACCACGCTCGCGGACGACGGCACGGTCACGGTCACGGTGATCGGCGAGATCGATTACTCCAACGCCGACGAGGTGGCCGAAGGCATCCGGGATGCCATTACCGACTGGTCGCCGCCGACCGTCCTCGTGGATCTCCGCGATGCGTCCTTCATCGACTCCACCGGTCTCGGCGCGCTGATCGACGGCTACCGCACCGCCACGGAGAGCGACATCCGGTATCTGGTGGTCAACCCCAGCCCGACCTTCCGGCGTGTTCTCACCGTGACGGGGCTCAACGAGTTCTTCGGGTTGATCGGGGCCGGCGACACCGGCGCGGAGGCGTCACGGGCCACCGGGGCGTGAAGGGAACGACCCCCGCCGGGGGAGACGGGGGTCGTCCTGGGATTCGGCTCCGGGGGGGTCGAGCCGAATCACTCGGTGGTACCGCGGGGGGCGCGGCCACCGAGGCCTGTATCAGTGATGGGCCATACCATGAAGGTCTACAGGACGCGACGGTAACAACACTATTCCCCATCGCAAAGATAAGTCTGCCTCAGACTAGGGCGGCAGTCGAGTACTGAATGTAACTTGATGCAAGGTCCCTGCCCGTCTGACCGTTTTCACTACGCGTCACGGCAATCGGGTGCCCGCGTGCGAGCCCGTTGCGGCTACACTTTCGGCCCGTGGGCCCCAGCGCCGCGTTTTTCGACCTAGACAAGACCGTCATCGCCAAGTCCAGCGCCCTGGCCTTCGGACGGCCGTTCTATCGCGATGGCCTGATCAGCCGGCGTGACGTGGTGAAGTCCGCCTATGCACAGCTGATGTTCCGGCTCGGCGGCGGCACCGACGAGCAGGCCATGGCGCGCACCCGGGACTATCTGGCCGCCCTGTGCAAGGGCTGGCGGGTCGAGCAGGTGCAGCAGATCGTCGCCGAGACGCTCGACGAGCTGATCAATCCGTATGTGTATGCCGAGGCTGCCGCCCTGATCGCCGAGCACCAGGCCGCCGGCCGGGACGTGGTGCTGGTCTCCGCCTCGGGTGACGAGATGGTCCGCCCGATCGGCGAGCTTCTCGGCATCCACGACGTGATCGCCACCCGGATGGCGATCGTCGACGGGCGCTACAGCGGCCAGGTCGAGTTCTACGCGGCCGGTCCGGCCAAGGTCGTCGGCATCCGCGAGCTGGCCGCCACGCGGGGTTACGACTTGAGCCAGTGCTTCGCCTACTCGGATTCCAGCAGCGACCTGCCCATGCTCGAAGCGGTCGGCCATCCCAGCGTCGTCAACCCGGACCGCGCCCTGCGCCGCGTCGCCGTCGAGCGCCGCTGGCCGGTGCTGGAGTTCCGCCACCCGATCGCCCTCGGCAAACGCCTCCGCGACCGCCCGGCCGTCCCGATCACCGCCGCCGCACTCGGCGTCGGCGTCGGCGTGGCCATCGGCTTCGCCCTCTACGGCCGCCACCGCCGCGCACGCGCCGCCGTCGCCTGACGATCAACTTCAAGGTCTTCATTGCCCCTCTCCGCCGGGGTACAGACCGTCGCTCCCGCGGGGACCCTTCCGGTCTGAGCAGGGGCGCGGGGCGCCCCTGAACGCTCAGCCCGCAAGGGCGACGTCCGTGGGTGCTCCCGGTCAGGGCACCGAACCCGTCCACAGCGCCCGCCCGTGGCGAAGCTCCGCCCGTCGCAGCCCGCGACGAAGTTCCCGGGCCACGATGGTGCCGCGACCAACAGCCCAGCTCGTGACCCCCGACCGGCAAGCGCACGACGAACACCGCTCGCGCCACACCTCGCCGGCCGCGGACGTCACTGCGGCACCGGGCGGCGCGCGCCGTGGACGGGTCTTCTGCTCTGACCGCGCCCCGCCACGGAGGCCGCCCTGGAGGGCCGAGCGTTCTGGGCGCCCCGCGCCCTGCTCGGCCCGGAAGGGTCCCCGCGGGAGCGGCGGAGGGCGACCACAGCGGAGATCGGACCTGAGGCTCCTGAATTTGATCTTGCAGTGCAATGACCAGCACAAATGGCATTGGTCTGAGTAATTGCGGATCGCCAGATTTGCCGGGCTGAAACCTGGCGATCTTGCCGGGAGCGGCGTAGAAAAGAGGCACGGAGCCAACGAGAAATCGGTTCGGCCGATCAGATCGGGCACCGTGCACGGCCACCGGGAACCCACGCGCGATCAGCCACGGCAGGCACGTTGCGACGGGACCAACGCCACAGGTGGTGCTTCCGCCTCCATGGGGATCATCGCCACCAGGCTGCTGGACTGTCGACAACGACCCAGGTGCACGCTTGATAACCCGGTCCGGACGCGCGAAGCCGGCGCCCCCGCGAGGGACGCCGGCTCTTTACCGTTCAGTCGCCGCTGTCCGGTGCCGGTTGCGAATCTCCTGGTAGACAGCGCGGAAGACGATCGGGCGGGAGTGGAAGTCCACCCCTTTCTCCCAGAGCTCGGTGTTGACCGTCTCGCCGTCGAGCCGCTCCAGCAGCACGGTGTTGCCGCTCTCGATCTCCCACGGGCCGAGCCGGTGCCGGGCGCGGTGGAGCCGCACGCCGCCGATGTCGCGCCAGCGCATGACCCGGGAGCGCAGCAGGCCGCGGATCAGCACGCCGTCCGGGCTGACGTAGACGCCGAGTTGCAGGATCCGCCAGGCGCCGACGACCCAGACCGCGGCGAGCAGGCAGGCGACCACCCGCACACCGTGCCCCATCAGGTCGAACTGCCGGACCGAGGCCCAGCTCAGCATCGCCAGCGCGACGGCCTCCCACGCGATGACCAGCCAGCGTCCGGAGCCGGGCTCGTACGGACGCACCCAGTTGTCAGCCACCCGCAAAGTATGCGACGCCTATTCGATCTCCGGTCACACCGTCGCCAAGACTTGGTCACCGATAGTAGTGATCTCCTCGGCGCCGGCCGTGATCGCCGCCGCGTAGTGCCGCAGCCAGGAACGGACACCGTCCGGCGTTCCGGTCGCGTAGGCGCCGGCCGAGCCCACGTATTCCGGCTCGCGGGCGAGGTGCCCGGCCTCGACGCCGACCAGGCCGCGCGGGTCGAAACCGCGGCCGATCAGGGTGAGCCGGGCGGCGGCGCGAGCGACCACCCCGGCCGGGCCGGCGAAGGGGCGCAGGGTGATCAGCTCGGCGTGCACGATCGCGGCGAGCAGCAGCGGCGGGGTCTCCTCGTTGCCGGCGATCAGCCCGGCCAGCGCGTCGATCCGCTCGGCGCCGCCGGTGAGCCGGCCCAGCTGATCGGCGGGGAGCACGCCGCGGGCGGCCAGGACGTGCAGTTTGGCGAGCACCTGACGGGGTGCGCGGGGCCAGAGGTCGACGAGGCCGCCGAGCCCTTCGGCGACGCGCAGGGCGCCCTGCAGGACCGGGTCGGTGACGGTGCCCGCGCGGACGTCGTCGAGGTCGTGAACGTTGCCTTCGAGGGCAGCGCTGGCGACGGCGGCGCGCAGGCTGGCCTCGGCAGCGACCTGACCGCCGTGCCGGCGCAGGGCGCGGTGCCGCATCGCGGTGTCGACGCTGTCCCGCGCCGCGGCCAGGGCCGGGGCGACGTCAGCAAGATCGAGCAGGGGAGCTAGTGGATCCACCCGAACACGGTAACCGGTAAAACGGCCGAAACACGGGGTGCACAAACACGAGTGGAACTGGCAAGATTCGCGCAGGACCGATCACGTACGCGTCACTCGGCGCGCACATGACACCGCCCGGCGCGCACCTTCGCTGAGTGCCGCCTGCCCGAACTACTGTGCAACAAAAGAGACCCCGGTCACGGCAGAGGAGCCGCCCCTCATGAGTGAGACCCTGGAGAATTTGTCCACTGAGACGCGGAAGTTCCCGCCGTCCGCCGAGCTTGCGGCCGCCGCCAACGTCAAGGCTGAGGCCTATGAGGAGGCCGCCACCGACCGGCTCGCCTACTGGGAGCGTCAGGCCGAGCGGCTGAGCTGGGCGAAACCGTGGAACCAGGTGCTGGACTGGTCCAACCCGCCGTTCGCGAAGTGGTTCGTCGGCGGTGAGCTGAACGTGGCCTACAACTGCGTCGACCGGCACGTCGAGGCCGGCAACGGCGACAAGGTCGCCATCCACTGGGAGGGCGAGCCGGGCGACACCCGGACCGTGACGTACGCGGATCTGCTGAAGCTGGTCTCGCAGGCCGCGAACACGCTGACCGAGCTGGGCGTGACCGCCGGCGACCGGGTCGCGATCTACCTGCCGATGATCCCGGAGGCCGCGGTCGCGATGCTGGCCTGCGCCCGGATCGGCGCGACGCACAGCGTGGTGTTCGGCGGTTTCTCGGTCGAGGCGCTCGCCACCCGCATCCAGGACGCCGACGCCAAGGTCGTGATCACCGCCGACGGGGGTTACCGGCGTGGCAAGCCGTCGGCGCTGAAGCCGACCGTGGACGAGGCCGTGGCCCGCTGCGAGAGCATCGAGCACGTGCTGGTGGTCCGCCGCACCGGGCAGGAGGTCGCCTGGACCGGTAAGGACAAGTGGTGGCACGAGACGGTCGAGCAGGCCAGCCCGGAGCACACGGCGCAGCCGTTCGACGCCGAGCACCCGCTCTTCATCCTCTACACCTCGGGCACGACCGGTAAGCCGAAGGGCATCCTGCACACCACCGGTGGGTACCTGACGCAGACGTCGTACACGCACAACGCGGTCTTCGACCTGAAGCCGGAGACCGACGTCTACTGGTGCACGGCCGACATCGGCTGGGTGACCGGCCACTCCTACATCGTCTACGGCCCGCTCTCCAACGGCGCCACCCAGGTGATGTACGAGGGCACCCCGGACACCCCGGACCGTGGCCGCTTCTGGCAGATCGTCGACAAGTACAAGGTGTCGATCCTCTACACCGCGCCGACGCTCATCCGCACGATGATGAAGTGGGGCGACGACATCCCCGCCAAGTACGACCTGTCCTCGCTGCGGGTGCTGGGCAGTGTCGGTGAGCCGATCAACCCCGAGGCCTGGATGTGGTACCGGGAGCACGTCGGCCACGAGCGCACCCCGGTCGTCGACACGTGGTGGCAGACCGAGACCGGCGCCGTCATGATCTCGCCGCTGCCCGGGGTGACCGAGACCAAGCCCGGTTCGGCCATGACCCCTCTGCCCGGCATCGCCGCGGACGTGGTGGACGACACCGCCACCCCGGTGCCCAACGGCGGCGGTGGTTTCCTGGTGCTGACCGAGCCGTGGCCGTCGATGCTGCGCACCATCTGGGGCGACGACCAGCGCTTCCTGGACACGTACTGGTCGCGGTTCGGGGCCGGGGCCGGCAACGGCGACGAATGGATCTACTTCGCCGGTGACGGCGCGAAGAAGGACGAGGACGGCGCGCTCTGGCTGCTCGGCCGGGTCGACGACGTCATGCTGGTCTCCGGTCACAACATCTCCACCACCGAGGTGGAGTCGGCGCTGGTGTCGCACCCGGCGGTGGCCGAGGCGGCGGTGGTCGGCGCGACCGACCCGACGACCGGTCAGGCGATCGTCGCGTTCACCATCCCGCGCGGCAACGTGGCGACCGACGGTGACGCCGGCGAGGAGCTGATCAAGGAGCTGCGCAACCACGTGGCCAAGACGCTCGGCCCGATCGCCAAGCCGCGGCAGATCATGCTCGTCACCGAGCTGCCGAAGACCCGTTCGGGCAAGATCATGCGGCGTCTGCTGCGTGACGTGGCCGAGAACCGGTCGCTGGGCGACGTCACGACGCTGCAGGACTCGACGGTCATGGACCTGATCAGTTCCGGTATGAAATCGGCGAAGTCCGAAGACTGACGTTCTTCTATAAGGGCTGGTAGCGGAGGCGCTACCAGTCCTTTTGTCCTTTGTGCATATTGGCGCGATATGCCAAGGTCATAACACGTAACCGTTGGAGATCAATCTCCTGTGCGAACCCCGAACATCAGTTGGTTTGCATACGTTCACCTCTAGTCCCCGAACCCCGGGGCCGTTTGACGCTGGGCGCGGCACACCGTGCCCGGCCGCGAAAACGGAGGTAGACGTAGTGCGCAAGGTAGTCGCGGGACTGCTCGGCGCGGCGATGGTGACCACCGTGGGAGCGATGACTCCGACGATGGCCTTCGCTGCCCCGCCGGCTGAACCGGCTCCGGTCGCGGCGACGGGCGACAACGCCCCGATCGACGACCTGCCGAACCCGCTCGAAGAGAAGCGTCGCGCGCTGCGCGAAGAAGCCGTCTCCCAGGTGGTCAACGGCGAGTCCACGGTGGAGACGCGGAACGGCAGCCAGGTCGTCAAGCTCGGCAAGACGTACGGCAATGGCGGTTTCGGTCATCCCGGCAAGAACCAGTACGTGGAACTGGCCCGGGAGAAGACCGACAAGATTTTCGTGATCCTCACGGAGTTCGGCAACGAGCGGCACCCCTCGTTCCCCGACAAGGATACGACGGCGGAATACGCCGGTCCCTCGACGTTCGAGGGACCGCTGCACAACGCGATCCCGGCGCCGGACCGGTCGGTGGACAACTCCACGATCTGGCAGCCGGACTACTCGCAGGCGTACTACCAGAACCTGTACTTCGGCACCGGCAAGAACACCGAGTCGGTCAAGACCTACTTCGAGACCCAGTCGTCCGGGCGCTACAGCGTCGACGGCGAGGTCACCGACTGGGTCAAGGTCAAGTACAACGAGGCCCGGTACGGCCGCTCGGACGACGACCCGGAGGAGAACGGCGACGACCCCGCCGTCTGCGCCAGCAGCAACTGCACCAACGTCTGGCAGCTGGTCCGGGACGCCGTCACCCAGTGGTACGCCGACCGGATTGCCGCCGGCCGTACGCCCGCGCAGGTCAAGGCCGAGCTGGCCGAGTTCGACCAGTACGACCGGTACGACTACGACGGCGACGGCAACTTCAACGAGCCCGACGGCTACATGGACCACTTCCAGATCGTCCACGCCGGCGGCGACCAGGCCGACGGCGACCCGTACCAGGGTGAGGACGCCGTCTGGAGCCACCGGTGGTACGCCTTCTCGAGCGACCAGGGTCGTACCGGCCCGGCCGGCAACCTCCTCGGCGGCACCCAGATCGGTGACACCGGCCTGTGGGTCGGCGACTACACCATCCAGCCGGAGAACGGCGGCCTGAGCGTCTTCGTTCACGAGTACACCCACGACCTGGGTCTCCCGGACGACTACGACACCACCGGCCTGGGCGACAACAGCAACGAGTACTGGACGCTGATGGCGCAGAGCAGGCTCGGTGCCAAGAACGACCAGGGGATCGGCACCCACCCGGGTGACCTGGGCGCGTGGAACAAGCTGCAGCTCGGCTGGCTCGACTACGAGTCGGTCAAGGCCGGCCAGAAGAAGGTCGTCAACCTCGGGCCGCAGGAGTACAACACCGCCAAGAAGCAGGCACTGGTGGTGAACCTGCCGGACAAGCCGGTGACCACGGATCTGGGTGCGCCCTACGACGGCACCAAGCAGTTCTACTCCGGCAACGCCGACAACCTGAACGTCTCGGTGTCCAAGGCGATCGACCTGACCGGCAAGACCTCGGCGAGCGTCTCGCTCGCGGGCCGGTACGCGATCGAGGAGGACTACGACTACCTGTACGCCGAGGCCTCCACCGACGGCGGCGCCAACTGGACCAAACTGGACGGAACCGTCGGCGGCGAGCCGTTCCTGCGGGACGGCAGCGGCAGCCCGGCCATCACCGGCAAGTCCGGCAACGCGTGGGTGCCGATCGAGGTGCCGCTGAACGCGTACGCGGGCAAGAACATCCAGTTCCGTCTGCGTTACGCATCCGACGGTGGCACCAACGAGGGCGGCTTCTTCGGCGACGACCTGACCGTCACCGCCGACGGCACGGTCGTCTCCACCGAGGGCGCCGAGGGCACCCTGACGTGGAACCTGAACGGCTTCCTCACGGTCGGGGCCACCTCCACCCAGACCTTCCCGAATTACTACATCGCGGGTTACCGGAGCTACACCTCGTACGACAAGTACCTGGCGACCGGCCCGTACAACTTCGGGTGGGCCAAAGACAAGCCGGACTGGGTGGAGCACTACAACTACCAGACCGGTCTGCTGATCTCGTACTGGGACACCTCGCAGGTCGACAACAACACCAACAAGCACCCGGGGTCGGGACGCAACCTCTACATCGACGCACACCCGAAGCCGGTCGCCAACCCCACCGGTGTTCCGTGGCGGGCGCGGGTCCAGGTCTACGACGCTCCGTTCAGCCTGTACCCGACGGACGGCATGACCCTGCACCTGAACGGCGCGAAGTCGGTCATCAAGCCGCAGCTCGGTGACCCGATCTTCAGCGACAAGGACAAGTACTACTACGACGAGCTTCCGAACCACGGCGTCAAGCTGCCGGCCGTGGGCGTCAAGATCGCGGTGCTGAGCCAGATCGGCACCTCGATGACGGTCGCCGTCTACTGATCCACCCACCACACGGCGCCCGGGGACCCTACTCCCCGGGCGCCGTCGTCTTTCGCGGGAACCGGCGTGCGACGCGTTTCGTCCCACTGTTGACGGTTCGCGCGGGAAGGATGAGTTGATGCGCAGTCACCACACGTTCCGGATCGGTCTGGCCATGGCGGCCGGGGCAGTCGCCGCCGGATGCGGGGTCTCGTCCGCCTCGGCGCCCTCGGAGTCGCCGGCAGCCTCGGAATCACCGGCAGCCTCTGCGGCGCCGCTGCCCACCATCACGCTGACCGACGAGCCGCCCAAGGAGCCGACCGACAACCGCCCGGAGACCGGCTGGGTCGCGGGCATGGTCACCCGGGGCGGCAGCGGCCCCTGCTACGGCCTGATCAGCGACGAGGGCACCCGTTACGCCCTCTACAACGCCGAGGGGCTCACGCTGAAGGAGAAGACCCGCGTCAAGGTCAAGCTGGAGACCACGCTGCTGAAGATCTACTGCGGGCCGGGCGACCTGATGGCGATGACCGCCGCCGAACCCATCGGATGATCACCGTCGGTTCACGAGTGCCCCGTATCGACCGTGACAGCGGAGCATAGGCTTTCCGCATGGACGAGTCGGTGGTAATGGCGGACGGCCCGTGGTCACACCGCTTCGTCGGCGCCAACGGCAGCCGGTTCCACGTCGTGGAGGTGGGCACCGGGCCACTCGTCCTCTTCCTGCACGGCTTCCCCGAGTTCTGGTGGGCCTGGCACGACGTGATGACCCGCGTCGCCGACGCCGGCTACCGCGCCGTCGCCATCGACCTGCGGGGCTACGGGCTCAGCGACAAACCCCCGCGGGGCTACGACGGATACACCATGGCCGCGGACGTCACCGGCCTGATCCGCGCGCTGGGTGAACGCTCCGCCACGATCGTCGGCGCCGGGGCCGGGGGCATGATCGGCTGGGCCGCCGCGGCCTTCCACCCCAAACTCGTCAACCGGCTGGTGGTGCTCGGCGCGGCCCACCCGCTGCGGTTGCGGGCCGCGCTCTTCGCCGACCCTCGCGGCCAATTCGCGGCCTCCGCCACCGTCCTCAAGTTCCAGGTCCCGCGGTACGAACATGTGCTGACCCGTGACGATGCCGCGCTCATCGGGGAACTGATGGAACATTGGAGCAGTCCGGCGTGGGCGGCCACCCCCGAGTTCGCGGACTACTCGTACCGCTGCCGGCAGGCCATGCAGATCCCACAAGCGTCGTTCTGCGCGCTGGAGGCGTACCGGTGGGTGGCGCGCAGCGCACTGCGACTCCAGGGATACCGATTCGTCAAGCTGATGCAGCAGCCGCTCGGCATGCCGACACTGCAACTGCACGGGTCGCTGGACAGGGCGATCCTGCCGCGGACGGCACAAGGGTCGGGGCGATACGTGACCGCGCCGTACGAGTGGCGGCTCCTGCCCGGGGCCGGGCACTTCATCCACCAGGAAGAACCCGACGTCGTGACCGGTGAGGTGCTCCGCTGGTTGAAGAACCCCACCTGACGGGGCTTCAGACGCGGTGCTCGTACAGGTCGCGGATCTCGCTCGCCGGAGCCCAGCCCTGGTAGACGCCGTAGTCGAACTCTTCCAGCCCGAGCCTGCGAGCCACCGGGGCGCGACCCCCGGTGTACTCCAGGCGCAGCCAGGTGTCCGCCTCGGCGAGCACGATGAACGGCTCGCCGCGCCAGGTGCACATGGTGCGGACGTAGGCGATCTCGTCGTACTCGTCCGGCTCCAGAACCCGTACGTACCGCCCGGGCTTCACCTCGGTGAAGCCCTCCTCCGGGCGGGTGCCGTAGATCCGCACCTTGTCGCCGTCCGGCACCGCGTCGTAATCCTGGCCCTGCCAGGAGACCACGTAACCGTCGCGCATCACTGCTCACCCACCCGGCGCCAGAGCGGCCCGTCCGCGTCGAAGATCGCCACCATGCGCTCGTTGGCGTCCGCGTCCATGCGCCACAGCTGCGCACCGTGCGGGAGCCGCACACTGTCCACCTTGAACTCGGCGATGACGTCCCGGCCCTCGCCCGGGGCGAACCCGTTGCCACGGAACGGCGGACGCTCGATCACCCAGCCGTCCATCGCACGCAGGGCCTGGTCGTTCTGCCCGCCGTAGGGAATCCGGTACAGGCTGGGGCGGAACGCCGGCCAGCGCAGCACGAACGCTTCCTTGGCGTCGGCGTGGAACGGCGAACCCTCGTAGTTGAGCCCGAGCGCACCGAACAACTCCGCCGGCGTCCGCAGGTGCTCCACCTCGGAGGCCCGGTGCACGAACCCGGCCACCCGGTCGTAACCCCGGTCCAGGTAGTAGTCGATCTGGCCGGCGGCGATCGTCTTCTGCATGACCGTGGCGTGCTGCGCCTCGTCGTTGACCGGCTCCGGGGCCGGCACCGTGGCCGCCGATTCCTCGGCCGCCGGGCTCTCGATCGGGTCCGCGCCGAGACCGGCCTCAGTGGCCCAGTTCGCCAGCGCGATGATCTGCGTCCCCGGGTACTTCGCGCCGACCGGGGTGCCCGGGTTGACGGCGAACGACCAGTTCGGGTCGGGCCAGTTGCGGATCAGCTCGTAGAAACGGGCGCCCACCGTGCGAGTCGGCTCGCCGAAGTGCTCGGACAGCCGGTCCTTGCTGGTGAAGACGATCAGGAACTTCTCGCCCCCGACCTCCTCCGGCTGGAACGCGAAGCCGGACTCGCCGGGCGCGCTGCCCGGCCGGGAGTGGTGGGCCACCGGGACCAGCACGTTCGCCAGGAGCAGGGTGGAGAGGAAGACGTCGGTGTTACCGGCGTCGGCCGCATCCTGCAGCTCCCGTTCGGTCTCGTTGGCCGGGACGAAGTTCTCGTGGCCCCGATCGCGCCCGCCCGGGCCGCCGCCGGTCGACGAGCCGGTGACGCCCAGCCCGGACGAACCGGACGTCGGCGCGGCCGGAGTCGCCGTCGGCAGCTGAATGACCTGGGTCACATGGGCCTGATTCGCGTACGCCGAAGCCGGGCTGCCCTGCGGAGGCATGCCCACCGCCGGGCCGGGCACGGCCGGAGCGCTGTACCCGGACGGCGCGTATGCCGAAGGGCCGCCGTTCGTGCCGTAACCGCCGCCCTGGCCGCCCGACCCGGCGTAGGCCGAGGCCGGGCCCGAGTACACCGGGGCACCCGAACCGGTCAGAGCCCCAGCCGGGCTGCCGGGAGCCGCAAACGCCGACGCCGCGGCGCCAGGAGCAGCCGCACCGGAGGTCGGAACACCCGGAGCAGCCGGCGCCGAGACCGGACGCCCCTCCGGGAAGCCGCCGGGGACACTCGGCGAACCGGGAAGACCGGCCGGCGCACCCGAAGCCCCAGGACCGAAGCCGGGCCCACCGGGACCGAGCCCGGGAGCACCGGAGCCGGGCGCGGAAGAAACCGGGCCCGCGGGACCCGAGCCGGCCGGACCGAAGCCGGACGCCGAAGCAGCAGCGCCATAAGCCGGCGCGGCGGAACCCTGACCGTAGGCCGGCGAGCCCGGAGCCGGAGCCCCGGAAGCAGGAGCACCGTAAGCAGCCGCCCCCGCACCCCGATCAGCACCGAAAGCACCCGGGATGACCGGCGGAAGCAGCCCGGGACGCCCACCCGGCGCCGGACGATCGCCGCCGGCCGGGCCGGAGTCGGAACGCGGCAGTGCCGGTGCCGGCCCCGACGGCCCGAACCTGTCCGCCGACGGGTCGCGCTGGGCCAGCTTCGGGTCCGGCGCGGGGGTGCGTCCACCGGTGAGCGCCTGGGCCGCGGCCGCCATCGAGGACGGCCGTTCCGACGGCGGGGTCACCTGACGGCGGGGCAACCCACCCGGGCCGGTCGGCGCACCCACGGACGAGGCCGCCGCGGGCGGGGCACCGGCGGGTGACGCACCGGGAGCCGGCGCACCCGAAGCCGGCGCACCCGAAGCCGGCGCCGCCTGCGCGGCCGCCGCCTGCGGAGACGCGGGCCCCTGCGGGAAGCTCGGCGCCGCGGCGGAACCCGGCATCGTCCGCGCGTTGGTGAACCCGGAGAACGAGGTGGTCTGGCTGGGACCGGCGGCCTGCCCGGGCTGACGCCGCGGCAGGTCGGAACCGCCACGAGCGGGCGGCGGATTGATGCCCGCACCGGCCGGCGACCCGTTGGCGGGCAGGCTCAGCGGCGCCGGAGCGGGGACCGGGCTCGCCGGAGCGCTGCTGGGCGCGACCGGGGCGCCGATGTTCGGGCCACGCCCGCTGCCGATCGCCGCCCAGCCCGGGTCGACCTGGGCCTCGGCCGGGTCATACGGCTTGACGTGCTCGGGGATCGGCGGCGTGTTCGCCATCGGGGTCCGCACCGGGAGCGGCGCGTTCAAGTCCTGCAGCGGGCCACGAGGGTCGTTCTCCGGCCCGAACGGCAGGGCGTCGGAATTCCACCCCGGGGTGGCCGTGCCACTGCCGGCCGGGGTGCGGGTGGGCAGCGCCGGCGAGGCGGCCGGAGCACCGGGCGAACCCGGGAAGTCACGCGGAACGGCCGGCGACTGATACGCCGCCGGGACCTGCTCGGCCCCCGGACGGCCAGGGGCAGCCGGAGCGGGAGGAGCGAGCGGGCCGGACATGGAAGCGGCAGGTGCGGGCGCGGCCGGCTGACCGGACGGATCAGCCGCCGACGGAGTCCGCACCGGCAGGCCGGATGCGGTGGTCGAACGCGTGGGCAGTCCCGCCGGACGCACCGGAAGACCGCTCCCCGGAAGCCCGCCGGGCTGAGCCGCGGGCGCCGGTGGAGTGCCGCCGGGACCAAACGACGAGGAGCCCGGAGCACCGCCGGGACCGACCTGCGAAGGGCCGGACTCGCTGCCCGGGCCGAACTGCGAAGAACCAGGCGCGCCGCTCGGGCCGAACGGCGGCGAAGCGGGCGCACTACCCGGGCCGAACGGCGGCGAAGCGGGCGCACTACCCGGGCCCGAGGGCGAAGCATCGGGGCCGGAGGGCCGCCCGGCGCCGTATCGCGCGGACGCCGGCTGCGGCGCACCACGCTGTGGAAGCCCAGCAGGGCCCGGCCCCGGCGGGACAGCACCGGGCTGCGGCGGCTGCGGCGGCTGCGGCGCGCCACGCTGTGGAAGCTCACCGGGACCCACCCCGGCCGGGACAGCGCCGGGCTGCGGCGCGCCACCGGGCACGCTCGACGCCCCGGCCGGCTCGTGGGTCGGCCCACCAGAGCCTTCACCAGCGCGTTTGGCCGCGAGCGCCGCCGCACCCAGCTCTTGGATCTTGGAGGTGCCGTGCACCTCACGCCCCGGGCCGCGAGTCGGAAGTCGCAGGTCACCACGCGCGAGCTGAGCGACGAACCAGGCCGGCAGATATCCCTCGATCGGGAGACCGGGGTTCACCGCCAGCCACCACTCCAGGTTCGGCCAGGTGTTGGCCAGCTCCGCATATGGCACACGGCGAGACGAGCCGGTGTAGTCGGAGAGGCAGGCCCGCAGCGCCTCTTGTGAGGTGAACGCCAGCACATGCGTGCGTCCACCGGTGCTCCAGGTGCCCCAGCCGAGCGGAGCCAGACCGGCGAGCGCGTCGGCCGAAACCGGCAGCAGGAGGTCGACACCAGCGAGGATGCGGAAATAGGACTCCTGGTCGTCGGTACGCAACGCGTCGCGCATGGCGACCTCGGCGTCCGTAACCGGCTCCCACTCGGACACGTCCACCTCTCCCCACGCGTACGACTGAGCCATCTCGACGCGTATAACCTACAAGGCCAGACCGCAATGACAATGGGCGGCAGTGCGCTGATGACCGAGTTGTATCCCGGCACGCCCGGTCCACGGTCGCGCCGAGCCGGTACGCGCGCTCCAATCGCCCGGCGCAATGATCCAACAACCGATGGTAGCCGTGTCAACCACCTGGACCAGTACGCGAACGGGCGACCTCAACCCACCCGGATCGGACCTTTGGGAACGCCCGAACGGGTAGGTCGCGTCGTCACTGGAACCGCTGGGTCGCCGCCCGTTCGGTCGCCACGTAGTCGGCCGCCGACTCGTGCACCGCGTGTTTGATCTGGCGCAGGATGCTCTCCAGGTCGGCCGAGGCGGCGCGCCACTTGGCCTGGCGCTGGGCGTAGGCCTCCCGCGCGTCGCCGGCCCAGCCCGCCACCAGCGGGGCGGCATCCCGCTCGAGCTGGTCCAACTGGCCCCGCAGGGTGCCGAGCGCCTTGTCGATGTCGGCGCCGGCCTGCTGCAGTGCACTGAAGTTGACGAGCAGAACTCCGTCGTTCATCAGAATCCTCCTGGAGTGGTCAGAGCGGCAGCGTGAACGTGCCGCCGGTGCGGGCGACACGACTCGCGGCGTCGGAGTCGGTGGTCTGGTAGCCGACGCCGGAGACCCGGATCGACTCGGCCGTCTCGGCCAGTGCGTTGTTGAGGCTCTGCAGATCCGCCGCATACTGCGCCTTGACCTGCTCGAAGGCGGTGGCGCCGAGGCCTTTCCAGGCGCCGTTGAGCAGCGACAGCTCGGACATCAACGTGCTCAGCATCGTCTGCAGAGCGCCGTTGACCTGGTCGAACCTTCTGGCGGTCCGTGCCATCACCGCGGCTTCCGCCTGGGTGTACGCCATTTCCGAGACCTCCCCGTTCTCTGAAGTGGACATCGGTCGAGCCGTCCGGCGCGACCAGGTAGCGGGGCTGAGCGTGATCGCCTGATCACGTTCCGCACCTCGAACGCTAGGCGATGGGCGGACGGCGGCGAAAGCCCCGAATCAAGACCTGTGGATAACTCGGGCCTGTGGACAACGGACACGGCCGATCGGCATCTCGGCCTAGCATGAGCCGCGCGAAGCGATCGACGTTCATCACGATCCCGGGGAGGTGCGCGTGGCAACGGATCTCGCGGCGTCACGGTCCTCCGGCGTGCGCCTTCACCAGGTGGTCGCGACCCAGGCCGCCGGTGTCCTTCTGCTGATCGGCGCGGCCGCGGGCGGTCCGGCTCTGTTCGCCGCGGCGGTCGGTGCCGCGCTCGTGCTCGCGCTGACCTGGTGGCGCAGCCGCGGGCGCTGGGCCTTCGAGTGGCTCGCCGCCGGGCTGCGATTCGGCGCCCGCCGGCGACCGGCAGCCACGGTGCTCCAGCTCGTCAGCCCGGGCGCGCACCTGGCCACGGCCGACCTGCCGAGCGGGCCGGCCGCGGTGCTCGCCGACGCCTCCGGCCTGACCGTGCTCCTGGAGCTGGGCGATCCGGCCGATCTGCTGGCCGTCCCGGGACAGGAGCTGGCCGCGCCGTGGGAGCTGGTGTCCGCCGACGGCCGGGAGAGGCCGTCCTGCCGGGTCCAGCTGCTGCTCACCGGCGTGCCGGCGCCGGCCGGGCCGGGCCCCGTCCCGAGTTCCTACCGGGCTCTCGCCGAGGGTCGCGCGCTCGGCCACGCGCGGGCAGTTCTCGCGGTCCGCGTGCTGCGCGACGAGGGCTGGTCCGACGCCGAGTCGCGCCGCGCCTTGACCGGCCTGGCCCGCCGGCTGACCAAGCGCCTGACGGCGCAGCCACTGGGCCCGGCGGCCGCGTTGCGGACGATCGCCGATCTCACCTACGCCGACCCGGCCGCCGAGGTCCACGAGGAGTGGACGGCCTTGCGGGCCGGAGACCTGTTCCACGTGGTCTTCCGCATGCTGCCGGAGGAGGCCGCCCTGCCACCCGCCGAGCTGCTGACCGGGCTGCTCCACCTCCCGGTCGCGGCGACCACGGTGACGCTCACCGCGGACCTGCCCGAGCCGGGGTCGGCCGACCCACCACTGATCAGCCTCGCGGTGCGGCTGACCGCTCGGGACCAGGCCGCTCTGGAGGCCGCGGCGACCTCCGTGCAGCGCGTGTCAGCCGCGCTGCGCCGACTCGACGGTGACCACCTCGGGGGCCTTACCGCCACGCTGCCGCTCGCCGACCCCGGCCACTGCGCGCCGGCCGGGCACGGCTGGCACTCCCGGCGGCCCTCGCCGGCGGCCCGACGGTTCGGGTCCATGCCGCTGCCGACGGGCTGGGCCGGCGTCGTGATGGGCCGTAACCGGCACGGTCATCCGCTGCCGGTCCGGCTGTTCCGGCCCGAGCCCACCAGGATGCTGCTCGTCGGCGGCCTGCGATGTGCGCAACTGCTGGTGTTCCGTTCCCTGGCGGTCGGCGCCCGGGTCCTGGTGCGCACCTGCCGGCCGCGGGACTGGGCCGGCTTCGCCCGGGGCACGGCCGCCCCGGACGATGCGATCATCCTGGCGCCACCCGATCACCCGGTCGAGCCGCCACCGGGAACGCCGCTGCGCCCTCTGCTGACCATCCTCGACCTCGACGCGCGGCCCGGGGCGACTCGTGGTCGGATCAGCGGGCCCTGGGAGGCGACGGTGACCACGCGGGAGGCGTTCGGTGAGGCTGACGTCGTGATCGCGACCGGCGCCGACCTGGTGCTGCTGCAACCGCTGCGGCCCGAGGAGGCCGGCCTGATCGGGGGCGCGCTCGGCCTGGGTGACGTGGCCCGCCTGCTCACCCGGATGCGGCCCGGCATGGTCGGCGTGATCAGCCATCAGGCGGTCCGGTGGGCGACGCTCTCCCCCACCGACGTCGAGAAAGTCCTGATCGGGGATCCGAGCCGATCGGCAGCTGAGCGGTAGATCTCAATACGTCGGATGAAGATCGCGGAGTGTCGTACCCAACGGTGGCACCGCCGTGGCACGATCCCCTGCCATGGGCATCATCATCCGGCTCGTGATCACGGCGGTCTCGCTGTGGATCGCGACCCTCGTCATCGACGGGATCGACCTCACCGCCGGCAGCACGACCGG
Organism: Actinoplanes sp. NPDC020271; assembly: GCF_044388125.1. Classification (NCBI taxonomy): domain Bacteria; kingdom Bacillati; phylum Actinomycetota; class Actinomycetes; order Micromonosporales; family Micromonosporaceae; genus Actinoplanes; species Actinoplanes sp. NPDC020271. The sequence goes on from NZ_JBIRWQ010000022.1 coordinate 60,630, forward strand.
TAAGGCCGGCACGCTCCTCGCCGTCGCGGCGATCTTCGGTCTGGTGAACGCGGTTCTGCGACCGATCATCAAGACGGTCGGCTGCGGGCTCTACGTCTTCACGCTCGGCCTCATCGCCGTGGTCGTGAACGGCCTGCTGTTCATGCTGACCAGCTGGATCGCGGGCCAGTTCGACCTGGGCTTCCACGTCGATCACTTCTGGCCGTCCGCGGTTCTCGGCGCGCTGCTGGTCGGCATCGTGAGCTGGGTGCTCAACATGCTCGTCCCCGACGGCGGCGACGACTAGGAGCCGGTGTCACCAGAAGAGCGGGGTGCCGAGGCGGCGCCCCGCTCTCCTCGTGCATCCGCGGGCCAGACGTCATCGATTGGCCTCGTGACCTGGAACATATGCAAGGACCGTGTTACCGGAACGCCCTTACGGTGAGGGCATGAGCGACGAGCGGCGCGGATATCTGTACGGCTTCACGGCGTACGCGATCTGGGGTTTCTTCCCGATCTACTTCAAGCTGCTCCAGCCGTCGCCGCCCCTGGAGATCCTGTCCCACCGCGTGATCTGGTCGGTCGTCTTCGTGGCGCTGCTGTTGACGGTGATGCGCAACTGGGCGTTCCTCGGCCGCATCGTGCGCACCCCACGCCTGCTCGGCGGCGTCGTCCTGGCCGGCCTGCTGATCGGCGTCAACTGGGCGACCTACATCTACGGCGTGAACTCGTCGCGGGTCGTCGAGACCGCGCTCGGCTACTTCATCACCCCGCTGGTCGTGGTCCTGCTCGGTGTCACCGTCCAGCGTGAACGGCTGCGCACCTGGCAGTGGATCGCGGTCGGCGTCGGCGGGCTCGCGGTCGCGATCCTCACGATCGACTACGGGCACCTGCCGTACATCGCGCTGATCCTGGCCGCGTCGTTCGGCTCGTACAGCCTGATCAAGAAGCGCATGTCACTGCCGCCGGCCGAGGGCCTGTTCATCGAGTCGGCGGTGCTGTCGCTGCCCGCGCTCGGCTATCTGACCTGGCTGAACCTGGACGGCGGCGCGAAGTTCGGTCACGTCTCGGCGCTGCACACGGCGCTGATGCTGTTCTCCGGCATCGCCACCGCGGTCCCGCTGCTGCTCTTCGCCGGCGCGGCCAACCGGGTGCCGCTGGTCGGCCTCGGCATTCTGCAGTACATCGCGCCGATCCTGCAGCTCGCTTGCGGCGTCCTGATCTACCACGAGCCGATGCCGGCCGCCCGCCTCGCCGGTTTCGGCCTGGTCTGGATCGCGCTGATCATCTTCACCGCCGACGGCCTGCGCAGTGCCCGCGCCACGGCCCGCTCCCGCGCAGCCGCCGAGGCCACTGCCGCTTCCGCCTGACGATCAAACCCCCGAGGCGGTACGCCGTGAGCACCGCACCGACCGGGAAAGCTCAGCGCGGTCGATACGTCAGCATGATCTTGCCGTCGAACCGCACCAGATCCAGGTGGTCGATACTCCCCACCGCGAAGTGCGTGACCCCCTGCATCGGGAACTCGGCCCCGGGCTCGGGTGTCCACGACCCGAGCTGCTCACTCTGGTCGTCCGGCCCGTACGCGATCAGCCGGAACGTGTACGGCTTCCCGGACGCGTCGTACGAGCAGACCATCTCCACCTTCGTCCCGCCCGACGTCCCGATGGTCCGGATCGTCGCCGTGATCGGGGTCTGCGGGTCCACCGCGGTCATCGCCACGGCCGGGCCACCGGCGCCACTTCCCGCGGCCGGCCGGTTCATCAACCACAGCGTGACCCCACCGCCGAGCATCACGATGAGAAGCACCGCGGCCACGGTGCTCAACACCCGTACGGGAAAAGTCTTTGATCGCGGCGCAGCCGGGTGTGGAGACGTCACCGAGTAGGACCGCTCCGGCGGCCGGTCGGTCAGCCCGGGGTCCAGCAGCCGCGCGAACTCGTCGGCGTCGAGGCGATCCAGCATGTCCGGCACACGGGACAGGTCGGCGACCGCCTCGCGACAGAACGAGCACGTGGCGAGGTGCCGCTCGTAGGCCGCACGCTCCGCCGGTGACAGCGCGCCGAGGACGTACGCGGCGTCGTCGTGCCCGTCCTCACAGCGCATCTCGTCCTGCCTTCAGCCGGCTCAGGTCGTCCGCACTCTGGTACGCGACAGGCGCCGGGGAGGTTCAAATATCTCTTAAAGCCGCACCTCAAGCTGTAGCGATTCGGTCACTCAAAACTCCCGGGGCTGCGGAAACATCCCGAAATAAATGTGTCAGGCGGTGGCGGACTCGCCGCCGGAGAGAGCCTCGGCGACATTCCGCGCGGCCGCGGTCAATTTCGCCCGCACCACCCGCGCCGACGTCAGCATCTCGGCGGCCGGCATCGAACAGGCGAGCACCAGTCGCCGCTCCATGTCCCGATCCGCCACGACGACCACGGCGGCCGAGGCCAGCCCCTGCCGGAACTGCCCCATCTCGATCTGCATGCCGCGTCGCTCCCCCGCCGCGAGATCCGCCTCGAGCGCCTCCGGCGTGGTCAGCGTGGTCGGGGTGAACGCCCGCATCCCGTAGTCCCGCAGATATCGCGACCGCTGGTCGGGCGTGAGCGTGGCCAGCAGCGCCTTGCCCAGCGCGGTCGCATGACCGCCCTCGTCGAAGCCGGGCGCGACATCGTCCAGGAACGGTGAACGCGCGCCCTCGGCCGACGCGGTCACCGCGATCCGGCCGCCGACGAACCGGCCCAGATAGTGGCTGTACCCGGTGTCGAGCGCGGCCCGGCGCAGCGCGTCGCCGACCGCCGGTGGACCACGGAACGCCGAGACGAGCTCGCGATATCGATCCGCGATCTCCAGCCCGACGATGTACGTCCCGTCCTCACGGCGAATCACATAGCCCTCATAGGCCAGCGTGCGCACGAGGTGATACGTCGTCGCGACGGTCAGCTCGCAGCGCCGGGCGATCTGTTTCACCGTGAGCCCGCGCGGAGCCCGGCCGACCGACTCCAGCACACGCAGGGCCCGCGACACGCTCCGGATGAGATCTGACGGCTCCGCTAGGGGGTCACGCACAGCTACCTCCGAGGCCAGGGACTTACACCATATGAAGAAACTCACGTCGACGGAATGCCAAAAGCATGTGGATCACGATCGATTTGCACAGCGGGTGTGATCAATAGAACGGGGCGTGTCCGAACCTGCCCGAATTGGCTTAGTCTGCGTCCGATGCCATCTGGTTAGAATCGCCCGCAGAAAGCCGCCCTCAGCAGGCAAAACGCCCGGCGGGCGACGGTCGGGGCCCTTACCACGACCGTTTCTGTTTCGATACCGGTCTTCCTGGTCGGCGGCCTGGCCGTTCAGGTGGGCGACGATCTTCAATTCAGCCCGGCCGGGCTCGGACTCGTCGTCTCCGCCTACTTCGGAGCAAGCGCACTCGCGTCGATCTCCGCCGGCGCCCTCGTCGAACGCTACGGCGCAACCAGGGTCTCCCGGGCCGGCATCGGCTCTCCGCCACCGCCCTGCTCGCCGTCGCCGTCGCCGCCCGATCACTGTGGAGCCTCATCGCGATCCTCGCCATGGGCGCAGCCGGCAACGCCATGGGCCAGCTCGGCAGCAACACCAGCCTGTCCCGCCGAGTCCCGGCGCACCGCCAAGGCCTGACATTCGGCGTGAAACAGGCCGCCATCCCGATCAGCACATTGCTGGCCGGCGCGGCCGTGCCGGCCGTCGCGCTGACCATCGGCTGGCGGTGGGCCTTCGTCCTGGCCGGCCTGCTCGCATGCGCGGCGATCCGGCTCGTCCCCGTCGAACCGACCGCCCCACGACCAACCCACGAGCACGGCCAAGCGATCGGTGCGCTGACCGTTATCGGACTCGCGGCGACGCTCGCGGCCGGGTCGGCGAACGCGCTCGGCATGTTCCTCGTGTCGTCGGCGGTCGCCCACGGCATCGACCCCGCCCAGGCCGGCCTCGCGCTCACCCTCGGCGGGGCGATCTGCGGGCTCGCCCGGATCACCGGCGGCGCCCAAGCCGACCGGAGACCCGACCGGCAAGTAGGCACGATCGCTGCGCTGCTCGCCTGCGGCGCCCTGGGACTGGCACTGCTGTCGGCACCGGGCGGGGGCGCGCTCATCCGCCCAGGGGGCGATCCCAATAACCAGCGTGCCAGAAATCGCGAGACCGTGTGGATGGCCTGTGGATAACCCTTCTACCAGGCGTTTTGCTCATTCCGGTCAGACGTCGACCCTTCGGGGCACTGAACCTGACGCCATGGGCTGCAGCTGGGATCGGCTTCAGGACTCAAGCGCTTCGGACGTACGACGGCGGACCGTTTCCGGGCGCGCGACGACCGTTACGGGGTTTTGTGCTCTGACCGCGCCCACCCACGGAGGCCGCCCTGGAGGGCCGAGCGTTCTGGGCGCCCCGCGCCCTGCTCGGCCCGGAAGGGTCCCCGCGGGAGCGGCGGAGAAGGACCACAGCGGACCTGGGACATAAAGGTCTTGCATGAAACCGCAACCACCGGCAGCGGCGGCCGGCGGGGGTCAGTTCGTGCGGTCGGCGATGTAGTCGCAGAGGCTTGTCATCGCGCGCTTCGCCTCGCCGTCGGGCAGAGGCGCCAGGCGGGCCTGCGCCTCGTCGGCGTATCCGCGGACGGTTTCCCGGGCCTGCTTCATCGCGGCGGACTCGCGCAGCAGGGTGAGCGCCTCGGCGTGCAGTGTGTCGTCGGTGATCGGGCCGGCGGAGAGCAGCTCGCGGAGGCGGACGGCGGCCGGGTCGGCGTCGTCGCCGGCGAGCGCGTAGAGGACGGGCAGCGTGGGCACGCCTTCGCGCAGGTCGGTGCCGGGGGTCTTGCCGGACTGGACCGACTCGGAGGCGATGTCGAGCAGGTCGTCGGAGAGCTGGAAGACCAGGCCGATGATCTCGCCGTAGCCGGCCAGGGCCTCCACGACCTCGGGGCGGGCGCCGGAGAAGAGGCCGCCGAAGCGGGCCGCGGTGGCGATCAGCGAACCGGTCTTGTCCGCGATGACCTGTAGGTAGTGCGCGATGGGGTCGCGGTCGCGCGGGCCGACGGTTTCGGCGATCTGGCCGTGCACGAGGCGGGAGAACGTCTGCGCCTGCAGGTGCACCGCCTCGGTGCCGAGCTTGGCGGCCAGCTCCGCGGCCTGCGCGAACAGGTAGTCACCGACCAGGATGGCCACCGAGTTGCCCCAGCGCGTGTTGGCGCTGGGGGTGCCGCGGCGGACCGGCGCCTCGTCCATGACGTCGTCGTGGTAGAGCGTGGCCAGGTGGGTGAGCTCGACCACGTTGGCCGCGTCGATGAGCTCGGGGCGGGTCGGGTCGCCGAACTGGGCGGCGAGCGCGACCAGGATCGGGCGCAGCCGCTTGCCGCCGGCGTCGGCGAGATGGCGTGCGGCCTCGGTCACCAGCGGGTCGGCGCTGGCGACGCGAACCCGCAGCGCTTCCTCGACGGCGGCCAGCGTCGCTGACACCGACGCGTCCATCACGGGATCGACGTCGAGGCCCAGCGACGACAACGTCAGATCACCGGTGCTCACCACGCTCCAACGATGCCATACCGGCCCGCCGGTTTCTGTCCCAGGGGTACGACTCACAAGATCAAGAATTGCTTTTCGGGAGGCTCGCCCGGATGGCGCGATAGGCGTCCCACGGGATGGACGGCCGGGTCAGGTTCCGGCGTTCCAGATAGCGGCGAGTCGTGGCCTGGCACTCACGCCCGATCCGAATCGGGTCGAGCACGCTCGCCTTGCTCCGCCGACCCGGTTCGACCAGCTTCGACGGGCGAAGCAGCCAGCCCTTCTCGTCGGCGACAAGCGACCCTCGCACGTTGGCGTTGTGTAGATTCCACAGTTTCTCGTCGTGCCGGTGCACGAGCAGACCGGCCGGCCCCGCGGCGACCGTGGCATCGTCAGGCACTTCGACGCGGTAGCCATCGGCCTCGGCGGAGATCGTGGTCCGCACGAGCGTCGGGGCGCCCTCGGCGTCGACCGCGATGAGGACGACGGTCGGGTAATGCGCCAGCACGTCGGCGCCGACGAGAGGGCCGGGCCGGGCACCGTCGGCGACCGCGTTGACGGCGGCCGGCAGTGGGCGGGTGACCACCTCGGCCGGCTTGACGATGATCTTGAGGCGCATGTAATAGAAATCGGTCATCTTGTTGGTCGGCCAGTTGAGGTACCTCTGGCTCGACGGCTGGCGCTCCATCAGGAGCGCCCAGAGCCGCCCCAGGTCACCGACCGGCTCCACGTGCACCTCGTCGGGGCAGGTGGCGACACCGCGCACCAGGATCTGCTCCGGCGCTTCCAGGCCGCTCCCCAGCGGCTCGGAGAAGAGCAGCGCCACCCGGCCGTCCCGGCGGACGTTGTACGCCTTCTGCGGGTAACCGAGCGACGTGCTCAGCAGGAACGTCCCGTCGTCGAGTCGCAGGCCCGAGGTGGGCCACGCGACCGGCGAACCGTCCTTGGTCAGGGTCGCCAGTTCGCAGGTGCGGTAGGCGTCGATCACAGCGGGCAGCGCATTCACGGGCGAATCCTAAGTGGATCTCGTTGATGCCCGTCAAACGCGCAACGGCTCCGGCGCGATGCCGGAGCCGTTGCGCAGCACGCTTTACCGGACGAAGTGAGAGGCCTCCCGCGTCAGGTCGATCAGCGGCGCCGGGAACACGCCGAGCGCGATCGTCACGAGCACCCCGAGGCCCAGCGCGGCCGAGGTGAGGAAGCCCGGGATGGAGACCGACGGCGTGGACTCGCCCGGCTCGGACTGCCACATCAGCACGACGACCCGCAGGTACGGGAAGGCGATCAGCATGCTGCTGACCACGCCGAAGATGACCATCCAGGTCTGGCCGCCCTCGATCGCCGCCCCGAAGACCGCGAACTTGGCCGTGAAGCCACTGGTCAGCGGGATGCCGGCGAAAGCGAGCAGGATGAGCGTGAACACGCCGGCCAGCAGCGGGCTCTTGCGCCCGATCCCGGCCCAGCGGGACAGGTGGGTGGCCTCGCCGTCCGAGTCCCGGACCAGGCTCACGACGGCGAACGCGCCGAGGACCGAGAAGCCGTACGCCACCAGGTAGAGCATCGTGCTGCTCAGCCCGGCGTCGTTGAGCGCGAGCACCCCGACCATCAGGTAACCGGCGTTGGCGATCGACGAGTACGCCAGCAGGCGCTTCATGTCGGTCTGGGTGACCGCCAGGATCGCGCCGAGGAACATGGTCAGCACCGCGACCGTGCCCAGCACCGGCTGGAAGTCCCAGCGGACCCCCTCGAACGCCACGTAGAGCACGCGGAGCAGGGCCCCGAACGCCGCGACCTTGGTGCAGGCCGCCATGAACGCGGTGATCGGGGTCGGTGCACCCTGGTAGACGTCCGGCGTCCAGACGTGGAACGGGGCGAGCGCGCTCTTGAAGAGCAGCCCGATCGCGACCAGGCCCAGGCCGCCGTAGAGCAGCAGCTGGCTGTGCTGCGGATTGCTGACCGCGTCGTGGACGACGCTGAGCTGCACCCCACCGGCGTAGCCGTAGAGCAGGGCGACGCCGAACAGGAAGAACGCCGAGGCGTACGACCCGAGCAGGAAGTACTTGAGCGCGGCCTCCTGGCTGAGCAGCCGCCGGCGACGGGCCAGCGCGCACAGCAGGTACAGCGGCAGCGAGAAGACCTCCAGTGCCACGAACATGGTGAGCAGGTCGTTCGCGGCGACGAAGAGCAGCATGCCGCCGAGCGCGAACGCGGCCAGCGGGTACACCTCGGTCAGACCGGGCTGGCCGGTCGACTGCCGGCTGTCCTTGTCCGAGCCGACCACGACGGCGGCCTGGGCGACGAACGCGCCACCGGCCTCCACCGATCGCTCGCCGATCATCAGCAGCGACACGCCCCCGAGCACCAGGATCGCGCCCTGCAGGAAGATCGTCGGCCCGTCGAACGCGACCGCGCCGCCGATCGTGACGATCCGCAGGTTCCGGTTGACGATCAGCACGGTCAGTGCCGCGACCACACCCAGAAGGGCCAGCGACAGCTGTACGACGTTACGGAGCCGGCGTGGCACGAGAACCTCGACGAGGATCCCGGCGCAGGCCACGCCGAAGAGGATCAACATGGGCGCCAGTGCGCCGTAGTCGATCGCAGGCAGTTTCAGCTCTCCCATGGTTACCGGCCAGCCTTTCCGTCCGCGACCGTCGGGGTCGGGTCCTGCGTGCCGACGTCCTGAAGGGTCTTCTGCACCGCGGGGTTGATCACGTCGGTGACCGGTTTCGGGTAGAAGCCGAGCACCAGCAGCAGCAGGATCAGCGGGGCGACGACCACCTTCTCCCGCAGGCTGAGGTCCTTGCGCATCGCCGGGACCTCGTCCAGAGCCGGATTCAGGGTGCCCTGCGTGGTCCTTTGGATCATCCAGAGGACGTACGCCGCGGCCAGCACGATGCCGGCGGTGGCGATCACCGCGTACGTCTTGTGGGTGCTGAACGTGCCGATCAGCACGAGGAACTCACTGACGAACGGGGCGGTGCCGGGCAGCGCCAGTGACGCGAGACCGGCGAAGAACAGCACCCCGGCCAGCGCCGGCACCAGTTTGCCGGCCCCGCCGAAGTCGCTGACCAGCGACGACCCGCGCCGGGCGACGAACATGCCGACCACGATGAAGAGCAGGCCGGTGGCCAGACCGTGGTTGACCATGTAGAGCACCGAGCCGGTGCCGCCCTGCGTGGTGAACGCGAAGATGCCGATGCCGATGAAACCGAAGTGCGCGATCGACGTGTACGACACCAGGCGCTTCAGGTCGTTCTGCCCGACCGCCAGCAGCGCCGCGTAGATGATGCCGATCACCGACAGCACCAGGACGGTCGGGGCGAACCAGCGCGACGCCTCCGGGAACAGCGAGAGGCAGTAACGCAGCAGGCCGAACGTGCCGACCTTGTCCATCACGCCGACCAGCAGCGCGGCCGCGCCGGCCGGGGCGGCACCACCGGAGTCCGGCAGCCAGGTGTGGAACGGGAAGAACGGCGCCTTGATCGCGAACGCCACGAAGAAGCCGAGGAACAGCCACCGCGCGGTGTTCGTGTCGATCGACGGGCCGGCCTTGACCAGCTCGACGAAGTCGAACGTGTGGCCACCGACCACCCACAGCCCGATCACCGAGGCCAGCATGAACAGGCCGCCGACCAGGCTGTAGAGGAAGAACTTGACCGCGGCGTACTGCTTCTGGCCGGCACCGAAGGAACCGATGATGAAGTACATCGGGATCAGCATGATCTCGAAGAACACATAGAACAGGAAGATGTCCGCCGCGGCGAACACCCCGATCATGGTGAACTCGAAGGCCAGCAGCAGGGCGAAGTAGGTCGGCGCGGACCGCCGGCTCTGGTCCACGTCGTGCCAGGACGCCAGGATCACGATCGGGAACAGCACCGCGACCAGCATCAGCATGACCAGCGCGATGCCGTCCGCGGCGAACGTGAAGTCGGCGCCCCAGGCCGGGATCCAGGAGTAGGACTCGTGGAACTGGAAGCGGTCGCTGCTGTCGACCGTGTAGGCGGCCCACATCAGGATGCTGAGCACCAGCACGACCAGCGACCAGACCAGCGCGACCAGCTTGGCGAGTTCCGCCTTGGCTCGCGGGATGGCCGCGACCACACCAGCGCCGACCAGCGGCAAGAGCGTGAGGACAGAGAGGAACGGGAAGTCAGCGAACATTTTTCGGCCTCCGTCCGTAGCAAAGGTTGCCGGTCATGTCCGCTTCCGTCCGAAAGATGTTCGTCACGCCAGCCACCCCAACTGGATCGCGAGGAAGGCGCCGACCACGAGCATCGCGCCGGTGAGCATGGAGAGGGCGTAGGACCGGACGAATCCGGTCTGCAGCCGCCGGAGCCGCCCGGAGCCGCCGCCCACCCCCGCCGCCAGCCCGTTGACCAGACCGTCGACGCCCCGGTTGTCCAGGTAGACCAGGGCGCGGGTGAGGTAGATGCCGGGCCGCTCGAACACCGCCTCGTTGAACGCGTCGGTGTAGAGGTTGCGCCGGGCCGCGGTGACCACGATCCCGGCCGGTTCGGGCTGCAGTGCGGTTCCGCGCCGGAACATTGCCCAGGCCAGGCCCGCACCGATGAGCGTGACCACGATCGACAGGATGGTGATCACCGTGTGCGACAGGACACCGGTGGCCTCGGCCTGTTCCTCGCCGAAGACCGGGGTGAGCCAGTCCGGCACGGTCGTGCTCATCAGCCAGCCGGCCGCGACCGAGCCGACCGCCAGCAGGATCAGCGGGATCGTCATGATCGCCGGGGATTCGTGCGGGTGCTGGTTCTCCTCGGTCCAGCGGGCCGGGCCGTGGAACGTCAGCACGAACAACCGGGTCATGTAGAACGCGGTCAGCCCGGCACCAATCAGTGCCGCCAACCCGAACGTCCAGGCCTGCCAGGTCGTCTCCCGCTCGAAGGCGGCCGCGATGATCGGCTCCTTGGAGAAGAAGCCGGAGAGCGGCGGAATGCCGATGATCGCCAGCCAGCCGGTGGCGAACGTGATCCAGGTGATCCGCATCGGCTTGGCCAGCGCACCGAACCGCCGGATGTCGACCTGGTCGTGCATGCCGTGCATGACCGAGCCGGCCCCGAGGAACATGTTGGCCTTGAAGAAGCCGTGCGCCAGCAGGTGGACGATCGCCAGCGCGTACGCCGCGCCGCCGAGCCCGACACCGAGGAACATGTAACCGATCTGGCTGACCGTGGACCAGGCCAGGACCCGCTTGATGTCGTCCTTCGCGGCGCCGATGACGCAGCCGATCAGCAGCGTCAGCGCACCGACGCTGACCACCACCAGTTGCAGCGTCTCGTTCGCGGTGAAGATCGGGTTGGACCGGGCGATCAGGTAGACCCCGGCGGTGACCATGGTCGCGGCGTGGATGAGGGCGGAGACCGGGGTCGGGCCCTCCATCGCGTCCGGCAGCCAGGCCTGCAGCGGGAACTGACCGGACTTACCGGCCGCGCCGAGCAGCAGGAGCAGACCCATGACCAGCACGATCGTCGCGCTCATCCCGCCGACGCTGCTGAACACCTTGTCGTACTGCGTGCTGCCGACCGTCGTGAACATCAGGAACACGCCGACGGCCAGGCCGGCGTCGCCGACCCGGTTCATCAGGAACGCCTTCTTGCCGGCGGTCGCCGCCGACGGGCGCGTGTACCAGAAGGAGATCAGCAGGTACGACGCGACACCGACGCCCTCCCACCCGAAGTACAGCATCACGTAGTTGTTGCCGAGGACGAGCAGGAGCATCGCCGCGACGAACAGGTTGAAGTAGGCGAAGAACCGCCGCCGGCCCGCGTCGTGCTCCATGTACCCGACCGCGTACAGGTGGATCAACGAGCCGACACCGGTGATCAGCAGGACGAAGACCCCGGAGAGCGGGTCGAAGAGCAGCCCGAAGTCGACCTTCAGGCTTCCGACGTCGATGAAGTCGAAGAGGCTCAGCTGAGCCGACCGGTGCTCGGCGTCGAGGCCGCCGAGCTTGATGAAGAAGATCAGCCCGAGTACGAACGACGCGGCCACCGCCAGCACGCCGAGCCAGTGCCCCCACTTGTCGGCGCGCCGGCCCAGCAGGAGCAGGATCGCCGCACTGGCCAGCGGGATGGCCACGAGCAGCCAGATGCTGCTCAACACTCCCGTCGCCGGGGCGTAGTCCACTTGTTCCACGACAGCCCCTTCAGTACTTCAGGAGGTTCGCGTCGTCGACGCTCGCGGAGCGCCGAGTCCGGAAGATCGACATGATGATGGCGAGGCCGACCACGACCTCGGCGGCGGCGACGACCATCACGAAGAACGAGATGATCTGCCCGTCCAGGCCACCGTTGATCCGGCTGAAGGTGACCAGCGCCAGGTTCGCCGCGTTCAGCATCAGCTCGATGCACATGAACAGGACGATCGCGTTGCGCCGGACCAGCACGCCGGCCGCCCCGATGGTGAACAGGATCGACGCGAGGATGAGGTAATAGTCGGGGGTCACTTCTCGGTTCCCTTCGGTGCGACCTCGGAGGCCGTCAACTCCCGGACCGGCAGGATCGGCGAGATGCTGTTCTCGGTGCCGTTGCCGTCGGGCAGTCGCGCCGGCGCGGCCACCGACATGGTGTTCGCGTAGACGCCCGGGCCCGGCTTCGGTCCGGGGTAGTTGCCCGGGCGGAACCGTTCCTTCATCCGGGTCACCTGATCGGCGCGGTCGCCCTTGGCCCGCTCGACGTGGGCCAGGATCATCGCGCCGACCGCCGCCGTGATCAGCAGCGCGGACGTGACCTCGAAGGCGTAGACGTACTTGGTGAACAGCAGCGCGGCCAGGCCCTGGACGTTCCCGTTCTGGTTGGCCTCGGTCAGGCCCACCGTCGGGGTGTCCTGCAGGCCGCGGGCCACCCCCGTGCCGACCAGGGCCGCGAAGCCGAAGCCGAGCAGGATCGCCGCGACCCGCTGCCCGCGCAGCGTCTCGATCAGCGAGTCGGAGGCGTCCCGGCCGACCAGCATCAGCACGAACAGGAACAGCATCATGATCGCGCCGGTGTAGACGATGATCTGCACGAAGCCGAGGAACGGGGCCTGGTTGATCACGTACAGGATGCCGAGGTTCAGCATCGTGACGACCAGGCACAGCGCGGAGTGCACCGCGTTGCGGGCCAGCACCATGCCGAGCGCCCCGAGCACCGCGAGCGGGCCGAGGATCCAGAAGGCGACGGCCTCGCCGGTGGACACCTGGGTCATGCCGCACCGTCCTTCGACGTCGTCGCGGTGTCCTCCGCGTCATTCGTCGCCCACGGCGCGCGCTCGGCGCCGGCCGAGGTGCCCGGGTTGGTGAGCGCGCCGACGTAGTAGTCCTTGTCGGTCTCGCCCAGGCGCATCGGGTGCGGTGGCTGCTCCATCCCGACCATCAGCGGGGCCAGGAGCTGCTCCTTCGTGAAGATCAGATCCTGGCGGCTGTCGCGGGCCAGCTCGTACTCGTTGCTCATGGTCAGCGAGCGGGTCGGGCAGGCCTCGATGCACAGTCCACAGAAGATGCACCGGGTGTAGTTGATCTGGTAGATCTTCGCGTACCGCTCACCCGGCGAGAAGCGCTGCTCGTCGGTGTTGTCCCCGCCTTCGACGTAGATCGCGTCGGCCGGGCAGGCCCAGGCGCACAGCTCGCAGCCGATGCACTTCTCCAGGCCGTCCGGGTGCCGGTTGAGGATGTGCCGCCCGTGGTAGCGCGGCGCCGGCTTGGGTGGCGAGAACGGGTAGTCGGTGGTGATCACCTTGCGGAACATGTGCGCGAAGGTCACGCCGAAGCCTTTGAAGGAGCCGGTCACCGTGTTCACGTCACACCTCCTTCGACTCGGAGTCGCCGCCCACGGCGGCCGGGGCGCGCTCGGCGACCGCACGGCGGGCACGCGGGCTCGGGGGGACCTGCAGGTCCATCGGAGGGACCGGGAAGCTTCCGGGTGGGCGGCGAGCCAGTTCCTCCTCGATGGAGCGTTGCTTGGGCTTCTCCTTCGACGGCCAGGCCCAGGCGACGATGAGCACGACCAGCGCGATCGCTCCGGTCGAGATCCACCGGACCTCGTTGGAGAGCGCGCCACTGCGGGCGATCTTGAAGTAGGACAGGAAGAGGATCCAGACCAGGTTGATCGGGATCAGAACCTTCCAGCCGAACCGCATGAACTGGTCGTAACGCATCCGGGGCAGCGTGGCCCGCAGCCAGATGAAGCCGAAGAGCAGCACGAACACCTTGAGGAAGAACCAGATCAGGGCGAAATAGCCGGAGTTGGCGCCGGACCAGATCGCGGTGATCGGCCACGGGGCCCGCCAGCCGCCCAGGAACAGCGTCGTGCAGAACGCCGACACGGTGATCATGTTGATGTACTCGGCGAGGAAGAAGAGCGCGAACTTGAACGACGAGTACTCCGTGTGGAAACCGCCGACCAGTTCGGACTCCGCCTCGGGCAGGTCGAACGGCGCCCGGTTGGTCTCGCCGACCGCGGAGATCACGTAGATCAGGAAGCTCGGCAGCAGCTGCAGGCAGTACCAGCCGGGCATGGTGATCTGCACGCCGAAGATCGTCGTGGGATCACCGGAGGCCTGCGCCTTCACGATCTCCGAGGTGCTCATCGACCCGGCGGTCATGAAGACCGCGACGATCGACAGACCCATGGCGACCTCGTACGAGATCATCTGCGCACTGGATCGCAGAGCACCCAGCAGCGGGTACGTCGACCCGGACGCCCAGCCGGCCAGCACCACGCCGTAGACGCTCATCGACGAGCAGGCCAGCAGCACCAGCACGGAGACCGGCACATCGGTGAGCTGCAGCGCGGTGCGGTGACCGAACATGTTCACCACGCCACCGAACGGGATCACCGCGAACGCCGTGAACGCGGTCGTCGCCGAGATCACCGGGGCGATGAAGTAGACGACCTTGTCCGCCGTACGCGGAATGATCTCTTCTTTGAACGGCAGTTTCAGGCCGTCGCTCAGTGAGGTCAGATAGCCGCGGAAGCCGACCTGGTTGGGGCCCGGCCGGACCGCCATCCGGGCCACGACCTTGCGCTCATAGTTGATCGTGAACAGGGTCAGCAGCAGGAGCAGGACGAACAGGCCGACCAGCTTGATCAGCACGATCCACCAGACGTCCTGTTCGAACGACTGCAGGGTCGGGTCCTCCGCGTGCGCCGCGAGAATGTCGATCACTGGTCAACTCCCTCGGCGAGAATCGGGCCGGGCAGACCGGCCGACAACCGGACCACCGAGCCTGCGGTGACGCCGAGGCTGCGGCGCACCGTCGAGCCCGGCGAGTTCGTCGGCAGCCACACCACCTGCCGGGGCAGGTCGGCGATCGCGGCCGGCAGGGTCACCGAGCCGCGGTCGGTGCGGACCGTCAGCAGGTCACCGTCGGCGACCCGCAGCTGCTCGGCCAGCTCCTTGCCGAGCCGGACGACCGGCGGCCGGGCCGTGCCGGCCAGCACCTCGTCGCCGTCCAGCAGCGAGCCCAGGTCGATCAGCTGATGCCAGGTGGCCAGCACCGCGGCCCGCTCACCCGGCTCGGCGAGGTCCCCGGCGGCGACCGCCGGCAGCTCGGCGCGCGCCGTGCTGGCCGGCATGGTGCCCAGCTCACGGCGGACCGCCTGCACGTCCCCGGTGTTCAGGGTGATGTCGAGCAGCGCCGCGATCGCCTCCAGCACCCGGCCGTCGGTCAGGGCGGTGCTCCCACGCAGGACCGTCTCGAAGGACCGCAGCCGGCCCTCCCAGTCCATGTAGGTGCCGGACTTCTCCACCGCCGGGGCGATCGGCAGCACCACGTCGGCCCGCTCGGTCACCGCGCTGTGGCGCAGTTCCAGGCTGACCAGGAAGGGAACCGCGTCCAGGGCCTGCTCGGCGAGGACCGGGTCGGCCAGGTCACCCGGGTCGACCGCGCCGACCAGCAGGCCGCCCAGCGTCCCGTCGGCCGCCGCCGCGATGATCGCGTCGACGTCCCGGCCCGGCCTGTTCGGCAGCGTGCCGCCGTCGACGGACCAGGAGAGGGAGAGCTCGGCGCGGGCCGACGGGTCGCTGACCGGACGACCGCCCGGCAGCAGGTTCGGCAGGCAGCCGGCGTCCAGCGCGCCCCGGTCACCGGCCCGGCGCGGCACCCAGGCCAGGCGCGCTCCGGTCCGCGCAGCCAGTGCCGCCGCCGCGGAGAGCCCGCCCGGCACGGTGGCCAGCCGCTCGCCGACCAGCAGGAGGCTGCCCGGCGCGCTGAGCGCCGCGGCGACCGCCGGGTCGGTGTTCAGCAGCCGGGCCTCGTCGCCCGGGACCGCCGCGACGAGCGCGGCACCGAGCTTCTCGAAGCCCCGGGACAGGAACGGCGCTACCGCGGTGACCTGCAGGGTCCTCTTGCTGTGCGCTTTGCGGAGGCGCAGGAAGAGGATCGGGCACTCCTCCTCCGGCTCCAGACCCACGATCAGGGCCGACGGGGCGTTCTCCACGTCGGCATACGTGACGTCCGAGGTGCCGGCGACCGCGGCGGCCAGGAAGTCCGCCTCCTCGGTGACCCCGATCGGGGAGCCGGTGGCCCGCACCGGGCGGGCCCGGAAGTCCACGTCGTTGGTGTGGAGAACCAGACGAGCGAATTTGGCGTACGCGTACGCGTCCTCCACCGTCAGCCGGCCGCCCGGGAGCACCCCGACGCCCCGGTCCCGGGCCGCGCGAAGTCCCTCCGCGGCGGCGACCAGCGCCTCACTCCACGACGCCTCGCGCAGCTGCCCGGTGCGCGAGTCCCGCACCAGCGGCGTGGTGATCCGGTCGATGGCCGTGGAGTAACGGAAACCCCACCGACCCTTGTCGCAGTTCCACTCCTCGTTGACCGCCGGGTCGTCACCGGCGAGCCGGCGCAGCACCTTCCCGCGGCGGTGGTCGGCTCGCATCGAGCAGCCAGCCGCGCAGTGCTCGCAGCTGGTCGGCGAGGAGACCAGGTCGAACGGGCGGGCGCGGAACCGGTACTGCTCACCGGTGAGCGCGCCGACCGGGCAGATCTGGATGGTGTTGCCGGAGAAGTACGAGTTGAACGCGACGTCCCCCGCACCCTCACCGACCTGGCCGTCTCCGGTGCCCGCGCCGCCGAAGAAGTCGTCGCGGTAGACGTTGATCTGCTCACCGGAGGAGCGGTCCATCAGGTCGATGAACTTGTCCCCGGCGATCTCCTCGGAGAACCGGGTGCAGCGCTGGCAGAGCACGCAACGTTCCCGGTCCAGCAGCACCTGGCTGGAGATGTGGATCGGCTTCTCGTACTCCCGCTTGTGCTCGTGGAACCGGGAGTCGGCGCGGCCGGTGCTCATCGCCTGGTTCTGCAGCGGGCACTCGCCGCCCTTGTCGCAGGTCGGGCAGTCCAGCGGGTGGTTGATCAGCAGCAGCTCCATCACGCCGGCCTGGGCCTTGGCCGCGACCGGCGAGCTGAGCTGGGTCTTCACGATCATGCCTTCGGCCACTGTCTGGGTGCAGGAAGCGACCGGCTTGCGCTGGCCCTCCACCTCGACCAGGCACTGGCGGCAGGCGCCGGCCGGGGCCAGCAGCGGGTGGTCGCAGAACCGCGGGATCGCGATCCCCATCCGCTCGGCGACCCGGATGACCAGCTCGCCCTTCTCGGCCTGGACCTCGACCCCGTCGATCGTCAGCGTGACCAGATCCGTTTTCTTAGGGTCCGCGCCGCTGCTGGGCTCAGCGGCCCTCTTCGCTACGTCGGTCATCAGTGCGCTCCTACGAGGGACTTCTCGGAGAGCCGCGGCGCCGTGCGGCCCTCGATGTAACCGAGGTAGTCGTCCCGGAACCACTTGAGCGTCGAGACGACCGGCGTGGCCGCGCCGTCACCGAGGCCGCAGAAGGACCGGCCGAAGATGTTGTCCGCGGTGTCCTGCAGCGTGTCCAGGTCGGCGTAGGTGCCATGACCGGCGAGGATCCGCCGGTACGTGCGCACCATCCAGTAGTTGCCCTCCCGGCACGGGGTGCACTTGCCGCAGGACTCGTGGTGGTAGAACTCCAGCCAGCGCCACGTGTTGTAGACCGGGCAGTCCTGGTCGGAGAAGATCTGCATCGCCGTGGTGCCGAGGATCGAACCGGCCGCCGCGACACCCTCGAAGTCCATCGCGGTGTCGATGTGCTCGGCGGTCAGCAGCGGCGTGGACGAGCCGCCCGGTGTCCAGAACTTGAGGTTGTGACCCGGCTGCATCCCGCCCGCCAGCTCGATCAGCTCGCGCAGGGTGATGCCGAGGCCGCACTCGTACTGTCCGGGATTGACCACCCGTCCGGAGAGCGAGTAGATCATCGGGCCGGCCGACTTCTCGGTGCCCATGCTCTTCCACCAGTCGGCGCCGCCCAGCACGATGTACGGCACGCTGGCGATCGTCCCGACGTTGTTGACCACGGTCGGGCTGGCATACAGGCCGGCGATGGCCGGGAACGGCGGGCGCAGCCGGGGCTGGCCGCGGAACCCTTCCAGGGAGTCGAGCAGCGCGGTCTCCTCGCCGCAGATGTACGCACCGGCGCCGCTGTGCACCACCAGCTCCAGGTCGAACCCGGAACCGAGGATGTTCTCGCCGAGGTAACCGGCGGCGTACGCCTCCTTGACCGCGTTGCGCAGCCGCCGAGCGGCGTGCACCGCCTCACCGCGGATGTAGATGAACGCCCGGTTCGCCCGGATCGCGTACGACGCGATGATCGCGCCCTCCACGAGCGAGTGCGGGTCGTACGTCATCAGCGGAAGGTCCTTGCAGGTGCCCGGCTCGCCCTCGTCCGCGTTGATCACGAGGTAGTGCGGCTTGCCGTCGCCCTGCGGGATGAACCCCCACTTGAGCCCGGTGGGGAAGCCTGCGCCACCACGTCCACGCAGCCCGGAGTCCTTGATCAGCTGGATCAGGTCGTCCGGGTGGACGTCGAGCGCCTTGCGGACCGCCTGGTAACCGTCGAGCCGTTCGTAGACGCCGATCTGCCAGGCGTCCGGCGAGAGCCAGCGCTTGGTGAGCACCGGGGTGAGCTTCTGGAGCACCTCCGGCCGGGGTTGGGTCATTTCTCCTCCTCCGAGCCACGGGTCGGGTCCGGCGTACGCGGGCTGTCCCCGGCCGGTTTGCCGTCACCGGCCGGCGCGTTGCCCGCCACGGCGGTGGTCGCACCGGCCTGGGCCTCCGGCTTCGCCGGCTCACTCGCGGTGGGGTTGCGTAGCGCGGCGGTACGCACCTGGGGGTCCTCGGTCTTCGACCCGCGCGCCTTCCCGGCCACCGAGCCCGCCTTCTCGACGACCGCGCCCGCCGCGGACTTGACTGCCTGGACCGCTGTCGCGACCTTGCCCGGCTGCTCCTCGCGGGCCGGCTTGGTCTTGGTGATCGGGGTGTCCAGGTTGAAGCCGGCCACCGCGATCCCGTGCTGCTCGGCGAGCCGGACCCCGCGCAGGGTCGGCGCCCCGGCCACGCCGTCACCGACCGCGCCCTCGCGCGGGTCGGCGAAACCGGCCAGCTGGTACTGCATCTCCTTGAGCGAGCAGATCCGGGCACCGCGGGCCGGGGTGGGCCGTTCACCGTTGGTCAGGCTGTCGACCAGTGCGACCGCGGACTCCGGCGTGGCCTGGTCGACGGTGAAGTCGTAGTTGACCGTCACCACCGGCGCGTAGTCGCAGGCCGCGAGGCACTCGGCGTGCTCCAGCGTGATCCGCCCGTCGGCGGTGGTCTCGTCGTGGCCGACGCCGAGGTGCTCGGTCAACGTGTCGTAGACCTCCTGCCCGCCGAGCACGTTGCAGAGGGTGTTGGTGCAGACGCTGACCAGGTATTCCCCGGTGGGCCGGCGCTTGTACATGGTGTAGAAGGTGGCGACCGCGCCGACCTGGGCCTTGTTGATTCCCAGGATCTCGGCGCAGAACGCGACGCCGGCCGGGCTGACGTACCCCTCCTCGGTCTGCACCAGGTGCAGCAGCGGCAGCAGCGCCGAACGCTCCCGGCCGGCCGGGTACCGAGCGAGGATCTCCTGCGCGGCCCCGAGCAGCTTCTCCGCGAGCGGAGCCGCCGCCGGGGTGAAGTCAACCTGCTCTTCAGCTTCTTCTGTGTTGCGGCGAAGCCGCCTGGCAAGCTCAGTCATCAGCGATCACACCCACCCATCACCGGGTCCAGGGACGCGCCGCCGGCGATGACGTCGGCGAGCAGCGCGCCCTCGGCCATCGCCGGGATGGCCTGGAGGTTGACGAAGCTCGGCTCGCGGTAGTGCACCCGGTAGGGGTGGGTGCCGCCGTCGGAAACCGCGTGAACGCCGAGTTCGCCCCGCGGATGCTCG
This sequence comes from Actinoplanes sp. NPDC020271, assembly GCF_044388125.1. Classification (NCBI taxonomy): domain Bacteria; kingdom Bacillati; phylum Actinomycetota; class Actinomycetes; order Micromonosporales; family Micromonosporaceae; genus Actinoplanes; species Actinoplanes sp. NPDC020271. Next base: position 80,387 of record NZ_JBIRWQ010000022.1, read on the forward strand.
ACCGCAACGTAGACTTGACCAGGCGGAACCCGGAAGCCTTCGGTCACCAGCTTGAAGTGGTGGATCAGCGACTCCATCGACGAGCCCATGATCTTGGCAACGTGTTCCAGGGAGTTGCCGAGACCGTCGACCCCCAGCGCGAGCTGGGCCGGCCACGCGATCTTCTTGTCCGCGACCCAGATCGGGCCGGGCTTGAGCCGGTCGAGGGCCTGCTCGACGATCTTGAGAGACTCCTTGATCTCGGCCAGCCGGACGAGATAGCGCCCCCAGACGTCACCGGTGGTCGCGGTCGGGACGTCGAATTCGTACGTCTCGTACCCGCTGTACGGCATGGTCTTGCGCAGGTCCCAGGGCAGCCCGGCCGAGCGCAGCACCGGCCCGGTGATGCCGAGCGCGAGGCAGCCGGTCACGTCCAGGACGGCGACTCCCTGCGTGCGCTTCTGCCAGATCACCTGGCCGGAGAGCATCGCCTCGTATTCCTTGAGCTTCTTCGGCAGGTAGACGAGGAAGTCGCGGATCTTCTTGACCGCCGAGTCGGGCAGGTCCTGGGCGAGGCCGCCCGGGCGGATGTAGCCGTTGTTCATCCGCAGGCCGGAGGTCTCCTCGAAGATGTCGAGGATGTACTCCCGCTCCCGGAAGCCGTACAGCATCATCGAGATCGCGCCGAGCTCCATGCCGGTGGTGGCCAGCCAGACCAGGTGCGAGGCGATCCGCTGCAGCTCCATGAACAGGATCCGGATCGTCTGCGTGCGTTCGGTGATCTGATCGGTGATGCCGAGCAGCTTCTCGACCGCCAGGCAGTACGCCGTCTCGTTCGACATGTTGGACAGGTAGTCCATCCGCGTGACGAACGTGACGCCCTGGGTCCAGGTCCGGTACTCCAGGTTCTTCTCGATGCCGGTGTGCAGGTAACCGACCACCGGCCGGGCCTCGGTCACCGTCTCGCCCTCGAGCTCCAGCACCAGCCGGAGCACGCCATGCGTGGACGGGTGCTGAGGACCCATGTTGACGACGATCTTCTCGTTGCTGAGCGGGTCGATGCTGGACGTGACGCTGTCCCAGTCACCGCCGGTGACCGTGAAGACCCGGCCCTCGGTGGTCTCTCGCGCGCTCGCGTATTCCGACGTGGTCACTGGTAGACCCTCCGCTGGTCGGGCGGCGGGATCTCGGCGCCCTTGTATTCCACGGGCACCCCGCCGAGCGGGTAGTCCTTGCGCTGGGGATGGCCCTCCCAGTCGTCCGGCATCAAGATCCGGGTGAGGTTGGGGTGGCCGGGGAAGACGACGCCGAACATGTCGTAGATCTCCCGCTCCTGCCAGTCGGCGGTCGGGTAGACGCCGGTGACGCTCGGGACGGGCACGCCGTCGGCGACGCTCACCTCGAGACGGACCCTCCGGCGGTACGTCATCGAAGTCAATTGATAAGAGATGTGGAATCGCCGCTCGTCGCTGCCCAGGTAGTCCACCGCATCGACGGAGGAGCAGAGTTCGAACCGCAGGGACTCGTCGTCCCGCATTACCTGACAGACATCCGTGATTCTCTCGGGCCTGATGTGAAGTGTGAGTTCCGCCCTATCCACCACCACTTTCTCGATGGCTTCGGAGAAGGCCGGATAAGCTTCCTCCAACGCGTCATAGACGTCGTCGAAATACCCGCCGTACGGCCGTGGGCTGTCAAAAACAGCAGGTCGGGGGCGGACCAGACGACCGAAGCCGGAGACGTCGCCGGTGCCTTTGACGCCGAACATCCCCTTATCGGGGCTGGGCGGTGTCTGCGCGGGCGCACCCAGATTTGCATTTGTCGATGCAGTGACGGGAGCGTCACCCTCAGTTCCGGGTCGAATTGTCATTTGCCCTCCCGCAAATGCGGCTGGAGTTTCATCCAGTTCTCGATCCGCAATTGCTCCTCGCGGCCTTCCTTGACGGCCTGCGTCCATTCCGCGCGGCGGAGCTTGTCCACGCGGTAGGACGACGGCATGGCGCCCGGCGCGACGAGTGGCAGCTTGCCCTCGGCGCGACGCTGCTCCAGCATCTTGCGGCCGTTGGGACCGAGCGGCTGGGCCATGACCTTCTCGCGCATCTTGAGGATCGCGTCGATCAGCATCTCCGGCCTGGGCGGGCACCCGGGGAGGTAGATGTCGACCGGCACGATGTGGTCGACGCCCTGAACGATGGCGTAGTTGTTGAACATGCCACCGGACGAGGCGCAGACGCCCATCGAGATCACCGAGCGCGGTTCCGGCATCTGGTCGTAGATCTGGCGCACCACCGGGGCCATCTTCTGGCTGACCCGGCCGGCCACGATCATCAGGTCCGCTTGGCGGGGCGAGGCGCGGAACACCTCCATGCCCCAGCGACCGAGGTCGTAGTGCGGGCCACCGGCCGCCATCATCTCGATGGCACAGCAGGCCAGGCCGAAGGTCGCACCCCAGAACGACGACTTGCGGGCCCAGTTCGACAGCTTCTCGACCGAGGTCAGAAGGATGCCGCTGGGCAGCTTCTCTTCGATTCCCATGGTTATCAGTCCCAGTTGAGTCCGCCGCGTCGCCACACGTACGTGTAGGCGATGAAGACGGTGACGATGAACAGGACCATTTCCACGAAACCGAACAGGCCGAGCGCCTGGAACGAGACGGCCCACGGGTAGAGGAAGATGGTCTCGATGTCGAAGACGATGAAGAGCATCGCGGTCAGATAGAACTTCACCGGGAATCGGCCGCCGCCGACCGGTTGGGGGGCGGGCTCGATGCCGCATTCGTAGGCGTCCATCTTTGCCCGGTTGTAACGCTTCGGCCCGACGATCGGTGCAACGGACACCGAGAACAACGCGAAGAGCGCGCCGAGGATCAGCAACCCGACGATCGGGACGTATGGGTTGATCGTCATCTTCACTCCCGTACGACTGTTAGCCGCTTCACACTAGTTTTTCGCTTTTGTATCCCTTTGGTCGGGGTGCCCGATTCCGTCGTCAGACGGCGGGCGCCACCTTGGTCAAGCCGTTGATGATGCGGTCCATGGCGTCCCCACCGCGCGGGTCGGTGAGGTTGGCCAGGAGCTTGAGGACGAACTTCATCAACGTCGGGTGCGGCATGCCGTGCTTGGTGGCGAGCCGCATGATCTGCGGGTTGCCGATCAGCTTCACGAACACCCCGCCCAGGCGGTAGTAACCGCCGAACCGCAGGCTCAACTCGGTCGGGTACGCCCGGAGCGCACGCTCGCGCTCGGGGCCCGCCGGACGCGCCAGCGCCTGAACCGCGACCTCGGCCGCCAGTTCGCCGGACTCCATCGCGTACGCGATGCCCTCACCGTTCATCGGGTTGACCATGCCACCCGAGTCGCCGACCAGCATTACCCCGCGGGTGTAATGCGGCACGCGGTTGAAGCCCATCGGGAGCGCCGCGCCGAGCGTCGGGCCCTCCGCGTTCTCCTCGCCGCGCATCCCCCAGTCCTCCGGGGTGGAGCCGAGCCAGTCGGTGAGCAGATTCTTGTAGTTCGTCTTGCCGAACGCATCCGACGAGTTCAAGATGCCGAGGCCCACGTTCACCCGGCCGTCGCCGAGGCCGAAGATCCAGCCGTAACCGGGAAGGAGCCGGCTCGGGTCCTGCGCGCTGCGCAGCTCCAGCCAGGACTCCAGGTAGTTGTCGTCCGCCTTGGCCGCGGAGCGGTAGTAGCGCCGGACGGCCACCCCGAGCGGGCGGTCGTCGCGCTTGGCCAGCCCCAGGGCCAGCGGGAACTTGCCGGAGACGCCGTCCGCGGCGATCACCAGCGGCGCACGGTACTGCACCGGCTCTTTTCCGGGACCGGCCTTGGCCTCGACCCCGATCACGTAGCCTTCGTCATTGAGGACCGGGCCGCTGACGGTCACGTTCGTCCGCAGCAGGGCGCCGGCCTCGACGGCCCGCTGGGCGAGCATGTCGTCAAAGTCCATCCGGGTGCGGACCAGGCCGTAGTTGGGGAAACTCGCCAGCTCCGGCCAGTCCAGCTCCATGCGGACGCCGCCGCCGATCACCCGCAGGCCGCGATTGTGCAGCCAGCCCGCCTTCTCCGAGGTGTCGATGCCCATCCGCACCAGCTGACGAACGGCACGCGGGGTCAGACCGTCACCGCACACCTTCTCGCGCGGGAACTCGGTCTTCTCCAGCAGCAGGACCCGGATGCCGTGCCGGGCGAGGTGATACGCGGCCGCGCTGCCACCGGGACCCGCTCCGACCACGATCACGTCAGCTTCGTCAGCGACGGGGGATGGCGGGTGGTCGTTCACGGTGCAGCCTCCGATCCGCAGTGCTCGTGAATTAGTTCACAAGCATGCCTCGTTCGGAGTCTAGGCCGACTATCGACGATCTTTGCACTCAGGTCGGCCGGATTGTTTCGGCGTGGCTAACGAATCGGGTCAGAATCGCCCAAAACGCGCTCGGCCATCCCACGTGCCGGACCGTCGAGATGATCTCGGATAGTGCCGTCCATCGCGCGGTCCAGCGCAACGATCAGTTCCTCCACCAGGTCCTGCGCCAACAGGGGATCTTGAGCCGCGACCTGCCGGATACGCGTGGCCAGCTCGGTCGCGCGACGCTCGCCGGCCTCTCCTTCGTCGATCGCGATGTCGATGTCGGTGTCCTCTAGCTGCCCGATTTTCGTCATGACTTCGAGCTAAACAGCCGTTTTGCCCCGCGTACGCGAAACGCCCGATTTGTCACCGACACGCGTGAGTTGATCTAGAACCGCCGGTCCCGGTCCGCCGTCCGCCGCCGGCTCCGCACGCCGGTCCCGCTCCGCTTCCCGGCGACGGCTTTCCTCCGCTCGCGGCCGCTGCTTTTCCCGTACGGCGATGAGCTGCCCTTCCCGACGACGGCCTCAGCGCCGCGTCGCGCGATGCAGGGCCACCACGCCGCCGGTCAGGTTCCGCCAGCCCACCCGGTCCCACGGCCCCGACTCCACGATCCGCCCCGCCAAGCCGGCCTGGTCGGGCCACGCGCGGATCGACTCGGCGAGATAGACATACGCGTCGGGGTTGCTGGACACGCCCCGCGCCACCACCGGCAGCGACCGCATCAGGTACTGCATGTAGACGGTCCGGAACGCCGGATTCGCCGGCGTGCTGAACTCACACACCACGAGCCGCCCGCCCGGGCGCGTCACCCGGCCGAACTCGCGCAGCGCAGCCGTGGTGTCCACGACGTTACGCAGCGCGAAGGAGATCGTCACCGCGTCGAACGTCGCGTCCGCGAACGGCAGCTTCAACGCGTCACCGGCGAGCAGCGGCACGTCCGGCCGGACCCGCCGGCCCGCCTGCAACATGCCGACCGAGAGATCCGCGCCGACCGCGAACGCGCCGGAGCGGCCCAGCTCGTCGGTGGAGATCCCGGTGCCGGCGCCCACGTCCAGCACCCGCTCGCCCGGCCGCAGCCCCAGCGCCGTGCGGGTGGCCTGACGCCAGCCCCGGTCCTGGCCGAAGGAGAGCACCGTGTTGGTGAGGTCATACCGCCTGGCCACGCCGTCGAACATCTCGGCGACCTCGTGCGGCTGCTTGTCCAGGTCTGCGCGCGTCACGCCACCCATGCTGCCACTGCCTCGGAAAACAGAACGGGCGGGATGGTCACCCATCCCGCCCGTGCCTTGCGCGTTATATATACGACCGCCATCGGTCGGGTCCGACTGCTCGTCACCGACTTCGACCGCCCGGCGACGCATGAGGTTTTGCCAATGCCTTACGCAGGCAACGTAACCAGCGGGAACGAGCCAGTACAGCCAACAGGCGGGCTCGTTACGAAGGAGCAATCAGGCCCTCACCGGTCCGACGACCCCCACCCTGGCCGAACGGTCAGGTCCGACTCACCGAAGGGCTCGGTCCCGGCTCCTCGTCCGCCGCATCCGCAAGATCACTGGTCACCCAGGCGACCAGGAGGAGCATGAGGATGGCGACCAGAACCCCGACCTTGAATAACGATCCGATTGCGGACCACATCGACTTACGCGCCGAGGGCACCGCGGCCTTGGCCTTGGCGTGACCCGCACGGGCACCCTTCATCGACACCCAGGCCTTGGTGAAGAAGAACACCACGATCCCGGTGCCGATTGCGGTCAACAGTGACACGCTGCTGTTGAGCATGCGTGACACTCTGCATCGGCAGACGCACCCACGTCTGTCGATCGTTCGGTCCTACTTGGCGTCCACCAAGGGGAGCTGCGTGCGCTTGGCGCCGCCGCCGGGCAGCGCGATCGACGAGAAGTGCGAGACGACGCGGTCGTCGGTCGGATCGTCAGCGGCCGTGCGGTGCACCGCGAGATGCCGGTACCAGGTGTCACGCCACGCCGGGATCCGGTCCGCCGTGCGGATCATCGAGATGAGTTCCTGCAGGTTGGAGCGGTGTCGGGCGCCGGCCGAGGAGATCACGTTTTCCTCCAGCATGATCGAGCCCAGGTCGTCGACACCCATGTGGAGCGAGAGCTGGCCGATGTCCTTACCGGTGGTCAGCCAGGACGCCTGCAGGTGCGCGACGTTGTCGAAGAACAGCCGGGAGACCGCGATGAACCGCAGATATTCCATCGTGGTGGCCTGGGTGCGGCCCTTGAGGTGGTTGTTCTCCGGCTGGTAGGTCCACGGGATGAACGCGCGGAAGCCGCCGACCTCGTGCGACTCCTCGACCGCGACGTCCCGGTAACCACGGCTCACCGCCAGATCCTGCACCTCGCGGATCATCCGGATGTGCTCGATCCGCTCGGCCGCGGTCTCGCCGGTGCCCATCATCATGGTCGCGGTCGACGACAGACCGTTACGGTGCGCGACCGCCATCACCTCGAGCCAGCGCTCGCCGCTCTCCTTCAGCGGGGCGATCGCCTTGCGCGGCCGCTCCGGCAGCATCTCGGCGCCGGCGCCGGCGATCGAGTCCAGCCCGGCCGCCTTGATCCGGAGCACCGCGTCCTCGATCGAGACGCCGGAGACCTTCGCCATGTGCAGGATCTCGCTCGGGCCGATCGAGTGGATCGCGATCTGCGGGTAGGCGCCCTTGACCGCGGAGAACAACTCCTCGTAGTACTCCACACCGAACTCGGGATGGTGGCCGCCCTGCAACATCACCTGGGTCGCGCCGAGCTCGACCGCCTCGCCGCAGCGACGCAGGATCTCCTCGGTCGGGTGGACCCAGCCCTCGCTGTGCTTCGGCGCCCGGAAGAACGCGCAGAACTTGCAGGCCGTGACGCACACGTTGGTGTAGTTGATGTTGCGGTCGATCAGATACGTGACGATGCCGTCCGGATAGCGCCGGCGCCGGACCGCGTCGGCCGCCTCGCCCAGCGCATGGAACGGGGCCTCCGTATAGAGCAGCAGCGCCTCCTCGGGGGTGATCCGCCCGCCGTCGGCGCCACGCTGCAGGATGCTGTCGATCTCCGGATTCGCCGTCACGTCAGGAAGCGTACGTCCACCACCCGGCGATCGTCAGCGGCCCGGGTCACGGCCGCCCCGGGGTTCGATCAGTGCGGCCAGGCCGTCGAGGACGCGTTCCAGGCCGAAGACGTACGCGTGATCGGGGTCGTAAGCGGTGCCCAGCGCCTCCCCCGCCGCCGCGCCCACCCGCGTCGCCGTCGGATAGGCGTGCGAGTCGAAGACCACCTCGAAGATCGGGCCTCGCTCCTGCCACCACTCCCAGTCGGTCTCGGAGCTGCGGGCGGCCGCGGCCCGCACGTCGGCGGCGGTCCGCGCCGAGGACTGGACGAAACCGATCAGGAAGGTCAGCGCCGAGTCGATCGTGACGTCGTCCAGGCCGCAGCCGTCGAAGGCGCGCAGCTCGTGCTCGTACTTGGCCATCAGACCCGGACCGAGCGGCGGGCGGCCGGCCGGCAGCCCGGCCACCCACGGATGGTCCTCGACCAGCTTCCGGTTCTCGGCGGCGATCGCGGCCAGCCGCTCCCGCCAGGGCCGGTCCGGCCACTCCGTCCGGGGCATGGCCAGGTAGACCCGGTCCAGCATCAGCTCCAGCAGCGTCGCCTTGTCCGGCACGTAGGTGTAGAGCGTCATCGGCACCACGCCCAGCTCGGTCGCGACCCGGCGCATGGAGACCGCGTCCAGCCCCTCGGCGTCGGCGACCGCGATGCCGGTCTCGACGACGCGGGCGACGCTCAGGCCCGGCCGGCGGCCGCGCTTGCGCTCGGCCGCCTCCGGAAACCACAGCAGGTCGATGGTGCGGCGGGCTTCGGCCATGGCTTGGCATTCCTTTCTTGTACGGCGTATTGTGTACGCCGTACAGACAAGCGCTGCCCGGGGAGGCGTCATGCGTGTCACATCGTCCGTCGTCGGACTCACGGTCGAGGATGTCGAGGTCTCCAGCAAGTTTCTCGTGGACCACTTCGGCTATGTCGAGCAGATGGCCGCCGACGGCTTCGCGTCGCTGAGCCGGCCGGATGGTGCCGTCGACATCGCCCTGCACCGGCGCGGTCTCGAGGTCCTGCCGCCCGAGCTGCGTGACGTCGTCGTCGGCGGCACGATCGTCGCCTTCGTGGTCGACGACCTCGACGCCGAGCAGGAGCGCTTGCGCGCGGAGGGAGTCGAGCCGTCCCTGCCGATCCGGGAGGAGCCGTGGGGCGAGCGCCTGCTGCTCGTCACCGACCCCAATGGGGTCGTTTACGAGCTGGCGGAGTGGGCTGACCCACCGTCCGGCCGATAATCTCGACGGACTGCTCAGGGGGTTGAGGAAGTGCTCGTCTTTCACGGCGGCTGGGTGCCCGGATCCGGGCGGCCCGGTCGGTTGCTGCTCTGGGCCGAAGAGCCCGCCACTCAGGAGTCCTCGGCGTCCCGGTCGAAGGTCCGGCCCCACCCGTTCGCCGCCGGCATCGAGGCGCTGACCGCTGCTCTCGACCTGCCCGCCGGGGTGCTCGCCGGGGTCTCCTCGATCCAACTGCCGGGCACGTCGCGTGGCCCGCTGCCCTCCCCCGAGACCGGGATCGAGACCACCTCGCCGCGCGGCGTCAAGCTCACACCCTGGACCGTCCCCACCCTCACGGTCCCCGGCGAGTCCGCGATGGCTCTGCTGGCCGCGCTGGGCGAGCCCGACCCGGCCGCGGCCTGGGTGCCCGGCGCCTCCCTGCGCTACCTGTGTTTCCTCGCCGGCTGGGCGTGTGACCTGGCCCAGCACGGCCGCATGCTCCCTCAGCTGGTGATCGAGGAGGGCGTGCCGGCCGCGCGCTGGCGTTCCGTCCTCACCGGCGCCGACCTGGCGACCTATCGTGACTTCGCGGCCGGCATGCCCCCGGTGGTCCGCTCCCTCAGCGCTCCCGCACCCGCCGGCCGATCGACCCGCCCTGGTGCGGCTTCCGCCGGTGGTCAGGACGAGCCCGGCACCGGGCGCGTCCTGCGAGATGCGCTGGAGACCCTGCTCGACGGCGCCGCCCGGGCGATCCTGCCGGAGAAGATCCTCGGCGGCCACCGCGCGGGGCGCAAAGCACCGCTGCCCGACCGCTGGGTCACCGCGCTGACCGATGCCGACCCCACCCTGCCCGAGGCGCCCGCCGACGAGTTACGTGAGCTGCGCAAGGCGCTGGACGACTGGATGCGTGCGGCCCAGGCGGCGAATGCCCCGATCCGGGTCAGCTTCCGGCTGTTCGAGCCGGAGCCGGGTGAGGACGAGTGGGACCTGGAGTTCGCCCTGCAGTCCGCCGAGGATTCCGGGATCTACCTTCCGGCCGCCCTGGTCTGGGAAGGCGAACGCTTCCCGGGCCTGCCGCGCCGGCCCGACGAGGCGCTGCTCGCCGGTCTGGGCCGGGCGGTCCGGCTGTTCCCGGCGCTGCACGAGGCGCTGCGCGAGCAGCAGCCGGCCGCGATGACGCTGAGCACCGCCGAGGCCTACGAATTCCTGCGTCAGGTCGCGCCCCTGCTGCAGGCAGCCGGGTTCGGGGTGCAACTACCGGCCTGGGCCGGGCGCAAGGGCGTCGGTCTCAAGCTGACCACCCGGTCACGGTCCAAGGCCGGCTCCTCCCGAGCAGCGGCGGAGTCCGGATTCGGCCTGTCCGAGATCGTCGACTTCCGGATCGACCTGGTGATCGGCGACGGTGTCGTCAGCCCCGAGGAGCTGGCCGAGCTGGCTCGGCTCAAGGTGCCGCTGGTCCGGGTCCGCGGCCAGTGGGTCGAGCTCGACGACCGGCAGCTCAAGGCCGCGCTGAAGGCGGTCAGCCAGCGGCGCGAGGGCGAGCTCACCGCGGGCGAGGTGCTGCAGCAGGTGGTCGAGGGGGGTGAGGAGGACCTGCCCCTCGTCGAGGTCGACGCGGACGGCACGCTCGGTGACCTGCTCTCCGGCCAGGCCTCGGAACGCCTCGACCCGATGCGGACTCCACCCGGGTTCCAGGGCACACTCCGGCCCTATCAGGAGCGCGGCCTCTCCTGGCTGCACTTCCTCGGCCGGCTCGGGCTCGGCGGGATCCTCGCCGACGACATGGGCCTGGGCAAGACGGCGCAGACGATTTCACTGCTGCTCACCGAGCGCACCGGCGTCACCCCGGACGAGGTTCCGCCGACACTGCTGATCTGCCCGATGTCCTTGATCACCAACTGGAAGAAGGAGGCGGCCCGGTTCGCGCCGTCCCTGCACGTCTACGTGCATCACGGCAGCACCCGGCAACGCGGCGTCGACTTCCTCGCCGCGGTGGCCGAGGCCGACCTGGTCCTGACGACCTACGGCACCGCGTTCCGGGATCTGGAGGCGCTGCGCGAGATCGGCTGGAGCCGTGTGGTGTGCGACGAGGCCCAGGCGATCAAGAACAGCGGGACGCGCCAGGCCCAGGCGGTCCGGGCCATCCCCGCGCGCACCCGGCTGGCGCTCACCGGCACCCCGGTGGAGAACCATCTGGCCGAGCTGTGGTCCATCATGGATTTCTGCAACCCCGGCCTGCTGGGCCCGGCCAAACGGTTCCGCCGCCGCTTTCAGGAGCCGATCGAGGTCCGGCAGGACGAGGACGCGACCGCCGCGCTGAAACGAGCCACCGGTCCGTTCGTGCTGCGACGCCTCAAGACCGACAAGACCATCATCTCCGACCTCCCGGAGAAGAACGAGATGAAGGTGTGGTGCACGCTCACCCCCGAGCAGGCCACCCTCTACCAGGCCGTGGTCGAGGACATGATGGCCGAGATCGAGGGCAGCGAGGGCATCCAGCGGCGGGGCAACGTGCTGGCCGCCATGATGAAGCTCAAACAGGTCTGCAACCACCCGGCGCACCTGCTCAAGGACGGTTCACGGCTGCCCGACCGGTCCGGCAAGCTGGCCCGGCTCGAGGAGCTGGCCGACGAGATCGTCGAGGACGGCGACAAGGCCCTGGTCTTCACGCAGTATGCGGAGTGGGGTTCCCTGCTCCAGCCCTACCTGGCGGCCCACCTCGACCGTCCGGTGCTGTGGCTGCACGGCGGGCTCAGCAAGTCGCGCCGGGACGAACTGGTCGAGCGGTTCCAGACCTCGGACGAGCCGATGCTCTTCCTGCTCTCGCTGAAAGCGGCCGGCACCGGCCTCAACCTGACCGCGGCGAACCACGTCGTCCACTTCGACCGGTGGTGGAACCCGGCGGTCGAGGATCAGGCCACCGACCGCGCGTTCCGCATCGGGCAGTCACGCAACGTGCAGGTTCGCAAGTTCATCTGCACCGGCACGCTGGAGGAGAAGATCGACGCGATGATCGAGCGCAAGAAAGCGCTGGCCTCCGCGGTCGTCGGCACCGGCGAGGAGTGGATTACCGACCTCAGCACCGACCAGCTGCGCGAGTTGTTCGCGCTCGACCCGGCGGCGGTGGGCTGAGATGCCGTTCGACCAGCTCGGCCATTACTACGAGGCCACGCGCGCAATCGAGGTGGACGGCGGGCTCGCGGTCCGGTCGAAGCGCGGCAAAATCGGCGAGCAGTGGTGGTCCCGACGGTTCGTCGACGTGCTCGAGGGCGTCTGCGACGCGGGGCGGCTCGCGCGCGGCCGGGCCTACGCGCGCAAGGGCCAGGTGATCGACTTCGCGCTCAGCCCCGGGCAGGTGGTGGCCCGGGTGCAGGGGTCGCGGCCTACGCCGTACCAGGTGACGATCCGCATCGCGGCGTTCGACGACACCCAGTGGGAGGAGATCACCGAGGCGCTGGGCTCGCAGGCTCTGTACCGGGCCGCGCTGCTGGCCGGCGAGATGCCCCGAGAAATCGTCGACCTGTTCACCGACCTGGGCCTGCCTCTCTTCCCGTCGGAGCTGAACATCGACTGTTCCTGCCCCGACTGGGGAGTTCCGTGCAAACACGGCTCCGCCGCGCTGTATGTCCTGGCCGAAGCCTTCGACGACGACCCGTTCCTGGTTCTGGCCTGGCGCGGCCGTGCGCGCGAGCCCTTGCTCGACGCCCTCCGGGGCACCGCCGACCCGGGCGAAGCCTTCGACCCGCTGGCGGTCCCCGAAGAACCACTGACCGACCGCCTCGCCGACTACTACTCCCCGGCGGTAAGCCTAGGCCGCCTACGAGAACGCCCCGGCCGCGGCGGAACCCCTCCTGAGCTGCTGTTACGCGCCCTGGACCCGCCACCCGTCAAGGTCCGCCACATCCCGCTGATCGACCTGCTGCGCCCGGTCTACCGCGACCTGGCCGCCGACCCCGAGGAGTAACCACAGCCCAGCCGCCCGGCCCTTGGCATGCACGTGTCCCACGCCGGCCCTCACGCCAACGCCGTCACACCCTCGACCTCGGTCACACCCTCGACCTCGGTCTCACACCGCGACCGCGGCCTCACATCCTCGACCTTGGCCTCACATCTCCGACCTTGGCCCCGCCCTCGCCTTGACTTCCTTGCACCCGCGCCTCGCACCCACGCCTCGCATCACACAGCGTCACGTCACATTTCGCCCAGCTTCGCCCTCACACCGCGGCGCACAGCCTTGCCTGCCCGTCCCGCCTATACCCCTGGCTCGCCCGCCATGCCACGCCATCACTCGGCTCGGGGACAGGACGGCGCAGGACGGCGCAGGACAGCGCAGGACGGGGCAGCGCAGGACGGGACAGCCCGGTGCAGGACAGCGCAGGAGGGGATAGCGCGGCGCGAACGGCGTGGAACGACGTGGAACGACGTGGAACGACGCGAATGTCACGGCCCGCCACGGGCGGCACGGCGCGGGCGGGGCGGCTGCGCCCGATCACCGCGGTTGCTGGGGCTGCGGCTGGGTAGGCCGATGCCGCCCGGCGGCGCTGAGCCGATGCCGCCCGGCGGCGCTGAGCCGATGCCGCCCGGCGGCGCTGAGCCGATGCCGCCCGGCGGCGCTGAGCCGATGCCGCCCGGCGGCGCTGA
>NZ_JBIRWQ010000022.1:93759-160815 GCF_044388125.1 Actinoplanes sp. NPDC020271
GAGCCGATGCCGCCCGGCGGCGCTGAGCCGATGCCGCCCGGCGGCGCTGAGCCGATGCCGCCCGGCGGCGCTGAGCCGATGCCGCCCGGCGGCGCTGGGCCGCTGCCGCCCGGCGGCGCTGGGGGGTGACAGGGGGTGGCGGGCCGCGCCCATCGTGGACCGATCGTGGGCGAGTCCACGATGGACGCGGCGGCTTGGAGACTACCCGACTTGAGGGGATTTCGCCTCTCGGAGAGTACGCATCAGCATGCGAGGCGTGACAAGCCGTGTCAATAGACTATGACCGATATATGGTTCTTCCCGGGCTCACCGCATCGGGCGGACTAGGTTTGGCTCATGACTGAAATGAGCTATCGGCGTCTCGGCGATTCGGGCCTGGTCGTGTCCGTCGTCGGCATCGGCTGCAACAACTTCGGCCGGAAGCTCGACGCGGACGGCACCCGCGAGGTCGTCGACGCCGCGATCGACGCCGGCATCACCCTGTTCGACACGGCGGACATCTACGGCACCCCGCATGGCGGCTCGGAGGAACTGCTCGGCGCGGCTCTGAAGGGTCGCCGTGACGACATCGTGCTGGCCACCAAATTCGGCATGAACATGGAAGGCCTGAACGGGCGGGACTTCGGAGCCCGCGGTTCCCGGCGCTACGTGGTCCGTGCGGTCGAGGCGTCGCTGCGCCGGCTGGAGACCGACTACCTCGACCTCTACCAGCTGCACGAGCCGGACCCGGCCACCCCGATCGAGGAGACCCTGGCCGCGCTGGACGATCTGGTCCGTTCCGGCAAGGTGCGCTACCTGGGTAACTCCAACTTTTCCGGCTGGCAGATCGCGGACGCCGACTGGACGGCTCGGGCGTCGAATCTGTCCCCGTTCATCAGTGCACAGAACCGCTACAGCCTGCTGCACCGGGATGTGGAGATCGAGGTCGTCCCGGCGTGCGAGCGTTTCGGGCTGGGGTTGTTGCCGTTCTTCCCACTCGACTCGGGGTTGCTCTCCGGGAAGTACCGGCGGGGCGAGAAGCCGGCCTCGGGCACCCGCCTCTCCCAGGAGCGGTATGCGCCGTGGCTGGAGCACGCCGACTGGGACACCATCGAGGCGCTCACCGCGTTCGGCGCCGAGCGCGGCCACAGCCTGCTCGACGTGGCGATCGCGGGTCTGGCCGCCCGTCCCGCGGTGACAAGTGTGATCGCCGGCGCCACCACCGCCGACCAGGTCCGCGCGAACGCCGCCGCGGCCACTTGGGAGCTGACCGCCGAGGACGTCGCCGCCTTGGACGCCATCCTCAGCGCCTGACCAAGAGCCGACTGGTTGCTGTTCCGGAAAGCGCCTGACCAAGAGCCAGCCGTGGCTGCTGTTCCGGACAGCGCCCGGTCAAGAGCCGGCCGTGGCTGCTGTTCCGGACAGCGCCGGTCAAGAGCCGGCACGGACGGCCACTGTCGAAAGCGCCCGACCAGCCAACCGAGTTCAACCAGCGCTGACGGTCGTCGTTCGGGTTCGATGACGACCGTCAGCCCGCGGTCGGCAGCCAGAGGCCGGACGGCCGGCAGTCAGACGGTAGGGGCCGGACGGCCGACAGTCAGACGCCGGCGGTCACACGTCGGCGAAGAGCAAACCGTCAGCAGGCAGGGCCGGGACCTCACCACGGGCCGCAGCCCGCCGGGCGAACTCCCGAACCCCCATCTGCTGCCGCTCCCCCAGCGAGAAGTCGAGCGCCCGGAAGTAGTTCGCCAGGGTCGCCGCGTCGAACGGCTCCCACCGCGCCGCCGCCTCGGCCACCGCGTCCAGTTCGCCGAGGCACAGTTCCTTCGAGCGCTGGAACGCCTCGTGCACATCCTTGACCTGGCCGGGGTAGGCGGCGGCGAAGTCCTTCCGAACTGCCCAGACGGCGAAGACCATCGGCAGCCCGGTCCATTCCCGCCAGGCGTCGGCCAGGTCGATCACCTGCAGGCCCTTTGCGGGCGCTTCGTACAGCGCGCGCAGCGCCGGGTCCCCGATCAGCGCCGCCGCGTCGGCCTCGCGCAGCATGAGTGACAGGTCGGGCGGGCAGCGGAAGTAGGTCGGCTCCACCCCGTATCGCTCGGAGAGCAGCATCTGCGCCAGCAGCACCCCGGTCCGTGAGGTGGACCCCAGTGCGACCGGCCGTTTGTCCAGCTCATCGAGGGGCCGGGTGGTGACCAGGTTGACCGAGAGCACCGGCCCGTCACTGCCGACGGCCAGGTCGGGCAGCAGAACCAGCTGGTCGGCGTGCTTCAAGTACTCGACCAGCGTGATCGGCCCGATGTCGAGGTCACCGGCGACGAGCGCGGCGCTGAGCCGGTCGGGCGTGTCCTTGTGCAGATCGACGTCGAGCAGTGCGCCCGATCGCATCAGCCCCCAGTAGATCGGCAGGCAGTTGAGGAACTGGATGTGCCCGACCCGGGGCCGACTGACGCTGTCGTTCATGACCCGACGGTATCCCTGACCTCGGCGAGTTCGCTTATCGAAGCAGCGTCTCGTTGCTCACGTCCAGCGGGGCGAGGGACGAATCACGCCCGTCAGTACCAGCCCGGGCCGGTCGCGCCCGGCGTCGATTCCGTGAGCCGACGCCGGGCGTGACCGGGTTTTGCGGGGTGAGCGCAACCACCCACGGAGGCCGCCCTGGAGGGCTTTGCGTTCTGGCCGGCCACGGCCTGCAAAGCCCGTAGGGGCCCCCGCGGGAGCGACGATCCGGACCACAGCGGAGAGGGGACATGAAGATCCTGAAGTTGATCTTCAAAAAGTGATAAATCGGTGGACAGATGGTGAAGGGTGCGTAGCGTGGAGGGCCGCTCGACGGCCGTGGTGAGCAAGCACCGCAGCGGACGTCCCCGCGCCGGGCGGCGGCCGAAACGCCGTCCGGAAACGCGAGCGCAGCCGTGATGAGCCTGCCGAGGATGCCCCGTGTCCACGTTTGACATGCAAGAAGAGCTCGCTGCCGAACGATCCCACCTCGTCGAGTCGAGGGCCGCGCTGAAACGGATGCGCGGCCGAGCCGAGGCGCTCTTCTCGACCGGTGACAAGGTGGCCGGCGACGCCTACACCGCGGAGCAGTTGGGCCGGCACATGGCCCGCCGGGTGAAGGAGCTGGCCGACGATCCCGACACTCCGCTGTTCTTCGGGCGTCTCGACATCGAGGAGAACGCCTATCACGTGGGCCGGCGGCACGTGACTGACGACGCCGGTGAGCCGATGGTGCTGGATTGGCGGGCGCCGCTGTCGCGGTCGTTCTACCGGGCGAGCGTCCGTGATCCGCAGGGTGTGGCGACGCGCCGGCGGTTCGGGTTCGTCAAGGGTGACTTGACCAGTTTTGAGGATGAACACCTGGATCGTGGCGAGGAGTTGGGGACCAGCAGCCGGATCCTGACCGCGGAGATCGAGCGACCGCGCGTCGGGCCGATGCGGGACATCGTCGCCACCATTCAGCCTGAGCAGGACGAGCTGGTCCGGGCCGAGCTGGGTGATTCGATCTGCGTGCAGGGCGCGCCGGGCACCGGGAAGACCGCGGTCGGGCTGCACCGGGCGGCGTTCCTGCTCTACCTGCACCGGGAGCGTCTGCGCCGGTCCGGGGTGCTGATCGTGGGGCCGAACACCGCGTTCCTCTCCTACATCTCGGCGGTGCTGCCGACGTTGGGCGAGGTCGAGGTCCAGCAATCCACCCTGGACGAGCTTGTGGCAAAAAATCCGGTCAAAGCGGTTGATGCTCCTGCGGCCGCGCTCGTCAAGAATGACGTGCGCATGGCGGAAACGCTGAAGAACCTGCTCTGGAGCCGGATCGCCAAACCGACCGAGCCGATCATGGTGTCGGACGGTTCCTACCGCTGGCGGATCGACGTCGAGCCGCTGCGCCGGATCGTCGACGAGGCACGTCGCGAGGAGTTGCCGTATTCGGTCGGCCGCGAGCGCGTCCGGGCCCGGGTCGTGGGCCTGTTGCAGCGCCAGTCGGAGTACCGGACCGGCAATTCGCCGAGTGAGACCTGGTTGCGCAAGATGAGCAGGATCGCCCCGGTGACCGGGTTCCTGGAGGCCTGCTGGCCCGCCGTGACCCCGGAGTCGCTGGTCGCCGAGCTGCTGACCGACCCCTCGGCAGCCGATCTGCTGACCGAGGCGGAGCAGGCGGCGATCCGCTGGGTGAAACCGCCCAAGACCCCGAAGTCGGCCAAGTGGGCGGCGGGCGACCTGCTGCTGCTCGACGAGGCAGCCGGGCTGCTGGAACGGGAGAACAGTTTCGGTCACGTGGTCGTCGACGAGGCTCAGGATCTGTCCCCGATGGCGGCCCGCGCGATTGCCCGGCGCAGTGAGCACGGCTCGATCACGCTGCTCGGCGACCTGGCCCAGGGCACCGCGCCGTGGGCCACCACCGACTGGCGGGAGATCCTGCGCCACCTGGGCAAACCGGACGCCTCGGTGGTGCCGCTGACGGTCGGCTTCCGCGTCCCGGAGGCGGTGGTGACGCTGGCCAACCGGCTGCTGCCGGCGCTCGGCGTCAACGTGCCGGAGGCGGTGTCGCTGCGCCGCGACGGTGACCTTGCGGTCATTCCGGTCGCCGAGGCGGACGAGCTGGACGCGCGCACGCTGGTCGAGGTCACCGCGGCGCTGGAGCACGAGGGCTCGATCGCGATCATCGCGGCGGACGCGGCGGTGGACCGGCTGCGCGGTGAGCTCACGGCCGCCGGCGTCGAGCACGCGACGCCCGACGACCTCGAGGCCGAGGCGCGCGTCATGGTGGTCCCGGCCACGCTGGTCAAGGGCTTGGAGTACGACCACGTCATCGTCCACGAGCCCGCCGACATCGTTGCCGCCGAGCCCCGCGGGCTGAACCGCCTCTACGTCGTGCTCACGCGAGCGGTCACCCGCCTTTCGGTGCTCCACGCGAAACCGCTTCCTGAACCGCTTAACATCGACTGATGCCACGCATCGGAGTGATGTTCGACCGCGACCTTCCCCCCGAGGACCTCACCGCCTTCGCCGTCGCCGCGGAGGAGGCCGGTGCCGATGACCTGTGGGTCGTCGAGGATCTCGGCTGGGCCGGCTCGATCAGTACGGCCGCGCTGGCCCTCGCCGCCACGTCCCGCATCCGGGTCGGCATCGGTATCGCGCCGGCCCCGCTGCGCAGCCCCGCGCTGCTCGCGATGGAGCTGGCCATGCTGGCCCGGGTGCACCCGGGTCGCCTGGTGGCCGGGCTCGGGCACGGCGTGACGCAGTGGATGGAGCAGCTCGGTGTGAAGCCGAAGTCGCCGCTGGCCATGCTGGAGGAGACGATCGTCGTGGTGCAGGGCCTGCTCCGCGGCGAGACGGTGACGATGAACGGGCGTGAGGTGTGCATCGACGGCGTTCGCCTGGTGCACCCGCCGGCCGTTCTGCCGCCGATCGTCACCGGCGTGGTGAAGCCGCGCTCGCTGGAGCTTTCCGGCCGGGTCGCGGACGGCACGATCATCGCCGAGGGCAACGGGCCCGAGCAGCTCACGGACGCGCTCTCGCACCTCCGGCGGGGCGGCGCGGCCGACGAGCACGAGCTGATCGTCTTCACGTATCTGCACGTCAACGACGATCCGGACGACGCCGCGAAGGTCACCGGCTCGATGGTCGAGGGTCAGGCGAGCTGGCTCGGCGTGCCGCCCTCCGAGGTGTTCTCGCTGATCGGCCCGGTCGACCAGGTGCCGTCCAAGGTGGACTCGCTGGTCGGGGCCGGCGCGGGGACGATCGTGCTGCGACCGCTCGGGCCGGACCCGATTCCGCAGCTCAAGGCCGCCCTCACCGCTCTCGGCCGCTGATCCGGCGGTTCATTTCCGCGAGCGGCAGGGACGGGTTGCCGGCCGCCGACTCGGCTACCTGCGGGTCCGGGTCGGCAAGCAGTCCGGCGACCCGTTCCGCCGGCAGCGCCGGATGCGCGGCCGCGATCGCCCGCAGCCGCCCGTCCTCGTCGGCCAGGCAGATCTCCAGCACTTCGGCGTCCGCGTTCGGGTGCCGGGCGATCTCGCGGAGCGCCTTCGGCACCCGCGGATCTTCGCGAGCCAGGGCCAGGAGGAGGTCGCTGGGCGCGTCCGGGTTCGCCGCGACGGCGCTTTTCACGCGTACGCCGTGAGCCGCCACCATCCCGGCCAGCGCCTCGCCGCTCAGCCCGGGATGGCCGGCGATCGCCGCGACCACCTTCGCGTCCGGGTCGGCGGCGAGCCCGTCCCGGACGTCGGCGGGCAGGTCACGGCGGGTCGCGAGCAGCCTCCGTACCTCCGGATCGGTGTTTGTCGCCAAGGCGTGGACCTCGTCGTCGGTCGCCGTTGCGACGCGCGGCAGCAGGGTCGGCCCGAGCCGGGTCGTGGCGGCCACCCGAGCGAGCACGTCGAGCGGAATGTTCGGGTTGTGGGCGAGTTGCCGGCGCACCTCGTGGGCCGGGTCCGCGGCCAGCCGTTCGATCAGGTGCGGCGGCAGTCCCGGGTTCCCGGCCAGGTAGTGCCGCACCCCGGCGACCGGGTCGCCAGCCAGCTGCTCGGCCACCACAGGCGGCAGGTCGGGCCGCTCGGCGAGGGTCCAGCGCAGCACAGTGGACGGCGAGTCGGCCAGGCTGACCAGCGAAGACATCGGCGTCGCAGGGTTATCCACAGCATGACACCGCAGGCTGTGGACAGCGGATTGGTGGCTGCCGTCGCACGCGTCACCGGGCAGCAGCGCGCAGTCCGGCCGCTCGCAGTCCCGGCCGTGCGTGAACGGGATCGGCTCCTGGTCACAAACCCGGCAGGCTTCCGGCGGCGGATCGTTGACGAGCAGCGCGGCCAGCAGTTCCGGCGACGCCGCGTGGTTGGCCGCGACCATCGCCCGGACCGCGGCGTGCCGGTGCTTCGCAAGGCGTTCCAGCAGCTCACGATCGGTGGTGAAGATCGCCGTTTCGCTAACCACGTCCAGGTCCGGGTCGTCGGCCAGCACCGCCGAGACCTCGGCCGGCAGTCCCGGGCAGGCCGCGAGCTTCTGCCGCACCTCCGCGCTCGGGTCGGTGGCGATCCGCCGGGCCCAGGCTTCCCGGCCACGTCCCTCGTCGAGCAGAACCAATTGGAGGTACGTCGTATCGAGCGCTTCCTCCACAACCAGGTCCTCCGCCGACAGCCGGCCGTCGCGCGCCAGCGCCTCGGCGGCGCCACTGTCCCGGACCGCCAGCGCGCGGACCTGGGCCGAAGTCAGATCGGAGCGGTAGGCGAGGGCTTGCGCGAGATCCTCGTCGGCCCGCCCGATCAGACGGTCGACCAGGGCGGGCGGCAGGGCCGGATTGCCGGCCAGCGCCACCAGGAGGTCATCCACGATCGAGCATCCTCGCCGTTCCACCGCCCGGCGGGAAGGCTTGTTCGATTGCGGCTGGATCTCACTCTTCGGACGTGTCGAGCGGTTTCACCCAACGCGACCACTCGTCCTGCCGACGGTAGCCGCGTGCGGCCCAGATGCCGTGGGCGCGCTCGTTCGCGTCCAGCACCATGGCATCCACGCGGGTGCCGCCCAGCCGGCGGAACCGTTCCTCGGCGGCCTCGATCAGCCGGACGCCGATGCCTTGACGCCGGTGTCCGGGCGAGACGGCCAGCCGGTAGAGGTGACAGCGCCAGCCGTCCCACCCCGCGATGATCGTCCCGACGATCTCGCCGTCGGCCACCGCCAGGATCAGTGCCTCCGGGTCCCGGCCGGTCAGCGCCTCGATCGCCGCCGGGGTGTCCGTGGGGCGGCTGTCGTTCTCGGCCGCGCTCTGCCAGAACGCCAGCACGGTGTCCAGTTCGGATCGCTGCGCCGCCCGCAAGGTCAATTTCTCCACGGCCGTCACCTTAAGGCCGTCCGAGCCTGGATCGGCTAGAAGACTGACAGTCCGGCCCGGCCGCCGGTGTCCGGATGCGACCATGCGGATATGACCGTTCCATCGCCTGGCGTGCCCACCTGGGTGGATCTGGCCACGTCCGATCTCGGCGACTCGACCCGGTTCTACACGAACCTGTTCGGCTGGACCGCCGAGGTCTCCGGCGACGACTTCGGCGGATACACGACGTTCCTGCTCAACGGCCTGCCCGTGGCCGGTGCCGGTCCGCTGTTCGGCGAGGGGCAGCCGACCGCCTGGAGCACGTACATCGCCACCGACAACGCCGACCTGATCGCTGCCCGGGTGGAGGCGTCCGCCGGGAAGGTGCTGGTCGCACCGTTCGACGTGATGGATCAGGGCCGGATGGCGGCGTTCCTCGACCCGGCCGGCGCGCCGTTCAGCGTGTGGGAGCCCGGCACGATGCCCGGCGCCGGGGTCTTCAACGTGCCCGGGGCGCTGACCTGGAGCGAGCTGAACACCAGGGACGTCGACGGGGCGCGCCACTTCTACGCCTCCGTCTTCGGCTGGACGTTCCGGGAGACGGCGGTCGGCGGGCGGCCGTACGTGCTCTGCGACAACCTGCGTCACCCCGTCGCGGGTCTGCAGCCGATGGCCGGCGAGGGGTGGGCCGACGACGTCCCGCCGTACTGGCTGGTCTACTTCGCGGTCGGCGACTGCGACGTGGCCGCACAGCACGCGTTCGCGCTCGGCGGGCGTGTGATCAGCCCGCCGACGACGATCGCCATCGGTCGCTACGCGGTCCTGGCCGATCCCCAGGGCGCGACGTTCGCCCTGCTCGCCGCCGGCCGCTGACACCCGCGCGATGCCGCCGCCACTCTCGGCACCCCGCGCCACCCGCTCTCGACTAGCTCTCAGGGGCGCTTGAAACGCATGGAAACACCTCTGAGAACCGGCCGACAGCCGGCGGCTCGCTACCAGAGGTGCCACGGGGTCAGGAGCGGACGGCGACGACCAGAGGGCCATGATCGCCGGGGATGACTCGCACCCGGACCCGGTAATGCTCGGCCAGGTTGGCCTCGGTCAGCACCTCGGACGGGGTGCCGGCCGCCGCGACCCGGCCGCCCGACAGCAGAACCATGCGGTCGGCGTACTCCCCCGCGGTCGACAGGTCGTGCATGGTGGCGAGCACGGTCAGGCCCCGCGAGGCGCGCAGGTCGTCGACCAGTTCGAGAACCTCCTGCTGGTGGCCGATGTCCAGCGCGCTGGTCGGCTCGTCGAGCAGCAGGATCCGGGCACCCTGGGCGAGCGCCCGCGCCAGGAACACCCGCTGCCGCTCGCCGCCGGAGAGCGTGTCCAGCCGGCGGCCCGCGAACGGGACCAGGTCGAGGGCGGTCAACTCAGCCTCGACGGCGGCCAGGTCGGCGGCGGATTCCCGGCCGAGTGGCGCGATGTAGGGCGTACGCCCGAGCAGGACGTAGTCGAAAACGGTCATCGCGGGTGGGACGACCGGGTTCTGGACGACCACGGCGAGCGCCTTGGCCCGCTCCCGCCGAGGCAGGTCACCGAGCGGACGGCCGTCCAGCCGGATCGTGCCGTCGAACGGGAGCAGACCGGCCACGGCACGCAGGACGGTGGACTTGCCGGCACCGTTGGGGCCGATCACGGTGACCCACTCGCCGTCGGCCACGTCCAGGCTGATGTGGTCGACGATCAGGGCGTTGTCGAGGCGTACCGTCAAATCCTCGATTTTGATCATGTGGACGCCGATCGCGTGGTGCGCAGCACCACGATGAAGAACGGCGCGCCGAGGAACGCCGTGACCACCCCGATCGGGATCTCCGCCGCACCGCCCGCGACCCGGGCCAGCAGATCGGTCAGCGCCAGGAACGCCGCGCCGAAGAGCAGCGACAACGGCAGCAACGACCGGTAGCTCGGCCCGGTCAGCAGTCGCAGTGTGTGCGGGACGATGATGCCGACGAACCCGATCAGCCCGGAGACCGAGACGGCCGCGGCGGTGCCCAGCGAGGCGGCCACGATCAACAGGTACCGGCTGCGCTGCGGGTGCAGGCCGAGGCTGGTCGCCTCCTCGTCGCCGACGGTGAGAACGTCCAGCTCACGCCGCTGGGTGAGCATGATCGCGGCGGTCACCACGGTGTAGGGCAGCACCACGAGCACGTCGTGCCAGCCGGCCGTGCCGAGGCGGCCGAGCAGCCAGGAGTACACCTCGCGCAGCGACTCGACGTGCCGTTGCAGCAGATAGGTCTGGATCGCGGAGAGGAAGGCGGCGACCGCGACCCCGGCCAGGATCAGAGCGGCCGGTGATCGATCGCGGCCACCGGCGGCGCCGAGCATCCACGTGAGCGCGACCGCGCTCAGAGCTCCCACGAAGGCCGCCGCAGGCACGCCGATCGGCAGCTCCGTCCCCGCCGGACGCAGCACGAGCACCGCGGTCACGCCGAGACCGGCCCCGGCGGCGACCCCGAGCAGGTGCGGGTCGGCCAGCGGATTACGGAACGCACCCTGGTACGCCGCGCCGGCCAGCGCCAGCATCGCGCCGACCAGGAGACCGAGCACGACCCGGGGCAACCGCAACTCGGTGAGGATCGCGACCTCACGCTCGGTGAGTCCGCTGTGCAGGCGTACGCCGGGAATGAGGTTGAGAAGTTCGACGGCGACGCCGCCGGGCGGCAGCGACACCGAGCCGAAGGCGAGGCCGGCGACGACCGCGACCAGCACGGCCACGACGCCGGCGGCCAGCCAGGCCGGGCGCATCCCGGCCGGTCTCACGAGACCTTGCTCACCGCGTCGGCCACGGACCTCACAAGATCGACTGTACGGGGTCCCCAGCGCGACGCGATGTCATCGTCCAACGGATAGACCTGGGACTTCTGCACCGCCGTGATCGACGACCAGCCGGCCCGCGCGGCCACCGTCGCCGCGGTCTGCTGGCAACACTTGGTGTCGGCCAGGAAGACGGTGTCCGGGTTCGCCTTGACCAGCGCTTCCGCCGAGAGCTGCGGATACCCGCCCTTGCTGCCGTCGGCGTCCGCGGCGTCGGCCACGTTCGTCATCCCGAACAGATTGAAGACGCCACCGATGAACGTCTTCGACGTCGCCGAGTAGAGCTCCGGCCCGAGCTCGTAGTAGTAGGTGAGCGGCTTGGCGCGGGCCGGCATCGACTTCACGATCTGATCGATCTCAGCCTTCATCCCGTCGGTCACCGCGTTCGCCTCGGCCCCGTGACCGGTCAAAATCCCAAGATCTTTGATTTCCCGGTACGTGTCGTCGAGCGTCCCCGCCGCCGGCGACACCAACGTCGGGATCTTGAGTTTGCCCAGTTGAGCGACGATCTGATCAGCGTCGCCGGAGAGCACCACGAGGTCGGGATCCTTCGCGGCGATCGCCTCGGCGTTCGGCTTGAAGCCGGAGAGATCGGTCTTCGGCGCCTCGGCCGGGTAGTTCGACTGATCATCGACCGCGGTCACCTGCGAGCCGGCGCCGATCGCGAAGAGCATCTCGGTGGCGGTCGGGCTCAGCGAGACGATCTTCTCCGGGCGCGCGCCGAGCGTCAGCGTCCCGACCGTCACCGGGAAACTGGCCGCGGCCGAACTCGCCGGGTTGGACGACTTGTCGTTCTCGTCAGAGGTGCCGCAGCCGGCGAGCAGCAGGGCGGACGCCGCCGTGGCAGCGATCAGTACGCGTTTCATGAGGTCCTTCTGTCGGTCGGAGGTGGTGCTTCGCCGACAGGGCCGCGGCGCGCGAGATTACTTGCCGGCGTCGGTCTTGTGCTCGGTCTTCACTGCGTCGGCGGTGTCCGCGGCACCTGCGGCCGTAGCGCCCTCCACCTCGGTCCCCGTCTTGCCCGTGACGCCGGCGTCGGTCGCAACCCGGCCCTCGGCGGCGTCGGGCGTGACCTGATTCTTCGCGTCGGCCGCGGGCGTGACCGGCTTTTGCGCGCCAGTGACGGACTTTTGGGTGACGGTGACCGGCTCTTTTGCGTCGGCGGGCCTTTGGGCGTCGGCGGGCTTTTTGGCGTCGGCGGCGGCCACCCGGTCGCCGGCCTCGGCGGCCAAGTCGTCGCCGGCCAGCGCGGACCGCAGGCGGGCCTTCTCCGCGGAGCGGCGCGCGGCCGCGTCGGCGAGGTGCTCGGCCATCTGGTCACGCCAGTTGCGCAACAGGAAGAACGCGAACGCAGCCGATGCCACGAATGCGATCATGGCCTTGACCAGGATGTTCAGCGGGGTCGGGAAGAGGACCGCGAACACCAGCAGGAACAGGCCGATGCGACCCAGCGTGTACTTGATGGCGGGACTCATGATCTCTCTCCCTCAGCCGGACCGCTGACGAAGCCAGCGAAGGCCGTAGAACCAGACGAAGCAGTAGACGATCGTGGCGGTCACCGCGCCGGCGCCACCGCTCACCAGGGGAGGAGTGTACGGCGCGACCAGACCGGCGATCGTCAAGCCCGCGGCGGTCCCGAAGCCGATACCGAGCACCGCGGCCAGCACCCGCTCCGCCCCGAAGCCCTCGGCCCGGAACTGCTCGACGAAGAGCCAGACCGGCAGGATCACGATCAGCCAGCCGTTGGTCTGGCCGAACCGGGCCACCCCGGTCACGGCGAGAATGCCCTCCAGGACGAGCACCACCGCGATGCCGACGACCAGGCCCGCGAAGGCCGCGCCGAGCAGATCGCCGACGGTCGCCACCGGACCGGGATTCCGCCGTAGACCACCCGTGCTCCGCTGCTGGGTCATCAGAAAATCCTAGGCCCAGACCTTCTGCGGCTCACTGCGCCGCTCGGCCAGGCTGACCGGCCTCTCATACTCCCGGACGACCTCGTAGCGCGTGTTGCGCTCGACCGGCTGGAAACCGGCGTCCCAGATGACGTTGAGCAGATCGTCGCGGTGCATCGTGCTGGGCGTCCCGTACGAGTCGGCGTCGTGCGTGATCTTGTATTCCACCACCGAGCCGTCGAGGTCGTCGGCCCCGAAGTTCAGCGACAGCTGAGCCACCGACAGGCCGTGCATCACCCAGAAGTTCTTCAGGTGCGGCACGTTGTCGAAGAGCAGCCGGGAGACCGCGAACGTCTTGAGCGACTCGGCCGGTGCCGCCATCGTCGTCCGCTCCTGGATCCGGTTACGGATCTTGCCGTCCGCCGAGTCGTGGAAGTCGTGCTGGTAGCGCAGCGGGATGAAGACGGCGAAACCACCGGTCTCGTCCTGCAGCTCACGCAGGCGCAGCACGTGGTCGACCCGGTGCCGCGGCTCCTCGATGTGCCCGTAGAGCATCGTCGCCGGCGTCTTCATGCCCCTCTCGTGAGCGAGCCGGTGGATGCGCGACCAGTCCTCCCAGTGGCAGTTGTGGTCGACGATGTGCTGCCGGACCTCCCAGTCGAAGATCTCGGCGCCACCACCGGTCAGCGACTCCAGCCCGGCATCCATCAGCTCGTCGAGGATCTCGCCGGCGGAGAGGCCGCTGATCTTCTCGAACCACTGCACCTCGGTGGCGGTGAAGCACTTGAGCTTCACGTCCGGCAGAGCCGCTTTCAGCTCGCGCAGCACCTTGGGGTAGTAACGCCAGGGCAGCGAGGGGTGCAGGCCGTTGACGATGTGCAGCTCGGTGAGCTGCTCACCCTCCATCTCCTTGGCCTTGGCCACCGCCTCGTCGATGCGCATCGTGTAAGCGTCCTTCTCCCCCGGCTTGCGCTGGAAGGAGCAGTAGGCACAGCTGGCCGAGCACACGTTCGTCAGGTTGAGGTGCCGGTTGACGTTGAACATCACCCGGTCACCGTTCATCTCGGTGCGCTTGTGGTGGGCGAGGCGGCCGAGCCAGGCGAGGTCATCGCTGTCGTAGAGCGCGATGCCGTCCTCGCGGCTGAGCCGCTCACCCGCGTAGACCTTCGCCTCGAGGTCACGCTTCAGTCCGGCATCCATGTGCGCCCCTTTCCCGTTCTCGCCGTCGAGCCTACGTGCCCCGTATGACACCGAACACGGCGCCGGGCCGCCCGGTGTCGCATCCCACCCGGAGCGACCTTCACTGACCAGGCGATACGGACTTGAGCACCAGCAAGTCGAGAAATTCTCAGGCGTCTTTCACCTTCTTTCGATCGACAGCGGTGCGTTGCTGCGGTATGAACCTTTAGGAACGACTAGCGATGGTCCGGTGGCCGTCGCGGACCGGGGAGCTCATGTCCAAGGCATTGCGGTACGGATCAGGTTCGTCACATTCCGTGCTCACGCGATTGCTGCCCGTCACCATCTCGGCGGCGGTCGCCGCGGCACTGGCTGCGCTGTTCGCGCCGGTCCCGGCGATGGCCGCGCCCAACGGCGATCAGCCCCTCGCGGCGGGCGTGCCGGACTCCGGCTCGCGCCCCACCCAGGTCGGCTCGCTCGTGCTCCCCAACACCCCGATCAGCACCACCACGGTCAGCAGCATCCCCGGTTCGGCCACCAGCCCGGTCCTGCAGACGATCGAGAAGGGTCGCGTCGCGATCGACCAGCTCGGTGACGAGCTGGTGAAGCTCAAGGCCGACCGCGATCTCGCGCAGACCCAGGTCACCACCACGCAGCAGAAGGTCGCCGACGCGCAGACCAACCTGCAGGGCGCGCAGACCGACGCCACCACCGCCGCCAACCAGGGCCTGCAGGCGGCCGCCGCGGTCCCGCCCGGCGCTCTCGACTCGGGCCTGCTCAGCCTCGACCAGCTCGCCCGCCTGCAGCGCGGGGAGAAACCGGTCGACTCGTCCGCGATCCAGCGGCTGGAGTCCGCGCAGGTGGCCGCGCAGCTCGCGCTCGACGAGCAGAGCACCGCCGACGCGAAGTACAACGCGCTGCTCAAGCAGTACCAGGAGCAGGACACCAAGCTCAAGCAGAAGCAGGCCGCCCAGGACAAGTACGAGGCCGCCCACAAGCCCGAGCTGGACGCGGCCGAGGCCCTCGCCAGCGCCAACGACCAGGCGCTCGGCTCGCAGTACCTGTCCGCCACCCCGCAGGGGCAGGGCGCCGACCCGCGGGCGATCCAGGCACTGCAGTTCGCCCTGGCCCAGCGCGGCGACCCGTACGTGTGGTCCGAGGAGGGCCCCGACGAGTACGACTGCTCCGGCCTGATGTACGCGGCGTACCACTCGGTCAACTTCCCGCTGGTCCGCGTCTCCCGCGATCAGTACTGGCAGACCCGCAGCAAGGCGGTCGACCGCTACTCGCTGCTCCCCGGTGACCTGCTGTTCTGGAGCTACACCAACAGCTGGACCGGCATCCACCACGTCGCGATGTACGCGGGCAACGGCATGATGGTCGAGGCCCCGCGCACCGGCCTGAACGTGCGGCTCGTCCCGGTCCGCTGGGGCACGCTCTTCGGCGCGACCCGGGTGTTCGGTTCCGTCGAGGGCGGCGCCGGCGCGATCGACCTCGGCACGCCCGACCCCGAGGTGGAACCGACCACACCGACGAAGACGGCGACGCCGAAACCGTCCGGCAGCAAGTCCACCGGCACGCCGAAGCCGTCGGGGTCCTCGACGACCAAGCCGAGCGCCGGCACCGGCTCGAGCAGCCCGACCCCGGGCAGCTCCTCCCCGAGCACGCCGGTCAAGACGCCGAACCCGGGCACCTCGTCGGGCACCCCGTCCACGAGCCCGGAGCCGGACAAGTCGGACAGCACGACACCGTCCAACGGCGGCTCGAGCTCGTCCGGCGGCTCGGATGACGACGATCACTCGACGCCCGCCGAGTCGGCCACCACCACCAAGTCGGCGGCCAGCACCGAGTCAGCCACCGCGACCAAGTCGGCCACCGCAACGAAGTCGGCCGATTCCTCGTCGGCGGAAGCCTCGTCGTCCTCCTCCAGTGCTAGTGACAACTAGTCCGCGAATCAGGTAACAAGGCACCAGCCCCTCGACCGTTTTGTCGGAGGGCTGGTCGGGTCTATGCCGGGTGCGTCAACACCGACTGATGTGGCACGGTTAAGGTCAGCGACCGACGTCCTCAACCGTCGGCAGCGGCGGTCGGGAGGCCCCATGGACGAGCAGCAGGCGACCAGGGACGGCGATAGCTCCACGCCGCCGCCGGGCCGGCAGCCCGCGGGCGACACCGAGGGTTACGCGCCGCCTCCGCCGCCGGGGCCGGGTGCCCTGTGGGCCGCCGCGCGGCCCACCACGGTCTCCGGCTCGGCCCAGGTCTCCGCTGTCCCGGTCTCCACCTCGGCCTCGGTCCCCACCGCCTCAACACCCGTCTCCGCGGCCCCGGTTTCCGGCTCAGCGCCCGTCTCGGCAGCCCCGGCGTCCGGCTCAGCGCCCGTCTCAGCGGCTCCGGCGGCCGGGTCGGCCTCGGTGCCGAAGCAGGCTTCCAGGTCCGGTTCCGGCACTGCGACCTCGGCTATTGTCGCCAGCGCGAAGGCGTTCGGCTCGGCCCCGGTCTCCGCCGCGCCGACCAGTGGGGCCGGGCGGGTCTACGGCACTCCCACCTCGGAGCACCCGACCATCTACGGCAAGGCCGCCACTCCCGAGCCGGAGCCGGGCGATCCGGCCCCGACGCCGGCCGAGCCCGAACCGGCCGAGCCCAAAGACCCAACGCCGGCTGATCCCAAGCCCGCCGACCCGAAACCGTCCGAGCCGAAACCGGGCCAGCCCGAGCCCGCCGAGCCGAAACCCGGCCAGCCCGAGCCGTCCGAGCCCAAGCCGGACAAGCCGGACAAGCCGGACAAGCCGGACAAGCCGGACAAGCCGGACAAGCCCGAGCCTCGCCCGGCCGACCCCCGACCCGTCCCGGCACCGCCGAAGCCCGGTGCGCCGAAACCGGCCGAGCCGGAGCCCACCGTCCCGGACCCGATCAAGCCGCCGCCCGGGCCGATCCCAGGCCCGCAGCCGGGCCCGTTCCCCACGCCTGCGCCCCAGCCCGGTCCGGCGCCCACGCCGCCCGGCCCGGGGCCGGATCCGTACCCGCCGAGCCCCGTTCCTCCCGGTCCCGGCCCTTCTCCGGTGCCGCCCGGCCCCGGTCCGTCCCCGGTTCCGCCCGGCCCGATGCCGAGCCCGGTTCCCGGGCCGCCCGGGCCGAGTCCGGTGCCCGCGCCGCCGCCCGGCCCGGGTCCGGTGTTCCCGCCGCCTCCGGTGATCGGGAACGGTCTGCCTACGTACACGATGCCGCCGGAGAGCGGCGGCCCGACGGGAGTCCTTCCGCCCATGTCCAACGGCATCCCCGGCTTCCCGCCGGCCCCGGCAAATCCTGACCTGACCCAGCCGTTGCGCACCGGCGCCGGTAACCCGGACATGACGATGCCGCTGTCCACCGCGGCCGCGAACGGTGACTTCGACCGGACCACGCCGCTCAACCTGGCCGGCGCCAACGCCGACATGACCATGCCGGTGAATCTGGCCGCGCCCGGTACCAGCGACATGACCCTGCCGGTGAACCTGGCGGCGGCCACGAACATCGACGCCACCATGCCGGTGAACTACGTGCCGACGCAGCCGAATCACGCGCCCGCGCAGCGCCATCCGGGTGGTCAGGTCTACGGCAGCACCGGCGGCTACCCGTCGATCGACATGACGATGCCGGTCGGCGACCCGGTGGAGAACTCGGGGTCGCTGACTGGGCACATCCTGGCCCAGGGCTGGCACGACGCGAAGGTCGACCAGCGCCGCGGCAACCTCAAGGTGGTGATCGCCATGCTGATCGTTCTCGGTCTGCTGGTGGCGGTCAGCCTGATCTTCGTCCTCACTGTGGGTTCCAGCTTCACCGACATGCTGAAGGGCGCCACGGGCTGAACGATCGCCACGGCGGTTCTCCCCGGATTTTGCTGCTCGGGGAGAGCTGCTCTAAGCTGGCGAGGTTGTGCACTGAGGTGAGCCTGCCCACTACCCGACGGGAATGCGGTCGGTGGGGCGAGCGTTCACACGTACACTTATGGCAGTTATTGACGCGGCGCGCCCACCCGGTGCGCGCCTCGGGCGTTCTTGCGGGCATTTCAGCGGGCGGTTCTCGACAACCGCGGCGGGCTATTCGCGAGCATGCGCCCCCGTAGAGAGGTTCTCTTGACCACTTTCGCTGACCCCAGCACGTTCCCGTCCGTTTTCGACAGCAACACCCCCGAGAACAGCAGCAACACCCCCGAGAACACCAGCACCACCGCCGAGAACACTGGCACCACAGCTCCGGCGACGAGCACCGAAACCCCCGAGGTCGTCGAGACCACCGCGACCGTCGAGATCATCGAGACCGAGCCGTCCGCCGTCGAGCCGGAGCCGGTCGCCGTCGCCGGCTTCGCCGACCTGGGCCTCCCGGCCGAGATCGTGCGAGTCCTCACCCGTGAGGGCATCACCACCCCCTTCGAGATCCAGGCCGCGACCGTGCCGGATGCTCTGGCCGGCCGTGACGTGCTCGGCCGTGGCCAGACCGGCTCCGGCAAGACGCTCGCTTTCGGCCTGCCGGTGCTGGCCCGCACCGCCCAGGGCGGCAAGGCGCGCCCGCACTACCCGAAGGCTTTGATCCTGGTTCCGACCCGCGAGCTGGCCATGCAGGTCGCCGACTCGCTGATGCCGGTCGGCCGCTCGGTCGGCGTCTTCCTGAAGACCGCTGTCGGCGGTGTTCCCTACGACCGTCAGATGGACGCGCTGCGCCGCGGCGTCGAGGTCATCGTGGCGACCCCGGGCCGGCTCGCCGACCTGATCGAGCGGGGCGCCTGCAAGCTCGACGACGTCGAGGTCACGGTTCTCGACGAGGCCGACCAGATGGCCGACATGGGCTTCCTGCCCGAGGTCACCGAGCTGCTGGCGAAGACTCCGGAGAACGCGCAGCGCCTGCTCTTCTCGGCCACTCTGGACGGTGACGTCGACACCCTGGTCAAGCGCTTCATGCACGACCCGGTGACGCACTCCACCGCGCCGGCCGAGGCCAGCGTGTCCACCATGGATCACCACCTGCTGCTGATCCCGCCGGCCGAGAAGTTCCCGATCACCTCGTGGATCGCGAACCGGGCCGGCAAGACCATCGTCTTCGCGCGGACCCAGATGGGCGTCGACCGGCTGGTCGAGCAGCTCCACGCGGTCGGTGTGCGGGCCGGTGCGTTGCACGGCGGCAAGACCCAGCGGGTGCGCACCCGGACTCTGGCCGAGTTCAAGGAAGGCCGGACGAACGTCCTGGTCGCCACGGACGTGGCCGCCCGGGGCATCCACGTCGACGGGGTTTCCCTGGTCGTGCACGTGGACCCGCCGAAGGACCCGAAGGACTACCTGCACCGGGCCGGGCGCACCGCGCGAGCCGGCGAGTCCGGTGCGGTCGTGACGCTGGTTCTGCCGAAGCAGCGTCGTTCCACCCAGGCGATGATGGCCAAGGCGGGCGTCGCGCCGGCCGAGGTCCGGGTGCGTGTCGGCGACGAGAAGCTCGCCGCGATCACCGGCGCTCAGGAGCCGAGCGGCGTCCCGGTGGTCGAGGAGCCGGAGCCGCGTCGTGAGCGGTCCGGTGGCGGGCGTGGCCGCTTCGGTGGCGACCGGGGTGACCGGCCGCGCTACGGTGACCGGCCGCAGCGTTCCTACGGCGACCGCAACGACCGTTTCGGCGACCGTCCCGACCGTGGGGGCTACCGCGGTGACCGCCCGGCGGGCGACCGTGGCGGCTTCGGTGACCGGCCGAACCGCGAGCGCGGTGGCTACGGTGACCGGCCGGCCGGCGACCGTGCGGGCTTCGGTGACCGCCCGAACCGCGAGCGCGGTGGCTACGGTGACCGTCCCGCGGGCGACCGTGGCGGCTTCGGCGACCGTCCCGCGGGCGACCGCGGTGGCTTCGGCGACCGTCCCGCGGGTGACCGTGGCGGCTTCGGTGACCGGCAGGGTGCCGGCTCGGGTGAGCGTGGGAACTTCGGTGACCGGGGTGGGGACCGGCGCTTCGGCGACCGTCCGCGCAGCGACCGTTCGTTCGGTGACCGGCCCTCCGGCCAGCGTCGGGACGGGCAGCGCACGGACCGTCGTGAGGGCCCGGGCCGTTTCAACACGTCCCGGCCGGCTCGCAGCCACTGATCAGGCAGCCGGCAAGCCGGGCTCCCAGCCGCTGACCCAGCGGCGAGAAGCCCGGCCCACGGCCGCTGATCCGGTGGCTGACGGCCGCTGACCCAGCGGCGAGAAGCCCGGCCGACGGCCGCTGATCCGGTGGCTGACGGCCGCTGACCGGGTGGCTGCGGCACGGCTGCTCAACTGAATCGCACGGGAGCCCCGACTCGCATCCGCGAGCCGGGGCTTTCGTTATCCACAGGGCTGTCCACAGGCGCCGCACGAGCGGGATCCGGGCGGTAGCTCGGGGGCGGGCGGCTCATGCCGTACGGGAAGAAAATTGAACGCGGCGAGAGCCGCGGCCGCCACCGGCAGCGAAAGCGGCGCCGCGCAGGTAGCTTGCCCGTATGGGCATGCTGTCTACGGGATTGTTCTGGGAACGCCGGGATGCCCCCGGCAGCGAGCATGTGCGCCTCGACGCACAGAACGGGCTGTATGCGCAGGGTGTGGCGCTGGCGGCGACGCCGGTCATCTACTCCTGCCGGTATGAGCTCCAGACCGATCCCGGCTGGGCCAGCGTCTCGCTGGACGTGCGGACCGAGGGCGCCGGCTGGGCGCGCGGGGTGCGGCTCGAGATGGCCGCCGGCCGCTGGCGGGTGACCACCTCCGAGCAGGGTGACCTCGACGCGGCGCTGGCCGCCGCCGGGCACGCTCGCGCCGGCCTGCCCGGGATCGAGGATCCGGACCGGCTGTTCGGCGCGTTCGACGTGGACCTGGGCTGCTCGCCGCTGACGAACACGCTGCCGATCCGGCGGCTGGACCTGCTGCACGGCGAGATCGGTCTGTCGCACCGGCTGAGCGTGGCCTGGGTGCTGGTGCCGAGCCTGGAGGTGGTCCAGGCCGACCAGATCTACACGCCGCTGGGCGGGGATCAGGTGCGGTATGCGAGCGAGACGTTCGCGGCCGATCTGACCGTCGACGGCGACGGCTTCGTGGTGGAGTACCCGGGGGTGGCGCGGCGGGTCGCGGCCGGTGTCAGACCCGCTGCCGAATCCAGCTGACACACGCCTTGTCGACGGTCGCGAACGGTTTGCCGTAAGCGGTCCGGGACGCCTCGTCCGGCTTCTTCGCCTCACGCAGCACCAGGTTCGTGAACTGGAACAGTTTGCGCTCGCCGAACTTGTCGGCCATGCACGCCGTCGCGTAATGCCCCATCGCGTAGAGCGTGTTGACCGTCAGGTCGTCGGCGTTGTCGGCCAGCGACGGCAGCGCGATCGTCTTCGGCGCGCCGCGTTTCTTGAACGCCTCGGCGAGCACGTCCCGGTTGCCGGTGTCCGGCGCTTTCCGTGGCAGCGCGCCGACGTACTCCGCGATGCCCTCGACCAGCCACTGATCGTTGTCGGACGCCCAGTCCTCGCCGCCGAGCGTGACGACGTGCGTCAGCTCGTGCTGAATCGTCACGGCCAGCTGGCGGGAGTTCGCGCTGGAC
The DNA here is from genome assembly GCF_044388125.1 of Actinoplanes sp. NPDC020271. Classification (NCBI taxonomy): domain Bacteria; kingdom Bacillati; phylum Actinomycetota; class Actinomycetes; order Micromonosporales; family Micromonosporaceae; genus Actinoplanes; species Actinoplanes sp. NPDC020271. Next base: position 115,027 of record NZ_JBIRWQ010000022.1, read on the forward strand.
TTGGCGCGCAGGATGATGTCACCGCCGGTCGAGTTCAGCGGCATCTCGTAACCGACGATCCAGTCCTGCTTGACCCCGCCGTACCAGCTCTTCCAGCCGTTCTCGTCGGCGACGTAGATGCGGTAGCGCTTCTGCGGGTTGTCGACGTAACCGGCGTACTTGTCGACGACCCTGGCCGCCTTCTCGGCCATCGTGAGCACCTGCTTGAGTTTCGTGGCCTGGCCGCGCGGGCCGGCGACGATCACCCGTTCGCCCTTGACCAGGGTCAGCGTCGCGTTGTCCCACGGCGCGGGCTGCAGGTAGTTGTCCTTCACCCCGGTCGCGTCGTCCAGCCCGGTGATCGTCCACACACCGCCGATGATCTGGAACGTCAGCTTGTACGTGGCCTTGGCCGGCCCCTCGCCGTAGTTGCCGTGCCAGTCCGGGCAGGTCACGCCGGAGAGGCAGTAGCCGAGCGCCGCCTGGACCACGACCCGCCCCGGGACGATCTCCAGCTTGTCACTGTGGAACTCGGCGTGGGTGATCTCCAGGGCGCGCAGGTTGCGGAAGATCGCGCGGTACCGCGTGACCAGCACCGTCTTCGCCGGGTCGACCGGGGCCAGCCAGCCCTTCTCATCCCCGTCCTGCAGGGCTTTCGCCTGCAGTTCGAGGCGTTGCGCGGCGAGCTCGAACGGCGTGGCCGGCCGGGACGGTTCAGGGGTGGCGGTCGCGACCGCGGCGTCGTCCTTCGCCGGCCAGAAGACGACCGCGCCGGCGCCGGCCAGGACGATCGCGATCAAGGCGGCGATGAGGGCGGGCTTGCGCGACCGTTGCGGCGGTGCCGGATATCCGGCGAACTGCGGCCATCCCGGGCCCGGGTGCGCTGCCGGCGCCGGACGGCTCGGATTCGGGTACCCCATAGCCGCCGGACAGTCGGGGTTCGAGTGCCCCATCGGCGCCGGGTATCCCGGGTTCGGGTGCCACACGGCAGCCGGGAAGCCCGGGTGCTCCGGATGTGGATATCCAGGGGGCGCCGGGTACTGGTACCCCGGCGCGGCGGGGTGCTCCGGGTGGGGATTTCCGGAGGGCGCCGGGTGCTCCGGAGGCGCCAACGGCTCGGGGCGCTCCGGATGCGAAAGATCTTCCACGCGCCGGATCTAATCACGACGCATCGATGTGGCCTAGACGCTGCCGTGCGCTCGGTCCGCTTCACCCAAATTCAACCCATTTTCCCGTACGGCGATAGCCACGCCCGCCCTCACCGGAACCTACGCGGCACGGATCGGCTCGCACGCTCGACCCGGGCCGGGCCCGCGAGCCGATCCCGCCTCACGGTCGAAGCGCGACTCCCGGTTCCGGCTGGTTCTCAGAGGTGCTTCGAGGGCTCTGAGAGACCCCTCAAGCCAGTTGGGGTGGGAGGCGCGGGGGCAAGAGCGGGCGCCGCGGGGGACAGGCACGGAACGCGGCGTGGGCAGTGAACCGCTGTGGGCGTACCCAATCGGAATCTGCATTCAGGCGACGCCGGGCTGGGGGCGATTTTCCCACTTGGTGGAGAGGGCGATCGCGGTGCGGGTCGAGGCGACGCCGGGGGTCCGGTTGATCCGCACGATCAGCTGCTCCAGCTCCGCGATCGTGCCGACCCGGACGATCAGCTGGTACGACTCGACGCCGGCCATGAAGTAGCAGCTCTCCACCTCGGGCATGGCACGGACCGCGGTGAGCACGTCGTCGGTGTCGGCGCCGGAATCCTCGACGATGCCGATCAACGCCGTGACGCCGAGGCCGACCGCCTCGTGGTCGACGTCGGCCCGGTAGCCACGGATGGTGCCGGCGGCTTCGAGCTTACCCACACGTTCGTGCACCGCGGGGGCGGAGAGCCCGACCTTGCGAGCCAGTTCGGCGTACGACGAGCGCGCGTTCTCCCGTAGCAGGTCGATCAGCCGGAGGTCGATGGAGTCCATGCCTGAAACCCTAATCGGGTGGCTCGCCGGTACTCACGCCCGGTAGCGGCGAATGGGGGGCAGGATAATGATCGTTGTCGCAATCGGGGCTTTTTCCGCATTTCACGGACTTGCTTCAGGGGCGGTGCTCTAATGGCTTTACGTCCCGATCGAGCATGCCGACACTCAGTGTGACCACCGGCCGCTCCAGAAAACAGAACCGAGGAGGGGGTTGTGGACACTGGAGACCGTCTGCTGACACCGGGCGAGGTGGCCGCATTGTTTCGCGTCGATCCGAAAACGGTCACGCGCTGGGCCGCAGCCGGCCGTATCGGCAGCATCCGTACTCCGGGTGGACACCGCCGATTCCGCGAATCCGAAGTCAAGGCCCTTCTTGAGGGCGACGGCGTGATCGAGGAAATGCGCGAGGACGACGCGGCGAACAAGCCGCGGAACAGCGGCCCGACCAACCCGGGTGCGGGTTACGGCCCGCCGAACGGTCTGCGCTAGCGCTCACCGATTTGTCCGCTCCATCGCCGCATCAGGGTGTGTTCCACCCCTAGCGAGTCCAGCACCTTGCCCGCAATGAAATCGATGAGTTGCTGTGCGGTGGCGTCTGCACCGGACCCGTAGAAACCGGGACTGGCCGGCAGCACCACCGCACCGCCATCGATCAGGGCGATCAGGTGCTCCAGGTGACTGCGGGTCACCGGAGTCTCCCGCGGCACCACGACGGTGCGGCGGCGCTCCTTCAGATTGACCTCGGCAGCACGCTGCAGCAGGTCCTTCGAGAGGCCGATGGCGATCCCCGCGCAGGCCGCGGTGCTCGCCGGAACCACGGCCATGCCACGGGCCGGATACGAGCCGCTGCTCGGGCCGGCCGCCAGGTCGTTGGCCGGCCAGTACGCCAGGTCGCCCAGATCGCGGCCCAGCCAGGTGGCGACGTCGTCCTTCCAATGCGCGTCGCGGATCGTGGCGCCGGTCTCGTCCAGGAGCGTCAACCTGGCCGCCTTGGAGACGACCAGGTCGACGGACTCACCGGCGTCCAGCAGGGCTCCGATCACCGCCTTGGCGTACGGGGTGCCGGAGGCTCCGGAGACGCCGATGATCCACGGTTCGCGCATGCTTCCAGTGTGCTACCTGGTTTCGGTGAGCAGGGCCGACGTGGGCAACGCCTCACCCACCGTGGGCCAGCTCCCGACATCGGTCAGGTCGGCCGGCGCGATGCTCTCGGCGATCTTCCTGACCTCGGACAGTGGGATCTCGCCGCCGCTCACGGTCAGCTGTTTACCCCCACCGGCCGAGACCGCGCAGGTCTTCTCACGGGCGTCGCAGGTCAGTACGTCAGGAATCGCGCGTCCGCGGACAGGTTCGGCAATCCTGATCTGGAGCAATTCGCTGAGCAGGCCGACCTCGACGTTCCGATCCGGGCCGGCCATCAGCTTCGAGGTCGTCGACGTGGGCAGGAAGTTCATCGAGAAGCTCTCGGTCGACCCGTTGATCGAGATCAACCGGAACCCGGCCGGGAAGTAGCCGACCCTCGCCGCGACCCGTCCGGGCTGTCCCTGACCAGGGACAAAAGCCTCGGCAATCGCCCGGAGGTCCGCTCGAGACGGCTTGAGCCCGACCACGTCCGCGAAAGCGTTGTCGGCGTACTCCCAGAAGAGCTGCGGACCCTGGTAGTAGGCCCGGCGGCCGTTGATCGGCTCGGCGTTGACGGTCCCCTTGTCCTTCCCCGGCGTTCCCATGCCGAGTGGAACGACCCCAGGCGGGTAGACGATGACATTGGCCACGACCTCGGTGGAGCCGGTCTTCCGCACATAGGACGTGCTGGCCCCCAAGTCGAGCTGGCTGGGATCGTCCACCACGAAGTCCCCGGCCCGGTAACCACGGAACAAAAATGTATAAAAGGACCCCGTCGAGGACGGCGCGACCGAAGGGGCCGCCGTGGTGACGGCCGGCCCCCGCGGCACGACCTGCGCTACCCCGGCCGTCACCAGCACAGCCGCGGCAGCCGCAGCCCACGTCGCGGATCGGCGGCGTTTCCGGCGGCGACCGGCGGCCACCACGTCGTCGACATCGAAGCGGGGCGGCGGGGCGTCAGCCTTCGCTTCCCACAGCAGGTCAGACAGCTGCTTCATGACAAGCCTCCAGCTCGGTGCCGAGAATCTGCCGGAGCGTTTCGAGGCCACGCGCGGTGTAGACCTTCACGGTTCCCTCGGGGAACTTGAGGGTGGACGCGGTCTGCTGGACGCTGAGGCCCTCCAGGAAGCGCAGCACGATCACGGCGCGCTGCTTGGCGGGCAGACGGCCCAGCGCTGCCCGCATCCGGAGGCGCTCGTCGACGACCGGGGCGCCGTCCGGGACGACACGGTCGGGCAGCGCGTGGCCGTGCGCCCGCTCGCGGCGCCACCACGGGCGGCGGGTTTCGTCGATGGCGGCGCGGACCACGGCCGTACGCGCATAGGCTTCCGGGTTTTCGACCCGGCTCCACCTGACGTAGAGCTTCGACAGCGCGGACATCACCGCGTCCTCGGCTGTTTGCCAGTCGCCGCACGTCAGGTAGGCCAGTCCGCGCAGCGACTCCATCCGCGCGGCGGCGAACGTCCGGAACTCGGACTCTCTATCGCTCACGCGGATAGGACGGAGGTCATCGTCGATTCGGTTACAGCAGGATCAGGTCCAGGAGGGCGAAGACGAACAGCGCGATGGCGATGAACCCGTTCGCGGTGAAGAACGCCCGGCCGACCTTGGAGAGATCATCGGCGGTCACCACCACGTGCTGGTAGATCAGACCGGCCGCGGTGATGGCGAGACCGACCCACCACAGCCAGCTCAGGCCGACGAGCTGACCGAACGTGACGAACAGCACGAACGACACGACGTGCGTGACGGTGGAGATGATCAGCGCGTTCTTGACGCCGAACCGGGCCGGGGTGGAATGCACCCCGATCCGGCGGTCCACCTCCACGTCCTGGCAGGCGTAGATGATGTCGAAGCCACCGATCCACAGGCCGACCGCGACGCCGAGCACCCAGGCCGGGCCGGAGCCGCTGAACGTGCCGGTGATCGCCAGCCACGCGCCGACCGGGGCGACGGCCTGCGCGAGCGCGAGCACGTAGTGCGGGAAATTGGTGAACCGCTTCGCGTACGGGTAGATCACCAGCGGGATCACCGCGAGCGGCGACAGCACCAGGCAGAGCGGGTTGAGCAGGGCGGCCGCCACGACCAGGATCACCAGCGAGACGATCGCGCCGGTCCAGGCCGTACGGACACTCACCGCGCCGGTGACGAGCTCCCGGTTCTGCGTCCGCGGGTTCAGCGCGTCGATCCTGCGGTCGAGGATCCGGTTCGCCGCCATCGCGAACGTCCGCCCGGACACCATCGCGACCGTGACCAGCGCGAGGTCACCCCAGTGCCGTCCGGTCCCGTCCCGGTCGATGGCGACCAGCGCCGACAGGTAGGCGAACGGCAGCGCGAAGACCGAGTGCTCGATCATGACCAGCCGCAGGAAGGCCTTGACCTTGCCGGGCTTCTCCGGGGCGGCCGCTGTCATATGCCGTATTCCTTCCAGCGCTTGTCCACCAGGCTCGTGACCTCCGGACTCATCACCATCTCCTCGGGCCAGCCGCGGGTGTAGCCCTCGGCCGGCAGCTTGCGGGTGGCGTCGACTCCCGCCTTGCCACCCCAGAACTGCTGGTAGGACGCGTGGTCAAGATGATCCACCGGGCCCTCGGTCAGCAACAGGTCCCGCGCGTAGTCAACGTTTCCGAACGCCCGGAAAGCGACCTCGTTGTAGTCATGAACGTCACAGTCCTCGTCGACCACCACGATCAGCTTGGTCAGCGACATCAGGTGGGCGCCCCAGATGGCGTTCATCACCTTCTGCGCGTGCTTCGGGTAGCGCTTCCGGATCGACACGATCAGGCAGTTGTGGAAGACACCGGCGGCCGGCATGTCGTAGTCGACGATGTCCGGGATTAGGATCTTGGCGAGCGGCAGGAAGATCCGCTCGGTCGCCTTGCCGAGGCCGTGATCCTCCTGCGGCGGCTGCGACGTGACGATCGAGTGGTAGATCGGGTCCTTGCGCATGGTCACGCACTCGATGTGCAGCACCGGGAACGGCTCGACCGGCGTGTAATAACCGGTGTGGTCACCGAACGGGCCCTCCGGCAACCGCTCGCCCGGCTCCAGATAGCCCTCCAGGATCACCTGCGCGTTCGCCGGGACCTGCAGCGGCACGGTCACGCAGTCGACCATCTCGACCCGCTCGCCGCGCAGGAAACCGGCGAACAGGTACTCGTCGATGTCACCGGGCAGCGGGGCGCTGGCCGCGTAACAGACCACCGGGTCGGCGCCGATCGCGATCGCCACCGGCAGGCGCTGCCCGAGCCGCTCGGCAACCGCGTGATGGGCGGTCGAGTCCTTGTGGATCTGCCAGTGCATGCCGAGCGTGTTCTTCGAGTGCTGCTGCAACCGGTAGAGCCCCAGGTTGCGCTTCCCGGTCTCCGGGTGCTTGGTGTGGGTCAGCCCGAAGTTGTGGAAGATCCCGCCGTCACCGGGCCACACCTGCAGCCCGGGCAGCTTGTTGAGGTCGACCTGGTCGCCCTTGAGCACGATCTCCTGACACGGCGCGACCTTCACCTTCTTCGGCGGCACCGACTTGAGCTGCAACACCTTCGCGATGCCCTCGCGGATCCCGGACCAGCCGACCGGCAACTCCGGCTTGGCCAGCGCACCGATCCGGTCGCCGATCTCGTCGAGCGTCTCCACGCCCAGCGCCATCGCCATACGCTTCTCGGTGCCGAACAGGTTGATCGCCACCGGCATCTCGCCGCGGGTCGGCTTCTCGAACAGCAGCGCCGGGCCGCCGGCCCGCACCGTCCGGGTCACGATCTCGCTGATCTCCAGCGTCGGATCCACCGGAACGGTGACCCGGCGCAGCTCACCGGCCTGCTCAAGGGCGGCGAGGAAGCTCTGCAGATCGGCATAGGGAAACCCACGAGACGCCATGCGCACCAGTCTGGCACCGCACCGGCGAGCAAGCGTGCCGGGGCCGTCACTCGTGATCTGCGATTCGCGTTGAGGGGTCGTGACTCCCCGCAGAACGGCCCGGTATTTCGCGCTGGGTGGTCTGCTGGCGGCGCTGGCCGTCACCGCCCCCGCCGACTCCGCGCCCGCCCGGCTGCCGCTCTGCACCACCGGTCCGGCCTCGGACCGGCCGCCTCCGGCGCCGGCATCCCCATCGGCGCCGGGTGCCTGCCGGGTCGCTCTCACCGAGTCCGCGGTACGGCTGTCGCAGGCCCCCGGTTTCACGCCCAGCGGCTACCACCACCTCGGAGCGGGCACGGCCGGCGAATGGGGTGGGGTGTCCGGGCGGTTCTCCGTGGTGGACGGCACGGTACGGGCCGGGACCTACGACTTCGTCGCCAGCCGGTTCATGGTGAAACGGGATCTGGGCAAGGGGAACATCGCCTGGCTGGAAGCCGGATGGGCGGAAACGGGGTGGCGGTCCCCGGGGCAGCCGCGCGTCTACACCTACAACACCAACACCAAGGCGTGGCAGTTCTACGACCAGTACCCGATCAAGGCCGGGGACACCGTCTGGCTGGACCTGCACACCGACTCGGGCGGGGTGTGGCAGGCGTGGCTGTGGTGGAACAACCGGTGGAACCTGCTGACCGCGCAGAAACTGCCGATCGGGAGCAGCGCGTCCGTCGAGCAGTACGTCGAGGTGCACGCCGACGCGAAACAGCCCGGCCGGATCGACGTGCCGCCGGTGAAGGCCGACAACGTTCAGCTGCGGCCGCCGGGCGGTGGGCCGGCGCGGTTCTGGCGGGAGGACGTGAGCACGCTGACCGGGGTCGCTCCGGGCCAGCAGCAGCGCAGCGGTGACTACTGCCTCAACTGGGTCACCCGCTACGACACCTGGAACGCCGGCGATTGCACCACCTGACCGGCCGGCCGGCGCTGTATCCAGCCGCTACCGCGTCCAGCCGCCCACCTCGCGAACCCGACCGGCGACAGCACGACGAACACACCTCGCCGGCCGCGAACGTCACTGCTGCACCAGGCGATGGGCGCGGTGGGCGGGTCTCTGCTGACGTCGTTACTTGGCGTTGGCGTAGCTGTGGAGGCCTTCGAAGAAGAGGTTGACGCCGAACAGGTTCATCAGCATCGTCACGAAGCCGAACAGCGCGATCCACGTCGCCACGGTGCGCTTCACGCTCGGCGTCGCACGCGCGTGCAGGTAGGCCGCGTAGACGATCCAGGAGATGAACGCCCAGACCTCCTTCGGGTCCCAGCCCCAGTAACGGCCCCAGGACGCCTCGGCCCACAGCGGGCCGGCGATCAGCGCGCCGAAAGTGAACAGCGGGAACGCGAACGCGTGCAGGCGGAACGTCAACCGCTCCAGCACCACGGCCGGGGTCGGGACGCGCTTGCCGAGCGTGTACGGGAAGCTGCGCTTGCCCTCGTCGTAACCGTTCTTGATCAGGAACATCAGCGCCGGCACCGCACCGATCAGGAAGATGCCGGACGAGATGATCACGCTGGAGACGTGGACGATGAACCAGTACGAGTGGAGGGCCGGGACGAGCGGGCCGACCGGGGTGTAGGCGACCAGCGCGGCCGCGCCGAGCAGCACCACGAGGGCGAGCGACGAGAACAGGCCGAGGTGCCGCAGAGCCGGACGGCGCAGGAGCACGCCGACCCAGACCGCCGAGCCGACGAAGGTGGCGGAGAGGATGTACTCATACATGTTGCCCCACGGCATGCGGTCGGCCGCGATCCCGCGCGTGACCAGGGTGCCGAGGTGCAGGACGAGGGCGATGACGTTGAGCACCGCGGCGATCCAGCCGGACCATTCGCTGCGGCCCAGTTTTGCCGGGGCGACGACGACCGGCGCGGACTCCTCCACGGGGGCGCCGGCCCCGACCAGCTGGCGGGCGGCGGCCCGGCCGACGTGGCTGCGCTTGCCGAACGCATACTCTCCCGCGTAGCAGACCATCGCGGCCAGATAGGCCAGCACGGTCAGCGCCATGAGCTGGTTGGACAACTGCGCCATCAGGGCGTTCCTTCCTCGGCAGGCCCGGTGAGCGCGGCGAACTCGGCCGCGAACCCTGGATAGTCGGTGCGGGGCAAACCACCGGCTTCGATCACGCTACCCCCGGCTTCCTGATCGTTGGCTGGGGACACCACGAACCAGACGCGACGACGGTGAACGAAGAGCGACAGCATCAGGCCGATCAGCCCGAGCACCGCGCCGACCAGCAGCAACGACTGGGTGGGGTCGTAGCGGATGGACAGCGTCGCGTACTTGCGGGTGCCGACGAACTCCAGCCTGGTGCCGTCGTCCAGGGTCCAGGACTGGCCGGGCTTCAACGCCTGGGGGCGCTCGCCGCTGACCTTCTTCAGCTCGCCGTTGCTGATCTGACCGCGGTCCAGGGCGTACACCGAACCGGTCCGGCCGACGTCCAGCCCCAGGTTCCCGCGGTATGCGGCGACGTAGAGCACCGGATTGTTCTCGGCCGGGAACTTCGACACCGCGCTGCCGTCGGTGCCGCCGGTCGGCAGGTAGACGCCCTCGAAGCCGACCTGCAACTGATCGTCGCGCCGGTTGGTCTTCGGGTCGATGTTGACGTCGGGGAACTGGGCGACGCCCTCGCTGGTCTGCATGCCGTCGGTCGGCAGGAACGGGACGACCTTGGTCTGCGAGACGCCGTACCGGTCGGTGTAGCGCAGCTCCAGCGCGTAGCCCTGGCCGATCAGGTGCACGTTGGCGTGGTGCAGCCGCAGCGGGTCGTTGACCGTGAAACTGTCCGCCCGATAGGCCCCGGAGCCCTCCTTGACCTCGACGTTCGCCATGAACGACTTGGGCTGGCCGGTGCTCTGGTAGGTGGCCTCGAAGTCGGTCATCCGCAGGCAGAACTTCGGCAGGTCGGCGGCGGTCACGCGCGGGCCGAGCGCCGAGTCGTCGTACTGCGTGATCGAGTTGCAGAAGCCCTGGTCCTCGCCGGCGACCAGGATCCGGTTGCCGTGCCAGCCGTACCAGTGCCCGAACCCGACCCCGATCAGCACCGACAGCAGGGCGAAGTGGAAGAGCAGGTTGCCGGTCTCCTTGAGGTAGCCCTTCTCGGCCGCGACCGAGAACCGGCCGTCCGGCAGTTCCCGTACCCGGGTGCGGAACAGCTTGCCGCGCAGCGTCTTGGCCAGCGCGTTCGCCGCGTCGGCGGGCGACTCCGGGCCGGTTCGCGCCGGGGCGTGCCGCGGGAGCCGCTCCAGGCGTTTCGGAGCGTCCGGCGGCACGGTGCGCAGCGCGCGGGCGTGGTCACGCAGCCGGGGCAGCACACAACCGATCAGCGAGGTGAACAGCAGCAGGTAGATGGCCGCGAACCACGGTGACGCGAACACGTCGAAGCCGCCGAGCCGGTCCACCCACGGCGCGAGCTGCGGGTGCGCGGTGTAGTACTGCGAGACCTTCTCGCGGTTCACCGAGGTCTGCGGGAAGTACGACCCCGGGATCGCCGCGACGGCCAGCAGGAAGAGCAGGACCAGGGCGGTACGCATGCTGGTCAGCTGCCGCCACGAGTTGCGCAGCAGGGCCCAGACCGGGTTCACCCGGCGCGGCGGCGGCACCTCGGCGGTCTCCGGCCGGTCCTCGACGATCGTCACAGCAGCGTCCCGTCGCCGAAGAAGGGGAACGCGGTCTGCAGCCAGGCCAGGAAGACCAGCCACTGGCCGCTGACCAGGGTGACCCCGACCGCGATCAGCAGCACGCCGCCGACCCGGGTGACCCACTTGCTGTTGCGCCGGATCGCCTTGAAGACGCCGATCAGCTTGCGGAAGAAGAGCCCGAACAGGATGAACGGCACGCCCAGCCCGAGGCTGAAGGCGAGCGCCAGGATCACCGCGCGGTCGGTGCTGCCGGTCGTGGTGGCCAGGCCGATCACCGCGCCCAGGGTCGGGCCGGTGCAGGGCAGCCAGGAGACCGCGAAGATCGCGCCGAAGACCGGAGCGCCGAGCAGGCCGGCCGACGGCAGCTTGCTGATCCGGGCCTCCCCCTGCAGCCCCGGGATCCAGCCCAGGTAGATCACGCCGAGCAGGATGATCAGGATGCCGAGGACCAGGTTCAGCGTGTCCCGGTTGGTCTGCAGGGTGAACGCGACGTTGGCCACCAGCGTGACCACCAGCGAGAACACGACCGAGAAGCCGAGCACGAAGAGCAGGCTGCCGGCCAGGACGCGACTCTTCAGCGTCACCGTGCGGGTCTTCGTGGTCGTGGGCGGCCCCGAACTGCCGACCACGGCTTCCAGGTCCGAGCCGGCCAGGCCGGTCACGTAGGCGATGTAGCCCGGGACCAGCGGCAACACGCACGGCGAGAGGATGCTGACCAGGCCGGCGATCAGGGCGGCACCGATCGCCAGCAACAGCGGGGCGCTGATCGCGGCGTCGTGGAAGGTGGCGCCCATCAGCCGTTCGCCTCCGCCGCCACCCGTTCCACCAGGGGTTGCAGCTCGGCGGTGGTGGTCGAGCGGCGCAGCGCGACCGCGATCCGGCCCTGGCGGTCCAGGATCAGGGTCGCGGGAGTGCTGGTCTGCGTCACGTCGAACTTCAGCCCGACGTCACCGTCGACGTCGTAGATGCTCGGGTACGTGACCCGGCCCTTCTCGAACGCCTTCGCCGAATCCTTGTCGTCGCGCGTGTTGATGCCGAGGAACGTCACGTTCCTCGACTGCGTGGCCTGGTACGTTTTCTCCAGGTCAGCGGCCTCGGCGCGGCACGGAGCGCACCAGGAACCCCAGAAGTTGACGACCACCACCTTGCCGCGGTCGTTCGCCACGTCGTAGGAGCCGCCGTCCAGCAGCTCGCCGGTGACCGCGCCGACCTGCGGGCGATCGGCCACGTCGCACTCGACGACACCGTTGGTGGTGGTGCAGTTCTTCGCCCAGTTCTCCCCGCCACCGCAACCGGCCAGGGCGCCGGCAGTGGCGGTGGCGGCCAGGGCGGCAGCGAGGAGACGGCGCACGTCAGGCTCCCTTGGCGGTCTTGGCGGTGGCGGAGAGCGCGACCAGGTGCGCGGCCGGCTCGGTGTAGTCGATGCCGACCACCTTGGACCCCTCGAAGCGGAACGAGGTCAGGCTGGCCAGCCCGCACTGCCGCTTACGCGGATCGTGCCACAGGCGCTTGCCCTCGACATACCGCCGGAGTGTCCAGATCGGCAGCTGGTGGGAGACGCAGACCGCCTCGTGCCCCTCGGCCGCGACCCGGGCCGCCTGGAGCGCCTCGAACATGCGCTGGGCGATCACCAGGTACGGCTCGCCCCAGGACGGGGTGATCGGGTCGCGCAGCACCCACCAGTTCCGCGGGTTGCTGAACGCGCCGTCGCCGACCGACACCTTCTTGCCCTCGAAGAAGTTCGCGCTCTCGATCAGCCGCACGTCACTGGCGATGTCGAGCTTGAATTCGCCGGCGATCGGGGCGGCGGTCTCCTGCGCACGCTCCAGCGGGCTCGCCACGACGTGCGTGACGTCCCGCCCGGAGAGGGCCTGAGCAGCGGCTTTCGCCATCTGGTGACCCAGCTCGGAGAGGTGGAAGTCGGGCAGGCGCCCGTACAGGATCTTGGTGGGGTTGAAGACCTCGCCGTGCCTGAACACGTGCACCGTGGTCTTCGTCAACTCATTCATGCCGTTGCTCCGCTTCGCTCCACACCGTCATGGATGTGAGAACTGAGCCCCATGGTGAGCTCCCTTCGGTCGCTCACGCCCGGCTCCCGGCCGCGGCGGCCCGCGCGGCGTGCTTCAGCGCGGACGCGATCTGCTCCAATGCCGTGTCGTCGATCGCGGTGGACACGAACCACGACTCGAAAGCGCTCGGCGGCAGGTAGACCCCGTGCGCCAGCATCGAGTGGAAGAACGCCTTGAAAGCGGCCGCATCCTGCGTCTTCGCCGAGTCGTAATCGACCACCTGGTTCTCGGTGAAGAAGATCGAGAACATGTTTCCCGCGTACGAGATCCGGTGCGGGACGCCGGCACGCTCGAGTTCCGCCACGGCAAGCTCGCCGATCGTGCTCGCGGTCTGGTCGAGGCGCTTGTAGACGTCCGCGTCGGCCAGCCGCAGCGAGGCCAGGCCGGCCGCACACGCCAGCGGGTTCCCGGAGAGCGTGCCGGCCTGGTAGACCGGGCCGGCCGGGGCGAGGCGGGACATGATCTCCCGCCGGCCGCCGAACGCCGCCGCGGGCAGCCCGCCACCCATCACCTTGCCGAAGGTGAACAGGTCGGCGTCGACCGGGTGCAGCCCGGCCCAGCCACCGGCGGAGACCCGGAAGCCGGTCATCACCTCGTCCACGATCAGCAGCGCGCCGTGCGCGTGGGCGATCTCGGCAAGTTTCTGGTTGAAGCCGTCGCGCGGGGCGACCACGCCCATGTTGCCCGGCGCGGCCTCGGTGATGATCGCCGCAATCTCGCCGCCGTCCTTCGCGAAGGCCGCGGTCACCGCGTCGACGTCGTTGTAGGGCAGGACGATCGTCTCGGACGCCGCCGCGCCGGTGACCCCGGGTGAGTCGGGCAGGCCGAGCGTCGCGACGCCGGAACCGGCCGCGGCCAGCAGCGCGTCCACATGGCCGTGATAGCAGCCGGCGAACTTCACCACTTTCGACCGGCCGGTGTAGCCCCGGGCCAGCCGGATCGCGGTCATCGTCGCCTCGGTGCCGGAGTTGACCAGCCGCACCTCGTCGACGGCCGTGCGCCGGACGATCTCCTCGGCCAGGTCGACCTCGCCCGCGGTGGGCGTGCCGAAGCTGGTGCCGAGCGCCGCCGCGGTCTGCACCGCCTCGACGATCGCCGGGTGGGCGTGACCGTGGATCAGCGGACCCCAGGAGCAGACGAGATCCACATACCGCCGGCCGTCGACGTCGGTGAGCCACGCTCCGCTGCCCTGGGCCATGAACCGGGGCGTGCCGCCGACCGCGCGGAACGCCCGCACAGGTGAATTGACCCCGCCCGGGACGATGGCCTGGGCGCGGTCGAACAGGGCCTGGGAAACCGGGGCGTCCTCCGGGTACGGAAGATCCGCGGTGGGATATGTCGTGGTCACAGCGGTTCCCATTCTGTCAGCGGGCACGGTCGCCTATGTTGAGAGGGTTGTTCACATCACCGGATGATGTCCGGATCGGCCCGGTTCGACCGCGCCGGACGGGCCGATTCGCCCTCAAGAGGATAGGCTGGCCGCGTGGAGCGAGCCGAGCTGTCCATCACGGTTCAGACCGCCCCGGACGAGATGACCATGCTGCTCGCCGGGGAGATCGACGTGCTCACGGTCACGGAGTTGTCCACCCTCGTCAATGACGTCCTCGCGGCTGACCCGCCGACGCGGATCGTGCTGGACATGGCGGGTGTCACGTTCTGCGACTCGCAGGGCCTCGGCACGCTGGTGGTGCTCAGCCGCAAGGCCCAGCACAACCAGTCGGTGCTGGCGCTGGCCAACGTGGGTGACTTCCTGATGCGGGTGCTGGACATCACCGGGCTGAGGTCAGCCCTCATGATCACCACGCCCTGAGCCGAGGTCCTTGCGCATCTGCTGGGTCACCAGCCGATATCCGGAAGACGCGTAGAGGTTGATCGCGCGGGTGTTGTCCCCGTGGACGTTGAGCTCCAGCGCGCTGATCCCGCGGTCGCGGACCACGCCCTCGGCCGCCGTGAGCAGGGCCCGGCCGTAACCGGCGGAGCGATGCTCCTCGACGACCTCGATGTCGAACAGGTAAGCGCAGTCGGCGACGCCGCGCGGGTGCACGAGGCTGATCCACAGCGTGCCGACCACCGCGCCGTCCGGGCGCAGGCCCTGCAGGAGGATCGTCTCCGGGGTGGCCCGGCCCGCCGGCAGCAGGCTCTCGTGCTTCTCGGCGGAGAGCCGCAGCGCCTCCTCGGCCCGCCACACGCCGGCCGAGGTCTGAAGATCGGCATAGCCACGGACCGCGGCGTCATACCACTCGTCGAAGTCGCTCGCGGGCATCTCCCGCAACGTCAGGTCGGGCATGCCCCGATGCTGTCACACCAGCCTGGGAGCCGGTTTTCCCCTGTGGACAACCGCGGCTGCGCTCAGCCAAAAGCTCAGCCGGAAGCTCAGCCGAAAGCGCCGCCGGCCGTCAGCGCGGCCCCGGATCCACTGGTCGCGGACACGGCGTAGGTGTCCGCACCGGCATCCCGGCCGCCCGAGGCGTAGGTGTAACGCGCGAAGAACGTGTACGTCCCCGGCGCGATCGTGTCCCCCGACGACAGCGTGAAGTGGTAGACCAGCACGCCCGCCTCCTCGGTGACGCTGCTGTTGACGCTCGCGCCCGGCACCTGCTGGCTGCCGCCCCGGGAGGTCAGCTCGGCCGTCTCGGCCAGCCGGATCGTCACGTCCAGCGCGGTCAGCGACTCGCTCGTCTTGATCGTCACCACGCTGCTGGCCTGCGTCTTCCCGCCGACGTCGACCGACCCGTCGGCCCACAGCGGCGACGTCCCGGCCGGCGCGGCGGAGGACGGCGGCGCGGACGGGGACCGGTGTGATTTCGGCGACGAGCTGGTCCGGCTGGGCTTCGGCGAGGAGCTCGCCGAAGGCTGCGGGGTGGCCGGGGTGGTCACCGTGGTGGTGACGGGTGGGGGCGGCGGCGTCGGCCGGCTGGATCCCGTTCCGCCGGCCAGTGCCCATTGGGCGAAGCCGCCGCCCCCGATGACGGCGGCCACGGCCGCCGCCGCTCCGGCGATCCGGACCCGGGGCGCGCGTCGCCGCGCCGCCTCGGTCCGCATCGCGCTCCTGGTGACCCGGTTCAGGATCACGGCGCGGTCGGGCTGGTGGGCCGCCGCCTCGGCGCGCAGCACCGCGCGCAGCTCGTCGTCGGTGAGCATCACGCCGCCGCCTCCCATCCGTTGATCCGGGCCAGACTGCCGCCGAGCATCTCGGCCAGTTGTTTCGCTCCGCGCGAGGTCGCGCTCTTCACCGCACCCTCGGAGATCCCGAGGGTCGTGGCGACCTCGCGCTCGGACATGTCGAACGCGTACCGCAGAACCACGCAGGCCCGCCGCCGGTGCGGCAGCCGGGCCAGAGCCCGGCGCACGTCCAGGACGGCCGGGACGTCCGACTCCGGGGCCCGTTTCAGGACCTCCAGCGAGAACAGGCGTTCCCGGCTGCGTCTGCGGATCCAGTTCCGGGCGAGATTCATCAAGATCCCATGCCCGTACGCCGCGGGGTCGTCCGCGGCCTGGACCCGGTCCCAGTGCCGCCACACCTCGGTCATCGCGTCGGCCGCCAGGTCGTCGGCGGCCGACGCGTCCCCGATCATCAGGTACGCAAGCCGCGACAACGAGTCGTAGTGCCGCTCGAAGTACGCGTGGAATGCGGCGTCGCGCATCGGGACCCTTCAAATCGGGGTGTGTGGCCGCCGGGCTGGCACCCGGCGGCCACCGGACATCACTTGAAGGTGATGTCGGAATCCGAGTAGATGCAGTTCACGCCGTCCGCCCCGGAACCGATCTCGGTCGGCTCGGCGCCGGTGTTGTTGCCCTTGAACTTGTCGCAGACCTTCAGCGTCGGTGCGCCGACCACGGTGATGCCGGACAGCGTCGCGGTGTCACCGAAGTTGGTGTTGATGCCGACCAGCGCCTTGCCCTTGCCGGTGGCGATCACGTTCTGCACGACGACCGAGCGCTTGTACTGGGTCTTGCAGTTGCCGCACGAGCGGTAGAGCTTGCCGTAGTCGCTGACCTGGAAGTTCTTGATGGTCAGAGTGCCGCCGCCGTTGTGCTGGAAGACCTTGTCGTCGGCGCCCTTGGCCCCGCCGCCGTTCACGGTGTAGACGGCCGAGGTGCCGCCCTTGAACGTCGCGGCGTCCTCGCCGACGTTCTCCCACCAGACGTTGGTCAGGGTGCAGGAGCCGAGGCAGTGCACGCCGTCCGCGGCCGGGTCGCCGAGGATCACGTTCGACAGGGTGGCGCCGTCGGCGAGCTCGAAGAGCGGGCCCTGGTCCTCGTCCTGCGAGTCGGTGCCCAGGTCACCGCTGCCGAAGTAGCGGACGTTGCCGCCGTCCAGGCTGGTCTTCACCTCGATGGTGGCGGTGACCGCCTTCGACCCGGTCGCGGTCGGCCAGGTGGTCGACGCGGACGTGGTCGCGGTCGGGGTGGCCGTGGCCGTCTTGGTCGGCGTGGCGGTGGCGCTCTTGGTCGCGCTCGGGGAAGCCGTGGCCGTCTTGGTCGCGCTCGGCGAGGCGGTCGCCGTGGCGGTCGCGGTCGCCGTGGCGGTGGCCGTTGCGGTCGCGGCGGAGACCGGGGTCACCGCGACGTCGTCGAACGATGCCGAGGCGAAGCTGGTGACCAGGCCGATCCGGCCCTTGGCGGCAAGGGTGCCGGTGGCGCTACCGATGGCCGTACCGTCGAGGAAGCCTTTGATCGTGGATCCTGAGGCGTCGATGCGGAGCGTGTGCCAGGCCGTGGCGCCGCTCACCGGCGTCGAGGCGAGCACCGACACGGTGCTGCCCTTGACCGCCTGCAGTTCGGCCTTGCCGGTGCCGAGCAGGGCCAGCCGGTACATCGTCGAGGAGCTGCTGGCCCGGGCCGCGATGCCGGCCAGGCCGCCGCTGCCGAACGTGCCGCCCTTGACCTTGGCCTGCACCGAGTAGTCGCCCCACGAGGTGTCGCCGGCGAAGACCCGGGCGAGCTCGCTGTCCGCCTTGGACTGGTTGTACACCTTCGACCCGTCGGTCACCACGGCCCAGGTGCCGCCGGACTTCGACCAGGCGCTCGTGCCGTTCTCGAAGTCGTCGCTGAACGTCGTGCTGCTGGCCGAAGCGTTGGGGACGAGAACCGCCACGAGCGCGGTGACCGCACCGGCGGCTCCCGCAGCGCCGAGGCCCGTGATCATCCGGCGGCGACGACGGCTCGCGGCCATGGCGTCGTCGGGGTGTGCGTGCCGCATGTTGCTCCTAGCTCCTGGGGGAAGAGGCTTCGACCGCTTGTGGCGCGGGCGATCAACTTCGTTGCCCCAGGTGACCTAGGTCACATGCAGTTAACTACCCCAGCGAGCCTTCTCCAGTAGCGCCAGGGCCTCGGTGGCCGCGTCCTCGCCGCCGGCCCGCAGCACGCGGGCCGCCTCGTCGACCGTCTCGGTCAGCCGGGCCCACTGCGCATCTCGCTCCCGGGTTGCCTCGGACTGCGCCTTCAGCTGCTGGTTCTTCCCCCACAGCTCGACGAAGACGGACACCTTGGCCCGCAGCACCCACGGGTCGAACGGCTTCGTCAGATAGTCCACCGCGCCCACGGCGTAACCCCGGAGGGCGAGCTGGGCGTCCCGGTCGGCCGCGGTCAGGAACAGGATCGGCACGTGCCTGGTCCGTTCCCGCCGTTTGATGTGACTGGCCGTCTCGAAACCATCCATGTTGGGCATGTGCGCATCCAGCAGGATCACCGCGAAATCATCGGTGAGCAGCTGTTTGAGCGCGGCCTCACCGCTCTCGACGGCGACCGCGGTCACCGGAAGACCCTGCAGAATCGCCTCCAGGGCCAGCAGGTTGTCCTTCCGGTCGTCGACCAGCAATGCCTTGGCGCGCTCACCCACGCGTGCTCACCTCGTTCCTTCCGCCGCGGCTCCCCGTCAGAGAGACGGTCTCAGCCGCGTTCCGGTTCCGTGGTCTCCGCGTTCACCCAGCGCGCCATCAACTCGATCAACTCGTCCAGGTCGACCGGCTTGGTGATGTAGTCACTGGCGCCGGCGGCGAGAGCCGACTCCCGGTCACCGGGCATCGCCTTCGCTGTCAGGAACACTACCGGTAGGTCGCGGAAGCGCTGATTCCGGCGGATTCCCCGCGTGGTCTCATACCCGTCCTGGTCCGGCATCATCGCGTCCATCAGCACGATGTCCACCTCTGGATGCTCGTTGAGAATGCGGACGCCGTCCACCCCGTTGTCCGAGTAGAGAACGTTCAGCCCGTGCATCTCCAGAGCGCTGGTCAGGGCGAACACGTTGCGCACGTCGTCGTCGACGATCAGCACCGTGGCGCCGTCCAGCTGCCGGCCGGCCGGGTGGATCGGCGCCGGTTCCTCCGGGCGGGAGCGCTCGATCAGCGGCATGTCCAGGGACGCCACCGGGCGTACCGAGATCGCCTTGGCCGGCGCCGCGGGCAGAGCCGGCATCGGAATCGCGTCGGAGGTCAGCGCCTCCGGCATGTAGAGCGTGAACGTCGACCCCTCGTTCGGCACCGAGCGGACCGCGATGGTGCCGCCGAGCAGCGCCGCGAACTCGCGACTGATCGACAGGCCCAGGCCGGTGCCCCCGTACTTCCGGGTGGTCGTGCCGTCGGCCTGCTGGAACGGCTCGAAGATGATCGCGAGTTTCTCGTCCGAGATGCCGATCCCGGTGTCCCGCACCGCGAACGCGACCATCTGCTCCCCGCTGACCAGGGACGGGACGTCCCGATCACTGTCCCGCGAGGCGGCGAAGATGCTCAGCGTCACCGAGCCGTTGTCGGTGAACTTCACCGCGTTGGAGAGCAGGTTGCGCAGGATCTGCTGGAGCCGCTGCGGGTCGGTGACGATCGAGTCCGGCAGGTCGGGGGCCAGTTCCACCTCGAACCGCAGCCCCTTGTCCTCGGCCTGCGGTGCGAACGCCTGCTCGACGTAGCTGCGGATGCCGTCGAAGTCGACCACGTCCGGCTCGACGTCCATCCGGCCGGCCTCGATCTTCGACAGGTCCAGGATGTCGTCGATCAGCGAGAGCAGGTCGGAACCGGCACTGTGAATGGTCCGGGCGAACTCGATCTGCTTCTCGGTCAGGTTCCGGTCGGTGTTGTCGGCCAGCAACCGGGCCAGCAGGAGCAACGAGTTCAGCGGGGTCCGCAGCTCGTGGCTCATGTTGGCCAGGAACTCGGACTTGTACGTGTTGGCCCGCGACAGCTGCTGTGCCTTCTCCTCCAGGCCGAGGCGGGCGAGCTCGATCTCCCGGTTCTTCAGCTCGATGTTGGCCTTCTGCTCGCTCAGCAGCTTGGCCTTGTCCTCCAGCTCGGCGTTGGTCCGCTGCAGCTCGGCCGACTGGTCCTGCATCTCCCGGGCCAGCCGCTGCGACTGCGCGAGCAACTCCTCGGTACGCCGGTTGGCCTGGATCGTGTTCAACGCCACCCCGATCGTCGCGACCAGGCGCTCCAGGAAGGTCAGGTGCAGGCCCGAGAAGGCGGCCACCGAGGCGAACTCGATCACCCCGAGCATCTCCCCCTCGAACAGCACCGGCAGCACGACCAGGTCGTTCGGCGGCATCGCGAGCAGCGCCGAGCGCATGGTCAGGATGCCGTCGTGAGTCGCGCGCACCCGGATCGTGCGGCGCGACACCGCGGCCTGACCGACCAGGCCCTCACCCGGGCCGAAGGTGACCTCGTGGTCGCGGGCGACGTACCCGTACGCCGCGGCCAGTCGCAGACGCATCACCGCTTCCTCGTTGTCGACCAGGAAGAACGCGCCGAGCTGCGCGTCCACCAGCGGCGTCACCTCGGTCATGATCATGCGGCAGACCTCGCCGACGTCCCGCTGGCCCTGCAGCAGGCCGCCGATGCGGGCCAGGTTCGAGTCGAGCCAGCCCTGCTCCGCGTTGGTCTTGGTGGTGTCGCGGAGCGTCACGATCATCTGGTTGATGTTGTCCTTCAGCTCGGCGACCTCGCCCTGGGCCTCGACGGCCACGCTCTGGGTCAGGTCACCGCGGGTCACGGCGGTAGAGACCTCAGCGATCGCACGGAGCTGGATGGTCAAGGTGGAGGCGAGCTGGTTGACGTTGTCGGTGAGGTCACGCCACGTACCGGAAACGCCCTTGACCTGGGCCTGACCGCCGAGCTTGCCCTCCGAACCGACCTCGCGGGCGACCCGGGTCACCTCGTCGGCGAACGACGACAGCTGGTCGACCATGGTGTTCACGGTGTTCTTCAGCTCGAGGATCTCGCCACGGGCGTCGACGGTGATCTTCTGCCCCAGGTCACCCTTGGCGACGGCGGTGGTGACCGAGGCGATGTTGCGGACCTGGGCGGTCAGGTTCGACGCCATGTAGTTGACGTTGTCGGTCAGGTCCCGCCACGTGCCGGCCACGCCGCGCACCTGCGCCTGACCGCCGAGCTTGCCCTCCGAACCGACCTCGCGGGCCACGCGCGTGACCTCGTCGGCGAACGACGACAGCTGATCCACCATGGTGTTCACGGTGTTCTTCAGCTCCAGGATCTCGCCCTGGGCGTCGACCGTGATCTTCTGCGACAGGTCACCCTTGGCCACCGCGGTGGAGACCTGGGCGATGTTGCGGACCTGGCTGGTCAGGTTGGAGGCCATCGAGTTGACGTTGTCGGTCAGGTCCCGCCACGTGCCGGCCACGCCGCGCACCTGCGCCTGACCGCCGAGCTTGCCCTCGGTGCCGACCTCGCGGGCCACCCGGGTCACCTCGTCGGCGAACGACGACAGCTGATCCACCATCGTGTTGACAGTGGACTTCAGCTCGAGGATCTCGCCACGCGCGTCGACCGTGATCTTCTGGCCCAGATCGCCCTTCGCCACGGCGGTGGTGACCGAGGCGATGTTGCGGACCTGGCTCGTCAGGTTCGACGCCATGTAGTTGACGTTGTCGGTCAGGTCACGCCACGTACCGGAAACGCCTTTGACCTGGGCCTGACCGCCGAGCTTGCCCTCTGAGCCGACCTCGCGGGCCACCCGGGTCACCTCGTCGGCGAACGACGACAGCTGATCGACCATGGTGTTCACGGTGTTCTTCAGCTCCAGGATCTCGCCGCGGGCGTCGACCGTGATCTTCTGCGACAGGTCGCCCTTGGCCACCGCGGTGGAGACCTGCGAGATGTTGCGGACCTGGGCGGTGAGGTTCGCGGCGAGCTGGTTCACGTTCTCGGTGAGGTCACGCCACGTGCCGGAGACGCCCCGGACCTGGGCCTGACCGCCGAGCCGGCCCTCGGTGCCGACCTCGCGGGCCACCCGGGTCACCTCGTCGGCGAACGACGACAGCTGATCCACCATCGTGTTCACGGTGTCCTTGAGCTCCAGGATCTCGCCCTGCGCGGCCACCGTGATCTTCTGCGACAGGTCACCCTTGGCCACCGCGGTGGAGACCTGGGCGATGTTGCGGACCTGACTCGTCAGGTTCGACGCCATCGAGTTCACCGAGTCGGTGAGGTCCTTCCAGGTGCCGGCCACGTTCGGCACCTCGGCCTGACCGCCCAGCTTGCCCTCGGTGCCGACCTCGCGGGCGACCCGGGTGACCTGCTCGGCGAAGAGCCGCAGGGTGTCGGTCAGCCCGTTCATCGTGTCGGACAGCTCGGCGACCTCGCCGCGGGCGGCCACCGTGATCTTCTGCGACAGGTCGCCGCGGGCCATCGCGGTCGCCACCTGCGAGATCGAGCGCACCTGATGGGTCAGGTTGGACGCCATCGTGTTCACCGAGTCGGTGAGGTCCTTCCAGGTGCCGGCGACGCCGCGGACGTCGGCCTGACCGCCCAGCTCACCCTCGGTGCCGACCTCGCGGGCGACCCGGGTGACCTGCTCGGCGAAGGACGACAACTGATCGACCATCGTGTTCACGGTCCGGCCGATGCGCAGGAATTCACCCCGCAGGGGGCGACCGTCCATCTCCAGCGCCATGTGCTGGGAGAGATCGCCCTCGGCCACCGCGCCGACGACCCGGGAGATCTCCGTCGTCGGCCGGCCCAGATCGTCGATCAGCGAGTTGATCGAACGGACGCTGTCGGCCCAGGAACCGTCCAGCCCTTCCTCGTCCAGCCGCTCGGTGAGCCGGCCCTCGCGGCCGACGATCCGGCTGATCCGCTTGAGGTCGAGATTCTGCCGCTCCTGCAGCGAGATGACCTCGTTGAACGCCTCCGCCACCGCACCGGCCGGGCCGCCACGCCGGGGCAGGCGAACCTTGAGATCACCGCGCCGGACCCGTCGCAGCGCCTCGGCGAGCTCACCGAGCAGAACGGTCTCGTCGGGGCCGCCGACGCTGGCTTCCTTGGCCGCAGTCATGCTGTCCTCACTCGCTGTTCCAAGCTGCCGGGGGTACCTATCCTCTCTCGCCCGACCGGGTCAATGCGAGAGACGACTTTGTGCATACACCCACCCAAGGGAGAGGATGCATGCTGTGCCAGCCGAGGTAGGAACCAGGACGAGCATCCCCGCGGGAGCGACGTCCGGCACCCTGGTGCGCCGGGCCCGCCTCCCCAATGATCGCCGGACTCCGGCGGCGGCGCGCGCGCTGGTCCGCTCGGTGCTGGAGGAGGCGGGGCTGGACGGCCTGCTCAACGAGGCCCTGCTGCTGACCACCGAACTGTCCACCAACGCGGTGGTGCACGCCAACACCGACCTGGACATCGAGGTCACCGCCGACACGTCCGGGCTGACCGTGACCGTCACCGACTTCGCGCCCGGCCCGGTCGAGCAGCTCGCGGTCGGGCCGAAGAACGAGAGCCCGGACATCGGTGAGGTCGCCGAGCGCGGCCGTGGCCTGCTGCTGGTCGACCACTTCGCCAGCCGCTGGGGCACCGTGCACGAGGGCGACGGCAAGGGCGTCTGGTTCCACCTCGACCATCACGCGCCCGACGGCACCGACGGGTCGCGGATCCCGGCGACGGCCGACACCCCGAGCCTGGGTGCGCTGACCGGGCTGCTGCGCAGCGGCTCCGACCGGCAGACCGACGAGGGTCTCGCGGACCTGGCCCACGACCTGCTCTCCCGGCTGGCCCGGCTGACCGGGGCGGCCGGCGGCGTGCTGCGGGTCGACCGCGGTGACGGCATGGGAAGACAACTTCTCGCACGGTACGGCCGGGCCCCGCGCGACAACGCCGACACGATCCGGGTGCCGTTGAGCGTGCACCGGCCGTACTCGGGGGAGCTGGAGCTGGACGCGGCCCCGGTCGGCTACGCGCAGTCGCTGGCCGCCATGGTCGCCGAGCGGTTCTCGCTGCACCTGGAGAACGACCGGTTGCGTCGCGCCGACGTGCGCCGGGCCACCTGGATCACATTCCTGGCCGAGGCGTCCGAGCTGCTCGCCCAGTCCCTCGACGTGAACCTCACGATGGCGCTGATCCCGCAGCTCGTGGTGCCCCGGCTGGGCCAGTGGTGCGCGGTGCACACCACCGACGCGTGGGGGCGGCTGCAGCTGGCCGCGGCTACCCACGCCGAGGAGTCCACGCTGGCCAACCTGCACGCGACGCTCGCCGAGTCCGGCCCCGAGTCGATACTGGCCCGGCTCGAGGAGGCGTCCCGGCTGGGCACCCAGGTGATGTTCGGGGCGCCGCTGGAGGGCTTCGCGGTGCCGCTGGTGGCCCGCGGGGCGCGGCTCGGCACGCTCGCGGTGGGGCGGCACGCGAAGCATCGGCACGACGCCGACGAGGTGGCGGTGCTGGAGGACGTGGCGCGGCGGGCTGCCCTGGCCATCGACAACGCGCGGATTCACGACGAGCGGCGCACGGTTGCGCGTACGCTCCAAGCCTCTCTTCTCCCCCCGGCGTTGCCGCACGTCGACGGCATCGGGTTCGCCGCGGAATACGTGCCGACCGGTTCCGAGGTGGGTGGCGACTTCTACGACGTGATGCCCTTCGGGGAGGATCGCTGGCTGGTCGTGGTCGGTGACGTCTCCGGCAAGGGGGTGCAGGCGGCCACCGTGACCGGCCTGGTCCGCGACGTGATCCGGATCCTGGTCGACGACGGCAAGTCGCTGAGCGAGATTCTCCAGCGGGTCAACCGCACGCTGGTGCAGCGCGGCGGCGGGCGGTACTGCACGCTCGCGATGGCCTCCGTGACCCGCCACTCGGACGGCAGCCTCCGCGTCTGCCTGCACCTGGCCGGGCACGACCGGGCGGTGCTGGTGCGCAACGACGGCCGGACGACGTTCGTCGGCGAGGGCGGCACGGCGCTGGGTTTGCTGGAGGCGATCACTTCTCCGAACGCCGAGGTCACGCTCCTCGCCGGCGACTCGCTGATCTTCTACACCGACGGGGTGACCGAGCGGCGCCGCGGGCGGGAGCTCTTCGGGTCCGGCCGGCTGCGGGAGGCGGCCGCGCCGCTGGCCGGTTACCCGGCCGACGCGATGGCGGCCCGGCTGCGTTCCACCACGATCAACTTCTCGGTGGAGGAGCCGCGCGACGACATCGCGATTCTGGTGCTGCGCAACGACGCCTGACATCGTGGGTGGATGAAGACCCAGTACTACACCGCGACCACGATCGACGGCTTCATCGCCGACCCGGACAACTCGCTGGACTGGCTCTTCGAAGTCGACGACGGCGGCGACGCCAACCCGTTCGGCGAGTTCTTCGACGGGGTCGGCGCGTTCGCCATGGGCGCGACCACCTACGAGTGGGTCCTCGCGCACGAGAACGCGGTGGAGGAACCCGAGAAGTGGCTTTCGCCTTACGGCGACACTCCGGCCTGGATCTTCACTCACCGTGAGCTGCCGCGCATTCCCGGCGCACACCTGCATTTCGTACGCGGTGAAGTCGCCCCCGTGCACCGGGAGATGACCGCCGCGGCCGGCGAGAAGAACGTGTGGCTGGTCGGTGGCGGTGAACTGGTCGGGTCGTTCGCCGACGCCGGCCTGCTCGACGAGCTGATCCTGGGGGTGGCCCCGGCAACGCTCGGTACCGGTGCTCCGCTGCTGCCCCGGCGGCTCACCTCGCAGCGCCTGAGCCTGACGTCGGTGAGTCAGCTCGGTCAGTTCGCCAATCTGCGGTACGCGGTGACCCCACCAACCGCTTGATCGATCTGCCCTTTTTGTCGCCGTCGGCGTGGCATGGTGTTGGCATGGCGAAGACGCAGTACTACACCGCCACCAGCATCGACGGCTACATTGCCGACGCGAACAACTCGCTGGACTGGCTCTTCGAGGTGGACGAGGGAACCGCGAACCCGTTCGGCGAGTTCTTCGCCGGCGTCGGCGCGTTCGCCATGGGCGCGACCACCTACGAATGGGTGCTGGAGAACGACAACCTGCTGGAAGAGCCGCAGAACTGGCACGACATGTACGGCGAGGTGCCCTGCTGGGTCTTCACCCACCGTGACCTGCCGCCGGTCCCGGACGCCAACGTGTTCATGATCAGCGGCGACGTCCGGCGGGTCCACGAGGCCATGCTCGTCGCCGCCCAGGGCAAGAACGTCTGGCTGGCCGGCGGCGGCGACCTGGTCGCCCAGTTCGCCCAGCAGGGCCTGCTCGACGAGATCATTCTGGGCATCGCCCCGGCCGTGCTGGGCTCGGGCACGCCGCTGCTGCGCCACAAGCTGCACGTCGACGAGCTGATCCTGACCGGAGTGCGGGAGGTCGGGCAGTTCGCCTACCTGACCTACGCGGTCGGTGACGTGGCCCGGATGGGCCGCCACCTGGCCGCCGAGACCGCCACCCTGCTCCCCGCCCACTTCTAGGCAGATCCGCGCTCGTCGAGGGCACGGGCCACCCTGTTGCTCATCCGCCGTGACGAGTTGGGCTGCTTGGTCACGGTCAGCACCTCCGCCCGGCTGAGCTCCGCTCGCCCGGCCAGCGTGAGCATGAGCGAATACGGCCGCGTGTTCGGCTGGTTGAGCAGCCACACCGCCCAGCGCAGCAGGTCGAGGAGGAGCGCCCGGTCCGCGTTCTGGTGCCGGGCCAGAGTCGTGAGCAGCCCGTTGCGTGTGTACTTGTCCAGGTCGTCCAACCGGATCGTGGCCAGCGTCCGGGCGTCGGCCCGCGGATTGCCGGCGACGGCGGCGCGGACGAACGGAAACCCGCTGACCGCCAGAGTTCGCAACCCCTCCTGATCGATCCGCGGGTCCAGGGCGAGGTCGCGATAGTGCCCGGGCGTGCGCTCCCGGGGCAGGAGCTCATAGATGTCGACCACGATCCAAGTCTGTCAGCCGGCCTTGACGCCCTCCAGGAAGCCGTCGGCGAGGACGTGACCGCGAACGGTCGCGAGCACGGCCGGGAGACCCGGCAGTGCGGCGTCGGCGGGGACCGCGCGGCCCAGGGCGTACAGGTGAAAGCCGTATCGGTGCAGGCCGTGACCGGGCAACGGGCGCGGCCCGAAGTAGCCGACCCGGCCCCGCGCGCCCGGCACGAACCGGAACGCCGGGTTCGCCGTGGTCAGCGCCCCCTCCGCGAGGCCGTCGAGGTCGGCCGGGAGCAGCGCGATCGTGTGCAGCCCGGGCCGGCTCATCGGCACGTCGATGTCCTCCAGCACGAACAGCAACTGCTCGGTGCCGTCGGGGAGGCCGCTCCAGCTGAGCTCGGGTGAGATGTTCGGCCCGAGGTCGAGCGAGCAGTGCCGGTCGGGGATCTCACCGCCGTGCTCGAACGCGGCCGACCGCAGCTCGATGGCGCGCGGCGCGGCCACCTCCGAGGCGTGCCGGATGCTGAGGCTCTCATCGGGTCGTTTGTTGCGCAGCAGCCGGCCGAGCGGAGTGACGAGGGTGACGAGCAAACTCATGGGGCAAGTCTCCGGTTCCCGAGCGGGCAAATCTAGAACAGGTCACGGGGCTCGGCCATCTCCAGCTCGCTCGCCAGGGCCGGCGGCGCGGACACCACCACGACCCGCCCACTCCGAGCCAGCAGCACCTGCTCCACCCCGGCCACGATGTCGCTCAACCGGCGAACGGGCAGGCCGGCGGGCAGCACGGCATGCACCGTCCCCAACCCGGCCGACCCGCGCAACGGCACGGGCGCCCCGCAGAGATCACGCAGCGCATAGGTCACGGCCTGGAGGCCCTCGGGCCGCACCGAGATCCGCACGGCCACGTCGCCGGACCCGAACGGGTAGCGCCCCCACCAGGGCGGACCCTGCTCGGCCAGGACGGTCTCCGAACCCCAGACCTGCGCGAGTTTCGCCGAGCGGCCGTCGACCGACGCAGCGTCGCCCTCGATCAGCACCGCCACCGTGCCCTCGGCCGCGCCCGGCAGGTCCACCTCGATCGCGCTCGGCTCCAGGCTCTGCGCGACCGCCTGCTCGACCAGCTCGGCGACCGCGGCCGGGGTGCGCACCGAGCGGCCCACCCAGCGGCGGGCCGGAGGCAGCGGGTGGACCCGCAGAGTCGCGGACGTGATCACGCCGTCGATCTCGGCGATGCCGGGCCGCCCGTTCTCCCCGTCGGTCTCGCGCTCGGCGCCCGAAGCCTCGGCGAACGTGACGCTCTCGGTCTGCTCGGCCGGGCTGCCGAACCGGTGGGCGAGCGGGCCGGCCTCGTTGACCGCGAGCATCCCGCCGATCGTGGCGCGGGGTGACGGCGGATCCACCGCGAGCCGCTTGCCCTGCAACGCGAGAGCGGCCTGAACAGCGGAGACGGGTGTCCCGGCGGCCACCGTCGTGGTCGCGCCGCGGTGGTGCCACATGCCGTTGAGGCGACCCGTGTCGACGATGATGTCCAGCCCCGCCGGCGGCGTACCCCAATTGATTTTGCTGCCTGAACCCCGCGCCCGGACGCTGAGCCCTCTCTCGGCGGCGAGGCGCAGCGTGGCCGCGGCGGCCGGCCCGGTCGCGGGCACCGCGACGAAGCCGGCGCGGTGCCCGCCCACCTGGTCCACCGACCTCGCCGGACGGGCGAAGTCGGGACCACAGATGTCCACGAGCGCGTCGAGAAGGGAATCAGTCACGTCCGAGGCCTCCCCACCAGACCGGAGCGCAGAGCTGAAGATCGTCCACTCTGGCATATCGTACACATGTTCGAATGACCGAGGTCGAGGTGTGTAAGAAACTGATCCCGGACCATTCCGCCGGTAACGTGGTCCGGGTGACGACCGAATCGCCCGCCGGCCCACCGGCCGCCCGCCAGGACCCCTCCGAGCGCACCCACCACGGCGACACGGTCACCGATGAGTTCGCCTGGCTGATGAACAAAGAGGACCCGGCCACCACCGCCTATCTGGAGGCGGAGAACGCGTGGACCGAGTCCGCCACCGCACACCTCGCCGGTCTGCGCGACAAGGTGTTCCAGGAGATCAAGGGCCGCACGCAGGAGACCGATCTCTCGGTCCCCAGCCGCAAGGGCAACTTCTGGTACTACACGCGCACCGAGGAGGGCAAGCAGTACGGCATCCAGTGCCGCGTCCCGGTCCGCCCCGGTGAGACCGATCCGCCGGCCGGCGACGAGCGCCCCGGTGAGGAGGTGCTGCTCGACGGCAACGTGCTGGCCGAGGGGAGGGATTTCTTCGCGCTGGGCACGTTCGACGTCAGTCCGGACGGCAACTGGCTGGCCTTCTCGACCGATTTCGAGGGCGACGAGCGCTTCACCCTGCGGGTCAAGGATCTGCGCTCCGGCGAGGTGCTGGCCGACGAGGTGCCGGACACGTTCTACGGCAGCGCCTGGTCAGCCGACGGCAGCGTGCTGTTCTACATCACGGTCGACGAGGCGTGGCGCCCCGACCGGGTGCACCGGCACGTGGTCGGCGAGCCCTCCCGGGAGGACGTGGTCGTCTACCACGAGACCGACGAGCGGTTCTGGGTCGGCGTCGAGCTGACCCGCAGCGAGAAGTTCATCGTGATCGACGCCCAGAGCAAGATCACTTCTGAGGTACGGGTCATCCCCGCCGACGCCCCCACCAGCGATCCCGTCCTGATCGCCGAACGCCGGCAGGGTGTGGAGTACCAGATCGAGCACCACGGCCACCGGTTCCTGATCCTGCACAACCGGGACGCCGAGGACTTCGCCGTGGCGTACACGTCGGTCGACGCCCCCGGCGAGTGGGTGGAGCTGGTCGCCCATCAGCCCGGCACCCGGCTGGAGTCCGTCGACGCGTTCGCCCGGCACATCGTGATCTCGCTGCGCAAGGACGGTTTGACCGGCTTGCGCGTGATGGGCGACGGCAGCACCGACGCGTATGACATGGAGTTCCCCGAGCCGCTCTACAGCGTCGGCCTCAGCGGCAACCCGGAGTACGACACCGCCTCGGTCCGGATCAGCTACACGTCGCTGGTCGTCCCGGAGTCGGTCTACGACGTGGATCTGGTCACGCGCACGATGACGCTGCGCAAGCGCAAGCCGGTCCTGGGCGGTTACGACCCGGCCGACTACGAGCAGTTCCGCGAGTGGGCCCCGGCTCCGGACGGGACGCGCATCCCGGTGTCGATCGTGACGCGCAAGGGCGTCGTGCGGGACGGTTCGGCCCCGGCCGTGCTCTACGGCTACGGGTCGTACGAGCACAGCATCGACCCGTACTTCTCGATCGCCCGTCTCTCCCTGCTCGACCGCGGCGTGGTCTTCGCGATCGCGCACGTCCGCGGCGGTGGTGAGATGGGCCGCCGGTGGTACGAGGACGGCAAGCTGCTGGCCAAGAGGAACACGTTCACCGACTTCGTCGCCTGCGCCGAGGCCCTGATCCGCAACCGCTGGACCAGCGCGGACCGTCTCGTGGCCCGCGGCGGCTCGGCCGGTGGCCTGCTGATGGGCGCGGTGGCGAACCTGGCGCCGGAAACGTTCGCCGGCATCGTCGCCGAGGTCCCGTTCGTCGACCCGCTGACCTCGATCCTCGACCCGTCTCTGCCGCTGACCGTCACCGAGTGGGAGGAGTGGGGCAATCCGCTCGAGTCGGCGGAGGTCTACGCGTACATGAAGTCGTACAGTCCGTACGAGAACGTCGCGAAGCTGCCATACCCCAAGATCCTTGCCGTGACCAGCCTGAATGACACGCGCGTGCTCTACCACGAGCCGGCCAAGTGGGTCGCTCGCCTGCGCGTGGTCGCCCCGGAGGGCCAGTTCCTGCTGAAGACGGAGATGGGCGCGGGTCACGCCGGTCCGAGCGGCCGGTACGACTCGTGGAAGGAAGAGGCCTTCGTCCTCGCCTGGATCCTCGACACCGCCGGAGCAGCCTGATCTAGAACGGTTCCGGGATCCGGTGCAGTGGCAGCGCCGGCTCCCGGTACCCGTTCGGCTTCTCCCGCTTGGGCAGTTTCACGTCGTGGCGTTCGAGCGGCTCGTAGGGCACGCTCGACAGCAGGTGGCTGATGATGTTCAGCCGTCCCCGTTTTTTGTCGTCGGTGTGCGCCACGAACCAGGGCGCCCAGGCGGTGTCGGTGGTCCGGAACATCTCGTCCCGCGCGCGGGAGTAGTCGTACCACCGGCTGTACGACTTGAGGTCGAGGTCGGAGAGCTTCCACACTTTGCGCGGGTCGTTGATGCGCCCTTCCAGCCGGCGCGTCTGCTCCTCCGGGCTGACCTCCAGCCAGTACTTCAGCAGGATCACCCCGGAGTCGACCATGGCCCGTTCGACCTCGGGCACCGACCGCAGGAACTGCTGGGTCTGCTCGGGCGTGCAGTAGCCGAGCACCCGTTCCACCCCGGCCCGGTTGTACCAGCTGCGGTCGAACAGGACCACGTCGCCGGCGCCGGGAAGGTGCGGCACGTAGCGTTGCAGGAACAGCTGTGACCGTTCCCGATCAGTCGGGGCCGGCAGCGCCACCACCCGGAAGACGCGCGGGCTGACCCGCTCGGTGATGGCCTTGATCACTCCGCCCTTGCCGGCCGTGTCGCGCCCTTCGAGGACGACGCAGACCTTGGCGCCGGCCCGCTTCACCCACTCCTGCATGGCGACCAGCTCGCCGTGGAGCCGGCGCAACTCGTGCTGGTATTCCTTCTCTCGCATGCGCGGGAGCGGGCCGTCCTCGTGTTTGTTCTTGGGCATGCCCCACCCTGACCCCGCGGCCGGGCCGGGCGCCTCACCCGCCGGGGAGGGTTTCCCGAGGGTTCCGTCAGCTTGCCCGCATCTCCTCGAGGTCGGTGCTCGACCGCAGCACCAGCATCCCGGCGCCGACCACCAGCAGCATGGCCAGCACCGCCCCGGCACCGAGCAGCGCCAGCGACCCGATCGGGACCGGGATCGGCAGGGCCAAGGTCAGGGTGTCGTCGGTGACCACCACCTCGGTCCGCATGCTGCGCATCAGCGACACCCCGCAGACCAGCGCGAGCAGCAACGCCGGCAGCAGCGGCACGAACGTGACCACGAACAGCGTCGCGCCGAGTTTGGCCTGCGGCACCCCGCCGGCGGTCATCGCCGCGAACGTGCGCCGCCGCGCCACGATGCCCTCGGCCAACGCGACGAGCACCCCGCCGGCCGCGACCACCAGCGCGATCGTCACCGCGACCATCACCAGACGGATCGCGCCGAAGTAGAAAGCGGTGTCCTGGGCCGAGTTCAGGGCGGCGGACGCCGGGTCGATGAGCTCGTCGAACCGCCTCTGCGCGGCGAAATCGGTGGCGAGATCGGCCCGGAGACCCAGCGTTCCGGCGCCGAACACCACGGCCGCGAGCAGGGCGCCGATCGTGCGGCTGCCGTTCCACGGGTCGGCCATCAGGCGGGCGCCGGAGAGCAGGGCGACCGGACCACGTCCGTACCGTCGGAGCAGTCGCCCGGCGGTGTAGGAGATCCATCCGGTGCCGGCCACCACGCCGATCATCACGAGGAGCACACCGACACCCATCAGGAGCAGCGGCAGCCAGTCCGGCAGCCTCCCGCCCTCCGGCGCCAGGTGCAGGATCTTCTGCAGCGTCCGTGGCGCGAACAGGACCAGCCCGAGCACGATCAGCACGCCCGGCCACGGCTGCGGCCCGTCCTCGCGCAGTCGCCGGACCACGCCGAGCGGAGTGATCACCACGCGGCGCATCAGCAGCAGCCCGATCAGCCCGGCCAGCACCGGCACGATCAGAAGAGCCACAATCAAGATCAACGTATTCGGCCGTACGTCGGTGGGCAGCAGAAGTTTCCCGTCCCCGTTCCGGCGGTCCAGGACGACGCGCAGCACCAGATAGACACCGAACCCGGCGATCGACCCGAGCAGCCCGGCCGCCGCGGTCTCCGCCCCGGCGATCACCACGGTCTGCCCCGGGGTCGCCCCGGCCAGCCGCAGCGCCGCGAGCCGCCGGTCGCGGGCCGGAGCACCGAGCCGGATGCACTGCCCGGCCAGGGCCAGGACCGGCAACGCCAGCATGATCAGCGCGAAGATCACGCCGGGACGCAGGCCCTGCTCGACGAGCAGGGCACTCGCGTACTGATCGGAACCGGGCGACAAAGTCCTCAGGCCCGTCGGGGCGTCGATCGACGCGCCGCCGTGGATCGACGCGACGGTCGCGGCCGCGAGCAGCGCCACCGCACCGAGCGCCGCACTTCCCGCGGTCAGCGCGGTCCGCATCCGGTCGGTGCGGTTCCCGGCCAGACTGAGCCGGACCAGCGTGCCCGCCCTCATCCGAAGATCCCGATCCCGCTCGGGTCGATCGCGCCGTCGCGCAGCACGATCTCCCGGTCCGCGTACGCCGCGATCGGCGCCTCGTGCGTGACCAGCACGACCGAGCTGCCCTCGGCCCGCACGGCCTGAACCATCGCGGACATCACCTGCTCGCCGCTGAGCTGGTCCAGCGCGCCGGTCGGCTCGTCCGCGAAAATTACCCGCGGACCGGTGACCAGCGCCCGGGCCGCCGCGCAGCGCTGCTGCTGACCGCCGGACATCGCGCCCGGCCGTTTGTCGGCCACGTCGGCGACACCGAACCGATCGAGCCAGCCGAGCGCCGCCTCCCGTGCGTCTCGCCGCCCCGAACCGGCGAGAAGCAGCGGGAGGGCGACGTTCTCGGCCGCGGTCAGCTCCGGCACCAGTTGGCCGAACTGGAACAGCACGCCGAACTCGGTGCGCCGCAGCCGGGACCGAGACGCCTCGGACCACAGGCTCAGGTCCTGCTCGCGGTAGACGACCGAGCCCTCGTCGGCCCGGAGGAGGCCGGCCAGGCAGTGCAGCAGCGTGGACTTGCCGCAGCCGCTCGGCCCGGTGATCGCGACGATCTCCCCCTCACCGACAGTGATGTCGACCCCGCGCAGAGCGGGTGTCGCGCCATAGCTCTTGGTGATGCCTTTGCCGCTCAACAGTGCTGTGGTCATGACCTTCTTGACTGAGCTCGATGATCCGCTCGCAAGCTCGCTCATGCCGTCACTTCCTTCTGCAGGTCGGCGACCCGGGCGAGGGTTGTCTGCAACCAGCGCAGGTCGGCGTCGAGGTGCCCGATCGCGTAATCCGCGGCGACGACATCGCCGACGGACGCGCCGGGCCTGGTCTTGGTCGCGGTCAGCTCCCGCATCCGGGCCACGTGGGCGGCCCGTTGTGCGGCGAGGTAGTCGGTGGCCTGCTCGGTTCCGGCGGTCAGCAGCGCGACCACCACTTTGTTGAACAGCACACTGCTGACATACGGCGCCGGCGGCTCCACCTCGGTCAGCCAGGCGGCCAGCCGGTCCCGGCCGAGCTCGGTCAGCTCGTAGGAGGTGCGCTCCGGCCCGCCCTCCTGATCCTGGCCGGACGGCGTGACGAACCCGTCCCGCTCGAGCCGGCCGAGCGTGGCATACACCTGCCCGTAGGCCACCGGTTTGGCCTGGGGCAGGCGGTCGTCGTGCGCCCGTTTCAGGTCATACCCGTGCCGGGGCCCACCGGCCAGGAGCCCGAGCAGCACGTATGCGGTCGACATGTGAGCTACTATTCACCGAGTGAATAGCCGACGTCAAGGAGACACGATGCCGTACGCCGAAAGGCTCAAACCCGGCGGAGCGCGACCACCGCGATGTCGTCGGCCTGCTCACCGGAGCCGCCGAGGCGGTTGAGCAGGCGGCTGCAGAACGCGTCGAGATCCGGCCCGACCTCGGCCGCACACTCGGCCAGCGCCCGCAGTCCCTCGTCGATGTCCGCGTCCCGGCGCTCGATCAGCCCGTCGGTGTAAAGCACCAGTGTGCCCCCGGGCGGCAGCACCAGCTCCTGCTCGGCCCGCTCCGGCGCGTCCAGGCCGAGCAGCGCGCCGCGCGGCGACAGGAAACGCACCTCACCGTCGACGTGCAACAGCGGCGGCAGGTGACCGGCCGACGCCATCCGGATCCGCCCGGTGGCCGGGTCGAGCGTGAACAGGCAGAGGGTCGCCGAGTCGGCCGGCAGCACCGTGCGCATGAACCGGTTCGCCAGCCCCAGCACGGCGCCCGGCGAATGGCCCTCCACCGCGTAGGCGCGGACGGCGTGCCGCAGCTCGGCCATCACCGTGGCCGCGTGCAGCGAATGCCCGGCCACGTCCCCGATCGCCACCAGCAGCTTCCCGTCCAGCACGGTCAGCTCGTAGAAGTCGCCGCCCACCTCGGTCTGCGCGCCGGCCGGCTCGTAACGCACGGCCAGCTCGACCCCGGGCACCTCGGGCAGCCGCGACTGCAGCAGGCTGCGCTGCAGGGTGACCGCGATCCGGTGCTCCTCGTCGAACGAGCGCTGCGCCTCCACCGCGGCCGCGACCGCCTGCGAGAGCTGCCGCAACACCGGGAAGCCGGGCGTCTGCGAGCTGCCGGAGACGGCGACGTAGACCGGTGGACGATCGACCCGCAGCCGCGCGGCCGCGACCGCGACGGTCTCGCCCTGCGGCCACTCGACGACATCCCAGTCGGCTGCCTCGTCGGTGCGGACCATCGATCCGACCGCCACTTGATGACCAGGAACTGCCCATTTGCGTACGGCCGGAGGTGGCCCCGCCGCGGCCAGGCTCTCGCCCTCCGACGTCTCCGCGACCACCACGACCGGGCCACCGAAGATGTCCGCGGCCCCGAGCGCAGCCGCCTCCAGCAGGGCCGGCAGCGTCGACGCCGAGTTGATCGCCAATGTGGTCTCGGCCAGCCGGACCATCCGGGCGGCGAGCAATTCCGCCCGCTGGCGCGCCCGGTAATACCGCAGAACCGCCTGCGCGGTCGCGATCAGCTCGTCCGGCTCGATCGGCTCGACCAGATAGGCGTCGGCGCCGCGGTTCAGCCCCTGGGTACGGTCGTTGACGTCGACCGCGTGGGCGGACACGTGGATGACGGGCAGAACGCCGTACCGCGAATCGGTCTTGATCCTCTCGCAGACCTCGAAACCGCTCATGTCGGGGAGCTTCACGTCGAGCACGACGAGGTCGGCCTCGACGTCGTCCTCGGCGAGCTTACGCAGCGCCTCACCGCCGGTCTCGGCCTCGACGACGGTGAAACCGGCCCGGGTCAGCCAGCTGACCAGCAGGTACCGCTTGGTCGCGCTGTCGTCGACGACCAGGACCGTGGCTTTCCCGTGCGCGGGCCGGTTTCCGCGGCCGAGTTCGGTCATGACGCGTCGACCGGCAGCTGAAGTGTGAACGTGCTGCCCTCGCCGGGAACCGAGTCGACCCGCAGGCCGCCGCCCAGAATGCCGGCCAGTCGGCGGGCGTAGGGCAGACCCAGCCCGGTGCCCCGGCCGCTGACCGGTTTACTGCCGGGCACCTGGTAGAACTCCTCGAAGACGCGTTCGTGCAGCTCAGGTGGGATTCCGGTGCCGGTGTCGGAGACCACGAACGCAATCTCGGCACCGACCGGCTGCACACTCAGCCGCACCGAGCCGGCCTCGGTGAACTTCAACGCGTTGGTCAGCAGATTGCGCAGCACCTGGGCGAGCAGCACCTCGTCGGAGCGCATGACCGCAACGGCCGGCTCCTCCACCACGAACTCCACCTCGGGCCGGGTCGCGAGCGGGCGCAACGTGCCCCGCAGCTGCCCGAACACCGCCTTCAGGTCGACCTCGGACCAGTTCGGCTCGATCCGCCCGGCCTCCGCCTTGGCCAGGTCGAGCAGACCGTTGACCAGGCTCAACAGGTCGGTCGCGGAGCCACGGATCAGGTCCACCTGCCGGCGCTGCTCCTCGGTCAGCTGGTCCGAGGAGGAGTCGGTGAGCAGCCGGCCCAACCCGATGATCGCGGTGACCGGAGCGCGCAGCTCGTGGCTCACATTGGCCAGGAACCGGCTCTTCGCCTCGCTGGCCGCGCGCAACTGCACCGACTTCTCGTCCAGCTCGGCGTAGAGCGCGACCACCCCGCGATTCGTCTCCTCCAACTCGTCGGAGAGCTGGTGGTAGAGGGCCATCACGCCGCGGTTCGTCTCCTCCAGCTCGGCGTTCAGCCGGGCCAGGTCGTCACGCTGCGCTCGCACCTCGTCGAGGGCCGCGATGAGCTGCTGGTTCTGCACGGCCAGCTCGTCCAGGGGGGTGCCCGGCACGTGCTGCGCCAGACCGGCGCGAATGTCGTCCATCCGGGTCGGCGTCAGGACCGGCGCGCCGAGCGGTAGACGCCGAGCCATCCTGACCGTCGCACCGGCACCCTCATCGTCGACCTCCATCGTGTCGACCAGGCGGCCGACCAGCTGCAGCTGCTCAGCCACGCGGGACGCCCCGCCGGCGGCCGAATGCGCCATTGTCACCTGGAGAGTTGGTACCCCATAGGGCTCAACCGTGAACGTCACGTCTGCTTCGGGGCCCGCGGCCAGCAGCACCCGGCCCACCTCGCTCAGCGCGGTCGCCACGCGGGTCTGGTCCTGCGCCTCGAAACCGACCGCCCGGGCCACCTCCCGGCCGAGCTGACGCACCGAGAATATGTCCTGCTCGACCCGCAGGCGCATACGCATCAGCGGCTCGGTCGTGGTCACGGCAGCCGGGCCACGAGGACACCGGCGTCGTCCCGGCGGGTCCCGGCGTCGCGCAGCACCGTCCCGGCGATCACCTCGGGCGAGTGGGAGAGCAGACCGGGATACTCCACCGGTTTCCAGCGATCCACCACGCCGTCGCTGTGCATCACCACGGTCCCGCCCGGGAGCACGGGATACTCGTACTCCCGAACCTGGCGTCGCTGGTGTCCGGCGATACCGGGCATGGAGATCATGCCGCGTCGGGTGCCGTCCACGCCGAAGATCGTGCCGGAGATGTTGCCCAGCCCCGCATACCGCACCAGGCCGGCGGTCGCGTCGAGCTCGGCAACCGCAAGCGCGGCGCCGCGGGTGTGCCCGAGCGCCCGGTGCAGCGCCTCCACCACCGCGGCCGGCGACCCGGCCGCGGCCTGCCGGAACACCCGGACCGCCTCGTGCGACGCGGCCGCGGCGAGCCCGCCGTGCCCCAGCCCGTCACTGACCAGCATCTGCCGTCGGCCGTCGGCCTCGCGGATCGCCACCGCGTCTCCGCTGACCGTCTCACCGCTGATCGGCCGGGTCAGACCGGCCGCCCAGGACGGCTCGGGCGTGCTCCCGCCCCACACCTGAACGGCCAGGACCGTGCCCTTGCCGGGCAGCGAGTGCATGTCCCACCGGCTGGCCTGGCGCAGGATCGCCCCCAGCCCGATGCCCAGCGTGCCCGCGGTGGAATGCCCGTCCCCGAGCGCGTGCGCCACGTCGGCGATCCCCGGCCCGCTGTCGATCGCGATCAGCTCGACGCCGCCCTGCTCGGCCGTGCGGACCGCGCGGACCAGCATGGTGCCCTGCTGCGCGTGCTTGACCAGGTTGCCGGCCGCCTCGGCGGCCACGATGGAGAGCTCCGCGATGCGAGCCTCCGGCATGGCCAGATCCGCGGCCAGACGCTCGGCGGTCCGGCGGACGGCAGCGGCCGTCCCGGCGGCCTCCACCCGGAACCAGACCCCCTCGTCGAGGAGCCCCTCGGGTACCGAAGCCACCGTTCCTCCGCTCATCGGCACCACTTGGTGATGGAAATCCTCGTGCCCTCGCCGGGCGCGGTGTCGATGGTGAAATCGTCGACCAGCCGCCGGGAGCCGCTCAGACCCAGCCCCAGCCCGCCACCGGTGGTGTAACCATCGGTGAGCGCCAGGTCCAGGTCGGCGATACCCGGACCTTGATCGGCGAAAACGATCCGGATCCCGGAGCGGATCTCGGTGCGGACCCGGCTCACCTCGACAGTGCCACCACCGCCGTAGACCAGGGTGTTGCGGGCCAGCTCGCTGGCCGCGGTGACCAGTTTCGTCTGGTCGACCAGGGAGAGCTTGGCTTCCACCGCCACGGTGCGCACCAACTGCCGGACGCGGACCACATCCTGGTCGGTTGTGACCGGAATCAGCCGGCTCTCCTCGTTCACGGCGCGGTTACCGCTGCCGGGTCGTCCTCGTCATCGTCGTCGAGCTCGGACTCGGCCCGGCTGCGCGCGAGCATCTCGATGCCCAGCTCGACGTTGAGCGCCGTCCGGATCCCCGGCAGCGACAGCCCCAGCTCGACCAGGGTGATCGCCACCGCGGGCCGCATGCCGACCACCACGGTCTCGGCGTCCAGCACCCGGGAGACCGACGCGATCGTGGCCAGCGTCCGCCCGACGAACGAGTCGACGATGTCCAGCGCGCTGATGTCGATGATCACACCGTGGCAGCCGGTGACCACGATCTTCTCGGCCAGATCCTCCTGGAGTTGCAGGGCGACCTGGTCCTCCATGTCGATCTGGATGGAGACCAGGAGGATGTCGCCGATCTTCAGGACCGGGACACGTTCCACTTCAGTGCTCCGTCCGCTTGGTCGTGACGACCTTGTAGCTCGTCTTCCCCAGGACATAGCGCAGCGCGTCGGCCAGCGACGACTTCGTGGCGATGTCACCGAACTCGATGCCCAGCGCGACGATCGTCTGCGCGATCTGCGGCCGGATGCCGGAGATGATGCAGTCGGCGCCCATCAGGCGGGCGGCCACCACGGTCTTGAGGATGTGCTGGGCCACCTGGGTGTCGACCGCCGGGACGCCGGTGATGTCGATGATCGCGTACGGCGAACCGGTGTCGACCAGCGTCTGCAGCAGCCGCTCCATCACCACCTGGGCGCGCGCCGAGTCCAGCGTGCCGACCAGCGGGACGGCGACCACGCCCTCCCACAGCTTCACCACGGGGGTGGAGAGCTCCAGCAGCTGCTCGGCCTGGTCGGCGATCAGTGCCTCGCGCACCCGCACGTAGCTGTCGAAGGTGAACAGCGCGGCCCGGTCGACGAAGGCCGACAAGGACACGAAGTCCCGCAGGACCTGCGCATCGCTGGTGTTCCCGATCACGCCGAGCACCGCGTCCTTCAGCGCGAACACGCTGATCGCGGTCTCGTTCGCCGAGAAGCCCTGCCGCGCTCGGTTGCTGGACAGCTCGCCCAGCTGGGCCCGCAGCTCGCCGGCCTCCTCGTCGGCCAGGTCCTGGGCCCCGCCGGCGAACGCCTGCTGGAAACTCTTCTGCAGATCCCGGGTCTGACGCTCCAGCTCCGGCCGGCTCATCCTGCCCTGCAGACTGGCGCCGACCAGCTCCGCCCATCGGGCGACCAGCCCGTCGGCGTGCTCGTTGAGCAGGTCTGCCAGGCGACCTGACTCATCCGGACTCAGCGCCACCGCTGCCTCCCCCACCACACGATCCGTGCGCAACGGCCGGACTTTACCATCAGCGTGTCCGTTAATTGCTGTAGACCAACTAACGGACAAGGTCAAGGCCTTCGTCCCACGGCGCGCATCCCCCCGGTACGTGGAGTACCGTTCAGCAATAACAGCAGGAGGTCCCCGAATGTCCCTGACGGTGCAGACCGAACAGCGCGGCGACATGGTCGTCGTGTCGGTGGCCGGTGAGCTAGACATGGCCACCGCCCCGCAGCTGCAGGACCAGATCAGCGACCTGCTGGAGAAAGGCCGGACACGTCTGGTCTTCGACCTGGCCGAGGTCTCGTTCTGCGACTCCACCGGGCTGTCCGTTTTCGTCCGTGCGAAGAACAGCACCGACGATGCCGGCGGCACGGTCCGGTTGGCCGCCCCACAGCGGGGTGTGCTGCGCATCCTCGAGGTCAGTGGCCTCGTCGAGGTGCTTCACACGTACCCGACGGTGAACGAGGCGGTGAGTGCCGAAGAGCCGGCACTCGACTGACCCGTTTCGTTTCGCACCCACGTTCCGGTCGGCGTAGTTTGTCGCCGACCGGCAACGGGAACCCGTTGCCGAATTCATACTCGGCTTTCAGGAGTTGCCCGTGGGCAAGATGTTCCAAGGCTTCAAAGACTTCATCATGCGCGGCAACGTCGTCGACCTTGCCGTCGGTGTGGTCATCGGTGCCGCTTTCACCACCGTGGTCACCAGCCTGACCAACGGCTTTCTCAAGCCGCTGATCCAGTTGCTGAGCGGCGGCACCGGCCTTTCCGCCGGGACCTTCAAAGTTCGCGACGTGGTGTTCGACTACGCCACCTTCATCAACGCGGTCATCACCTTCCTGCTGACCGCCGCCGTGCTCTACTTCCTGGTCGTCTTCCCGCTCAACAAGCTGGCCGAGCGCCGCCGCCGCGGCGAGGAGCCGCCGCCGAAGACTCCCAGCGAAGAGGTTCAGCTGCTCACCGAGATCCGGGACGCCCTGGTTACCGCCGGGCGGGGCGGCCAGCCGCAGGCCCAGCCGGGCCAGGTCTACGGCAGCGCGGTCGACGACATCCTCCAGCGTCGCCAGGAACCGCCCCGCTGACCTGCACCCGAAAAGATCGGCCCTCCCGGCACCGTTCGAACAAATGTTCGATACAGTGCCGGGATGGAGCAGCGTAAGCACTGGTGGAACGGCAAATGGGGACGTCTCGCGCGGAAAGACATCTATCTCCGTACGAGCGGTGACCAGTGGTATGTCGAGCAGCGCGCCGGTGGCTCCGACGGCACGTCCCACTTCTTTGAGTACGACAGCGAGGAAGCCGCCCTCAACATGATCCGCGCCCTGCTCAACGGGCCGGAGGAGTGGCGGGAGCTCTCCGTCCGGCCGCCCCGCTGACCCGCAGCCGGACGCGGTGAGCAGGCCCGGCTCTCGCCTTCGACCACCGCGCTGACCCCGCCCGGCTCCCGCCTTTCGGCCGCCGCGCTGACCCCGCCCGGGCTTTAGGTCCCTCAGCGCTCTCGCGCGGCGCCCATGGCAAGCCCCCTGGTTATCAGACCGCGGTGCTCGTCGTCGGCATCAGGCCGCGCGGTGCTCGTCGGTGGGGTGGTGAGCTGTGAGCGGGCCGGTCGGCGGCACCAGTCGCAGCCCGGCCCTTCGTGCCACCGGCGTCTCCGGTTCCTCCCCGGCCGAGCCGTCGAGCCGCCACCCGGCCCCGGCCCGCGCCCCGGGCGGCCGGACCGACCCGCCGACACCCCGAGACAACGCCACCACCAGCAGATATCCGACAATCACGAAGCCGTGACCGACCAACCGGGCAACGTCCACCCGGCCACCGGTCAGATCGTTGAACGAGAGCAGCAGCAGCATCCCGACGAACGCGGTGAGCATCGGCACCAGCCCGACCGGCCGAGTCCGCCGCAGCGCGATGAAGAGGTAACCGGCTCCGACCGCCGCATTCCACGCCGCCGACTCGTTCCACAGATGGCCCGGCGCGGCGGAGGTCCCCAGGTGCACGTGCCCGGCACTGTCCGCACCGCCGATCTGCGCCAGCCCCAGGATGATCTGCACCGCACCGACCAGAGCGAGCGCCACGTACAGCATCATGGTCACCGGCAGACGCCGCCACCAGCGCGCCCGGGTCGGCTGAGCCGGCAGGGCGGCCAGAATCGCCGCGGTGAGATCCGGAACGTCCGGCACCTTCCCGGTACGCGTCAGCCGGTTGACCGCCGCGGCCGCGTCCAGCCACTCCCGGCATCCCGCGCAGCCGGCCAGGTGCTCGTCGACCAGCGGCCGCAGGGCCGGGTCGTCCTCACCGTCCAACTGCGCCGACAGCATCTCGCGCCACCGCTCACACGCCATGCATCAATAGTCGCCCGAGATCGGCTCATGGTTCCCGGCGATGCTCGCGGTTGTCATCCGCTTCCGGCAACAGCCACGAGCGCCGGCCGTCCCACGCCCGCCGGTGTCAGCGCATCTCCGGGCCGCGCCCGGCCTCGATCTCCTGGCTGTGCCCGAGCAGCCGCCGCCGCTCCCGGAACGCCCGCAGGTTCGCCGTGTTGCCGCAGGTGCTGACGTCGTGCCAGACGCCGCTGTTGT
Organism: Actinoplanes sp. NPDC020271; assembly: GCF_044388125.1. NCBI lineage: Bacteria > Bacillati > Actinomycetota > Actinomycetes > Micromonosporales > Micromonosporaceae > Actinoplanes > Actinoplanes sp. NPDC020271. The sequence continues at coordinate 157,671 of NZ_JBIRWQ010000022.1, forward strand.
TCCGCGAAGTGTCGAAGAACGCGGCCCGGCAGATCGTGTTGTGACACAGCTTGAGCCGCGGCCAGGCCCCTGCCTGCTGGGCGAGCAGCGCCTCGGCCCAGAGTGCGGAGGCCAGCCATCGTGTCCCCCGCCCGGTCGGCACGACCCGGACCCAGCCGGCCGCGTCCGGTGCAAGGCTGACCGGCACGTCGGCGGGCGGCAGCGCACCGGGCGGCTCCTGGTTCGACCCGGCCAGCACCACCTGCTCGAACGCGGACCGCAACCGGCGCAGCGAGCGCAGATCGGTCGCCGAGAGCAGCAGCGTCGGGGCGGGCAGGCCAGACGCACGGGACCACGCACCCAGCGCGTCGGTGATCCACCACTGGGCATCCTCGACCGACCCGAGCAGGTCAGGACCGTACGACATCGCCGCGCGGGTGTTCAGCAACTCCTGAACGAGGGCGAAGCCGCCGGGCGCCTCCCGCACACCGTGTCGAGCACTCGCCTTCCACGACATAGCCAAAGACTACTTGACTCTTTTTCACACTCTCTGTCCACCGGCTCCGTCATCACCCACCCGGGCGGGTGGACGATCAGGGATGATCGGTGCACCGTGGTAAATGGGTCGCAAGGCGGGCCCGCCCGGTCGGCGAGGGAGGCTCGGTGCGGAGAGTTCTGGCGATCACAGTCGCCGCGGCAACGGCGTTGACCCTGGCCACGGCCTGTGACTCCGATCCCGGCACCCCGACCGCGGAGGGCACACGGACCACCGTGCCGTCCTCGTCGCCACCCATGCCCGGTGCGTCCCCACCTCCGTCTGCGCCGGTCACCACCTCGCCGCCGGCACCGCCGCGCAAACTCAAGGTCGGCGCCAAGGGCCCGGACGTGCTCGCTGTCCAGCAGCGCCTGACCGAGCTGGGTTACTGGAACGGGAAGGCCGACGGCAAATTCGGCGACACCACCCAGCAGGCCGTCTACGCCCTGCAGAAAGCCGCCGGCATCGGCCGCGACGGCACAGTCGGCCCGAAAACCTACAAGGCGCTGGACGCCGGAGTCCGCCCCGAGGCAAAGTCGACAACCGGCAAGACAATCGAGATCGACCTGAAGAAGCAGCTGCTGATGCTGGTCGACGCCGGCCAGGTCACCCAGGTCCTCAACACGTCCACCGGCTCGAATGAGTACTACCAGCAGGAAGGCGAGACCTACCTCGCCGACACCCCACCCGGAAAGTTCACCGTCAGCCGCCAGATCAACGGCTGGCGAAACGCCCCCTTGGGCCTGCTGTGGCGCCCCAAATACTTCAACGGTGGCATAGCCGTCCACGGCGCGAACAGCGTCCCGCCCTACGCCGCCTCACACGGCTGCGCCCGAGTCTCAATCGCCGCGATGAACTGGCTCTGGGACAACGACGCAATCCCCTTGAAAACCAAAGTCTGGGTCTACTGACCGCCGAGCCCGCCGCTGCCCCGGCAGAGCCGCGACCCCGTCCGCCCCGACTACCTGTACTGCCCCTGCCCCGGCCGGCTGCCCTGCCGCAGCCCACTGTCCCGCCCCGACAGGCTGTCCCACTCCAGTCGGCGGTCCGGTCCGGGCGGGCTGTCCCGCCCCAGCCTGTGGTCCGGTCCGGGCAAGCTGCCCCGCCCCGGCCGGTGGAAACGCCGCGCTGTAGAGCTCCGCACAGAGCACCACACCCAACCACGGCACCCAGGGCCCACTGAGCACCAGCGGCTCACGCCGCCCCCGCATCCACAACGACATCGCCCAAGCCGCAGGCTCACTCTCCACCCGTGTAAGCCCCCGCAGCGACCACTCCCGATCCCCGACGACGATCCGCTGATCCGTGATCACCACGACGCGCCGTCCGCCCCCGGCCAGATCCGCCGGAAACCACCCGTACTGCCGCTCCCCATCCCGCAGCCGCACCGTAGGCGCCACCGCCGCCGGCCGCCCACCCCGGTCCACCAGCGCCGTGAGCAGAACCATCGACCGAAACCCAGCCGCCAGCTGCCCCTCATCCCACCCCATCACCACTGCTCCCGTCCCCCAACGCCGCGCAGCCAGGCCCCATCCCACCCGCACAGGCCCCCGACCTTCCCACGCCACTCCAACCCCTACCAGCAGTTACCCACCCCAGAGCCCTCATTTCCACCCCTCAGCCCCCCACCCCCGAACAACCCACCGACCCCAACCGAGCGACGAACAGAAGCCCCACGTCCGTACCGCAAATTGCCGAGCGCACCCCAAAGCGACCTCCTGAAGCCAACTTCAGCGAACCCGCCGCCGTGAACCGCTCCCAGTTCCGTCCACGACGGCCACCTCCAGCGGTGGTCCCGCGTTCTCGCCGCGAGCCCCGGCCACCACCGATCTGATCGCCCGGCGGCTCGCTCCACTTCCGGTGCATGCCGCCGGGTCCGCGGTGGGCTCCCGGGTGAGTTGCGGGGTGAGGTCGTACGGATGTCGTGCCCGGCAGTCTCAGCCGACGGCTAAACTCCCTCACGTTCCACGATCTTGGAGGCGCTGTGCAGCTCACCGAACTGTTGGACCTGCTCAAGCGCCTCATCGAAGCCGGCCGACACCCGGACATCGCCGATGTCAGCGTGTTCTCCCGCGGCCCCGAGCTCGCCCGAAACGGTGTCGCGGTGAAGGACAGGTGGTCCGGCACCACCTTCCTATCCGGCTCGGATTGGAAGGGCGAGACCCCGGTCGAGACGCCTGCGGTACTGCCGCCGCCTAAGAAAGGCGTGCAACGCATCGCGACTCTGGCCATCATGTTGCTCGACGCGGCCCGGCCTGCGCAGCTGCAGGCGTGGCGCGCGGTCGCCTTGCCCGACCTCGGGCCGACCGACGCCCGCGGTGCCACGCCGGCCGGGCTGAGCATCGTGTGCGCGGACGGCACACACTTTCTGCTGCGAGCCACGCAGGGCGGATCGCAGCTGCCGACCCCGGATGCGGACCCGCACCCGGAGTGGCGGGTCCCGGAAAGCCTCAGCATCTGAGGCTGGTTCGCGAAGCCCTGTCCCCGTCGGAACGGGGCTTCGTGCGACTGGTGCGGTGATCCTCAGGCGGCGCTAAGTGCTTCAGTTCGTAAGTCCTTCGGGGGTTGACGGTCCGGGGCTTTGATGCGGCCAGTTGGCGATGGGGCTGATGAGGACGTTGCAGACGAAGT
>NZ_JBIRWQ010000023.1:0-72568 GCF_044388125.1 Actinoplanes sp. NPDC020271
GCGGGGGCCTGAGCGTCCCTACCGATCACCTCGACCAAGCCTGGCCGGGCAGCGGTCGTACAACAAATTATCTATAAGTAGCGGGGACCCTTCCGGGCCGGGCAGGGCGCGGGGCGCCCAGAACGCCCAGCCCTCCAGGGCGGCCTCCGTGGGTGGTGCCGCTCACCCCGAACCCCTTCACCCCACCCGGCCCCGCCGTAACCCTGCCCGCCGCCACCCCTGACGCGAGCCGGCTGACCACTCCCGCGAGGCACGCGACCCGCGGCCCCGGCCGGCACCCGGGGATGCGACAAGCCCCCGGCGACATCCCTGAACGCCGCGGACCGGGCCGCCGGCCGGGAGGGGGACGTGCGCTGCGGGCGGCGCGCCGACACGTGACCGGGGTGCTTGCCTAACGCGTAACAAGGTGGTTACGCTTCTGGGGTGGACGAGGTGGCGGGGGCGGTGGCGGACCCGGTCCGGCGGGAGATCCTGCTGATGCTGCGGGACGAGCGGCTGACGGCCGGGCAGATCGCGGAACGGTTCGCCATCAGCCGGCCCGCGGTCAGCCGACACCTGCGGGTGCTGCGGGAGGCGGGGCTGGTCCGGGACACCGCGGACGGGCGGCGGCGAGTATATGAGCTGGTCACCGCACCGATCGAGGAGCTCGCCGGGTGGCTGGGGCGGCTGACCGCGCCGACCGGATGGCAGCACCGCCTCGACGCACTGGAGACCGAGGTCCACCGCACCCGCCGGGAGCGTCAGCGGAGCGAAGCCGCCGATGAGCCCGCGAGCCGCCCGCACCCCGAGCGAAGCGGAACAGCGGCGCCGGCGCAGGCCGGGACGACGAGGGCGACCGCGCGGCGGGCGCACGCAGAGGAGAGGGAGAGCGCATGAGCCTGACACCCACCGGACGGCTGTTCGGCGAGGACCTGGTGCTGACCAGGACGTTCCGGGCGCCGATCGGCGACGTCTGGGCGAGCCTGACCGAGCCGGACCGGACGGCCCGCTGGTTCGGCCCGTGGGAGGGCGACGCCGGACCGGGCCGGACGATCAAGGTGCAGATGGTGCAGGAGGAGGGCAAACCGTGGTTCGACATGACGGTCGACGCGTGCGAGGCGCCGACGCGGCTGGCGGTGTCGGCCGGTGAGGAGGGTGACCGGTGGCATCTGGAGCTGGTGCTGACCGAGACCGCGGGCGTGACCGAGCTGCGGTTCACCCAACGGCTGACCAGCACCGACGGGATCGGCGAGGTCGGGCCGGGGTGGGAGTTCTACCTGGACGCCCTGGTCGCCTCACGGGACGGAACTGCGATGCCGAGCTTCGACGACTACTACCCGTCGATGAAGGAGCACTTCGAGGCGCAGCGCCCCGGTTCATGACGTCCGGCTCGTGCCACCGGCGGCCACCGGGTCGCCCGGGCACACCGGCAGCTCGGCCCGGACGCGTTTACCGCCCTCGTGCGGCTCGACGTACCACCGGACGGTCAGCGCCTCGATGATCCGCAGCCCGAGCCCGCCGGTGCCGTCCGGTTCGCGCCGCCGCGGGACGACCGAGGAGCCGTCCGCCACCGAGACGACGACCTGATCGCCGTACGCCTCGACGCCGACGACGACCTCACCGCCGCCGTGCTTCACCGCGTTGGTGACGAGTTCGCTGATCACCGCCGCGGCGTCGTCGAGCCACGCCCGGTCGCGCAATCCCCACCCGCCGAGCACCGCCGTGACCGCGCTGCGCGCCCACCGGGGCGCCGAGCCGTCCAGCGGAAGATCGAAGTGAGCCGTCAAGGTACTCATCGAGCACGTCACCGTCCTGCTCTGGTACTGCTGATCCTTCGCCGGGCACCATGTTCCCTCCCGAACGAAACGACATGCAAATCGACGCAACTTTCCCCGGACGGCCTACTCTTGCTGACGAGTCGCGTCAACCGGAGGTGTGCTGATGGCCCGTTTCACCGTCGCCAGGGAGATCGCGGCCCCGGCCACTGCCGCCTGGGCCGTCCTCGTCGACTGGCCCCGGCACGGCGACTGGGTGCCGCTGACCACGGTCCGGGTCCTCACCCCGTCCCCCGGCGGGGTCGGGGCGCAGTTCGTGGCCCGCACGGGTGCGGGGCCGCTGGCCTTCGACGACCCGATGACCGTGGTCGACTGGGAGCCGCCGTCCGGGGACGATCCCGGCGACACCCCGGGACGGTGCGCGGTGGAGAAGTCCGGGCGGGTGGTGCGCGGGCGGGCCCTGTTCACGGTGACGCCGCTGCCCGGCCGGCGCTGCCGGGTCGCCTGGACCGAGGACGTGACCGTCACCCCGCACCGGATCACCCGGCACACCGGGCCGCTGGTCGCGCTCGCCGGGCGGGCCGCGTTCAGCACCACGATCAGGGCGTTCGCCCGGGACGTGGAGCGCCGCTGAGCGGCCTTACGGCCGTACTGCCGATGCCTGAGGTCTCCGGGCGGCGAGCCAGGCGGTGAAGTCACCGGCGGTGACCGGCCGTGAGATGTGGTAGCCCTGCAGGATGTCGCAGCCCGCCGCGTCGAGCTGCCGCCAGGTCGCGTCGTCCTCGACCCCTTCGGCGACCACCCGCAGGCCGAGGTTGTGACCGAGGTCGACCGTCGACCGCACGATCACCGCGTCCCGATCGTTCGCGGTCATCCCGCTGACGAACGAGCGGTCGATCTTCAGCTCCTGGACGGGCAGGTTCTTCAGGTACGCCAGGGACGAGTAGCCGGTGCCGAAGTCGTCGATCGACAGCCGTACGCCCAGGGTGTGCAGTTCCCGGACGACCCGCAACGCCCGCTCCGGGTCGGTCATGATCGCCGTCTCGGTGATCTCGACGGTCAGCAGCCCGGCCGGCACCCGCCACCGCTCCAGCAGCGCGGCGATCTCGGCGGGCAGGCCCAGATCGAGCAACCCATGGGCGGAGACGTTGACGGCCACACCGAGTTCGTGACCGGCGTCGCGCCATGAACGGCACTGCCGCAGGGCGGCGGCGAGCACGAACCGGGTCAGCGGCGTGATCAGTCCGGTGTGCTCGGCGAGCGGGATGAAGTCGTCGGGCGGGATCAGGCCGTACCCGGGATGGTGCCAGCGGACCAGCGCCTCGGCGCCCAGCACGGCGCCGGTCCGGGCGTCGACCTTGGGCTGGTAGTGCAGCAGCAGCTGCCCCGCCTCGATGCCACGGCGCAGGTCCGCGGCGAGGATGAGTTTGCGCGGATCGGTGCTGTCCTGGCTCTCGTCGAACATCGCGTAGCCGGTGCGCCGGGCCTTCGCCGTGTACATCGCGATGTCGGCGCGTTGCAGCAGCTGGTCGGGGGTGCTGCCGTGCTGCGGGTACAGGGCCGCGCCGATGCTGCCGGCCACGGTCAGGCTCAGCCCGTCCAGGTCGAACGGTTCCCGCAAGGCCTCGTGCAGCCGGGCCGCGACCGCGGCGGCGTCGTCGGCGCCGGTCACCCCGGGCAGCAGGACCGCGAACTCGTCCCCGCCGAGCCGCGCGACCGTCTCGCCCTCGCGCAGCGTGTCCCGCATCCGCCGGGCCGCCTGGATCAGCAGCTGGTCGCCGACATGGTGCCCGAGCGTGTCGTTGACCTCCTTGAACCGGTCCAGGTCGATCAGCACCAGGGCGGCGCCGGCCTCGCCGCCGATCGTGGCGGCCATGGTGTCGCGCAGCCCGACGCGGTTGGGCAGCCCGGTCAGCGCGTCGTGCCCGGCCTGGTGGGTGGCCCGGCGCAACGCCCGGCTGCGGATCCGGTGGGCCTGGGCGAGCAGGCCGGTGATGATGCACGCGGCCAGCGCCAGGATCAGCACCGTGCCGGTCCGCGCCTGCCGGCTGCTGTCCCGCTCCTGCCGGGCATAGTGCCCCGAGGCGGTGTCCAGCGCCGTCAGCAGGGCCCGGAAGGTAGGGTCGGCCTGGTACTCGCCGACCCGTTCGGCGGCCAGCAGGTCACCGTCGGCGAGCAGGTCGAACTCCCGGTCGACGGCGGCGTCATAGGTGCGGAACGCCTCCTGCACGGCCCGGGCCGGAGCGTCGCCCGGGTTGCGCCGCGCGAAGTCGGCGCCGATGGCGTCGACCGTCGCGTCCGCCCGGTCGCGCATCTGCGCCAGGCCGGACGGCAGGCCCTTGGCCAGCATCGCGCGGGTGCGCAGCGAGTCCTGCTGCCACGCGGCGACCTCCATGTCGCCCAGCGAGACCCGCAGTTCGGCGCGGTGCGCCGCGTTCTGCTGCAGCCGCGTGATGGCCGCCGCGCTGCCGGCCGGGACGACCAGCGACGCCGCCACCATCAGCCACACCGCGCCGCGCCGGCGCGGGCCGAGGTGCCGCATGTTCTCCGGCGCCCGCCGGCGCGCCGGCCGCAAAACCCGCATGCCGTGTCTGATCGGCGCGGCAGCCCGCGACTTGAGGTCAGCGGGTCAGCGGGTCAGCGGGTCAGCGGGTCAGCGGGTCAGCGGGTCAGCGGGTCAGCGGGTCAGTCCGGCGGGCCGCTCGCGTAGTCGTGCATCGCGGCGGTGACCTCGCGCAGGAACGCGGCCGTGACCTCGGCCTGATCGGGGCTGAGCCGCGCGACCGCCTCCTCGATGCGGTCCAGCAGAGGCTTCAGGGCGACGAGCACCTGCTCGTACGCCGTGTCGGTCGCCACCACCGTCTGCCGCCGCCGGTCGGACGGGTGCGGCACGCGCTGGGCGTGCCCGGAGGCGTGCAGCCTGTCGACGAGGGTGGTCGCCGATGCCGAGCGGATCCGCAGCCGCTGGCCCAGCTCGGTCGGCCCGAGCCCGTCGTTGCTGCTGAGCAGGTGGTCGAGCGCGACCGCGTCGGTGACGCCGACCCCGAGCCGGTCGGCCAGGGTGTGTGTCGCCTCACTGTTGGCCTGCAGCAGGTCCCGGACGGCCTGGGCCAGCGCGCTGGGCTGATGGCGTTCGCGACTGGTCACGACGAAATCATAAGCCCTTCAGGTAGCAAGTTTTTCTAACTACACGTATAACAAGATTCATGACGGCAGAGACAAATACCCGACGCCGCTGGCTGGGCCTGCTCGTGGTCAGCCTCGGGGTCGCGATGATCATCGTGGACGCGACCATCGTCAACGTGGCCGTACCGTCGATCGTCAACGGCATCGGCGCCACCTCCAGCGACGCGCAGTGGATCCAGGAGTCGTACACGCTGGTGCTGGCCGCGCTGCTGCTGGTCGCGGGCCGGGCCGCGGACCGCACCGGGCGGCGCCGGCTGTTCACCGCGGGCGTCGCCGTCTTCGTGCTCGGCAGCATCGGCTGCGCGCTGGCCCCGCATCCGCCGCTGCTGATCGCCTGCCGGCTCGTGCAGGGCATCGGTGGCGCGATGATCCTGCCCACGTCGCTGTCCCTGCTGAACGCCACGTTCACCGGGCGCGAGCGGGGCATCGCGTTCGCCGTCTGGGGCTCCACCATCGGCGGCACCGCGGCGCTCGGTCCGCTGCTGGGCGGCTGGCTCACCACCGAGTTCTCATGGCGCTGGGCGTTCGGCATCAACATTCCCCTGGGCGTGCTGCTGGTGGTGGCCGCGCCGCTGGTGCTGCCCGAGTCGCGCGAACCGCAGAGCCGCCGCGGCAGCGACGCGGGCGGGGCGGTCCTGTCCGTACTGACGATGGCCTGCCTGGTCTTCGCGTTGATCGAGGGCCGCAGCTACGGCTGGTGGGACCGGATCGGCCCGGTCGACGTGGCCGGGTTGTCGTGGACGGCGGGGCTGTCCCCGGTCCCGATCGCCCTGGCGCTCGCCGTCGCCGGGCTGGTCGCGTTCCTGGTGCTGGAGCGGCGGCGCAACGCGGCCGGCCGGCCCGTCCTGCTCGACCTGCGACTGTTCGCGGTCCCGTCGTTCCGCAACGGCAACCTGGTCGCCGGCGTGGTCAGCCTCGGCGAGTTCGGGCTGCTCTTCGCGCTGCCGCTGTGGTTGCAGAACGTGCGTGGCTACAGCGCCTTCCAGACCGGCCTGGTCCTGCTGCCGCTCGCCGCCGGCAGTTTCGTCGCCAGCGGCCTGGCCACGACGGTGCTCGCGGCCCGGGGGCCGATCTTCGCGGTCCGGCTCGGCATCGTCCTGGAGATCACCGGCGTCGCCGGCCTCGGCCTGGTCGTGGCACCGGACACGCCCTGGTGGCAGATCACACCCCTGCTTTTCGTGTACGGCGTGGGAGTCGGCCTGGCCACCGCACAGATCACCGGCGTGGTCCTGGCCGACGTGCCCCCGGAGGTGAGCGGGCAGGCCTCCGGCACGCAGAGCACCACCCGGCAACTGGGTTCGGCCCTGGGCATCGCCGTGCTGGGAACGGTCCTGTTCAGCACGCTCGGCGGGCACCTGAGCAGCGCCCTCGACGAGCGGGGGGTACCCGCGCAGGAACGCACCGCCGTGGTCGCCGCGGTCAAGACCAGTGCGGGGGCCGCGATCCCCGGGCTCGCGGCCGACCCGCGGACGGCCGCCGTGGCCGGCGACGCCGAGCAGGCACTGTCCACGGCGACGCGGTGGACCGCGTTCACGGCCGCCGGGTTCCTTCTGATCGGTCTGCTGGCCTCGGCCCGATTGACCCGGCGCCGATGATCGCGCCGATGCTTCTCGACACCGAGAACCTGCGCGACCGGGTCCGGACCGTGATCGCCACGTACCTGGATCAGCAGCGCGAGGTGCTGGAGGAGGTCAGCGACGACTGCGCCCCGCTGGTGGACTACGTCGCCGACCTGATGACCGGCGGCAAGCGGCTGCGGGCCGCGTTCTGCTACTGGGGGTGGCGGGCAGCCGGCGCCCCCGACCGGCCGGGCATCGTGACCGCGGCCGCGGCGTGTGAGTTCCTGCAGGCCGCCGCGCTGATCCATGACGACGTCATGGACGACTCCGACACCCGCCGGGGCGCGCCCGCCGTGCACCGGCGGTTCGCGGCCCTGCACGGCCCGGGCCCGGGCGCCGGGCACTTCGGGATCTCCGCCGCCGTGCTCGCCGGGGACCTGTGCCTGACCTGGAGCGACGCGCTCTACACGGGCAGCGGCCTGGACCCGGCCGCCCTCGCCCGCGGCCGCCGCGTCTTCGACCGCATGCGCATCCAGCTGATGGGCGGGCAGTACCTGGACCTGCTGGACCAGGCCCGCGGCGGGCGGCACCGGGACCCGGTCGAGCGGGCCCGCCGGGTCGTGCACTACAAGAGCGCCAAGTACACCGTCGAACATCCGCTGCTGCTCGGCGGCCTGCTCGCCGGGGCCGGCGACGACCTGCTCGACGGCCTGTCGGCGTACGGGCTGCCGCTCGGCGAGGCGTTCCAGCTGCGCGACGACGTGCTCGGGGTCTTCGGCGACCCCGCCCGCACCGGCAAACCCGCCGGGGACGACCTGCGGGAGGGCAAACGCACGGTGCTGATCGCCCTGGCCTGCGAGCGGGCTGACGACGTACGGGAAAAGGTCCTGAATGATTTGCTCGGGCACCCGGAGCTGGACCTTTCCGGCATCGCGACGCTGCGCGAGATCATCACCGACACGGGCGCCCTCGCCGCGACCGAGCGGATGATCAGCCGGCTGCTGGAGCGCTCGCTGGCCGCCCTGCACGCGACCGGCCTCGACGATCCGGGCCGTTCCGTGCTGCTCGCCCTGGCCGAGGCCGCCACCGACCGGGTCGCCTAGCCGCCGAAGGCCCGGAACGTGCGGCCGGGCCATCGGCGGTTCGGGGCGGGACGGGGATCAGGTCATCCGGCCACGCGTTCAGGCTTACAGAAGATGATCCTCACGCTACTGTCAGCAGTCGAGAGTAGATCGTCGATGCGTGGGAAGGGACGGTGATGGCGCGCGAGAACATCCCTGTCCGGGCGGAACGCGCAGCACCGCAGTCGCGGCACCGCCTCGACGCGGTCGGCAGGGAACTCGACACCGTCGCTTCTCGATACGGAGGAAGCATGCCCGAAACCGCAGACCAGGCCTGGCCACGGGACGGCGCGAACGCCGCGGTCGGCAACCACTCGGCAGCGACCGACCACCCGGCCGCAGCCACCACCCGGCCACCCTCGCCGTGGACCACCGGCCCCTCACCATCGGTCGCCGAACGCGCACCGTCGACCCGCGAGCCCGCACCGCCGACCTCCAGTTCCCCGCCGGTCCCCGCCCGCCCGCACCATCCCGCACCGCTGCCCACCTTGGACGACCTGCTGGCGGACCGGCCCGCCCCACCGACCGGACCGGCCCGCACCGGGTGGCGGGCGGCGCTCGGACGGGTCAGCGGCGGCCTCATCGCCCCGGGCCCCGGCCCGGCGGAACTGAGCCACCGTCTCGCCGTCCAATCCGTGCAACGCAGTCTGCGCGGCCCCAAGACGGTGGTCGTCGTCAACCCCAAGGGCGGCGCCCACAAGACAACCGCCACCCTGCTGCTCTCCGCCACGTTCGGCACGCACCGCGGCGGCTACGTCCTCGCCTGGGACAACAACGAGACCCGGGGCACCCTCGGCTGGCGCGCCACCCCGGCACGACACACCAACACAGCCGTCGACCTGCTGCGTGACCTGCACCGGTTCGACGAGATCCGCAGCTCCCGCGTCGGCGACCTCGACAACTACGTGCGCAGCCAGGGCGACGCGCAATTCGACGTGCTGGCCTCCGACGAAGACGCCGCCAGCGCGGCCAGCATCGACGCCGACGCCTTCAAGCGGATGCACCACACGCTCAGCCGGTTCTACCGCATCCTGTGCATCGACACCGGCAACAACATGCGCGCCTCCAACTGGCGAGCGGCCATCGACGCCGCGGACCAACTCGTCATCGTCTCCACCATTCGTGAGGACACCTCGCAAAGCGCGGCCTGGCTGGCCGACGCTCTCCGCGCCACCGGCCACGAAACCCTGGTGGAGAACTCCGTCACCGTCCTGGCCGCACCCGCACGCACCCCCGACACGGCACTGCGGGACCGGCTCCGCCGGCACTTCGGCAAACTGACCCGCGCCGTGCTCGAAGTACCGCACGACCCCGCTCTCGTCGCCGGCGGACCGATCGCCTACGACGCCCTGACCCCCGCCAGCCGCACCGCCTGGCTACAGGTGACCGCCGCCGTCGCCGACGGCCTCTGACCCCGCCGCGGGGACGCGGCGCGGGGACGGCGTGGCCGGACTCACCTCGCATCGTGGTGCGTCGTCGTCCAGCCGGCCAGTAACGGCAGCATCCGTGCCGTGGGCGAGTCCGGTTCGACGGTGTAGACGACCAGGCGCTGCTCGGCGTCGTGCGGACCGATGACGGATTCGATACCGAAGCTGAGCGGCCCCGCGGCCGGATGCGTGATCTGTTTGCGCACCGATGTGCGGAAGGTGACCCGCTGGTCCTTCCACCAGCGCGCCACCTCGCGATCACCGTTGCACAACTCGTCGACCAGGTCGTTGAGCAGCCGGTCGTGCGGGTGGCGCCCGGCCTCGTAGCGCAGCGCCCCGACCGCGGCCTCGGCGAAGTCGGCCCAGTTGACGATCCGCTGCCGCGCCCGCGGATCCAGGAACAGCCACCGCGCGAACGAGGACCCCGGCTCCATCGGGGTCCCGAGCACCGCGCTCAGCAGCCCGTTACGGGCCAGTACCCGCGAATGCCGGCCCAGCAGCAGCACCGGGACGTGGTCGAGCGCCCCCATCAGGCGCAACATCCCCGGATCGGGCCGTTGGGCGACCTCCGGGCCGTTCCATCGGCGGCGCGCGGCCGGCGCGGCCAGGTCCCGCAGGTGAGCCTGCTCCATCTCGTCCAACTGCAACGCCCGGGACAGTGCCCGCACCACCTCGTCGGTGACGGTCTGCTGGCGGCCCTGCTCCAGGCGGCTGTAGTGGTCCGGGCTCAACCCGGCCAGCACCGCGAGTTCCTCCTTACGCAGACCCGGCACCCGCCGCGGCCCGGGGAACGGCTCGATCCCGGCCTGGGCCGGCGTGAGCCGGTCCCGCCGCGACCGCAGGAAGGCACCGAGAGCCGCACGATCAGTAGGCACCACCTCAGCCTAGGAGACGTGCCGGCCGCGAGCCTGGTCACGCGGTGACCAGGCAGCAAACGCCCTGGCGCCGACCGCGCACCGCACGTTGAGTAGTGGCATGACCTTCACCGAGCAGACCCGCACCGTCCTGATCACCGGCTCCACCAGCGGCATCGGCGCCGCCACCGCTCGCACCCTGGCCGCCCGGAACTGGGGGGTCGTGGTCACCGGTCGTGACGGGGCCCGCGGCGCCGCCGTCGTCGACACCATCAGGAGCAGCGGTGGTCAGGCCGTCTTCGTCGCGTCCGACCTCACCGCCCGGCCGGAGGCACTGCGCGCGTTCGCTCGCGACGCCGCCGACGTCGCCGGCGGACGGCTGGACGCGGTCGTCCACAACGCCGCCCTCTGCCCGGCGGTCGACACCGTGACCCTCACCGATTCCGACCTGGAGGCGACCCTCGCGGTCAACGTACGGGCCCCGCACGTGCTGACCGCCGTTCTGGCCCCGGCCATGGCCGAACGTGGTGAGGGGGCGATCGTCGTCATCGGGTCGTGGATGGCCCACGTCGGGCACCCGTTCGTCGGGTTGTACTCCGCGACCAAAGCCGCCGAGATTCAACTGGCCCGCAGCTGGGCGGCGGAGTTCGGGCCGCGCGGGGTCCGGGTCAACACCGTCTCCCCCGGCGCCACGCGCACCCCGATCAACGCCTCCGACGGCGACGTCATCGCGCACATGACCGCGTCCACCCCGGCCGGTCGGCCCGGGACGCCCGAGGAGGTCGCCGACGCGGTGGCATGGCTGCTCTCGCCGCAGTCCGGCTACGTCCACGGCGCGGAGATCGCCGTGGACGGCGGGATCACCGCGACCCGTCCGGTGTGAAGTTGCCGTTGCGCCACTCTCCCGGACCCGTTGAACTGCACGGTGGTACTCGACGGACTCCCGCCCGTCCGGCAAAGACCACCCGAGCACCCCCGGACGCCGGAGACGTGTCCGCTCCGGCCCGGCCCGCGCGCCCTGAAGGGGTAACCACTGACTATGACCGACACCGACCGGGAGACACTGCGCTCCACCTTCGGCCAGGACGCCGAACTCTACGACCGATGCCGTCCGACCTATCCGCCGCAGCTGTTCACCGATCTCGCCGCACTGGCCGATCTCGGTCCGCACGCCCGGGTACTGGAGATAGGGTGCGGCACCGGACAAGCGACCCTGCCCTTGGCCCGGCGGGGATGCCATGTCGTCGCGATGGACCTCAGTCCCGACATGGCCGCCGTCGCCCGGCGCAACCTCGCCCAGTTCCCGCAGGTCACCGTCGTCGCGGCGGCCTTCGAGGACTGGCAGCCCCCGGACGGACCTTTCGACGCGGTTGTCTGCGCGACCGCGTTCCACTGGCTGGACCCCGAAGTGCGCATGGTCAAGGCCGCTGACCTGCTGCGGCCAGGTGGATCTCTCGCCGTCGTCTCGACGCACCACATCGCCGGGGGGACGAACGCCTTCTTCGCCGACGCACAACGCTGCTACGAACGTGCCGATCCCACGACTCCGCCCGGCATGCGGCTGACGACCGGTGACGAAACCCCCGAGGAGGCGGCGGAGTTCGATCGATCGGGACGATTCGGGCCAGTCACCTTCCGGCGCTACGAATGGCAACAGACCTACACGGCGCCCGAGTACCTGAACCTGCTCATGACCTACTCCGGCAATCGAGCCATGGCACCGCAGGCCCGCGACGGCCTGTTCACCTGCATCGCTCACCTGATCGACGAGGTGTACGGCGGAGCGATCACCAAGCAGTATCGGACCCGGCTCGCGATCGCGCAGAAGACACCGCCCCGGTGACCGGGACGACCACGACGAGCAGCAAGGAACTCTGGTCTCGCCTACCCGGCCGGCATCACCACCCGCGGCGACCGTCGTGATGCCCACCCGTGATGAGGCGGACAACGCCGGCCCGCTGGTCGAGCAGCGCAGGGGACGTGCCCCGGGTGATCGCCCGGCTTCACGATCAAGATCCCGATCTGGTACGTCCGCTGCACCGTCCCGCCGGGGATCGGATCGGCGGCCTCGGCGGGGCCAGCCGACCACCTCGATTCGGCGGTGCCGGCCGCGTGGCAGGATCTCCGCCCATGACGGGGAGACGGAAGGCTACGTGGATCATCGGCGCACTGACGGTGGCTCTGGTCGCAACAGGGACCGTGGCGGCGAGATGGCGCCTCGGTGGGGGCGACCACCTGGGCGGTCTGCGGGCCGGGGACTGCCTGACGTACACCGGCAAGGATGACGCGCCCTACGAAAAGGCCGACTGCGGCGCGGCCGGCGTCTATGACAAGGTCGTCGGGTCGGACCGGGCGAGCAACGAGCATGCCTGCTGGGACGTGCCCGGGGCGAGCGACACCCTCGTCTCCGGCGACCGGGTCATCTGTCTCGGAGACGTCGACGCCGACCCCAGCACGGCGATCAACGTCGCTGAAGCCGGCGATTGTGTCATCCTGCCGGACCCGCGTACCGCCTTGCGGCACGACTGCGCCGACCCTCAGGCGGAATACGTCGTCCTCAAACGCAAGACCAGCGTGCCCGTCGGCGAGGGATGCGGCGACGTGCCGGGGTCGGCCAGGTCGTACGCGATCAACTGGGAGTCCCAGCTCGCCCGGACCCAGCGCAACCTCGGGAACGAGCCGAGCACGGACGATGTGCTGCTGTGCCTCGGCGAGAACCCGACGGTCGTCGCCGCCCACGCCTCTGCGGCGGCGGCCCGCTCGCAGTGCCGCTTCCTGGACAGCGATGAGGTCAGCGCGGCGGTCACCCGTGGCGCCGGCCGGAAGTACACGGTCACGCTGCGCCAGGACGGCATGATCGGCTGTGAGTATCAGTTCGGGAGCGCCAAGGAACGCGTCAGTGTGGATTTCACTCCCGGTGAGAAATTCGAGCCGGGCGGGGCGCAGGTGTTCAAGCTCGACGGTTTGCGCGCCTACTACAGCCCGGGTGAGGGCGACCGTGTCGTCGGCGTCGAGGTAGCCGGCGGCATGTTCAGTGTCGTCGTGTGGCTGGCGGATACCAGCGATGCCTTCAGCAAGAAGGTCGGCATCGAGGTGTTCCGGACGGCACGGCCCAAGCTCGGCTGAACTCAGCTGCCCAACCGGCAGCCGGAACCCGGAAGCTCAGGTTCACCGTCACGGCGCGCCCGTCGGCGCTTGGTCCCACCCCTCCTGTGGGGTGGCACAGGTGCCGCGGAAAACGTACTGCGACGGCAGCTTGCGCTGCGAGCTCGTCCAGTCGATGGGTGGCCGCCGCTGCTTCTCGGGCAGGTAACCCAGGCGGTAGACGGCCATCAGCTCGAGGTCGTCGGGCACCTCGAGCAGCCGGACGATCTCGTCCCAGCGCCCCGGAACCTCCATCGGGAAGGAGATGAACTGGATGCCCATGCCGAGCTCGACGGTGGTGAGCCAGACGTTCTCCATCGCCGCGCCCATGCTGAACACCGAGTAGAACGAGGACAGCTCACCGGGCCGGTACTCGGATCGGTCCAGCATCACGCCGAGCAGCAGCGGTGAGCCGGCCACCAGTTTGCGGTTCTCCTCGCCGAGGGTCTGGGGCACCCGCATGGCGTTCATCAGCTTCTGGCCGCGGGAGGTGAACACCTGGCTGGTGAAGGGGCGCAGCGGTGCGGGCAGACGGTCGAACAGCATCCCGTCGCGGCGGCGTTCCATCTCGTCCTTGCTGAACCGGAAGTACGGCTTGTAACGCTCGAAGAAGGTGCCGTTGGACATCGCCTCGGTCATGCTCTCGCCGCTGATCCGGGCGATGGTTTCGATCGTGCCACGGTCCTCCACGATCACGAACCGCCACGGCTGGCTGTTCAACTGCGACGGGGCGCGTCCCGCGACCTCCATCAGCAGGCGCTGGTGTTCGTCGGAGACCGGGTCGGGCAGGAACGCTCCGTTGGTGGTCCGCCGGCGGCGCACCACATCGAGAAAGTTCATCCGCGTCTCCTCCAGACGATGACAAGGGCGATGGCGTACGCGGGAGCGGCCGACCCTGCGACGGCGGCGTGCCGGCGCAGTTTTCCGCCGGCATAGGGCAGCGCGAGGAGCGGGCCGGCCGCGGGCAGCAGTGCCAGGCCTGCGGCTCGGCGCTCGACGGCGCTGACGGCGAGCGCGCTCATGGTCAGTGCGAAGGTCACCGTGTACAGGGCATGGTGGATCCAGCGGATGCGCCGGTTGTCGATCGCACCGCTGGCGACGGCAGCGCCGAAGGCGGCGTTGCACAGGTAGCTCACGGTCGCGGCGGTGATCAGGCGTGGGGTCCTCGGCGCGCGCTTGCTCATCAGCGCGCCGCCGCGTGGGTGAGCAGCAAGCGCTGCGGGAACATCGGTTCGACCTGCCAGCCGGGCGGGACGACCGCTTGCAACTCCGGGCGCCGGTAGCTGCGCCGGATGGAGAGCAGCCCGTCCTGATGGATGAACGAGCCGCGCGCGAACGGCACGGTGGCCACGGCGTAGAAGCCGTAGCCCGCACGCCCGCGTGACAGGTCGTTGTGGATGACGAGCCGGCGCGCCAGTGCCTGACTGTCGGCCAGGAGGGTGGTGAGCCCGTCGGGCTCGAGGTGGTGCAGGAGGTGGTTGGAGATCACCAGGTCGTACCGGTCGCCACGGGCCACCAGGTCCGCACTCGACGCCTGCTCGAAGCGGACGCCGGCGGCCGGTGACCGGCGTACGTGTCGAAGTGCTCTCTCGTCGGGATCGATGGCTACCGTGTGCAGCGTCAGCCGGTCTCGCGCCGCCCACCGGGTGAGAGCCCGCGCGATGTCGCCGCCGCCGAAACCGATGTCCAGCAGCGTCGTGGGGCGGTCGGTGTCCAGGTGCGGCCGGATCCATTGCCGGTAGACGCGTCGCCAGCCCGAGACGAGGTGGTTGACGGTGCGGAACTGCCGGTAGGTGCGTTCGAGCCGAACCGGGTCACAGTCCGGATCGTCCATGAGCTCTCGTGACTCGGTGTCGCGCCGGGCCAGGCCCGCACGGGGGTGCGTCGTACTGCCACTGCTCATGTCGCCGGCCCTGTCCCCTCGCGCACGACGGTCGATTCGGGCCTGTCATACCCGCATGATCAGTGGGCCTAACGGGCCGGATGCCGCATCACGTCCGGGTGGCATCTCGCGGTCCTGGAACAGCCCGTGTCCCACCGGCGAGATCCGCGCCACGTTGCGGCCGCTACGTGCCCCTGCCTCAGGTCAGCGAGGGTGCTCGCAAATCTTGGATACTCCCGAAGCTGTCGCGTGCCCCGTCGCCGACCGGCACCTCGGCGTAGGTCCGGTGGCCAAAGATCAGCGAGTGGGCCGGGATCAACCGGACGGCAGGCTGTGGTCCGGATGGCGCTCCTTCGCCGGGCGTTGCCGTCCGACTCTGCTGACGGCGGCCGTGAGCAGTTCGCCGGGGCGTCGGCGGCGGCCGACGAGCCAGGTGAACAAGCTGTGTCGCAGTACCCGCCCCGGGTGAGCGCCGTGCACCCGGCCCGGACCGCCGAGTGGGGCGTCCAGGTTGTCGACGCCGTTGTCCGGCCGGTTCGCCCGCTGCGATCCGGCGCCGACCCGGCGCAAGGAGAACACCGCGTCGGTCAACGCCGGCAGTAGCCGCTGGCTGAGCATGAACGCCGCGGCGGCTGCGCCGACCGGTATCTCCCGCCGCGGGTGCTCGGCAGCGAACACGATCGTGTCGGCCACTACCTCCGGCGCGTACACCGGCGGAGGCGGCTTCGGCATCCGGCCGCCCAGCCGGCTCCGGGCGTGCTCGAAGAACGGGGTGTCGACAGACGCCGGCAGTACGGTGGTCACCGAGATCCGGGCGTCTTCCTGCGCCAGCTCCATGCGCAACGCGTCCTGCAAGGCGCGAACCGCGAACTTGCTCGCCGTGTACGGCGCCTGCAACGGCACGGAGCGCACTCCCTCCGCCGAGGAGACCGCGATGATCCCGCCCCCGCCCGCCCGGCGCAGAGCCGGCAGAGCGGCACGCACCCCGTACACCGAACCCAGGAAGTTGACCCTCAAGACCCGTTCGAACTCTGCGTCAGTGATGTCCTCCACCCGCCCCCAGACACCGATCGAGGCCAGATTCACCCATGTGTCGATACGGCCGTACCAGCGCTCGGCGGCATCGGCGAGAGCCTGCACCGCCGACGGGTCCGCCACATCGGTGGCCACCGCCAGCGCCTGCCCGCCGGCCTGCTCGATCTGCTCGACGACGGTGCCGAGGGCTTCGGTGCCACGTGCCGCGCAGACCACCCGGGCGCCACGGGCGGCGAGTGCGAGTGCCGTGGCGCGGCCGATCCCGGAGGAGGCACCGACGACCACCACCACCTGCTCGGTCAACGGCTTGGGCATGCGGTGCTCCTTCGGGGGTGTGACGGGTGCCGGTCGGCTCGTACCCGTAAGAAGCCGGGCGAATCCGCGGGGTCGGCGTGAATGGTCACACCGGCACGCCGCGAACGCTGAACCGGCTCGCCGAGCGCAGCTCCCGCCGCGTCGCCCTTCGAACGACGCAGGAACCGACGCAGCCGGTTGAGACGCCGTCTCCGGGGTACCTCGCTGCTGACGCAATGCGGCGGTGACGCGGTTGACCGTGCTGACCCTGTCGCCGCCGAGGTCCGGCCCCGCCACGCTTCCCGCGGGCGCCCATTTGTCCAGGAGAAAGGTCTTCGGAAATGGCAAAATCAGTGGCAACGGTCTGGGTACCCGTCGACGACATGTCGCGTGCGCTCACGTTCTACGACAAAACTCTCGGTCTGACGATCAAAGACCGCGGCGACGACTGGAGTGAGATCGACGCCGGCACCCTGACCATCGGGCTGAACGCCCGGGAGCATGCCTCCGCGCACTCCGGCGGCGGAGCCGTCATCACGTTCACCCCGGACTCGGATCTGGACGAGGAAGTGCGGCGCCTCACCGAAGCCGGAGTCACCTTCGCCGGCGGGATCAGCGACCACTCGTGGGGGCGCATCGCCGCGTTCAAGGACAGCGAAGGCAACGACCTGCAGCTCTACAGCCCGCCGCAGTAAGCCTGCGCCCAACGGGACTGCCGAGAATCAAGGTCCCGACAGCAACCGCGGAGCCGGCGGCACCACGCTGCCGGCCCGCGGCCGACCCTGGAGAGTGTGACCGCGACCAAAGTGCTGACGGCGGCGAGCTGAGCCCGGACGTACTTCGCGCGCGAACGGACCTGATCGCCTCCACCCTCGATCACGGTCCATTCACGACCGGCCACGCGCATGGAAGACTGCATCGGTATGACGACGCCCCAGCCGCCGCAAGAGTCCGAGACCACTCATCCCGGCACGCCCACACCCACCACCCCGGCGCACCAGTCGTCCCCCACCGGCCCCGGCCACATCTCGCCCTCGGCCGATTCCGTCCACGCCGTCTCTCCCCGGCCCGGCACCGCATTCTCCGAGCCGCCGTCGACCGGCGCACCGAACGCGGCAAATCCCATGACCAGCGCCGATCAAGTGCCGCCATCGGTCGCGCCCCACACCTTCTCCGCAAGCTCCGCCACGCCGCAGGGTCCATCCGCGTTCCCGGGCAACGCCGACTACCCACCGGTCATGCCCGGCCAGAATCAGCCCGCGTTCTCTCCGGCACCCGCCACGCCCGGCTGGGGACCGCAACCCGGCTGGACCGGCCACCAGGGACACACCCTCGCCGGAGGGCCCCGCCATCATCGCACCGGCTTGCTGCCGCTCGTCCTGACCGGCATCAGCGGCGTCCTCCTCGGCGCTCTGATGGTCGGTGTCTTGTGGGCGGCCGGTTCCGCGCTGGGCGGCGGCGATTCCGCGGCCGACGCTGACGCCGAAGCCGCGTGCGCGCTCCTGGACCGGCTCCCGACCACCTGGACGCAGGAGACCTTGTCAGACGTCGCAACCACCAGCCGGTTCGGTGCCGCTGTTTCGCTGGCCACCGCGGCCGGTGAGGAGGACTCCCACTACGAGAACCTGGCGCAGGCCTCGAAAACCGCCTACCAGTACGCGACGGTGATGGCCATCGAATCCATCGGACCGCGGATCCAGGATGCCCGCACCCGATGCGACGAGCTCTGACCGGCCGGAAGCAGACCCGAGGCGCCACGCCACCAGTGAAAATGGAAGCGGTCGCCCCCGACGGCCACCGCCCGGCGGTCTTCTACCTGACCACCGACCTGGTCGAGGCAGGCCCCATCATGGATCGCGGAATGGCGCTGCTCGACGACCTGATATGCGACTGACGGCCGAACGCCGACCGCGTCGATCAACCTGCTGTACCGGAGGTTCCTCGTCAGCGCCTTCACCGAGCTGAGGGCACCCCACGTGCGGGTCCTCCTTTTCATCGCCGAGTGGGAACGAAGCGACAATCACACCACTCCCCCGACCACACTGTTCGTCCTGGATGCGAGCGACGCTGTCACCCGTCGCAGGACCGTGTCGCGGCCGACTAACACCCACGATGGACGCCTCGGCACATTCCAGGAACCCGCGGCCGGGCCAAGCACCTGAGCGGCCCACCCGAGGGCGCTGAAGAGGACCGGACGTCCGGTTACGGCTGCAGCCTCATAGCGCGCGGCTCACTCAGCGGATCCCTGCGGATCAGCCGGTTCGACAGGACTGTCAGGGTGGCCCGTCGCCGACACGGCGGGAGCAATGTCAGGCTCGGACGTGTGCGACGCAAGTCGCTGGTCAGCTGTGAACTTCACCCACCAGCCCTTCAATCGCTGCAGGGCGGTGCCGTCACGGAGGATCGCCACTGCTACAAGAGTGATGGCCACGCCAGACCCCACACTCGCCGTTCCGAGTAGCACCTCACCGCCACGTAAACTACCCATTCCGAACATGGCGGCCGCGGCACCGAAGACGAGAAATGCCGCCCCTATCAGCACGAAACTGTTCCGAAACCCTGCAATCCACAGCACGGCACAGGCAGCGCCGCCCCCGATCCCCGCCGCTCCAGACAGGGGGTCACCCCTGCGCAACTCCAGCACGCCCCACGCAACAAGGCCGCATCCAAGCGCAGCCAACGAGATCAGCTCGCTTCTGTTTCGCAGCTCGGCCAATCCCAGCAATGCGAATCCGGTGCCGAACCCGATTCTCGCAACCCCCGACAGCACCTCGCCGATTTTCAGCTCGGCCATGCCCCAGACGACGAGCCCGGCGCCGGCCGCGAGAAACCCCATTCCAGATAACACGTCTTTGTTGAGCAACTTCGCCGCGCCCCATAAGGCGACCGCGACACCAAGACCGAGGGTCCCCACTCCCGACAATGCGTCGCCGTCGATCAGCTTGGTTACACCGGCGACGGCACTCGCCGCCGCGATCCCTACCTGCGCGATTCCCGACAGAATGGTGTTCTCACAGAGGTTCGCGATGCCCCATACCGCGAAGGCGACGCCGCTGGCGACGCCCTGTACACCGGGCAGCAGGTCACCGTCGCCCAGCTTCACCACGCCCCACACCGCGAACACGGCACCGAGTCCGACGACCGTCGCGCCACTCAGAAGCAGACCGGCGGTGTACAGGTCGGCGGCGAGCAGGACCGTGACGGCCAGCAGAGTGACAGCGGCGACGGTGAAAGCGACGGACCAGCGTCCCTGCAGCGTCGCGGCGGTGACCGTACAGCCGGCGGCGAGAGCCCACAGCAAGGTCCGGGCGGTGCGTTGCAGCGCCGAACCGGGGAAGCGGTGCAGCCAGTTCGCAGTACCGAACACGGCGCCGAGGCCGGTGAACGTGGTGAGCACAGGTAGGCCGTGGTCGGAGAGCAGGTTGATGGTTACGCCCAGGGCGACTACGCCGAGCAGGAAGCCGGCAGTCTGTCCACGCCAATCCAGATGCTGCGGGTGCCGTCCAAGCCTCGGGTCCTTCTGGGGGGTTTCCACCGTTTAAGGGTGCAGAACGGGAGGTGCCGGAAAGCGCCGTTCTGTGCGAGCGGCTAGCCCAGGCCGAGCCGCAGGAGGAGCTGAGTGCCTGTCTCGCTACTCCAAGATCGACTTAGAGCCGGTTTTACGCTCGCGGGATGAGCGGTGCGAAGCGTGGCGCTCGGGGCTGGTTGTCGCCGGTTCCGCAGCCGACCGGCGCCGCTGGGAGTCGGGGTCAGAAGCCATCGCGGCGGTGACCGGTCTGCGGTGACCGGCTGCCGGCGGCGGCCCGGATGCCGATGGTGTTCTGCTCGCCGGCGTGCCGAGCTCGGCATTGGCGTACGGTCCGGCGCAGCCGTGCCCGGATCGCTGCGGCGAGGCAGAAGCACCGGGTGGCGTGTCCGCAGTGCGGCGTCGAGTGGGTGGCGGGTCTGGATCGGTCGTTGTCGGCGGTGTTCTGCTCGCCGCGGTGTCAACTACCGTGCAGGAGAAGGTCGTGGCGGCGCAAGAGCTGGTCCGGGACGAGGAAGTCGCCCTCGCAGATCGCCACGAATCTGCTGCGCCGACCGGAGGTTGCCGCGCGAGCGATGACCGACACTTTTCCGGATTACGATCCGTCGCTCACGCTGAGCTATCAGTAGAGCGCGACTGGCGCGCGCATCGCGGCAGATGAGCGCGGCGTTCTTCTGATCTCCTTTGCGTGATCCTGAAACTCGGAGCCCAGCCGTCGGCCGATCTTGCCGCAACCCTATTACCGGTCACGTTGACGAAGGATCTTCTCGAGAACGCCGTGATTGCGTGCCGCAAAGGCATCGACGGCGGGGTCACCGAATACGCACAGGCTCTGCTCCCACGGGTGCCCGAGGATCCCGAATGCGTGATCGCGTCCGACGAAGATGGTGTAGTCCCCGTTCGGAAACAGTCCACCGGTATCCCAGCCCGAGACCTCCTGCGGCTCGTCCACGGCGTGCGGTCGGAACAGACCTGATGGATGCACCCAGTCGTGAAACACCACGGTCTCGTACCAGTCGGTGCAGTCCTGCAGCGTCCCGAGAACCAGACCAGCTACGGCGGAAGCGCCAGCAAGGAAGCCGCCAGGGTAGGCGCCAGCGAAGATAGGTGACAGGTCCCACACGACCGACGGTGCCGGCTCAGCAATCGCCGGCCAGTCCTTCGAGCTGGTACCGGCACGGAATCCGAACTTGTCGGCGAAGTCGGACCACAAGACCCCACCGGCCTCCCAATCGAGATCCACCCAGCCGCGCGCGTCCACAACGGCAGGACAGCCGCGAAGACGGCCTCGCCCGAGACCACCGAAGAACCGGTCAGCGTCCATAGGCGTGACGCTGCATAGCGAGCGGTCCGCGGCAGATGAGGGCGTTCTAACGCGCAGTGATGAAGGCGCACACAATCAGTCGAGTTCTCGCGGCATGTACCCGAGAACCAGGCCGTCCATCGCCCGGGGCATTCGTCCAAATGTCCCCAGCCAATCGGAGACGAGGTAGATCTCCTGCCGTTCATCAATGCCCAGCCAACTCCAGGAACACGTCCTGGCACCGAGATCTCCGAACGGAGCGATACTGCGGCCGAGGTGAGCGCTCCACTCGATGAACCTGTCGGCTTCACCCTAGCAATCCATCCGACTACTTTCTGTTACTACGAGTCTCTTGGCTGTCCTAATGATGAGGGAGCGACGCGGTAGTAAGGACGCCCTGTTCGGGCTGTCGTCAGGCGGTTGTGTGCTCCCGGGCTTGCTCCCCGGCGGGTGTTTTGCCGAGGTTCTGCGGGGAGCAGCCCTCTCCGGTTTGGCCAGCCTTCGGATATGGCCGAGTTGCTGCGGTTGGGGGAGCAGCGGAATTACTCCAGGCGAGTGTGTTTGTGCTGCTCACTGGCATATGTGGGCTGCAGGGAGCACCGGGGCGATGAATTTGGCGTTTCTGGCGGGGTCGTGCGGCGCTGCTCCCCAAACCGGGTGATCGGCAGGGAGCTGGCGGGGTGGTCACAGATAGCGGCGGACGGCGTCGAACAGCGTTCAGTGACGTCGGGTAGCGTCGTCAGACCAGGCTTAATTTGCGTTTTGGCTGGTCAGCGACTTGGGCGAACTACGTTCACACAGGAGTGCTCCATGAAGCGCTCAACAGCGCCGAAGAGCACGTCTGTGCAGCTCAACAGCGCCGTACAGCGTGACCTCTTTACTGCTTTTGCTCCCGTGACCTCCCCTCGCTTCCGGAGTGCTCTCCGCGTGTTCTGTCGAACGTTCGGATGCCGGCCGACCACTTCTCAATTGCGGGAGAGTTCAGTGCGGTCGGTAGAGGTGGCTTGCGTGCTGCGCTGGAGTCCGCGGATCGTCAGGCCAGGCCGAGGCCGTTGCTGTGGTGGGCCAGTACGCTGCGTTGAGGGGCCGGGGGCTGTCCACCCACGCAATGGGGCCCCTGGCCCCGGTAGTTTCGGGTTCGCCCGGTCGGGCGCCGGCAGGTACGGCGTCGAGGCAGCCGCGAGCCCGGGTTAGCCGAGTAGGGCTTGTGCCACGGAGCGGCCGGATAGCCAGGCGGTTTGGACCCGTGGGCGGCCGAACGCGTCACCGCAGAGCCAGACCCGGCCGTCCACGGCATACGGGGCCTCGCCGGGCTCGGGCTGGGCAAACGTCCAGCGGTGCACGCTCACCTCCGGCTTTGCCGAGAGACCGAGCAACTCGCCGACGGCCCCGGCGAGGATCGGCCCGGCCGCCTCGGGGGAATTCAGGTGCCGGGCGGCCAGCTCTGCGGTCGAGTGGGCGACCAGGACCGGGGCGCCGTCGCCGCGCCGGTCGCCGTCGTCGCAGACGGTAGCCAGCACGGGATGGTCGTTGACGAAGGCGCCCCGCAGATCGTCCCACTCGCGCAACGGGTAACGCAGGACGGCCACGATCACCGGATGCCAGGTCTGCGCGGCCCCGGCCGTCGCGATCCCCGGCGGCGGGGCCAGCCGCAGAGCCTGCGGGCCGGGCATGGCGAGCACCACCGCGTCGGCGTCCGCCGGTACTGCGTCGAGCGGGGTT
This sequence comes from Actinoplanes sp. NPDC020271, assembly GCF_044388125.1. Taxonomy (NCBI): domain Bacteria; kingdom Bacillati; phylum Actinomycetota; class Actinomycetes; order Micromonosporales; family Micromonosporaceae; genus Actinoplanes; species Actinoplanes sp. NPDC020271. The sequence goes on from NZ_JBIRWQ010000023.1 coordinate 22,808, forward strand.
GACAGACGTACGTCGAGCCCGGCGGCGAGGTCGGCGGCCAGCGATCGCAGGCCGCCGGGAGCCGCCCAGCGGACCGGGCCGGTGGCATCCCGGCCGCCCGGGTAAACCCGGAAGGACTCGGTCCACGGCCGGGCGAGTCCGGCGGCCTGCCAACCGGCGACCTGTGCGGCGAAGTCCGGGTCGTCGGCGACGAGGTACGCGGCCCCGATGTCGGCATACCGGCCGTCGTAGCGCTTGCTGGCCAACCGGCCGCCGACGACCCGGCCGCGTTCGACGACACGCACCCTGACCCCAGCGTCCGCCAATGCGCGCGCACACGACAGCCCGGCGATCCCGGCACCGACCACGACAACGTCCACGCTCGAGACCTTACCGAGCACCCGCGCTTCACACTCGGGGACCGAGTCGCCGCCGCGGTCGAGACAGGGCATACACGACCACAGCCTGCATCGGACGAGACGAACGACGCGGCCTGACGCGTGACAACGATCGATCCGCTGCACCGGCGCATCGTACCGATCAGCTCAGCGTCCGGAATGCGCATGAGAGATGAGCTGCTTGTCCGCCATTCGTCCGTGCCGCCCGGCTGCATATCCGGACGTTGATCAAGCCTGGATGCGGGATTCAACGGCAAAGCCAAGGGCCGTCCCCCTCGTGTCGCGCCACCTCGCCGTCCGGCTGCCGGACGAATAGCGATGAACCGACGATCCGGACATGTTCGCCGGGATGGAGGAGCAGCGGTCGCGGGAGTTCAACGGCCCAATCACCGGCTTCCACCATGGTCACCATTGTCAGCCGCGCCACCGGCGCCGGATCGGTTCGGACAACTCCGCCGAAGTCGGCTCGGGGACGGGCCCGCCGAGTACACAGATCTGCCGATGTGAGTATTGCCCCGATGAGGGTTTTGTTTGGTGTGTCATGGCTACGTTGGGAACATGACGGGGACATTGGGCCGGCTTGCCGGCGTCACGATCGACTGCCACGACCCACAGAAGCTGGCTAACTTCTGGTCTGCCGTGCTCGGCGGTCGAGTGACGGAGCCTTTGCCCGGCTGGCGGCGAGTTACCGTCACCGAAGCCGGGCCGGTGCTGACGTTCCAGCCGGTGTCCGAGCCTAAGGTCGGTAAGGTGCGCCTGCATTTGGACATAGCTGTCGCTGACGCCGATGAAGTGGTGGACCGGATCGGGCTGCTGGGCGGTCGGTGGACCGGCGAACGGCACGACTACCCGGAAGGCGCGGTGCTGGTAATGGCCGACCCGGAAAGCAACGAGTTCTGCGTCGTGCAGTATTACCAAGAATGACGCCGCGACCGAACGGCAGGCGAATGAGCCAAGTTTGCTGATGTCGCAGGCCTGACGCACTTTCCTGCCGCTCCGAGGGTGCGCGCGTCAAGTCTGTCAGCTGGCACGTTGCGGCTGTAGGTACGTATCGGGATGCAGGCGGCCCAGCCTGACGGAGGTTCGTGGCAGGATGCCCAGCATGATCATTAGATCGGCGACGATGGATGATGCTCAGGCGCTCGCCGTCGTACATGTTCGCACCTGGCAGGAGACGTATCGCGGGGAAGTTCCCCAGGACTACCTGGATCACCTCGATCCATCTCAACGCCGGGACGGATGGCTACGATGGCTCGGGTCGGACAACCCACCCGCGGGCACCCTTGTACTGGAACACGAAGCTGACGGCGTGGTCGGATTCGTCAATGTTTGCCCGAGCCGAGACCCGGACACGGATCCACGGCTGGTCGGTGAGATAAAAGCCATCTACGTGTTACCGGAATACTGGGGACACGGTGCCGGCCGACTTCTCATGAAGGCCGGTCTGCAACGGCTCCAGGAGGCCGGCTACCGCGAGATAGTGCTATGGGCGCTCGAAACCAACGGACGCGCTCGGCGGTTCTACGAAGCCGGCGGTTGGCGTGCTGACGGATCGTCGAAGATCGACGAATCACGTGGTTTCCCCTTGGCTGAAGTCCGCTACCGCTACAACGCGAACATTTGAAGCCTTCGGCTCCGCCGCGAGCACTCAACTGCCGCAGATAACGCGCGTTGGGTTCCATCGCTGGCCGCGCCGGTGCGCTCGGCGGCACGCACCGTAGTCACTCTTCATGACGCAGCGACCTTATCCGCAGCGCCGTCGGGGTGGGGCCGCGAGGTTAAACGACAAGCTGAGCGCCTCCACCGACTGGACCGACGGGCGGTGATCACGCGATCGGCCCGGCTTGCCCCGGTCGCCGCGCCCGTGGCCGTCGTTCGCCGTAAGGTCGTCTCATGACCGACAGGCCCGTTCGCATCGGACTGCAACTCCAGCCGCAGCACATGGACTACGCCACCATCCGTCGCACCGCCTCCGAGGCCGAGGACCTCGGAGTGGATGTCCTGTTCAACTGGGATCACTTCTTCCCGCTGTACGGCGAGCCGGACGGCCTGCACTTCGAGTGCTGGACGATGCTGGCCGCCTGGGCGGAGTCCACGTCGCGCGTGGAGATCGGCGCTCTGGTCTCCTGCAACAGCTACCGCAATCCGGAGCTGCTCGCCGACATGGCCCGCACCGTCGACCACATCTCGGACGGCCGCCTGATCCTCGGGATCGGCTCCGGCTGGTTCGAACGCGACTACACCGAGTACGGCTACGAGTTCGGCACCGCAGGCGGCCGCCTCGACGACCTGGCCAGCGCGCTGCCGCGGATCGAGTCCCGCTGGGGCAAGCTGAACCCGCCGCCGACCCGCAAGATCCCGGTTCTGATCGGTGGCGGCGGAGAGAAGAAGACCCTGCGCCTGGTCGCCAAGCACGCCACCATCTGGCACAGCTTCGCCGACGCCGAGACCCTGGAGCACAAGCTCGGCGTTCTGCGCGGTCACTGCGAGGGGATCGGCCGCGACCCGTCCGAGATCGAGGTCTCGGTCGCCGGCAAGCCGGACAGCCGCGACCGCATGCACGAGCTGGGCGCCCGCCTGTTCACCGTCGGTGTCGGCGGCCCCGACCCGGACCTGGGCGAACTCCGCGAGGCCCTCGCCTGGCGCGACAAGGTCAACGGATAACCGGAGAGCCACCCCCGCCGCGGCAGGCAAGCACGGCGGGGGTGGCTTCGAACATCAACGTCTCGCGGGAACCGTTCGAGACGGCTCAATTGACCTCAGGTCCAAGAACTCCCCGACGGACGCGATCTCGCCTCGGTAGATCAGCTCGGACCACGTAGGTCATCAGGCGTTCTCCTCGTTCTCGGCCAGCCACTTCTCGCCGGCCTCGGTGAGCTGCCACAACGCGTGCAGCCTTCCGGCCTCACGCTCATACCTGACCAGTCCGGCATCGTGCAGGGCCGCCATCTCGCGGTTCACTTTGCGGGCTGCGCCAGGACTCCACGTCCACCGGTCAACGTCGGGAGCGGAGGTGTCCATGCTGCCCCACCGGACGACTTGGCCCGCTGCGACACCGCGGAGCACCTCGGCCCGGGCCGGGGTGAGCTTGACGTCGGCCATCAGGCGTTCTTCTTTGCGCCGACGCGGGAACGAATGTGATCGCGGTATCCGTCGGCGCCGGCGCTCAGATCAAACACTCCGCCGAGCTCGACGGCGATGTGGTAGAGGTGTCCGGGGTCCTGCAGGGCGGTCACCATGCTTCGAATCTGGGCGTGCACGAACCGGCTCTCGGGGCCGCTGGATACGCGGCCGGTGACTTCAGGCCTGTCGTGAAGCATCTTGCTGAGGTCAGCGTCAACGGCCAGGAAGGCCATGCGGGTGAGGTCGTTGTCAACCATGGTGCTCCTTTGCGGGTGTGGTCAGTGTGCCGTGCCGGCCGGCGCTTCGGCCTGCTCGCGGGTCTGCTGGTCGGGGCCGGCGGGGTGCGGGAACCACCGGCGCGGCCGAGGTGCCGCCACGACACGCCGCCCAGCCAGATGACCGGGGCGGGGCAGACGACGCACTTGCCGGTGAACTCAGTGCTGGTCGGGGCGGTCACCGGACCACCTCCCACCGGATCAGGTCACCGTCGATCCGGCGGACCAGCCCGTACCCGGACAGGCAGTGCAGGATCTGGAACGCGGTCGACGGCGCCACCGCCAACCGGTCGGCGACCTCGACCGCACTGATCTGCCTCGCTCCGGTTCTCGCCGACATGCCTGGCGGTGACTGATCCGCGTCGCTCTCCGGCCGCGCAACAGGGCTCAGATCAGCTGCTGGCCGTACTCGCTGACCAGCGTGGACAGGTCCGGCTCGCCGTAGGTCGCGACCAGCTCGGTGAAGCGAGCGGCTTTGTCCGGGCCGAAGCGGGCGACGCTCGTCGTGTAGGTCGCGGCGGAGACGAAGACCGGCGGGGTCTTCTTGCTGTGGAACTTGTCGGCGTACATGACGAGCTGCTCCTCGCCGGTCCCGGGCACATAGTCGCCGGGCGGCAGCGGCAGGCTCTGGTCGAGGATGTCGGCGCGGGTCACGCCGACGCCGGTGTGGCAGGAGCAGAACCGGCACAGGTAGTCCGGGTAGCCCTCGGCCTGCAGCAGTTCGTGGCCGAGCAGCCCGTGCCGGATGTAGTTCGCGAGGTCCGGAGAACCGTCGTGGCCGTAGAGGCGGTAGACCCCGATGTCGTGCAGCAGGCAGCCGGCGCGGACCAGGTCCCGGTTCGCGTCGAGGGCGAGCCGGTCGAGGAGCTGCTCGGCGATGCGGCAGACGATCACGCAGTGCGTCCAGACCGTGTCGAAGGCCTCGGCGGTCGGCGCGGACCGCTCGTGCAGCTGCCGGACCTCGGTGTCGGAGGGGATCCACATGACTGCCGATCCTCCCAGGTGACCGTCCGGGCGGAAGTTTCGAAACCCGGCGTGACTATCTTGACCAAATGAAGAAACATCTGGACTCTGGTGGGAGCGCTCCCGACTGACCCCCATCAATCCCCAGGAAGGGGAGGCAGACCATGCGAAGAGTCCTCGTCGCGCTCTGTGCCGCCCTGCTCGCCGCGACCGGCGCGGTGCTCGCGCTCGGCAGCCCGGCGTACGCGGCCACCGGGCTGCACGTCGTCGGCACCGACATCTATGAGGCCAACGGCGCGAAGTTCGTCATGCGCGGCGTCAACCACGCGCACACCTGGTACACCAGTCAGACCAGCTCGTTCGCCAACATCAAGGCGACCGGCGCGAACACCGTCCGGGTCGTGCTCAGCGGCGGCCGGTGGACGGCCAACAGCGCCTCCGACGTCGCCGGCGTCATCTCCCTCTGCAAGGCCAACAAGCTGATCTGCATCCTCGAGGACCACGACACCACCGGGTACGGCGAGGACAGCGCGGCGTACACGCTGGACCAGGCGGCCAACTACTGGATCAGCCTGAAGAGCGTCCTGCAGGGCCAGGAGGACTACGTCGCCATCAACATCGGCAACGAGCCGATCGGCAACACCAACCCCAGCCAGTGGACGGCCGCGACCGTCGCCGCGGTCAAGAAGATGCGGGACAACGGCTTCCAGCACCTGCTCGTCATCGACGCCCCGAACTGGGGTCAGGACTGGCAGAACGTGATGCGCGACAACGGGCAGGCGGTGCTCGACGCGGACACGCAGAAGAACACCGTGCTGTCGATCCACATGTACTCGGTGTACGCGCAGGCGGCCACGATCACGTCGTACCTCGATGCCTTCAAGGCCAAGGGGTGGCCGCTGATCATCGGCGAGTTCGGCTGGCAGTACGACTCCAGCCAGGTCGACGACCAGACCGTGCTGGCCGAGGCCGTGAAACGGGACATCGGGTACATCGGCTGGTCCTGGTCGGGCAACACCGACCCGATCCTCGACCTGGTCCTCAACTTCGACGTCAACCAGAAGACCACCTGGTACCACCGGCTCTTCGACGGCGCGAACGGCATCACCGCCACGTCGAAGCAGGCGACGATCTTCGGCACCGGAACGTCGTCGCCGTCCGGTCCGGCGCCCTCGTCGGCCGGGCCCTCGTCCGCGTCGCCGTCGTCGTCACCGTCGACCGGCAGCAAGGGCTGCTCGGCGGCGTACACGGTCACCGGTCAGTGGCCGGGCGGATTCCAGGGCGAGGTCAAGGTGACCGCCGGTAGCGCGGCGATCTCCGGGTGGACGGTGACCTGGGCGTACGCCAATGGTCAGGTTGTCAGCAACGCCTGGAGCGCCACCGTGACCAGCAGCGGCGCGAACGTCACGGCGGAGAACGTGGGCTACAACGGCAGTCTCGCCGCGTCCGCCAGCACGTCGTTCGGCTTCCTCGGCTCGTGGACCGGCAGCAACCCGGTCCCGGCGGTGAGCTGCACCGCCGTCTGATCGGCCGAAGTCGGGGCCGGGCACCCGCCCGGCCCCACGACTCACGGCTCGAAGATCTCCGCCAGGTGCTCGGGCGGACCGTCCGGGCCGAAGATCTGCTCCAAGAACTCGGCGCCGTCCGACGGCGTCGCGGCCCGCTCGAACATCAGCTCCTCGAAATCGGTCAGCGCCGCCTCCACGTCACCCAGGTGCGCGGCCAGGGCCTCCCCGAGATCGGCGCCGTCGAGCATCGCGTTGTTGGCGCCCTCACCGTCCGGGGCGGCCAGGTGCGCGGCGTCACCGATCAGCGTCACCCCGGGCGTACGCTCCCAGCGGTGCCCGGCCGGCAGCGCGAAGATGGGGCGCAGCACCGGCTGGGTGTCACTGGCCGTGATCAGCGAGGTCAGCGCCGGCGCCCAGCCCTCGAACTCCGCCGCGATCCGGGACGTGACCTCGTCGAAGTCGGTGAAGTCGATCGCCGCGAACCAGTCCAGCGGGCGGGGCAGGACCACGTACGTGTGCAGGGTCGACCCGCGCTCCCGGTGCGCGTTGACGGCCCGGTCCCCCTCGGCCGCGGCCAGGGTCCCGCCGCCGACGATCGCCGCGGCGGCCGGGTGACGCTCGTCGGCGTCGTACAGGTAGGTCTCCACGAACGACTCGCCGGTGTACTCCGGTGTCGCGGCCGACAGCAGCGGCCGGACCCGCGACCAGGCGCCGTCCGCCCCGACCAGCAGATCGGTGACCTCGGCCGAGCCGTCGGCGAACGTGACCTCGTGGCGTCCGTCGCCCAGCGACCGGGCGCCGGTCACCTTGCGGCCCCACCGGACCGTGCCCGGCGGCAGCGAGTCCAGCAGCATCTGCCGCAGCTCGCCGCGCTGCACCTCGGGCCGGCCTCCCGTGCCGTCGTCGGCCTTGTCGAACAGGACCGTCCCGTCCGGAGCGGCCAGCCGGAACGCCTGACGACCCTCGATCGCCAGCGCGCGGAACTCGTCCATCAGGTCGGCCGCGGCGACCGCGAGCTGCCCGTTGTAGTCGTGGATGTCGAGCATGCCGCCCTGCCCGCGGGCCGCCGGGGACGGTTCGGCCTCGTGGACGACGGACGCGATGCCGTGGAGGTGCAGGACGCGAGCCAGGGTGAGACCGGCGAGGCCGGCACCGATGATGGTGACGTTCATGGGACGAGACTGGCGCCGCGCCCTGGCACGGCCCTGGCACCGGCCTGGCACGGCCGCACAGCGCGCTGCCGCTGCGTGCTCCGACGCGAGGATCAGAACAAGGCCGGCTGCGGAGGGGCGGCGACGCGTGGTCACGGCGGGAGGAGGTCGCCGTGCCGTCGGTGCTGCCGGTCGGGGATCAGGATCGGCCGCCGGTCGGCCCGGCCTGTGTCGAGGCGGCGCGGCGGATCCCCCGGCTGCCGTCTCCTGCGTCTTCTCGGCGTCGATCATCTCGTGCCGTTGGGCGCGGCGGAGGCCGTCGTCACAGCGCTGAACGGCCTACGCGCCGGCTCGACAGCCACGTCGAGCCGGCGCGCGGGTTCCTAGCAGCCGTTGCGGGTGTTGCTGACCGCGACGTCGTCGTACCAGAGGGTGTCGGCGCCGTCGCCGTAGCTCTCCCAGCCCAGCTTCAGGTCGGTCAGGGCCGGGCGCCACGTGCGGTTGAGCCACTGGCTGTCGATGTCGTGCGTCGGGGTGCCGTCCTCGATCAGGCCGGGCACCGAGGTGCCGTTGAGCCAGGTCTCGATCGTGCCGCCGGTGCCGTCGACCTTGAACTCGACGCAGTTCCAGGTGTCGACCGGCAGCGGCTTCGACAGCGCCACGCCGGCCGGGCTCTGCTCGGGCAGGGTGGCGTCGTCGGAGGCCCGGTTGAACTGCAGGGCACCGTTCTGGCCGCCGAAACGCAGATCCTTTCCGCCGTCGTTGGCGTCCGTCATGGCGACGGCGGCCACGTGCGCGGCCGGGAGGGCGGTGGTGTGCCGGACCCAGTAGCGGACGTACCAGGTGCCGCTGACGGCGCTGACCAGGGCGGTGTTGCGGGCGAAGACATGGTTGCAGTAGCCCGCCGCACCGTTGATCCGCAGCGACGTGGTGCCGGTGTGTGCGACCGTCCGGTCGATGGTGGCGGTGCCGGCGCCGGAGCAGTCCGGGCTGGTCACCGTCCACGATCCGGTGGGGACGGTGCCGGTCTGCGACTCGAATCCGTCCCCGCCTTGAGGTGCGGGCGGCGTCGACGCCGATGCCGACGGTGATGCCGATGCCGATGCCGACACCGACGGGGACGGCGACGTCGAGGCGCTGCCCGACGGGGACGGCGTCACGTCACCGCCACAGGACACCCCGTTGAAGGTGAAGGCGGTCGGCGCGGCGTTCGTCCCCGAGTAGGTGCCCTGGAAGCCGAAACTCGCCGACGCGCCCGTCGCCAGGGGACCGTTCCAGCCGACGCTGGTGGCGGTGGCCGCCGCCCCGGACTGGGTGACCGTCGCGTTCCAGGCCGACGTCACCCGTTGATTCCCGGGGAACGTCCAGCCCAGGGTCCAGGAGGTCACCGCCGTACCGAGGTTGGTGACCTTGACGTCGGCGGTGAATCCGGTGTTCCAGCTGTTCGCGGTCCACGCGACGGCGCAGGTGGCCGCCGCGGCGTGCGCCGGCCCGAGACCGGCGATGCTCACGGCGGCGCCGGCCACGGCCACCGCGGTGAGGACGGGCAGGAGGCGTCTCATGAGCACGCCACGCCGCTGAGTTTCACGGCGGCCGGGGCCGAGGCCGTACCGTTGGCGGTGAATCCGACCGTGACCGAAGCCCCCGCCGCGAGTGCCGAGGAGTAGCTCGGCGCCGCCGCGGTGACCGTCGTACCGGATTGGGTGACCGTCGCGTTCCAGCCGTTGACCAGCGTCACGCCGGACGGCCAGGTCCAGGTGATCTGCCACGGGTTGACCGCGGCGCCACCGGTGTTCTGGATCTTGACCTGACCCTGGAAGCCGCCCTGCCACGCGTTGTCCTGCGTGTAGGTGATCTTGCAGGCGCCGGTCGGCGCGGGACCGCTGGACGAACTGGCCGAGGTGGACGGGGACGGGCCGGTGGTGCCGCCGCCGACGGGCGGGATCAGGTACGGCTGCAGGATGGCCTGCTTCGCCTGGTTGATCGTGGTCCAGTCGTCGTTGGCGATGCCGCCGGTGTCCCCGGAGTTCGGGTTCCACGACCAGTAGGTGAACGACATCCCGTTCACGCCGGTGCCAGTGTATTTCATCAGCTCCTGCAGCCACACCTTGTCGACGTTGCTGGCGAGCGTCGTGCCGAACTCGCCCATCATGATCGGCGCGATGTTCTGCTTGTACAGGTAGCCGAAGTAGTGGTCCCAGATGGCCGGCATGTTCGCCGGGTAGGACGGGTCGTCGAACCACGCCTGGTGGTAGACCGACGTCGCGTACTCGTGGGGCGAGTAGACCACGCGGTTGGCCACGTCGAGGCGTACCGGGAAATCTCCGGCCTTGGAAAGGTTGCCGCCCCACCAGCCGCAGTCCTCGTCGTTGCTGGTGTCGCCGTCCCAGACGTTGGACAGGCCACCGCTCGGGCAGCTGACACCCTCGACGAAGATCAACCAATTCGGCTGTACGGCGAGGATCGCGTTCCCGGCCCGTTCCGCCGCGAGCCGCCAGTCGCGGGTGGTGTCACCACAGCCCCAGCACGCCCCCGTCGCGGCCGGGTTGGTGCCCTCGGCGTGCGGTTCGTTGTGCAGGTCGGCGCCGATGACGGTGCTGTTGCCGGCATAGTGCTGGGCCAGCATCTTCCAATCGGAGATCCACGTGCTTTCCGGTACGGCGGTGGTGTACCACAGGGCCGTCTGACCGGCGGCAGTCGGCCGGTGCCGGTCGAGGATGATCCGCATCCCCTTGGTGCCGGCGTAGGCGACGACCTTGTCCAGGATCGCCAGCGGCGACAGCCCGACCAGGTCCGGGTTGACGAAGTCGTTGATGCCGGTCGCGGTCGCCCCGGCCTTGAGCGCGTCGTCGGAGAACGGCACCCGCAGCGTATTGTAGCCGAGCGAGGCCATCGTGTCGAGCTGGCTCTTCCACGGGTTGCTGGACCACAGCCCGTGGAACGTCTTGTTGTCGGTCTCCATGCCGAACCAGTTGATGCCGGTCAGCCGGACGGTGGCGCCCGTGCTGTCGACGATCTTGTTGCCGTTGGTGTGCAGGTAACCGGTCCCGGTCCCGCCGGCGGCGGCGTTCGCGGGTTGCGTGGTGAGGACTGCGGCCGTGGCCGCCGCGGCGGCGAGCGCCACGGCGCCGGCCAGCCATTTACGGACATGCATGGGGGAGCGCTCCTTCGAGAACGGAAGGCAGTTCACGACATCGTTACATGGGAGCGCTCCCAGCAACAATGCTCGTCGATGCGCAATAACAACACGAAACACCGCCGGCGGTCGGCCCGCGCTGCTCGGCCGGCGATCAGGGGTGCAACAAACGGCACGAAACACCGCCGGCGCCCGGCCGGGGCCGCTCGGCCGGCACGTCCACGGGTCCCGGCCGCGATCCAGCCGGATGACCGGGACCGGACGCGCTGCCCGGCGCGCAGGACAGGGACCGGCGGCGTGGACGCGGTCCGCATGCCGGGATCGCCGGCGCAGCTCAGGGCGGGCGACGCCGGCGCAGCTCAGGGCGGGCGACATCGGCGCAGGTCAGGGCGGGCGACGCCGGCGTGACGCACGTGGGCGGGGCCGGCCCGGCTGACCTGGGGTGCCCGGTCGCGCCGGCCGGCCCTGCGTGCGCGGGGTCCTGTCGGAGTGATCCGGCCCGGAGGGCGCCGCGGTCCGGGAGGATCAAACGGCGATCACCCCGCCGGGTAGGCTCGTGCCTCGACGGCTCACGGGCGGCGGGGATCGCTGGTCACCCGGTCGCCGTGGACAGCGGAAGGGCTTCGAGATGGACGTGCACGACACCGGTTCCGACGACGACGGCGTCGGAGCGGCGCCCTCGGTGGCGCGGCTGCTCCTGGAGCTGCGGGCGAACACCAGCGTCGACGTGAAACCGGCAGGCCGCAGCATCCAGATCCGGCCGCAGGGCGCGCGCAACATCGCGGTCAACATCCACCCCGGTGGTGTCGACATCGCGGTCGCGCGGAACCAGGCCGACGAGGTGGCGGGCACGATCTACGGCGCGACGGTGATCGACCCGGACGATCCGGTGCCGTTCGTGTCGGTCGACGCCGGCCTGATCGACACGAACTACGACGCGATCCTGGCCGCCGCGGTCCAGGCAGTCGAGCTGCGCAAGTCCGGCCCGCCGAAGACGCCGCGCACCGCCGCGACCCGTGCGCCGGCCGCCCCGAAGGCAGCCAAGGCGACGACCAGGTCGACCCGTCCGGCGCCGCGACCGGACCAGCCGATCTGCCCGGCCTGCAAGCAGTACGAGTTGCTCGCCAGCGGCGAGTGCCCTTCCGGCTACTGCTGATCCACGACTCAGCCGGGGCCGGGCGGTGCAGCGGGCTCACGCCCGGGTCTTCTGCGCCGGACGAGTTCGCCGGGGGTCATCCCGGCGAACTCGGCGGTCTCCCGGGTCAGGTGCGCCTGGTCGGTGTACCCGGCCCGCACCGCCAACTCGGCCAGGCTCCCCTGCCCCGCCATGCTCAGGAACCGGCGGAACCGGTAGACCCGCTGCAGCGTCTTCGGCCCGTACCCGACCGCCGCACCGAACCGCCGCCGCAACTGCCGGTCGCTGACCCCGAGCCGGTCACCGAGCTCGGGAACGCGCAGCCCGGGATCCCGCAGGAGCCGCGCGGCGGCCAGCATGACCTGATCCGCGGGCCGCTCCTCGACGAGCCGCCCGGTCAGTGTCACCAGTCGGCGCAGCGCCTCCCCCGGCGCCAGCTCACCCGGCAGCTCCGCGCGAAGACCCAGGTCGGCCAGGTCGGGGCGCAGGTTCTGCAGCGGGGTCAGCGGCATCCCGAGCACGGTCCCACCGGCGCCGGCTCGCAACCGCACCCCGACGACGACGTGCCGCCCACCGGGGCCGGCGTTCGTCACCGGACCGGTGTCCGCCACCGGGCCGGTGTCCGGGCCGGCCAGGAACGCGCCGCGCCCGCTCTGCCAGATCAGGTCCACGCAACCGTCGGGCAGGATCGGCATGGCATCGCCGGTGCGCTCGCCGGTGACGGTGCTGCGCCAGAGGCAGGCGACGGCGTCGCGCAAGCCGTCCGGCGGTGCCGACTCGACGTATCCCATGGCCGATTCTTACAAGATGTACGACGGAAAGCGCCAATAGCATCGGGGCATGAGCGCTGACCTCCGTACCGCAGAGAAGTTTCTTCAGGCCGAAGGCCGGCTGCTGGAGCGCCGCCTGTTCGAGGTGCTCTTCCGCGACGGACCGCCGCAGGGGGTGGTCGACGTGCTGCGGGGCTACCGGAACGCCGACGGCGGCTTCGGGCACGGTCTGGAACCGGACAAACGCTGCCCGGCGAGCCTGCCCGTCGACGTCGAGGTCGCGTTCCAGGCCCTGGCCGCGATCGGTTCGCGGGAGCTGCTCGGGCCGGCCTGCGATTACCTGACCGGGGTCAGCACGGGCGGCGCGGTGCCGCTGGCGTTCCCGGTGATCGAGGGGTATCCGCGGGCGGCGCACTGGACCGGCTGGACCTACGAACCCGGGGTGAACCCGACCGCCGGGCTGGCCGGGCTGCTGCACCGGCTGGACTTTCCGCACCCGTGGCGGGACGCCGCCACCGAGTACCTGTGGGAGACGATCGAGTCGGGGAAACTCTCCGACGAGACGCACGGGCTCAACGAGGTGCTGACCTTCCTCGCGTACGTCCCGGACCGCGACCGCGCGTCCCGGGCCGCCCCGGCGGTCCTCGCCCGGATCACCACGTCCCCGCTGTTCCAGACGATGCCCAAACCCGGGGAGTACGGCCTGACCCCGCTCACCGTGGCACCCCTGGCCGACTCGCCGTGGCGGAACCTTCTCGACGAAGCTCAGCTCGACGCCCACCTGGAGCAGCTCGCCGCCGACCAGCAGGAGGACGGCGGCTGGCCGGTCCCGTGGGAGCCGCCGAGCCAGGCGTCGCTGCTGGAGTGGCGCGGCATCGTGACGCTGCAGGCGGTGCGCACCCTCACGTCGTACGGGAAAATGTAGTCGATCGATGACGGCGGCCGGCGCGCAGGCCGGTTCCTTCCGCTCACGCCACCACCGGGCAGGCCGGTCGACCGGATGCGGCGACGGCGGTCACCGCGCTCAGGACCTCCGGTGGCGGCTGCCGTTCTTCGAGGCCCTGAGCGACGCACGGCGGATTCTGATCGCGGGCGCCGGGGTCGGTTCCGACGTCGACGCCGGGCTGCTGCTCGGGTTGTCGCTCCTCGACGCCGATCGGGATCAAATCGCGGCGGCCATGCGCCGGACGGCCTCGCGCAGGATCGTGGAGGACGTCGCGAAGTTCAGGCGGACGAAGCCCGCGCCGCCCGTCCCGAACACGTGGCCCGAGCTGAGTGCGACCCGCGCGCGTTCCAGGAACATCCGGGCCGGACCGTCCAGCTCGGACACCACGCCCGGGCCGTCAGCGACCGGGATGCCCAGCGGCCGGCAGTCCAGCCAGGCCAGGTAGGTGGCCTCCGGCCGGATCAGCGGGAGCCCGGGCAGGTGTTCGGCGACCAGGGCCGTGAGCAGGTCACGGTTGCGGTCCAGGCCGGCGATCAGGTCGTCGAGCCAGGCGCCGCCGCCGGCGAGCGCGGCCGTGTGCGCGAGCACCCCGAGATGGCTCGGCCCGTGACCGACCTCCTCCGGCAACCGCGCCAGGTCAGCGGCGGCGTCCGGCCCGGCCACCAGCACCGCGGCTTTGAGCCCGGCGAGGTTCCAGCCCTTCGACGCGGAGAAGATCGCGAAAGCGTCCTCCGACCCGGGGATGCCGAGGTACGGCGTGAAGACCGCCCCGGGCAGCACCAGCGGCGCGTGGATCTCGTCCGAGATGACCCGCACCCCGTGCCGCCGGGCGAGCGCGGCGACCGCGGTGAGTTCGTCGCGGGTGTGCACGGCACCGGTCGGGTTGTGCGGGTTGCACAGCAGCAGCGCCTGCGGACGCGTCCGCAGCGCCGCTTCCAGGGTGTCCAGGTCGAGCCGCCCGTCGGCGCCGAGCCGGGCCTCGATCACGCGGCGCCCGGCGTGCGTGACGAACGCGTAGAACGGCGGGTAGACCGGGGAGCAGACGACCACGGTGCTGCCCGGCTCGGTGACCAGGCGTAACGCTTCGACGATGCCTGTCATGACGTCGGACACCACGGCGGTCCGGCCGGTTGCCGGGCCGGGCCAGTTCCAGCGTTGCCGGGCGAAGCGGGACAGGGCTTCGGCGTACCCGTGACCGCAGGGATAGCCGGTGTCGCCGGCCGCGACCGCCCGGTGCAGCACGTCGCGGACCGCCGGGGCGAGCGGTACGTCCATCTCCGCCACCCAGAGCGGCAGGACGTCCCCGGGGTGTGAGTTCCATTTCAGGCTGGTCCGCCGGCGCAGGTCGTCCAGCGTCAGCACCTCGAGCGGGTTCATTCCCCGAATCTATGGACAGCGGCCGATGTCCGGAAGGGGCGCGATACGGTGCTCGCGGCGGAGCCGACCGGATCGTGGAGGACGGGATGAACTTCCAGGAGGCGCTCGACGCGCTGTTCGAGCGGCCGCGGCGCCGCACGGTCGCGCACCGCAGCATGACCCGCCTCGACCACGATCGGCTGGTGGACGGGTCCGCCGCCTTGCACGTCGACTTCCACGAGGACGACCCGGACCATGTTTACCTGATCACCGTCGAGCGGGTGCCACGCGTCCGGCTGCCGCTGCCGGCGCCGGTCGTGGCCGCCGAGATCGGCGGCGTGCGGGCGCTGCTGGTCCGGGTCAGCATCGCCAACCACGTCGAGGTCACGCTCGACGCCGAGGACACGCCCCGGACCAGGGCGACCACCGAGGGCTATCGCGCCGCTGTGACGGCCTGGGCGGAAAGCACCGGACCGGATCGGCAGCCGCCGACGTCACCGGGGGCGACAACCTTCCCTCACGTCCCGATCACGGTCACCGACGATGCCGGCACCGAGTACCGGAGGACCGGCGGCAGCGGGGGCGGCCCCGAGACCCCGTGGCGGATGCACTGGGATTTCCGGCCCGTTCCGCCGCCGGAGGCCCGTCGTCTGACGATTCGTTTCCCGGCCGGCGAGACCATTTTCACGCTGCCCGGCCGGCGGTGACGACGTCGCCGCAGGGAGCGGAACCGGCCAGGACTCCGGCTCCGGGTGTCCAGTTCCTCGTTGTGGCACCGTCGCGAACAATCATCCGGATGACCTGAGCAATCGCATGGGTGAAGCGCCCCGGCCGTGATTCCCGGTATGCCTCCGGTTGCCGTTCGGTCTCAGGTCAGCGGTGCCGGTGCCGATGGTCCCGGCCATGAACGCCCCGCCCCGCCGCCGCTGGACGACTGTCGTCGCCGTCGCCGGCGTCTCGACGGCCGACGCCGGCATCGGCGTATGGGCGGCCCGCACCGACCCCTCCCCCGGCACCCGCACCGGCCCCGCCGCCGCGACCCGCACGTACTCCGTCGCCGGCACCGGCTGGGTGGTCAGCACGGTCGCGCCGGGTGCCCGGGGCGAGCGGCGGATCGTGTTCGCCGTGGACGCCACGGCCGTCGCGAGCAGCTTTCACCTGACCCTGGTTCCGGGCGGCGCCGACACCGGCGGCGACCTGCCTCTGACCGCATAGGAGCGACGATGCTCGGACTCTTCCGCAAGGCCAACGCCCCGGACACCGACCCCGCCGAGGCCGACCTGGAGTTGCGGGCCGCCCGCGACCGGGCGCTGGCCGGTGACTGGACCGCGGTCCACCGCCTGATCGCGGCCACCGGCCGGGACTGGGAGGTCCGCGCCCGCCGCCTGTCGGTGCTGGCCGCGGCCGCCGCGCAGGATCCGCGCTGGCTGCTCGCCTGGGAGGCCGCGGTGCCGGACGACCCGGCGGTGGCGATCCTGCGCGCCCGCACCCTGCTGGATCAGGACGCCGGGTTGGCCGTCCACGCGTCCCGGCGGGCCGCCGACCTCAACCCGGACGACGCCCACCCGCTGGTGAACAGCATGAACGCGATGTTCGCGGACGGGTACCGCCAGGCCGGCGACTTCGCCCGGTCGCTGCGGGAGGCGTTGCGCCGGGATCCGCACCACTTCGAGGCGCATCTGGCCGCGGTGAGTTTCGCGTGCGCGAAGTGGTACGGCACCCACGACGAGATGTTCACCGCCGCCCGCGGTGCCGCGGCCGCTGCTCCGACCGGCTCGCCGACGGTGCTGCTGCCGCTGCTGGCGCATTTCGAGTTCGCTCTGCGGGAGTTCCCGGCCCTGCCCGCGGCCAAGGCGTACTTCCGTCGCCCGGAGGTCGCCGCCGAGATCACCTGCTGTGCGGCGAAGTGGCGCGCCGGTCAGCACCACCGCCTGACCGGTCGGGGAGTCACCGCCCGGCACTGGCTGGCGCTGGCCGCGTACCTGTCCGACCAGGACCGCGAGACCGCCCGGGCGCTGCTCACCGAGGTCGGCCCGGTCCTGGGTGACACGCCCGTCTACGGCTATTTCTGGGCCGGCCCGGCCGAGGGCTTCCACACGGTGCAACGCTGGGCGAAGGTCATCGCCTAGTCTCACCGGATGGCTGTGCTGAGGGTCCGAGGTGTCGCTCTTCCGGACGGCGAGCCCGTCGATCTCTACGCCGACGGCGACCGCTGGACCACGGACCCGGTGGCCGGGGCCGAACTCGTCGCCGAGGGCTGGATCCTGCCCGGGCTGGTCGACGCGCACACCCACCCGGGCGCCGAGGAGCCGGGCCGTCCCCTGGACGAGGGCGTGCTCCGGGACGACCTGCGGCTGCACCTGGAGTCGGGCGTGACGCTGATCCGCGCGCCGGGCCTCGCGGGTGACCCGCCGGACTGGTTCGGCACGTCGGCGGAGAGCCCGCGCGCGGTCCACGCCGGCCCGTGGCTCGCCCAGCAGGGTCAGTTCATGCCGGGCTGGGGACGCCGCCCCGACCCGGCCGAGCTGCCCGCGGTCGCGGCCGAGCAGGCCGCCCGTACGGGCTGGGCGAAGATCGTCGTCGACTGGAAACCCGGCGACCAGGTGGTGCCGGTGGAGGTGCTGCGGGAGGCGGTCGCCCGGGTGCACGCGGCCGGCGGGCGCCTCGCGGTCCACTCGCAGCACGCCGAGGGTGGCCGGGTCGCGGTCGAGGCCGGGGTCGACTCGATCGAGCACGGCATGGGGCTGGACCCGGAGTTGCTGGCCCGGATGGCCGAGCAGGGCACCGCGCTGACCCCGACCCTGTCCGCGATCACGGGTCATCTGGCGACGATCCTGGCCGATCCGGAGCGTGCGCGGACCCATTGGCAGGTTCCGGGGGCGAGCGCGCACGGCCGCCTCACCGCCGCCGCGGTCGAGGCCGGGGTGACGGTCCTGGCCGGAACCGACACCCGGCCACTCGGCGGGATCGCGAACGAGGTCCGCGCGATGGTCGCTGCCGGCGTGTCCCCGCATCGGGCGATCGCCGCCGCGTCCTGGGCGGCCCGGTCCTACCTGGGCCTGCCCGGTCTGGTGGACGGCGCCCCGGCCGACGCGGTCGTGTTCGGGGCGGACCCGCGCACCGACCTCGGCCAGTTGGACAAGCCGCGGGCCGTCATCGTCCGCGGGCGCCGGGTGGCCCCGCGGACGACCGGGTGATCAGGCGCGCATCACGGTGGCGATCGGGATCCCGGCGGCCCGGATCGCCGGGATGAACCCGCCGAGGATTCCCGCCACCAGCCCCGCGATCACCCCGGAGACCCCGGCCGACCAGGGGAACTCCACCCCCTGCAGGAACGGCTGGGACGGCCCGAGGAAGATCGTCGCCGCCTTGAGCGCGGCCACGCTCACCCCGATCGCCGCCGCGGCGGTGAACAGTCCGGTCAGCAGCGTCTCGGCCAGCACGATGCCGGCCAGCACGGCCCGGGGCGTGCCGACCGCCCGCCGCAGCGCGAACTCCTCGACCCGTTCGCCGACCGTGGCCAGGCCGACGTTGAGGACGCCGGCCGCGCCGATCACGAGGACCAGCCCGGCCATCGCGAGGAAGATCATCCGGAGCAGGTTGAGCTCGTCCTTCATCTCCTTGCGGGAGTTGATCGTCTCCACGGTGACGTCGGCGGCCCCGAGCCCTTTGAGCTTGGCGATCAGCACCGGCTCGACCGGGGTGACTCCCGCCATCAGCACCTGCGTGTCGGAGAAACCGCTGTTCGGGTCGGTCAGCTTGCTCAGCGGGATCCAGTTGGTGAGCTCGTCGAGACGTACGTAGGCCTGGGGTTGGGAATTTCCGTCCTTGACCACCCCCACGATCTGGGGCGTCAGGTCGGCGGTGGACCCGTTCACGCGCATCTCGGCGGGCACGTGATAGCGCTCGAAACCCTTGGCCGCCTCCTCGTTGAGGACGATCCGGGGCGCGAGCATCGGCGTCGTGCCGAAGTCCAGCCACGAACCCGATTTCTGCTGGTACGGCCGGAACGCGCGCACGTCCCCGGTGAGTGCCGTGAGCCGCAGTTCGATGGCCTGCCCCTGCGGTTTGCCGGCGTTCGGGTCGTGGCACTTACCCGAGTTGTCGCAGATCTGCGCCGAGCCGCCCCAGTCCTGGTCGAAGGGCGAGCCGCCCTCGTTGACCGCGCGCACGCCGGGCTCGCCGATGACCGCGTTGGTCCCGAACATGCCGACCGCGTCGCCGCGGCCCTTCATGACGTCGACGACGGCCTGACCGGCCCCGGCGACCGGGGGCAGGTAGAGGGCTTTGGTGCCGTCCTTGCCGGCCTGCAGTTCCAGGTCGGAGAGTTGCAGCCGCTCGGCGATGCCGGCACCGGCCTGGACGACGACCACGGCGAGCACGCCGAGGAAGAGGCTCACCATGGAGAGCAGGGTGCGCAGTTTGCGGGCGCGGATGCCCTGACCGCCGATGATCATGGCGGAGCGCAGCCGCCCGGAGAGTCGCATCACGCCGCCGGCCCTCCGAGGTGCGGGAGCGGGGCCGTGGGGCCGCCCAGGGACAGCGCCGACGCCCGTTCGGAGAGCACCCCGGCCTGCAGGTCGAGGATCCGGCCCATCCGCGCGGCGTGGTCCCGGTCGTGAGTGACCAGCACCAGCGCGCACCCGCGGGTGGTCGCCGACTGCAGCGCGTCGATGACGATCGAGCCGGTCTCGGTGTCGAGGGCGCCGGTCGGCTCGTCGGCCAGCAGGATCCGCGGGTCGCGCACCAGCGCGCGGGCGATGGCCACGCGCTGCTGCTCGCCGCCGGACATCTTCGTCGGCCGGTTCTTCGCCAGGTGTGCGATGCCGACCTGTTCGAGGGCCTGCATCACCCGGGCCCGGCGTTCCCGGCGGGGCTGCCAGCCCTGTCCGTTGATCAGCGCCATCGCCACGTTCTGCGCGGCGGTGAGGTGTTTGAGCAGGAAGAACCGCTGGAACACGAAACCGAAGTGCGAGCTGCGCAGTTTCGCCGCGTGCCGCTCGGGGAGCCGGCTGATGTCGCGGCCGTCCAGCAGGTAGGTCCCGGAGTCCGGCCGGTCGAAGAGCCCGAGCACGCTGAGCAGGGTGCTCTTGCCGGAGCCGGAGCGTCCGACGATCGCCACGCTCTCCCCGGCCCGGACGGTCAGGCCGACCCCGTCGAGGATGGTGCGCGGCTCCTTCTGCCCCTTGAGGACCTTGGTGATCCCGGTGAGGCCGATCAGCTCGGTCACTGCGTCGATTCCGGGGCCGGCAGGTTCGGGCCGGGGACGGCGATCGTCTCGTCGCCCTTGAGCCCCTTCTTGATCTCGATGACCTTGCCGTCGGAGATGCCGAGGGTCACGTCGATCGTCTTGCGGGTCTGATCGTCGCCGACGACCAGGTCGACCTTGCCCTTGCCCTGCGAGCCGGCGACCGCCTCGACCGGCAGCACCAGGACGCCGGTGGCCTTGTCGGTGACCAGTTCGATCGTCACGTCGGCGCCGTTGATCAGCTTGACACCGGCCGGGGGCACGCAGACCAGGCGCAGGCCGGTCGGCTCGGAGCCGGACGAGCCCGCACCGGGGTCGCCGGTCTCGACCGGCTGTGGCGCACCGGAGGCGGCCGGGGTCGGGGGCGTCGTGGTGACCGGCACGGGGACCGTCCCGGCGGGCAGGGCGGCGATCGTGCCCAGGGCGGTGCACCTGAACGGCCCGGGACCGTTCTTGATCTGCGCCTTCACCTGCTGCACGGCCCCCGAGATCCGGTACGCCTGGGCGCTGTCGACGTCGGCCGTGATCCCGTACCCCGCATGGGTCGCCGAGACGATCGGCATCCCCTTGGTGACCGTGGCGTGGTCCGCCATGAGCCGCCCGGCGAAGATCGATCCGGCCGGGATCTCCACACGCCGCGGAATTCCGTCGTGCCAGACGCTGGCCACCCAGACCGGGGTGTCGTCGGCCTCCTTGGGCAGGGTGCGGCTGACCCAGCGCAGCTCGCCGTCGGCCGGCGCGACGATCCCGAAGACCGGGTTGATCGCCACCTTGCCGTTCAGGCTGATGGTGTTGCTCAGGTCCTGCCGGGCCGGTTTGACGGTGGTGAGCACCGTGTCGCGGTCGGCCAGGCCCGGCGTCGTGACGGTGTCGTCGGACGACGAGCAGCCGCCGGCCGAGAGCACCACCACCAGACCCAGCAGGGCTTGCCTGCGTGCAACCACCCGAATCCCCCGTCGTCGATGCGTTCAGCAGCGCGGCGAAGGGTACCGGACGGATGCAACCGGCCTGTCACCCCTCGCGGGCCGGGGCGGGACGTTCCGGGAAGATCTGAGGATTCCGGATTCGGTGTAACGAATCCCACGCGGCTGCCGATCGTTGAGAACGTGACGTCAGACCGCCTGGAAGAGCTGCTCTACGACAGCGAGCGCACCCGGGTGACCCGGGTCCGCGCGGCCGACGGCAGCTGGACCGTCAGCAAACAGCCGCTCGGGCCGGGCGCGCCGGAACGACTGCGCGACGAACTCACCGCGCTGCGGCGCCTGGCCGGGGTGCCGGGCACACCGCAGCTGGCCGGGGACGGCGACGGGGTGCTGCTGCTGCACGACGCGCCCGCCCGGACCCTCGCCGGCCGGCCCGGCCCATGGCCCGCGGACCGGCTGGTGGACCTCGCGCACCGGCTGGCCGTGGTGCTCGCCGCCGTGCACCGGCACGGGGTGATCCACCGGGACGTCAGCCCGGCGAACATCCTGGTCACCGAGTCCGGCGAGCCCACGCTGATCGACTTCGAGCTGGCCGCGCTGACCGTTCAGGATCACCACTCGCAGGTGCCCGAGGACGGGCTCGCCGGCACCCTGCCCTACCTGGCGCCGGAGCAGACCGGGCGCACCGGCCGGCCGGTAGACCACCGCGCCGACCTGTACGCGCTCGGCGCGACCCTCTACGAACTGGCCACCGGGGCGCCGCCGTTCGGCCGGGACCGGGACCCGCTGAGCCTGGTCCACGACCACATGGCCACCGTGCCGACGCCGCCGGCGGACGTGAACCCGCAGGTCCCGGCCCTGCTGTCGCGGATCGTCATGCGGCTGCTGGAGAAGGAACCGGACCGGCGGTACCAGAGCGCCGAAGGGCTCGCGCACGACCTGACGCTGCTGCGGCTGGGCAGCCTGACGACGCTGGGCAGCCGTGACTTCCCGCTGCGGCTGGCCCCGCCGGCCACCCTGATCGGCCGTGACGAGCCCCTCGCGGCGCTGCACCGGCTGCTCGGCGAGGCAACCGCCGGGCACAGCGTCCTCGCCCTGATCACCGGTCCCGCCGGGGTCGGCAAGACGTCGCTGGTCGACCGGTTGCGGCCGGCCGTGGAGGCGGCCGGCGGACGGTTCGTCTCCGGGAAGTTCGACCAGTTCCGGCGCGACGTGGGCGGCGACGCCGTACGGCAGGCCTTCGATCTTCTCGGTTCTCAGCTGCTCGCCGAACCCGATGAGGTGGTGGCGGAGCTGCGCACCCGGCTGCGCGCGGCCCTCGGGCCCAACACCGCCCTGGTCGCGACCATGAACACGCCCTTTCGCGCGCTGCTCGGCGAGGCCGGGGAGGAGCCGCTGACCGAGGATCCGCGGGCGCTGTTCGCCCGGCTGCGGCTGGCGGTGCAGGCACTGCTGCGGACGGTCGTGAGCGGCACCAGCCCGGTGGTCTTCTTCATCGACGACCTGCAGTGGGCGGCCGGGGCGGCGTTCCAGTTCCTCGACGACGTGCTCGACCAGCCCGACCTGCCTGGGCTGCTGGTGCTCGGCGCCTACCGCGAGGAGGAGGTCGACGAGACGCACCCGCTGACCGCGCTGCTCGACCGGCTGCACCGCGACCGCGGCGAGGCCCGCGAGATCCGCCTGGCCAACCTCGGCCGCGACGAACTGCCGCAGCTGGTCGCGCAGATGCTGCGGCTGCCGGTCACCGAGGCGGCGCCACTGGCCGCGGTGCTGGCCGAGCGGACCGGCGGCAACCCGTTCGACACGGTCGAGCTGATCAACGCGCTGCGCCGGGAGGGCGCCCTGGTCCCGGAGGGTTCCGGATGGCAGTGGGACGAGGCGACGGTACGCCGGTTCGTCGGCCACGGTGACGTCCTCGCCCTGCTCGGCGCGCGGATCGCGGCGCTGCCGGCCGAGGCCCGCGAGATGCTCGACGTGATGGCCGGGCTCGGCGGCGAGGTCGACCTCGACCAGCTGCGGGTGGCGTCCGCGCGCGACGCCGAGGAGATCCTCGCCGCGCTGCGCCCGGCCGCCGACGACGGGCTGGTCACGATCGGCCCGGACGTGGTGCGGATCCGGCACGACCGGGTCCACCAGGCCGCCTTCGGGCGTCTCGCCGCGGACGAGCGGGCCCGGCTCAGCCTCACGCTGGCGCGGCGCCTCGCGGCGGATCCGGCGCACGCGCTCGCGGCGGCGCCGCAATATCTCGCGGCGAGCGCGGCCATGGCCGTACCGGAAATCGTTCTCGAAGGCGAGGAGCGGACCGCGACGGCCCTGATGCGGCGAGCCGCGAATGCCGCGCGGCTCGTCGCCAACCATGCGGGGGCCGAGCTCTATCTCGCGGCCTCGCTCCGCCTTTTGTCGAAGACCGACGCGGCGTACGACGACACGCGCGCGGAATGGCACTCGGCGCTCTGCGCCCTGGGCCGGTTCGAGGCCGCCGACCGTGAGTTCGCCGAGCTGAGCCAGGGTGACCACGACCCGATCTGGTTCGCCGGACCGGTCGCCGAGCAGGTCGGCGCGCTCACCAACCGGCACCTGCTCGCCGAGGCCCTGGCGCTCGGGATCGACCTTCTCGGCGCGCTCGGGATCGACCTTCCCGAGCCGGAGAGAATGGGGCCGGAAATCGGCAGCGGATTGGCGGCCTTCTACGCCTGGCTGGCCCATCACGGCGACGACGAGAATCATCCGGAACTGGCCGACGAACGGCTTCTCGCCGTCGCCCATCTGCTCAACCGGATGATTCCGGCGGCGTTCTTCGCCGACCAGCAGATGATGGCGTGGCTGGTCGCGCAGGGCGCCCGGATCTGGGCCGGGCACGGCATCAGCGCGGCGCTGGCCGGCACGATCGGCAACCTCGGCATCATCACCATCGCCAGCGGGGGTGAGTACCGGGCCGCCTACGACGCGCTGCGGGTGATCATCACGGCCGGCGAGAAGCACGGCTACGAGCCGGAGGTGTCGCAGGTCAAGTTCCTGCACGCGCTCGCCGGGGTGCCGTGGTTCGAGCCCCTGGAGAACGGCGTGCGGCTCGCGCACCAGGCGCGGGACGGGCTGCTGCGCGGCGGTGACCTGCGCAGCGCGTTCTACACGTACTTCGTGTCGGTGCCGCAGACGCTGGGCAGCGCGGCGCACCTGGACGCGTTCGCCCGCGAGGCCGAGGCCGGTGAGGCGTTCGGGCAGCGGATCGGCGCGCAGTACGAGACCTCGACGTTCGTCGCCGCTCAGCGCCTGGTGCGGCTGCTGCGCGGTGAGGACGACTCGATCGGCGAGCAGCCGGATCTGGCCGGTGACGACGCGGCCAGCACGTTCTTCGCGACGGCCCAGGCTCTTGCGGCGGCGATCTCCGGCGATGACGACGCCCTGGACCGGCACAGTGCAGCCGCGGTCGCGCTGCTGCCGACGATCCCCGGCGCGTACCTCCACGCGCCGGCGCACATGTTGGCGGTGCTCGGCGCGGCGGTGCGGGCGCGGCGCTCCGAGGGCGCCGAGCGGGAGGCCGCGCTGACCGAACTGGATCAGAGCCGGGACTTCCTGGCCGCCCGCGCCCTCGACCAGCCGGGCAACTTCCGGCACCTGCACCGGTTCGCCGAGGCGACCCGCGCCGTGGTGCTCGGCGACTTCCGGGCCGCCGCGGTCGCCTACGACAGCGCGCTGCAGGACGCGTCGGTCACCCGCGGGTCCTGGCACGCACCGCTGATCGCCGAACGGGCCGCGCTGTTCTACCTGGCCGGCGGCCTGGAACACGTCGGCGACCGGCTCCTCGCCGAAGCCCTCCAGGGCTACGCCCGGTGGGGCGCGACCGGCAAGGTGCACGAGCTCAAACGCGCCTACCCGTCGCTCGGCTCCGGACTGGCCGGTGCCGCCACGCCCCGGGCCGCGACCCTCGACAGCCGGCACAGCGTCAACCTGTCCACCGAGGTGATCGACCTGATGGCGGTCCTCGAAGCGGCCCGGGTGCTCAGCTCCGAGACCGACCTGCCGAGCCTGCGGCTGCGGGTGCAGCACGTGCTCAAGGCGATGACCGGGGCGACCGACGTGCAGGTGGTGCTCTGGGACCCGGCCGTCGACGGGTGGGTCTTCGACGGCGAGGACGGGGTGCCGCTGACCGCCGTCCGGTACGCCGAACGCACCCGCGAACCGCTGCTCGTCGACGACGTGACCCTGGACGCGCGGGTGTCGCGGGACCCGTACCTGGCCGGGCTCGACCACTGCTCGCTGCTGGTCGTGCCGGTGATCAGCCAGGGCCGGCCGCGGGCGATGCTGGTGCTGGAGAACCGGCTCAACCGGCGCGCGTTCTCGGCCGGGCGCCTCGACGCCGTCCAGCTCATCGCCGGGCAGCTCACCGTCTCCCTCGAGAACGCGCAGGTGTACGCGTCGCTGGAGCGCAAGGTGGCCGAACGCACCGAGGCCCTGGCCGAGGCGAACCGGCGCCTCGAACTGCTCACCGTCACCGACCCGCTGACCGGGCTGCCGAACCGGCGCAAACTCACCACGTTCCTCGACGCCGAGTGGCTGCGGTCGATGCGCTCGCGGGAGCCGATCGGTGTCGCCATGGTCGACATCGACCAGTTCAAGAAGTACAACGACCACTACGGTCACCAGGGCGGCGACAACTGCCTGCGACTGGTCGCCGAGGCGCTGCGCGACAGCGTCCGGGTCACCGACCTCGTCGCGCGGTACGGCGGTGAGGAGTTCTGCATCGTCATGCCCGGCGCCAACGAGGAGAACGCCATGATGGTGGCCGAACGGGCGTGCCGGGCAGTGTCCCGCCTGCGGGAGCCGCACGAACTCGCCGACGACGGGATCGTGACCGTGAGCATCGGGGTGACCTCGGCGAACCCGGCCGGGGCGGCGTCGCCGGAGCAGTTGACGAAACTGGCCGACGAGGCGCTGTACGAGGCGAAACGGGCCGGGCGCAACCGGGTGGTCGCCGGGCCGTAGACGGTCCCCGGCCGGCCGACCGCGGCGGACCTCGGTCGCTGTCAGGCCGCCGCTCGACCGCGGCGGACCTCGGCCGGGATCGGGCCGGCGCCTGGTTGCGCCGCGATCGGCCGGTGCCGCCTAGCATTCTCGGCATGTTGCTGCTGGTTCCCGGGGACGTGCTGCGGCCGCGACGGCCCGACGAGCACTTCGCCGCCGAGGCCGAGGCCGCCCGTGCGGTGGGTGCCGGCGTCGCGGTGATCGATCACGACGCGCTGACCGGCGGCGGTTCGGCGGAGGCAGCCGTCGCCCGGGTGCCGGCCGGCTCCGACGCCGTCTACCGCGGGTGGATGCTGCGCGCTTCGCAGTACGCGGCGCTGGCCGCCGCCCTCGCCGGGCGCGACGTCACGCTGCGCACCGGCGCCGGCGCCTACCGCCAGGCCCACGAGCTGCCGGGGTGGTATGCGGCCGCGGTCCCGCACACCCCACCGACGGTCTGGACCGCCGGGGACTCGGCGGCGGACTTCGCGGCGGCGTGCGCCTCGCTCGGCGACGGCCCGGCGGTGCTGCGCGACTACACGAAGTCGATGAAGCACTACTGGCACGAGGCGGCGTACATCCCCTCGGTGTCCGATCCCGACGCGGCCTGGAAGGTCGCGAGCCGCTTCCGCGAACTGCGCGACGACGAGTTCACCGGCGGGTTCGTGCTGCGCCGGTTCGAGCCGCTCACCGGCGCCGAGGCGCGCACCTGGTGGATCGGCGGCGAGTGCCGCCTGATCACCGCGCACCCCGACACGCCCGCCGACCTGCCGCCGGCCGGCCTCGACCCGGGTTTCCTGACGCCGGTGATCACGTCGCTGGGCCTGCCGTTCATCACCGCCGACCTGGCCCGGCACTCCGACGGCCGCTGGCGCCTCGTCGAGATCGGCGACGGCCAGGTCAGCGACCGCCCGTCGAGCACCCCACCGGCCGACCTGATCTCCGCGCTCGCCGGCTGAGAAGGCCGTCGTAGATCAGTCGGCCGGGGCCTGATAGCGGTCCCGGACGAAAGCACCCAACCGCTCGGCGAAGCTTTCCAGGGTCGGCGCGGCGGCGTGCCCGGAGTCCCAGACCGCCACGAGGCGGATGCTGAGCCGGCGCCCACCCACGTCGACACCCAGCGGCACCAGGCCGAACCGCGGGTCGTCGGACGCGACCGCGATCCCCCGGCCCGCGGCGGCCAGAGCCTGGGCGACCGTCCCGTTGGCCGCCTCGATCGCCGACGAGTACGTCGCCCCCGCCGCCGTCACCGCCGCCTCCAGGGACTGCCGCGCGGTGAACGCCACCGGCTGCACGATCAGAGTCTCGGTCAGGAGTTCGGCCAGCGGCACCGACCCCCGCCCGGCCCACGGGTGCTCGGCGTTCAGGTAGGCCCAGACCGGCAGCACGGCGAGGGCCTGTGACCGGAACGGATCAGGCGCCCGGACGGTTCCGATCGCCAGGTCGGCCCCGAGCCGCAACGTCTCCACCGGTGACCGCCCGTCGGCGCCGAGCACGTCGGCGGTCGGGTCCTCCGGCGCGAGAGTGGCGATGAACGGCGACACCACGTCGGTCAGCGTCACCGTCGGTGCCCCGATCGTCAGCCGCTCCAGCCGGCCGGACGCGGCCACCATCGCCGCCACCCGCAGCGCGTCGACGCGGCCGAGCACGTCCCGGGCCGATGGCAGCAGCGACCGCCCGACGGTCGAAAGTTCCAGCCGGCCGCCGGTGCGGTCGAAGAGCGCCACGCCGAGGGACCGCTCGAACTGCCGGATCTGACGGGACAGCGACGGCTGGGTCAGGTGCAGCGCGGCCGCGGCGGCGCTGACCGTGCCGGTTTCCGCGACAGCGACGAAGTACCGCAGGAGCCGCAACTCCACGTATGCCTCCCCGGCATGCCAGTTCAGCCCAACAGGAACTGGACGAGCATAGTCGCAGGTGAACACACTCCTCGGCGTGAGCCTCGAACAGAAACGCCGACTGGACACCGAGCTGCCCGATGCCCTTCGTCTCCTGCCGCCCCTGACCGTCTCCGACCTTCTGGACGACGCGGGCGACGTCCCCGCCGCCGCTTCTCCCAGCAACGCCGGCCACCGCTTCGCGCCCGCGGACACGGCTTCCACTCAGGGGATTCGATGAGCACCATCGTGGTGGTCGACCCCGCGTCGCTGACCCCGGTCGGCGAGGTGCCGGACCAGGACGTCGCCGCGGCCCGGGCCGCGGTGGACGCCGCGCACCAGGCGTTCCCGGCGTGGTCCCGCACCGTCCCGCGCCGCCGCTCGGAGATCCTGCACCGCGCGTTCGAGCTGATGCTCCGCGACCGGACGCCACTTTCCGCTCTGATCGCCCAGGAGAACGGAAAGTCCCTCGCGGACGCGGTCTCGGAGGTGACCTACGCGGCAGAGTTCTTCCGCTGGTTCGCCGAGGAAGCCGTCCGTCCCGGCGGCGAATACGGCGAGGCACCGGCCGGTGGCGCCCGCACCCTCGTCTCGCACCGCCCGGTCGGCGTGGCCGCGCTGATCACGCCGTGGAACTTCCCGGCCGCGATGATCACCCGCAAGATCGGCCCGGCCCTGGCCGCCGGCTGCACCGTCGTGGTGAAACCGGCCGCCGAGACCCCGCTGACCGCGCTGGCGATCACCCGCCTGCTCACCGAGGCCGGCCTGCCGGAGAATGTCGTCACCGTCGTCACCACGACGGACGCCTCCGCAGTCGTCGGCGCCTGGCTCGACGACCAGCGCGTACGGAAGATCTCTTTCACCGGCTCGACCGCGGTCGGCCGGGTCCTGCTGCGGCACGCCGCCGACCGGGTGGTGAACTCGTCGATGGAGCTGGGCGGCAACGCGCCGTTCATCGTCACCGACGACGCCGACCTGGACGCCGCGGTCGCCGGCGCGATGATCGCCAAGTTCCGCAACGGTGGTCAGGCCTGCACCGCGGCGAACCGGTTCTACGTCCACGCCGCGGTGACGGAGGACTTCGTCGCCCGCTTCGGCGCCGCGGTGGAGAAACTTTCCGTCGGTGCCGCCACCGACGGTGCCGACATCGGCCCGCTGATCAGCGCCCCGGCGCTGCGCCGAGTGACCCGGGCCGTCGACGAGGCGGTCGCGGCCGGCGCCCGCATCGCCCACCAGGCGCAGGCGCCGTCGCTGCCCGGCCACTTCTACCCGCCGACGGTGCTGGCCGACGTGGCCCCGGACGCCGCGATCCTGCAGGACGAGATCTTCGGCCCGGTCGCGCCGATCGTCTCCTGGACCGACGAGGACACCATGCTGGCCCAGGTCAACGCCACCGAATACGGCCTGGCCGCGTACGTCTTCTCGGGTGATCTGGCCCGTGCGATCCGCCTCGGCGAGTCGATCGAGGCCGGCATGGTCGGCGTGAACCGCGGCCTGGTCTCGGACCCGTCCGCCCCGTTCGGCGGCGTCAAACAGAGCGGGCTGGGCCGCGAGGGCGCCCGCGACGGCCTCCGCGAGTTCCAGGAAACCCACTACCTGAGCGTCGCCTGGCCGTCCTGACCCGTTCCACCCGCCGGCCCGCCTGACCCGTTCCACCCACCCGGGCCCGCCTGACCCGTCGAGTCCGCCGGGACCCAGCCGATCAGCCCGACCCGTCCGGTCCATCCACCGGACGGGTCGCCTGCGCCGGAGCCGCGCCTCGCGCGCCGCTGGGCCGAACGCCGTCCTACTCCTCGATCTGCAGGACGATGCGCCCGTCGGCCACACCCTTGTACCACCGGGCGTCGGCCGTCATCACGTCCACCCCGAGGTCCAGGGCCAGCATCGCCGCCGAGGCACAGTCCGGCCGCCCGGTCAGCGACCGCAACGCCACCAGCGCGTCCCAGTCGTCGGCGTCGTCGGTGATCAGCAACGTCGCCGGGTGCGCGATCAGCAGGTCCAGCCGCTCGCGCTCGATCATCGCGGTGTCGTGGCCGGCCTCGACCAGGCACCACAGCGGGATGATCACCGCGCCGCCCTCGTCGTTCACCTCGGCCAGGGTCTCCCCGACCGCGACCGAACCGCGCAGCCACGCGGTGATCGCCGACGTGTCGAGGACCAGCTTCGCGTCGCGCCCCTGCGTCACGCGGGTCGCGACCGCAGCCCGGCGAGGAACGCCGCGCGCCCGTCGGCGTCCCGGGCCCGCTCGGCCCGCCGCCGCCGCTGCCGGGCCCGCGCCTTGCCCTCGTCGGTGACCGCCAGCCCCATCCGCGCGTGGATGTCCTCGACGCTCAGCTTCGAACTGGTGTCCTGTTCCATGCCGACAGCCTAACCGCCCCCACCGCGCCCTCCTAGCCCCGCGCCCACCCCCTCACCCCTCCCACCCCGTCCTCATAGCGCCGCGCCCACCCCTCGCCTCATCCCACTGTGTCGTCCTCCCACCGCATCGACGCTCTCCCCGGCCCACGAGTCCCCGTCGCCCTACACCCGGCTTCCTCACCTCCAGCCGCCGCGCCCTCCTCGCGCCGCGCCCACTTCCTCACTGCTCCCGCCCGGCGCCCACGATTGCCCCGAACCCGCAAGACCTCACGGCAGCAAATGTGATCCCTCCCGGTCGGCCGTCACGGCAGCGAATGTGATCGCTCCGGTCGGCCCTCGCGGCGGCAAATGTGATCGCTCCCGGGGCGATCGTGTGTTTGGGTGACCGGATGGGTCAACCGACGTTGCGCACCGAACGCCTGCTCCTGGTCCCCCTCCAGGACCACCACTTCGACCTGGAGGTGGAGCTGGACGCCGACCCGGAGGTGCTCCGCCATCTCTGGGGCCGGGCTCGCACCCGCGACGAGGTCGTCGGCTCTCACGCCGAGCGGATGGCGCTCGGCGGCAAGGTCGACGGCCTCGGCTACTGGATGGCGTTCGGCACCGACGGCGGCCGCCGCGGGTCGTCCGCCCCGGAGACCGAGGCCGGCGCCGAGTTCGTCGGCCTGATGATGCTGCCCCCGGCGCACGGCGACGACCAGCCGGACGACCCGACCGTCGCCGAGCTCGGCTACCGCCTGGCCCGGCGTTACTGGCGGCAGGGCCTGGCCACCGAGGCATCCCGGGCGCTGTTGCGGCACGCGTTCGAGACGGTGGGGCAGAGCCGGGTGTTCGCGCAGACCATGGCGGTCAACACCGGTTCGCGCGGCGTCATGGAGAGCATCGGCATGCGTTATGTCCGGACTTTCCACCCCCTCTGGGACGACCCGCTGCCGGGCGCCGAGGCCGGCGAGGTGGAGTACGAGATGACTCGTGCCATGTGGACCGCCCGCCGGGGCACGCTCTGAGTCACCGATCTCAGCACCGGGCCCCCGCCGTCCGGGTCAGAGGACGATCAGCGGTTGCCGTGTGAATCTCCTGTGCCGCCTTCGTGGAGATTCCGTGCACCCGGGCGTCGCACCGCGTTCCCGATGATGGGATCCGGCCATGATGAGGACTGTCAGAGCCGCCGCCTACGCCCTTTATGCCCGCCGGCTCCGTACCCGGCTCGCCGGCGCGACGCTGCCACGCCACGTAGCGATGGTGATGGACGGTAATCGCCGGTGGGCGCGGCAGCGGGGTTTCGACGACCCGCGGATCGGTCACCGCTACGGCGCGGAGCACCTTGACGAGGTGCTGAGCTGGTGTCTGGAGATCGGGATCCCGCACGTGACGGTCTTCGTCGCCTCGGTCGACAACATGACCAAGCGTGACGCCGTCGAGGTCGGCAACCTGATGCGGATGATCGAGGAGGTGGTCGCCGCCCGCCTGAGCCGTCCGGACGGGCGCTGGCAGGTGCATGTCGCCGGTCGCCTCGACGTGCTCCCGGACTCGACCCGGCACGCGTTGAAGCTGGCCGAGGAGGCGACCCGCGATTCCGGCGCCGGGTTCCACGTCACGATCGCGATCGGCTACGACGGCCGTGACGAGATCGTGAACGCGGTCCGTTCGCTGCTGGAGTCCGAGACGGCGGCCGGCCACACGGTCGGCGACATCGCCCAGCGGCTGACCGCCGACCTGATCGCCGAGCACCTCTACACCCGGGGTCAGCCCGACCCCGACCTGGTCATCCGCACCAGTGGCGAGCAGCGCCTGTCCGGTTTCCTGCTGTGGCAGGCCGCCTACTCGGAGCTGCACTTCTGCGACGTCTACTGGCCCGGCTTCCGCAAGGTCGACTTCCTGCGCGCCCTCCGCTCCTACGCCGCCCGCCACCGCCGCTTCGGCGCCTGACACCCTGGTCACCCCGCGGCGAGCCGGGCGAGTTCGGCCCGGGTGAACCGCACCCGATCGGTCTCGGACCCACCGGAGGCCGCCAACTGGTCGGCCAGGTCGTGGGCCGCTTCCAGCCGATGCCGGCGCCGCCGCCGGTCGGCCCGGCCACCATCCCTGCGGTAGCGCCACCGCTGCGCCCACCCACCGGACAACGCAGCCAGCTCGCCGGGGCTGAGCACCCCGGAGTCCACCTCGGGCGACATCACCGCTCGCATTGCCGCCCGCTCGGGCCGGACCGTGATCTGGAAGACCACGACGACGATCGCGAACGCCAGCAGCGTGATCCCGGCGAGCAGCCCGAGCAGGACGGTGTCGTCGCCCCGGGAGAGGGCACTCGTCGAGTCCCACAGGAAGTGCAGCAGCATGGCCAGCAGCATCAGCAGCAGTCCACGGGCCGGGCGCCGCCGCTGCCCCGGCGTGCCGAGCAGGTAGATCAGGCCGGCCCCGAATACCGCCGAGTACAGGATGTGCGACGAAAACCCGGTGAGCAGCCGCAACAGCACCGTGCTGAGGCTGGTCCGCAGCTGGTGCGAGCCGAACTCGTCGGGCGCGGACTGCAACGCGTACAGGATGTCCTCGAGGATCTCGAAGCCGAGCCCGCAGAACGCGCCGAGGATGAACCCGTCGTAGGCGGTCCGCACGACGCGCGGCGCCAGGTAGAGCAGAAGCAGCACCCCGGCGCCCTTGCCGAACTCCTCGAAGAACGGCGCGGTCAGCCCTGCGCCCCAGTCGAGGGCGAAGTCCTGCCCGAGCAGCTTCTGGTAAAGGTTCATCAGGCTGGTGTTGCCGTTGATGGCGATCGTCCACGTCGCCCCGAACGCGCCCCAGACGAACGCGGCCACGCCGAGCCCCACCGGCTGCCGGGAGTACCGGTCGATGCGGGCGGTGAACCACCAGAAGAGCAGGCCGTAGACCGCGAAGATCACGCTTGCCGCGGCCAGCGCCGGCCCGTAGACCCGGACCTGCGAGTCGACCAGCCCGAACGCGTACCACAACCCGTAGCCGACGACGGCCACGTAGACCCAGAAGCAGGCGTTGCGTGGCTGCCAGGGATGGAACCGGTTGCCCCACCCGGTGCGTTCGATGGCGGCCTCGCGAGCGGCCAGGGGCGCCGTCATGCCGTCACCGCCCGGACCGAACGGATCATGTCGGTGACCGCGGGCGTGGTGCTCTCGTCCACACTCTCCGGCCCGATCGCGATGATCTCCACCCCGGTCTGTCCGAAGACGAACGCGGCGACCCGGCCTTTCGCCTCGGTGCCGTCGAAGTGCGCGATCACGCCGCGCTCGCCCGAGCTGGTGGTCAGCGTGACCGGGTCACCGGTCACACGGAAGCCCCCGTCGCCCCGGAGGCCCTCGTTGTTCTTCTTGATCTGGGCCAGCAGCTGGGCCGGCGTCCCGTCGTAGGTGTCCGCCACGACCCGGAAGGTGATCCCCCCGTAGGTCAGCACGACGTGATCCGGATAGCTCTCCCCCGCTCCGGCCGCGCCCCGGCGCAGGCCGTCCACCAGGTTCGCCCCGGTTGCCGGGACGAACTCGACCTCCGGCCCGACCTGGATCACGTCACCGGCACGGATCGGGTCGTCGACCGGCACCGCGTCGTCGAGGCCCGGCACGATCCACAGCGCGAGCGCCACCAGCAGCGCGACCACCCCGGCCGGCGCCAGAGTGCGCCGGTCCAGGCCGAGGAACCGGCGCTCGACCGGCACCCACCGGTCCCGCCATCGATGGTCCTCCGGACTCAGCACAACCGACTCCGCCACGTGCCCCTCCCCCGGTCGCGGATCAATCCCGGACGCTAACAGCAGCTCCGCCGCGCCTTCGACGACCTGCCTCACACCTGCTGCCTCACACCTGCTCGGTGAGTCCGCCGAAGGCGGCGACCGCCTCCCGGCCGAGCCTCTGGTTCTCCGTGACGCAGGGGCGCAGCTCCGCCTCGTACCGTTCGAAGGCCGACGTGTGATCGTCGCCGCGCCGAGCGAGGCAGCGGGCCAGCGTGGACGCGGCGATCAGGGCCTGCGAGGTGCCCATGCCGCTGGTCGGCGCCGCGCAGAACCCCGCGTCGCCGAGCAGCGCGACCCGCCCGGTGCTCCACGAGTCCAGATGCACCTGGGAGGTCCCGGCCCAGTAGAGGTCCGGCGCGGAGGCCATGTCGGCCAGCAGCCGCGGATGATCGGCGAAGACGTCCCGCGCGGTCGCCTCGTGCGCCGCTCGGTCGGGCAGCGGCGCGGCGGTCGCGAACGACAGGCTCACCGTCATCCGTGCGGGATCGCCGGCCGAGAACGCATAGATCGCCCGGCCGGCCCCGGCCTGCAGCCGCCCGCGACGGTCGAGCCCGAAGTGGTTGCCAGTGGTGAAGCCGACGCCGGACATCCCCAGGTGCTGGACCGGGTCGGCCCCGGGGAACACGAGCCGCCGCACCGCCGAGTGCACCCCGTCGGCCCCGAAGACCAGCTCGAAGTCCCGCGCCGGCGCGCGCTCGAAGCTCACCGTGACCCGGTCGTCGTGCTGCACCAGCCCGGTGACCGTGTCGCCGAACAGGTGCTCGACGTCGGCGACCCGGTGCAGGACCCGGGTCAGCGCGCCTTTCGGCACCTCGAGGTCGCCCCCGAACGCGGAGGCCGGGAGCTCGCCGATCGTCGCGCCGGACGCGTCCACCAGAGTCGTGCCGCGCATGTGCAGCTCGTGGCCGCGCAGCTCGTCGAGGATGCCGATCTCGGCCAGCACCGGGATCGCGGCGCCGCGGAAGTCCACCGCATAACCACTGTCGCGCGGGCCTGGCGCCCGCTCGACGATCGTCACTTCCCAGCCGTCCCGTCGCAGGAACCAGGCCAGGGCGGAACCGGCGACACCGGCGCCGGAGATCAGTGCGCTGTTCATGCCATCGACCCTAGCCCCGATTTATCCATCCGGTCAAACCAATTGGATAAGGCGTCCGGATGAACCACGCGGTTAAGCGATGAGGTACGATTCGCGGCGTGGGAAACCGGGAGGCCCTCATCCGGGGCGCGAAGCAGTGCCTGACCGAGCGCGGCTGGGCTCGCACGACGGTGCGCGACATCGCGACGGCCGCCGGGGTGAACCATGCCGCCATCGGCTATCACTTCGGCTCCCGCGAGTCCCTGCTCATCCATGCCCTGGTCGAGGCGGTCGAGGAGTTGTCGCAGGCGGTCAGCGAGCGCGTCCGCGACGGCACGCCGGAGCAGCGCTGGCAGGCGCTGATCGACACGTTCGGCACGCATCGCCCCCTCTGGATCGCCCAGCTGGAGGCCGCGGTGCAGGCCGAGCACTCGCCCGAGCTGCGCGAGCGGCTGGCCGAGGCACAGCGCCAGGGCCGCGAGGGGCTGGGCGGCTCGGTGCCGCTCGCCCTCCTCTCGGGCCTGATGTTCCAGTGGCTGATCGACCCCGCCGAGGCGCCCGACGGCGCACAGGTGGTCGTCGAGCTGAACGCCCAGTCCGCCGCCGATCTCCACGCCCGGTCCCGGGAGGCGTGATCCGCGATGCCCGACG
This sequence comes from Actinoplanes sp. NPDC020271, assembly GCF_044388125.1. Classification (NCBI taxonomy): domain Bacteria; kingdom Bacillati; phylum Actinomycetota; class Actinomycetes; order Micromonosporales; family Micromonosporaceae; genus Actinoplanes; species Actinoplanes sp. NPDC020271. Next base: position 58,435 of record NZ_JBIRWQ010000023.1, read on the forward strand.
TCCGCCTCGCCATGGCCACAGCCCTTCCCGGCTTCACGGTCGAGTCCGTGTCCGTGCTGGGCGAGGGGCTCGACAACGTCGCCTTCGAGATCAACAACGATTTGCTCGTACGATTCAGCCGGTCCTCTGATCGGGAGCGGACGCTCCGTGAGGTCGGCCTGCTGACCGCGCTGCGGCCGGTCTCGCCCCTGCCGATCCCCGAGCCGTTGTTCGGTCCCGACGAGGCCGGGCAGAATTGTTTCGCCTATCGCAAGCTTCCCGGCGTCCCGCTCCTGGACGCGCCCGCGTGCGGCGACCCGGAGCGGATCGTCGCGACGCTCGCCGACTTCCTGCGCACGTTGCACGCCGTGCCGGTCGATCAGGTGCGGCACCTGGTCGAGACCGACGACCAGCCGCTGCCGGAGTGGCGCGACGACGCCGCCGAGACCTACTCCCTGATCGCCGACCACGTTCCGGCCCGGTTCCGGCGACCCGTCGAGGCGTTCCTGGCCGACGCACCCCCGCCGGGCCCGGCGGGCCTGGTGTTCTCGCACAACGACCTGGGCATCGAGCACGTCCTCGTCGACCCGCGATCCTCGCAGGTCACCGGCATCATCGACTGGACCGACGCCGCGCTGACCGACCCGGCCTACGACTTCGGGCTGCTGTTCCGCGACCTCGGCCCGCTCGCGGCCCCGCCGCCCGAGTTGCACGACCGGGCCGTCTTCTACGCCCGGTGCAGCCTCCTGGAGGACTTGGCATATGGGATCGAGGCCGGCCGCCCTCGCTACGCCGAGAAGTCGCTTGCTTCGCTCGACTGGCTGTTCCCTCCACCCGGGGCCGGTGGTTCCCGGTGAAGCGCGCGGCCCTGACGCCGCGATCCCCGAGGTGATCCCGGCCGGGTGGGATCCCGGGTCCGCGGACGGCTCCGGGCGGGCCGTGGCTGCCGATCAGCAGGTCACGGCCATTCTGCGCGGCAACGACGACAAGGCCCTGGCGGTCCGCCGCGCCCTGCACGAGGCGGGTCGCGATGTCCCCGGCGACGTCAGCATCGTCCGCCGCGCCCTGCACGAGGCGGGTCGCGGCGTCCCCGGCGACGTCAGCATCGTCCGCCGCGCCCTGCACGAGGCGGGTCGCGATGTCCCCGGCGACGTCAGCATCGTCGGCCGCGGCGACGTGCCGGGCGCTGCCTACGGGAAGCGCTGTCGTTTATCCGCCACCCCGTATCAGCACGCCCGGCGATAGCCTCTTCACGCTCAGTGGGCTCGACGCGAAGGGTGACCATGGACGCTCTAGCCGGCCGTCTGGCGGCCGAAACCGACATCCGGACGCTGCAGATGGCGCAGTACTCGGGATACCTCGACGATCCGGCGGTGCCCCGGCACGGGCTGCAGCCCGACGGCCGGTTCCACCTCGGTGACGTGCTGGTCGACCTGCCCGCCGGCGAATCGGTCGGCGACGTCGGCTTCCAGAACTGCGTGCCCGCCGCGATGGCGTTGCTCGCCCAGTCCTGGTACGCCGCGGCGAAGGAAACTTTCAATCCGACCCTCGAGGACACGCTCCGGATCTACGAGAAGGTGTCACCGTTCCGCCGCGACGGTGCGGCGCTCGCCCCTACGGCGCTGCCCATCTCCGGCAAACGGGAGGCGCACAACGACTTCGGCACCAGCCTGCTGCTGGCGCTGAAGGTGTGGGTCCACCAGGAGCAGCCGCTCGCCGGCCTGCTCCCGGAGGCCCGCGCGTTCCTGGAGATCGAGCCGCGCAACCTGGACCAGCTCCGCGACGCGGTCCAGCGCTTCGGCGGCGTCCTGCTCGGCCTGGCCCTCCCCCAGTCGATCAAGGACACCACCGGTGCGCTGCGCGACTCGTGGTTCGTCCCGGGGTACGGCCCGGTCTACGACGCCACCCCGGGCAGCCTCTCCAGCCACTGCGTCGCCGTCACGGGGTATTCGACGCGGGAGTTCTTCTGCCTCAGCGGTGGAAGAATCCGCCGGCTGTCGCCGGAGTTCCTGCTCACCTACGTCGAGGAGGCCTACACGGTCACGCCTCCGGCGGTCCTCGACGGCAACCCGGCCCTGCGCGACCGTATCCACGCCGACCTGGAGGACATCCGCCGCGCCGACCGCCCGGCCGGCATGCCCGCCTTCAACCACCGCTGGCGCGGCGGCAACATCATGTAGGACCGCCGGCGCCGTCGGAGCGGGGTGGCACCGGGACGCGCGGCAGCACCGTCGCGTGCAGGCACCGGCGACCCGAGCAGCCCGGTCCCTGGCCGAGCGGCCCGGCCGCCGCCACGGTCGACGCCGGTGATGGCGAGCGACGACCATGGTGCGAGCGTCACGCAGCGGCATGACGCTCGCACTATGGACCTGACGGCGAGCCCGCAATGCCGGACCGCGGGCTCGCAATGCCGGACCGCGGGCTCGCGGCGCGTCAGCGGGTGATGCGGATGTCGTCCACGTAACCCCGGTACCCACCGGTCGCCCCCGGCTGGTCGTACCCGAGGTCGAGCTGGACGATCTTCTTCCCGGCGGCGACCCCGCCGATCGGGACGCTGACGAAGTTCCAGGCGTCGAGCGTCAGCTTCCCGCACTGGTACGCCGGGTGCGCACGGTTGCCCCGCTGATCCTTGGCGCCGGAGTCACGCAGGCTGCTGCGGCCCCCGGTGGCCGGATTCACCAGGATCAGGTCGACCGCGACGCAGGAACTGTTGGTCCCGCCGGCCAGCCCCCAGCTGGTCGTCCCGCTCTGCGGGTAGATCCAGTAGGACAGCCGGCTCGTCGCCGTGGCCGTCACGTCGTCGAGGCCGAAGACCTTCGTGTACGCGAACGACGAGGTCGCGCTGGTGTCCTTGCCGGAGTACGTCAGCACTCGTCCGCCGGAGTGCGCCCCGGTCGGGCTGGTCCCGGCGAACAGTTCCGGCCCGGTCAGGGTTCCGGTGATCCCGCCGACGTTGCGCAGGCCGCCGCCGGGTGCCGTGGCGGAGACCGTGCTGGTCCAGGTGGTGCCGGCCTGGAACTCCTCGGCCCCGCCGGCGAACAGGTCGCTCGAACTCCAGCTGGCCTCGGTCTGCCCGGCCGGTTGCAGCACCAGCGCGCCGTCGTCGCCCAGCCGCAGCGCCGAGTCGCCCCGGCCCTGGCTGCCGGTGGCCCACAGCGGCCGGTCGGCGTAGTCGTAGAGGACCAGGTTGCCGTCGTGCTGGTTGGACAACCGGTACGCCTTCTGACCACCCTGCACCCACACCGCCTGCGGGGTGCCGCTGCGCAGCTCGTAGAGGACCAGGTTGCCGTCGGCCTGCATCCAGAGCGTGTACTGGCCACTGGCCGACCGCAGCGCCGCACCGCGGAACAGCGAGCGGCCCGCGGCGAGCGTGGGCAGCCAGTTGTCGCCGTCGAGCACCTCGCGCAGGTCGCTGTACATCGGCTCCTTCGGCCGGCCGGTGTTGTCGCGCAGCCCGAAGTGGCACTCCCCGTCGAGCGGGTTCGCCACGCACAGTTCGTGGCCGGCCGCGGTGTCCTGGAAGGAGTAGAGGAACAGCGGCCCGGTGTACGGCCGGGACCGCCACATCCGCACGCCTTCCTCGAGGGCGTCCCGGACCCGTTCCGCGGTCTGCGGCTGCCGCGAGCCCTGGCTCGGGAACCCGAATTCGGTGCCCCAGATCTTCTTGTCCGCGTCGCCGTTGCGCACCATCACGTCGCGCAGCGCGGCCAGACCACCGCACTGCGGGTCGTCGGGCCCGAACCCGGACCAGTAGCGGTACCAGTTGACCGTGCCGTGGCACGGGTCCTGCGCGTACGACGGAAGGTGCCCGCCGGTCCAGTCCGGGTAGGGGTGGTAGGCGACGGCGTCCATGAACTTGGCCTTGCCGCTGCGGTACCCGTAGTCGAGCCAGTCACTGGCCTCGTTGTCGTTGTAGATGACGCCGTCCTTCTCGTAGGCGTCACCGCCGCCCGAGCCGCCGGCCAGCACCACGCAGTCCGGGCAGGCGGCGTCGATCTCCGTGTAGGCCCCCTCGACCAGCTCCCAGTAGCGCTGCATCCGGGTGGTGGTGCTGTTGTCGCCGTAGCTGGCGAACCGCGCGAAGTTCGGCTCGTTCCACACCTCGTACGCCTGGACCTTCGGGCCGAAGTGCGCCACGGTCTGCCGGACGATCGTCCTCCAGGTGTCGTCCCCGACCGGCAGCCAGTTGGGCTCCTTGCCGCCGTTGGCCCAGCTCGGCGTGTAGTCGAGGATCAGCAGCACACGCACGCCGCGGGCGTGGGCGGCGTCGATGTTCTGGTCCAGTTTTTGCCAGTTCAGCGCGCCGTCCCGGGTCGGCTGGACCTGATCCCATTGCAGGTCGAGGCGGACGATCGGCTTCTTCTCGCCGAGGTAGTCGTCCATCGCGGCGATCCGCTCGGGACGGCCCTCGGTGTCGCTGCCGTCGCTGAAACCGACGTCGGCCGACGTGAAGACGTACGGGTCAGCGACCTGAGCCGACGCCGGCGCGGCGACGCCGATGACCGCGGCGGCCAGGACCGGGACGATGCTCCACGCGGAGATCCTCCTCATCTCTTCCTCCCCCGATGCCGCCCGGACCCCCGCCGGACGGCATCGAACGGTATCAAGATCAGGGCACCAGGGCGACGAAGCCGAGACCCGTCGTGTGCTCGGCCAGGTCGAGGGCGCCCGCCGGATCGTCGAGGCCGACGGTCAGCAACTCCACCGCGGACAGGTCGAGCAGCCCGGAGCGGACCAGGTTCCACACCGTCCGTACCGTCCGGTCGTCGCTCATCCAGGAGCCGCGCACGCTGAGCCTGCGGTGCATGAGATCGCCGTACGGGATCGTGAGGTCCTGGCGCACGCCGCCGACCAGCACCAGCGTGCCGCCGACCCGCAGACTGTCGTAGGCGGCCATGGTCGCGTCCGCCGTCGGCGTGGCCCCGAGGGCGTCCAGCGCCACGTCGACCGGGCCGATCCCGGCCGCGTCCGCTGCCCGGTCGCCGGTCAGCCGGTGGGTCCGCACGCGGGGGCCGAGCTGCGCCAGCCGGTGCAGGGCTCGCTCGTTGCGACCCACGGCGGTCACCGTCGCGGTGCCCTCGGCCAGGGCCACCAGCACCGCTGCCCCGCCCAGCTGGCCGGTCGCGCCGATCACCGCGACGTCCCGGCCGGCCAGTGGGCCGGCGGTGTGCAGGCCGGAGGCGGCGATGCACAGCCACGGCAGGAACGACAGGCGGGCCGGTTCCGGATGGTCCGCGGCGCCCGGCAGCGCGACCAGCGTCTCCTTCGCGCACAGGGCCTGCTCGGCGAAGACACCGTGGCGCCACACCGTGCGCATGCGGTCGGTGCGTTCGCTGCCGCGGCCGGAGCCGCCCAGCCCGACCCAGCCGATCAGGATCTCGTCGCCGTCCCCGGCGTCGAGCAGCGCCGTGTCCAGCACGATGTCGCCCGGGGTGACGTGGAAGACGTCCGGGGCGACGGCGCTGACGCGCCCGACGCAGGAGGGTCCCAGGACCAGCGGGACGTTCAGGCCGCCCCGGGTCCCGGTCACCACCGTTTTCGTGTACGCCGGCAGGTGCGCGGAGATCACCTCGACGAGCACCCCACCACCCTGCAGGGTCGGTGCGGGCACTTCGGAGAGGTGCATGCCGCCGGTCGGGGAGTCAACAGTCCAAGCTCGCATGAGGGCAAGCCTGGTCGTCTTTTACCCTGGTATCCAGAATCGCTTTGTTCTAGTACCGGGAGTTCCAGGGTGAGCACTGAGCTGGGAACGTTCCTGCGCAGCCGCCGGGAGCGGATCGCCCCGGCCGATGCCGGCCTGCCGGTGACCGGGCGCCGCCGCACGCCCGGCCTCCGCCGTGAGGAGCTGGCCCTGCTGGCCGGGATCAGCGCCACCTGGCTCACCTACCTCGAGCAGGGCCGGGACGTGCGCCCGTCCGAGCAGGTGCTGGACGCCCTGGCTCGCGCGCTGCGGCTCACCGGCGCCGAGCGGGAACACCTGCGCCGTCTCGCCGGTGACGGCGTCACCCCCGGTCAGGACGTCACCGAACAGGCCGCTCCGGAGGTCGCGGGTGTCCCCGGCCTGCTGGGCCACCATCCCGCGTACGTCACCGGCATCTGCTACGACCTGCTGGCCGTCAACGACGCCGCGACCGAGCTGTTCCGGGGTGTCGGTCCGGGCGACAACGTGGTGCGCTGGATGTTCACCGACCCGGCCGCCCGGGAGGTGCTCGTCGACTGGGAGCAGGAGGCGGGCAACATCCTGGCCCGGCTGCGCGCGGTCGCGGGGCGCCACCCCGGCCATCGGCGGGTGACGCGGCTGGTCGCCGAGCTCACCGAGGCGAGTCCCGAGGTCCGTCAGTGGTGGCCGCGGTACGACATCCAGTTCAGTCACGCGGGCCGCAAACGGTTCCGGCATCCCCGGCTGGGGGTGATCACCGCGTCGCATGCGGCGTTCCACGTCGCGGAGCGGCCGGAGCAGACCCTGGTCGTCTACCACCTGCCGGACAGCGCGTCATCGGCCTGAGCGCCGCGAGCCGCAGGCCCCCCGGTCAGGAGGACTCGCCCCGGCGCAGGAGCCCGGCCTCCCAGCGGTTCGCGGCACCGAGCTTGGCCAGCACGTTGGACACGTGCACGCTGACCGTCTTCTCGGAGATGTCGAGGCTGCGGGCGATCCGCCCGTTGGTGTACCCGAGCGCCACCAGGTCCAGCACCTGCGCCTCCCGCCGGGTCAGCCCCCACCCGGGCCCGGCCGCCGCCTCGGGGGCCGGCGCGGGTTCCTGGCCGAGCACCACCCCGGCGAGCCCGGCCAATCGGCTCAGCTCCCCGGTCAGCCGCCCTGCCCGCAGCCCGGCCGCCAGCCGCGCCGCCACCGTGATCTCCCGGTGCACCGCCGACGTGGCCCCGCGGCGCAGCAGGCACTCCGCGAGCCGCAGCCGGGCCTGCGCCTCCGGGTACGGATGCCCGAGCGACGCCCACGTGCCGGCCACCTCAGCCCACGCCGCTTCCTGCGGTTCGCCTCGGACCCGCAGCAGTTCGGCGGCGGCCACCTGACCCAGCGCCTCGGCGACCGGCAACGCCTGCCCGCCCCCGGCCCGTCGCAGTTCGGTCATCGCCGACGCGACCCGCGCGGACAGCGTCTGCGCCCAGTCCCGCCACGTCTCCGGTGCCGCGTGCCGGGCGTACGCCTCCCCGGCCGCCTGCAACCCGCACACCGCCAGCCGCAGCGCCGGGAACGCGCCTTCGCCGTCCCCGAGCTTCGCCAGACCTTCGTCCACGGCTCGCCGGGCGGCCGGCCAGTTCCCGTCGGCGATCTCCAGTGCGGCCAGTGCCGAGTAGGCGTGCCCGACGAAATCCTGATCGGTCTTGCCCGCCGACCGGCTCATCACCAGGTCCAGGATGTCCCGGGCCGCGCCGCGTTCGTCGCGCGCGACGCGCACCTCCGCCCGTACGTACTGCAGGTAGAGCGGAAGATCGTCGGCCGCCTCGTCGGGCAGCACCTCGTCGATGAGCTGCTCGATCTCGTCCCATCGGCCCAGGTCGAGCAGGATGTCGGCGGCGTTGCCGACGAGCACCATCCCGGTCGTCATCCGCAGCCCGAATCCGGCCGCGAGGTCACAGCCGCGGCGGGCGAGGTCGAGCCCTTCCTCGAGTTGGTTGAGCATCTGCAGGCAGTAGGTCAGATTGGTGTACGCCCGCAGGATGTTCTCCTTGCTGTCCGTGCTCTCGGCCAGCGCCAGCCCGTCCCGCAACTGGGCCACCCCGGCGTCCCGTTCCCCGCGGATGAACCGCAGCGTCCCGAGCGTGACCAGCAGATATCCACGCTCGACGGGTGACTCGGCGACGTCGAGAGCGGCTTGGGCCTCGCGCAGCGCCTGCCGGTAGTGCCCGCTGAGCATCAGCACCCGCGCGTACACCTCGCCGGCCCGCGCCCGCAGAGCCGGGTCGGACCGCCCGTCGAGCAGCGCCATGGCCTGCCGCGCCGCCGCCAGCGCCCCGGGGGTGTCACTGGCCCGCCACCGTAGCCGGGCGAGGTGCTCGTGGAGTGCGGCCAGAGCTTTCGGGTCCCCGTCGTCGCCGACGACTCCGATCGCCTCGGCGGTGAGTTCCACCGCCCGCCGCGGGTCGCCGCCGTAGTCGAGCACCTCCGCCGCCTCGTCGAGCAGCCGCGGGTACGTCGTCTCGCAGATCTCCGCGGCGGCCGGCACCCGGCGCCACAGGTCCAGCACCCGCCCGTACTGCCGGCGCGCCTCCGCGTACGCGTGCACGATCGCCGCCGACCGGGCCGCGCGCAGCGTCCAGAACAGCGCGTCGTCGTCCTTGCGTCCGTGGAACCAGTGGTGGGCCAGCTCGGCCTGGACGATCGGCGACGCGTCGGGGCCGGCTGACGCGGTGAGGGCGGTGGCGACCGCCCGGTGCAGCCCGGCCCGTTCGCCCGGCAGCAGGTCCTGGTAGAACGTCTCCGCGGTGAGCGAGTGCCGCAGTTGGTAGCTTTCCTCCGTCGTCCGGACCAGGACCTGCCGGGTCACCGCGTCGCGCAACCCGAGCCGCAGGGCCGGGCCGGCCAGGCCGCTCGCCGCCTCCAGCAGCGCCCCGGAGACCGGCCGGCCCGCGGCGGCGACCACCCCGACGACCTGCTGCCCCTCCTCGGAGAGCCCGTCGACGCGCATCATCAGCAGGTCACGCAGGTGATCAGGCACCGGGCCACCGGGGTTGCGCTGCTCGGCGGCGAAGATCTCCTGCGCCAGGAACGCGTTGCCGCCGGACCGCTCGTGGACCTTGGCGATGACGTCCGTGGCGAGCCCGCCACCGAGCATCGCGCCGAGGTCCTCGCGCCCGAAGCGCGACAGCTCCAGGTAGGTGGCGGACCGCCCGCGGATCAGTTCGCCGAAGACCACCCGGTGCCGCGAGTCCTCGTTGAGCTCGTCGGTGCGCAGGGTCCCGGCGAGCAGCACCGGCGCCCGCCGCAGGTTACGGCTCAGGAACAGCAGCAGGTCCAGCGACGACGCGTCCGCCCAGTGCAGGTCCTCGAGGAGCAGCACCAGGGGCCGTTTCGCCGCGAGTCGCCCGAGCAGTTCCAGGAAGAGCGAGAACAGGTGCGCCCGGGCCAGCTGACCGCCCTCGGAGGAACGCCCGGAGTCCGACAGCGCCGGGATCAGGGCCGACAGCGCCGCCTGCTCACCCCGGGCGCCCTCGACCAGTGCCTCCGCGCCGACGGACATCTCCACCGCGTGCATCGCGGCCAGCCACGGGCTGTACGGCAGTTCGCCGGCGCCGACCGATACGCACGCCCCGCGCGCCAGCAGCAGGTCATGCCCGTCGCAGCGCTCCTCGAACTCCTCCAGCAGACGCGTCTTGCCGACACCGGCCTCGCCGGCGATCAGGACGGTTCGGGGGTCGCCGCGGGTCGCGTCGTCGAGCGCCGCGGCCAGGGCCGCCAGTTCGGCCGCACGGCCCACGAAGCCCTTCGACGCTGACATGCGTCATTTCTATCGAAGTTTCTAGGCGTCGGATAGGACCGGGAAGACGTGTGCGAGCTGCGCCCGGCTGGTCACGCCGAGCTTGCGGAAGACCTTCGACAGGTGGAACTCGACGGTCTTGGGGCTGAGGAACAGCTGCGCGGCGGCCTCGCGGGTGGACACTCCGGTCGCGACGACGCGCGCCACCGCGAGCTCCGCCGGGGTCAGTCCCGACCGGTGGAAAGTTTCCGCCGTGCCGTCGAGCTCCCGCTCGGCGCGCAGCGCCCACGGGGTGGCGGCGAGATCATGGAACGCGTCGCGGGCGATCCGCAGCTGGTTGCGCGCCGCTCGCCGGTCACCGTCCCGGCGGAGCCTTTCGCCGTACGACAGGTGCACCCGCGCGTTGTCGAACGGCAGATCCATCCCCGCGTGCAGCTGCGTCGCCCGCTGGAAACAATCCTGCGCGCCGGTCAGCCCGAGAACCCGCCACGCGTTCGCCGCGATCGGTGCCGCCGCCGACCGGGTCATCCCGTGCAGCGTGTTCAGATCCTTCGGGGCGAGTGCCCGGTTCCGGATCAGCCGGCACTCCAGCAGGTCGGGCAGGAACTCCGCGGCCGGCGGGGCGGCCGGCGGCACCCCTTGGAGATCATCGGGCCGCTGGTGGGCCAGGCCGGCGAGAAGCGCCAGACCGATCCCCACCGGGTCCAACGGCGACGGTACGTCGTCCGCCCCCGAGCCCCCGCGGAGCACGGTCAGCAACGTCCGGGTGTGCCGGGCCCGGGCGACGGCCTGATCGTCCCCGGTCAGCGGGGCGAGGGCAAGCGCCTGCCCGGCGTCCGCGGCCGCCCCGGCGAGGTCCCCGGCCCGCGCGAGCGCCCAGCTGCGCATCGACAGTATGCCGGGCAGCCGCCGGATCGCCCCGGTCTCCCACAGGCGGCGCACGATCTCGGCCAGCCCGCGCTCGGCGGCCCGGTACCGTCCGCACGCCATCTCCCGCCGCGCGTCCGCGACCGCGTCCGCCACCTGCGGCGCCCGCACCTGCTCCCCGGTCGCCGCCGCCCGGCGCAGCAGCTCGGCGGCCCGCCCGGGCTCCCCGGCCAGTTGCGCGTCGGCGGCGGCCAGGGTCAGCAAGCGGCGCCGGCCGTCCCCGGTCACCTCGGCGGCCAGTTCCAGGGCGGCCGCCGCCGCGGCGTGATCGGTGGCGCCGCGGGCGATCACCGACAGGTGCTCCAGGATCTCCACGGTCGGGCGTCCGGCGAGCGTGCTCATCGCGCCGCACCCCCGAAGACACCCGCGACGACACGACGGGCCCAGATCGTCCGGCGGACGGCATACTCGGGCACCTCGCCGTAGCGGGCCGCCACCTCGGCCGCGCACCCCCGTGATCCCCGATGTCGGCGGACCTCGGCGCGGACAGTGGCGTCGACCTCGTCCCGGCCCGGACGAGAACCCGTGGACAGCGCGCTGACGAACAGCGCGTCGGTGCGCGCCACGGCCAGCATCGTCGCGGACATCACTCGCTCCCCTCGCCGATTCTCCGGCTCCTCCAGGAGAGCGTCGGGCGCGCGACCGCCCGTACGTTAGGAAGGTTTTCCTAGGCCGCGGCGGAACACCTCCCTAGTCCGGCGCGCCCGCCTCCCTAGGGACGTCTGCGCCCAGCTCCCGGCCGGCCTCCGCGGCGGAGATCCACCTGCGGGCCACCATGCGCCGGGCCGCCTGCCGGGCATGGTCTGGACCTTCCTCACGGCAGATCCGCCTCGATCAGGCCGGCTTGCGTCTGCCCAGGATCGCGACGATGCCCAGTGCCACGACGACCACCAGGCCACCCCACCTCGGTGTGCCGCCGACGATGTAGAGCAGATGGAGGTAGAACATCTCCGGCCAGGACTGCGATCCGGGCACGAACAACAGGTCGCCGAGCAGGAGAACCAGCATGACCACCACTGTCGGCCAAGCCACCAGCCCGGCGAGTTGTCCGGCCACGGATCCCTGCTCCGCGCGCTGCCCCGCCCAGCCGGTGAGCAGCCAGCCGATCAGCGCGCCCAGCACCGCGCCGCCGCCGGCGAACCACCACAGCCAAGACGGCACTGACCGTGCCACGGTGAAGGTGTCCCCGCCGGCGTAGGTCAGCGTGATGCCGTCACGAGTCGCCCGCACCGGATCGTCTTGCGTAGGTGTCCGGCCGGGCCGGGCGTTTTCAGCTGACGTGTCGTCGAGGCGCCAACCCGCGGCCGCCAGACGGTCACGTACTCCGCTGACCAGGTCGGTGACGTTGGACGTCTCGACGACATAAGCAGCGGAGCCGGGCTCGACGTACTCGCCGTCACTGCTGAAGGTCCAGAACGGAGCGTCACCACCACCCGCGACGGGCACTGCGGGAAAGACGGTGCGCGCCACCTCCTCCGCCTGGGCGCCGCTGGGAAGCGGCTGCGCGAACTCCCAGCCGATGCGCGTAGCAGCACCCGCTCCGAAAAAGCCTCCCAGCATCGCGACCAGCACCGCCAGCACGACGATCCCCGAGGTGCCGGGGCGTCCCAGCCGCACACGTACGCCGTGCCCGGACAGCCGCACCCCGCCGGGCCGGCCACGACGCACGAGTGAGCGCAGTGCCGGCAGTGTCCACGCGGCGGCCAGCAGATACCTCCACCGGACAGCCCCGCCCTCGGAGGCCAGGTCGGCCAGGTCCGCGGACCATTCGGCGCGCTGCCGGTCACGGAAGCCGACGGGCAGCAGCCTGCCCAGCACTGCGACCGCGGCCCGTTCGAGCAGCGACACCGACCGGGTCACCACGCCAGCCGTCCGGCACCGGCGCGGGCACGGCGTCGGTTCTGCGCGGCGGCGACCGCGGCACGCGCGGCCGTCACACCGGCAGCGGTGAGCCGGTAATACCGCCGGCGAGGACGCCCTTCGCGGTGCACGTCGATGTCCTCCTCCCGGCTGGCCAACCATCCGACGGTCTCGAACGCCACGAGGATCGGGTAAACCGTTCCCGGCTCCAGCCCGGCCTCCACGGCCAGGTCCAGCCCGTACCGCTCCCGCTCCGGGTCGTCGAGCAGCACCCGCAGCGCCAGCAAGCGTGGCGTCGTCATGCGTAGCGAACTCATGGCGGACACCCTAAAGGGCTATACCTAGTTCTGCATAGGGCTCGTCCCGCGCACGCGGAAGTACCGGACGCCGTGCGTACGGTCATACGTCGTCGGCCGCCGGTCCGGATGCGACTGCGCGGCCCAGCCCCAGCCGTGATGCGGGCGAAGCGACAAAGACCCGAACTGGTCGAACGCGAAACACCGAATGGGAAATCGGGTGGTGACTTGTCGAAGTCAGGCACCGCACCGGCGGCCCAGCGTTGTCGCCCCTTCCCGCCCGCGCATCGAACTCGTCGGCAGCCGCAGTGAGTGCAGCCGCAGTGAGTAGGGCGTCCTCGCGGGCGTAGAGCGGCAGTACTCATGACGTGGGCCGTCCGATAGCATGCCGGCAGGTGAGCCGGGAAGTCTGGTCGGCGTGCAGGGTTTGCTGCTTCGCCACCGCCTGGAGGCCACCGATGCCCGAACTCGTCCGACCTACGACGATTGCTGATCTACCGTGCGGTCAGCTCGAATACCGCCTGGAACGACGCGAGAAGGCAGTCGTGGTCCTCTTTCACGGTGGACACATGCGGGCCGGGCTGGCGTTGGGCGAGGACGTCTTCGCCGCCGCCGGTCACACGACCCTGGTGCCCTCTCGTCCCGGCTACGGCCGCACTCCCCTGTCGACCGGTCCGTCCATGCAGCAGTACACGAACGTCATCCGGCGGTTGTGCGCTGACCTGGGTATCACCCGGATCGCCGCCGTGGTCGGGATCTCCGGTGGCGGGCCCACCGCCGCCACGATGGCCGCGCACCATCCGGACCTGGTCGAACGGCTGATTCTTGTCAGCGCTGTGGGATGGCTGCCGTATCCGGACCGTTGGACTCGCGTCGGCGCACACCTCGGGTTCGCGCCCATGACCGAACGGATCAGCTGGGCCGGGGTCCGGGCCCTCGCGCGTCTGGCTCCCGACCGCTGCCTGCGGCTCATGCTCAGGAGTTCGACCACGGGATCAGTCGATGAGGTAATGGCCGGTATCGGTGCTGAGGACCGTGCGATGCTGCTGTCCTTGTTCGCGCAGATGCGCTCCGGTCGCGGGTTCCTCAACGACCTTCAGCCGACGCCCGACGTCACCGCCCTGATCGGTCAGCCTACCCTGGTGATCGCCACGGCCGCTGACGGCGGCGTCCCGTTCGTTCACGCTCAATCGCTGACCGGTGCCATTCGGAACGCCCACCTCGTCGTGAGCCGCGCCCCTGGCCACTTCGTCTGGCTCGGTGCGGACTGGCCGGCGATCGCCGACCGGATTCAGGCATTCCTGGGTGCCGACCCGTGTCCTCGCTGATGCCGCTGCGGGTCGGTAGGTGACAAACCTGCATCCCTGCTTCCGGAGTACCGTCGGCTACTCCGGCGCGGCTGCCCTGGCCGGAATCGTTCCGCCTGGAGCCTCCGGATGATCGGGGCGATTCCACGCCGTCCCTGTTGAACGGCCCGGACCAGGCAACGGTCTTCCCGCAGGACACGGGACGCGCCTGGCCGGTCCGGATGCCGTGGTGGGGGGGGGGGGGGGGGGGGCGCGCCCCGCGCCGGGGGGGGGGGGGGGGGGGGCGCGCCCCGGGGGGGGGGGGGGGGGGGGGCCGCCCCGGGGGGCG
>NZ_JBIRWQ010000023.1:72578-158809 GCF_044388125.1 Actinoplanes sp. NPDC020271
CCCTCCCCGCCCCCCCCCCCCCCCCCCGCCCCCCCCCCCCCCCGCCCGCGCCCCCCCGCGCCGGCGGGGGGGGGGGCCGGGCCGCCCCCCCCCCCCCCCCCCCCCCCCCCCCCCCCCACGGCTCGGTTTCGGTGGCCGAGGTCGGCTACGACCACGACGGCGAGCAGTCGTGGCAGGGCTACTGACCGGTCCCCCTACCGGGCGACCGGCTGTTCGTGATCACCGCGCAGACGCCGCTCGCGGCCGCCGGGCCCGCGCGTGACGCCGCGACGACGAGGGTAGCCGGAACGGCCGCCCGCGGTGAAAGCGGGCGGATCGCCAGAACGGGACTGGTCAGAACGGGGCCGGCCCGCGACCGGCCAGCGACACCAACTGCTGGGTGGCGAGGAGCTTGCGCACGCCGGTCACCGCCACCGATCCGATCTGGTCGTAGGGCAGTTCCAGGGACAGCCCGTCCCCCGCGTTGTGGAAATCGGCACTGGTCTTGTCCGGCCGGAAAGTTCCGCCCCAGCCGTCGGTGCCGCCGCGCTGGTTGGTGCTCAGCGAGGCCATGCCGGACACCTGAGTGCCGTCGACGAGGGTCAGCCGTGCCGGCCCGGAGTAGGTCGTCATGGTGAACAACCGTAACCGGTCGCCGGGGCGCCGCGGTCGCGGCCGACCCGCGACGGGTACGCCACAAGCCAGTTGATCAGGAAGTGGTGAGAGCGGCAGGATGGTCCGGATGAGCGAGGTGCGGTGGCGTGACGTCCGGGAGCGGTGCGATCCGGCGGAGCCCGGCAACGCCTCTGACCTGCTCGTCACCGGCACCACGACCGCTGACTGGGATGCGCTGCTGACCCTGATCCGCGCCGAGGGCTGGCCCGCGCGCTACGAGCGCGGCGGCCTGCCGGCGTCGGCGGCCGCCTTCTTCCCGGGCGACACGGACGGGTGGTCCCGGTTTCTGCGGGTCCGGCCGGGCCCGGACCTGGAGCTGGTCTTCCGCCCGTGGACGCCGGACGAGATCGCCGCCGACGTGAGCCTGTTCGAGGTGCAGGGCCAGGAGCGGCTCGACCTGTTCTGCGGGGTGCTGCGCCGGCTCGGCCGGGCGCTGGGGCGGCGGGTGGCCCTGTACCCGGACGGTGGCGACGACCGGGTGCCGATCCTGGCCTACGAGCCGGGGCCGGACCGCGTGGTGGCCGGCCACGACCCGTTCTGAGCAGCGACAGTGACTCGATAGCGGTTCGAGAGACCGCACCGGGACCATGAGCCGCGCCGGGCGGGGCGCGGACGCCCCCAAGCCTCGCCCGGTCCGTGCGCGGACCCATCGGGGAGGGGCCCGCGCACGGCCCCGATCAGCTCAGCGGCCGGGTCACCCCGGCGCCCGGCAGCGTCCGGTGATGCGCCTACCGACAGCAAGCGTCTGCGATGCCGCCGGGGCCGGCGTGCACAGCACGTTCCCGCTGAACCCCTCCGGCTCCGGATCAAGACCCGATTCGCGTACGCCGTGAGCCTGCCCGTTGCCCCACCCGCAGCCCGCGAGAAGCGGTAGGGTCGTGCGCCGCGATCTTGCAATTCGACCGAATTTGGTCACTGACCCTCATGCTGGCCCGGGACCAGCCGATCGTCGGCACAGAAGCAGATGTGCACGGACGAGGAGGAGCATGATCGGCTGGTCGGCGGTGATCCGTCACGCCCGTGCGGCTGCTTTCCTCACCGGTCTGCTGGTGCTGGTCTACAGCGTGTTCTCCAGTGCGCTCATCGGGCGCGACAAGCAGGTCGCGCAGCAGGACCACGCCCTCGACCTGACCCTCGGGCAGCAGGTCGCCGCGGTGAAGAACTACTTCGAGCAGTCCCGCGCGATCGCCGAGGTGCTCGCCGACAGCCCGGTCTTCATCGACTTCTACCAGGCGCCCGGCACCACCGAGGCGAAGGTCGCCGCGGGCGGGCCGCTGCTGGAGCGGGTCAACGACGCGCTCGCCTACCTGGAGCAGCTCTACCCGGGGCGGATCGGCGAGGCCTGCTTCGCCGACAGCAACGGCCGGCAGATCGCCCGGGTCGTCGACGGCGTCCCGGCCGTGCCCGAGCTGCTGCGCCAGTACGAGAACAAGACCCAGTACTTCGCCCCGACGCTGAACCTCGGCCCGGAGCGGGTCTACCAGGCGCAGGCGTACACGTCCCCGGACACGCGCCATGCGGTGATCTCCAACTCGATCGTCATCTCGGCGAGCGGGCACACCGGCATCGTGCACTTCGAGATGGCTTTGGACAGCCTGCGGATGCCGGCCACCACCGGCGGGCGGGCCGCGTCGATCATCGACGCCGGCACCGGCCGGGTCATGGTCGACTCGCGCGCGGTGACCAGCACCAGCGGCACCGGCGACCGGACGTTCGACCCGCTGGTCAAGGGCGGTGCGCTGAACGGCACGACCACGCTGGGTGACCGTCGTGTGGCCTACCAGCGGCTGCCCGCCACTCTGAACAACGCCAACGACTGGTACGTGGCGGTCTCCGCCCCGGTCTACGGCGCCGGCTGGACCCGCGGGTTCAGCGTCGCGTCGCTCGCGCTGCTGCTCGGCGCGCTGCTGACGATCCTGGTCTCCGGGCTGAGCTGGCGCAGCCACGCCCGCTCGGTGCGCCGGGCCGCCACCCACGACGCGCTCACCGGCCTGCCCAACCGGGCGCTGTTCACCGAGCGGACGCAGGCCGCCCTGCGCGGTGGCCGGCCCGCCGCCGTGCTGAACGTGAACCTGCGCGGCTTCCGCAACGTCAACGACGTGCTCGGTCACAAGCACGGCGACCAGCTGCTCGACCAGGTCGCGCAGCGGCTGCTGGACGTGGTCCCGGCCGGGGCCACGGTGGCCCGGGTCGGCGGCGCCGACGACTTCGCGGTGCTGCTGCCCGCCGCGGACCTGGCCGGTGCCCGGGCGACCGCCGAGGCGCTGCTGGCCGTCCTGCACCGCACGTTCCTCATCGACGACTTCCACGTGGACGTGGAGGCCAACGCCGGCCTGGCCCTGGCCCCCGAGCACGGGACCGACGCGGAGACGCTGCTGCGGCACGCCGACGCCGCCCTGCACCTGGCGAAGGAGCAGGCCAGCGCGGTCCAGCAGTACGACGCGGCCTCCGACGGCACCACCGCCAGCCGCCTCGAGCTGCTCGGCGACCTGCGCCGGGCGATCGGCACCGAGGACCAGCTGTCGCTGCACTACCAGCCGAAGGTCAGCCTGGCCACCGGCCGGGTCACCGGCGCCGAGGCGCTGATCCGCTGGCAGCACCCGGTGCGCGGCAAGGTGTTCCCGGACGTGTTCATCCCGATGGCCGAGTCGACCAGCCTGATCCACCCGCTGACCAGTCACGTGCTGGAGCTGGCGGTGGCGCAGGCCGGGACGTGGGCCGAGCAGGGCACCCCGATCCCGGTCGCGGTGAACCTGTCCACCCGCTGCCTGCTCGACCCGGGCTTCGCCGCGCAGGTGTTCGGCCTGCTCTACCGCACCGGGCTGCCGGCTCACCTGCTGAAGCTGGAGATCACCGAGAGCGTGGCGATGGCCGACCCGGAGAAGGCGCTGACCGTGCTGCGCGCCCTGCACGACGGCGGGATCAGCCTCTCCATCGACGACTTCGGCACCGGGCACTCGTCGATGACGTACCTGCAGCACCTGCCGGTCGACGAGTTGAAGATCGACAAGTCGTTCGTGCAGGCCATGGCGACCAGCCATGGTGACGAGGTACTGGTCCGTACGGCGATCACGCTCGCGCACAACCTGGGCCTGTCGGTGGTCGCCGAGGGTGTCGAGGACGAGGCCGCGGTGACCGCGCTGCGCACGCTCGGCTGCGACGTCGCGCAGGGTTACCACTACGCCCGGCCGATGCCGGCGGCCGATTTCGATCAGTGGTTCGCGGACTACTCGGCCCGGCTCGCGGTGACCGTGGGCTGATCCGGCGGGCGTGCCAAAGCCCGGCCGGTCGGCCGGGGGCACTTTGCAGCCGGTCCGGGGCCGGGCAGGATGGGCCGTGGCGCCGCGGGACAGGCGTCCTGACCCGAAGGCCGTGATCACGATGACCGTCACCGCCTACGAACTGGCTTCCGACGGCGGCCTCGTCGCCCTTCGCCTGGCCAGGCCCTCCGACCGCACCGGGCATCTGCGGTTCCTGCTCGCCGCCGGCGCCGGGGAGCGCCTGACCGTGGTGGCGCACGACGGCCCGGCCCTGATCGGCGCCGCCGCCTGTGCCCGCCTGGGGCTCGGCAGCACCAGCGCCGAGGTGGTCAGCCACGTCGCCCCGCATCACCGCGGGCGCGGCGTCAGCACGCTGCTGCTGGAGCACCTCGCGGACCGGGCGCGTCCGATCGGGATCACCGAGTTCGTCGGGGACGTCACCGACCGCGGCGAGGACCTGCGCCCGATGCTCGAGCCACGCTCGGTGGTGGTGATCGGCGCCGGGCCGCGGCACGGCGGGGCCGGTCACGAGACACTGCGGGCGCTGCGCGACTACGGGTTCACCGGGCGGCTCTACGCGGTCAATCCGGCCGGCCGCCCGGTCTGCGGGGTGGCCGGCCACCGCAGCGTGTCCGACCTGCCCGAGGCCCCCGACCTCGCGGTCGTCGCGGTGCGGGCCGATCTCGTGTCGTCCGCGCTCAAGGAGGCGGGGCAACGCGGCGTGCGCTGCGCGGTCGTGCTGAGCAAGGGTTTCGCGGCCTCCGGGCCGGTGAATCGGCAGCGCCGGGCCGAGGCCGGGGAGATCGCCCGCGAGCAGGGCATCCGGCTGCTCGGGCCGAGCAGCGTCGGGGTGATCAGCACGGGCCCGCGGGCCCGGCTCAACGCCTGTCTGTCGCCGGTGCGCCCACCGGCCGGCGGTCTCGCGGTGGCCTCGCAGTCCGGGGCGGTGGGCGTGGCCCTGCTCGGCGACGCGGCTCGCGGCGGCTGCGGCATCTCGAGTTTCGTCTCGCTCGGCGAGGCCCTCGACGTCGACGAGAACGACCTGATCCGGCACTGGTACGACGATCCGGCGACCCGCGCCGTCGCGCTCTGCCTGGAGTCGATCCGCGACCCCGGCGAGTTCGCCCGGATGGTCCGCGCGCTGGGCCGCCGCAAGCCGGTCCTGGCCGTCACCCGGGCCGGCGCGCTCCTCGAACAGGCCGGGGTCATCTGCACCACCGGCATCGGCGAGATGCTCGACACCGCCCGGGTGCTGATCGGGCAGCCGCCGCCGGCCGGGGCGCGGATGGCGATCGTCGGCAACGGCGGCGGACTGACCGCGCTCGCCGCCGATCACGCCGAGGCATCCGGGTTCACCGTGCTGCCGCTGACCCAGCGGACCCGGCGGCAGGTGCCGAAGAGCCGCGACAACCCGATCGACCTGGGCATCGACGCGTCCCCGGCGGCGATCGCGTCGGCCGCCGAGACGGTCGCCGACAGCGGCGAGGCCGACCTGCTCCTCCTGCTGGTCGTCGGCACCCGGGCGAACTGCCCGGTCGCGATCATGACGGCGCTCGGGTCGGTGGTCGACAACCATCCGGACGTCACGATCGCGGCGGTGCTGGCCGGCGGCAACGACGCCATCCCGGCGTTCGGCGAGCGCGGCGCGCCGGTCTACCCGGACGCCGAGCGGGCCGTCCGGGCACTGGCCTGGGCCCACCGGTACGCGGTGTGGCGCGGGCAGCCGCTGACCAGCGATCACCGGCTGGCGGTGGCCTCGTGACAGCAATTTAACGTTCATAAATCTTGACTCCGTCGATGGACCGGAGTTGCGTGTGCTCTACAGCTTCTTATAACGAAGTTAAGTAGGGAGACACCCGCATGTTGATCCCATCGACCTTGAGGTCGCGGGTCACGGCCGTCGTCGCGCTCGGCGCGGCGGTCGTCTCGGTCCTCGGCGCGACGCCGGCGCAGGCGTCGCGACCCGGCCGGCATCTGCTCACCGGCAGCAAGCCGCGGTGGATCGGCCAGGCGAAGGACGCCGGCACCCCGGCGTCCGCCGACACCGTCCACTTCGGTCTGCTGCTCACCATGCGCGACCAGGCCGGCGCGGAAGCGCGGCTCGCGGCCCTGTCCGACCCGGACGGCGCGAGTTACGGCAA
The DNA here is from genome assembly GCF_044388125.1 of Actinoplanes sp. NPDC020271. NCBI lineage: Bacteria > Bacillati > Actinomycetota > Actinomycetes > Micromonosporales > Micromonosporaceae > Actinoplanes > Actinoplanes sp. NPDC020271. The sequence goes on from NZ_JBIRWQ010000023.1 coordinate 78,634, forward strand.
GTACCTGACCGGCGCGCAGTTCACCGCGGCCTACGCTCCCGCGGCCGCCGACGTGAAGTCGGTGACGTCCTGGCTCACGAGCCAGGGCCTGCAGGTGCGGGACACGCTCGCCGGCGGGCTGTACGTCGAGGCGGCCGGCACCGTCGCGCAGATCGACAAGACGTTCGGCACGACGGTCCGCCAGTACACCTACGAGGGCAAGACGGTCAAGGCGAACAGCACCGACCTGTCCCTGCCCTCCGACGCGCCGGCCGTGGTGACCGGCCTGGTCAACGCGGTCGTCGGCATCGACCAGGGTTCGCTGCTGAAGAAGCCGGCCGACACGCTGCCGCCGCCGGCCGACGGGTTCCGGCCGGGGACGCCGTGCTCGTCGTACTACGGCGAGAAACTGGCGACGACGCTGCCGGCCGCGCCCGACGGGAAGAAGAAGCCCTACGTCGTCTGCGGTTACACCCCCAAGCAGTACCAGAGCGCGTACGGCGTGACCGACCAGCTCAAGCGCGGGCTCGACGGTCGCGGCGTCACGGTCGCGGTCACCGACGCCTACGCGTCCCCGACGATCGTGCAGGACCTGGCCACGTACAGCCGCAAATATGGTCTTCCGGCTCTCAAGCCGGGACAGTTCAGGCAGATCACGCCTCCGGCCGACGGGTACAACAGCGTCGAGGAGTGTGACGCGAGCGGCTGGTACGGCGAGGAGACGCTCGACATCGAGGCCGTGCACACGATGGCTCCGGGCGCGAAGATCGTCTACGTCGGCGCGCCGGACTGCTTCGCCGGCATCGACGAGGCGTGGGCGCAGACCATCGACGATCACGTCGCCGACATCGTCACCAACTCGTGGGGCTCCGGCACCGACGACGTCGAGCTGCTCGGCGCCGAGACGGTCAAGTTCTACCAGCTGTTCTCGCTGAAGGCGGCCCTGACCGGCATCACCGTCGACTTCTCCAGCGGCGACGCCGGCGACCAGACCTCGGGCGGCACCGACCTGCCGTCGAAATCGGTCAGCTTCCCGTCCGACCTGCCGTTCGTGACCGCTGTCGGTGGCACCAGCGTCGGGATCGACAAGTCGGGCAACCGGGTCTGGGAGCACGGCTGGCAGAACGCGTACCAGACGCTGACCGACGGCAAGTGGGGCCCGTCCGCCTACACCTCCGGTGGCGGTGGCGGCACCAGCATCCTGTTCGAACAGCCGTTCTACCAGCGCGGTAAGGTCCCTGGGTCGATCTCCGAGTACTTCTCGGCAACGCCGCACCGGGCCACCCCGGACATCTCCATGCCCGGTGACCCGAACACCGGCTTCCGGGTCGGCCAGACCCAGACCTTCCCGGACGGCGTGTACTACGACGAGTACCGGATCGGCGGCACCAGCCTCGCCTCCCCGCTGCTCGCCGGCCTGCAGGCGATCGCCGACCAGAAGGCGCACCACCCGCTCGGCTTCGTGAACCCGCTCTACTACCGTGAGCTGGGCACCTCGGCACTGAACGACATCACGGCGCCGCGCACGCCGCTCTACGAGGCGCGCACCAACTTCGTCAACGGCATCGACGCCGGCGACGGGCGCGCGTACATCCTGCGGCAGGTGGACGTGCAGACCACCACGATCCACAGCACGCCCGGTTACGACGCCGAGACCGGCGTCGGCGTACCCGGCGAGAAGTTCTTCTCCGCGGTCCCCGGCCGCTGGTGAGACCGTCCGGGCGGAGGTCACCGACCGGCCTCCGCCCGGGTCCGGCCGTCAAGCAACAACCCGATGGAGACGTACGTCCTCGAGCACCCACCGCCGCGACGCTGACTCCCGTCGCACTCGCCGTGACGCTGACTCCCGCAGCCCTCGCACGGTTCCGCTCCACGCCGGGGCCGATTATCGTTCGGGATCGTGACCAAGGCACTCGTACTCGGCGGCGGTGGCGTGACCGGCATCGCCTGGCACCTCGGACTCCTCCACGGGCTGCAGCGGGCCGGCGTCCCGCTCACCGACGCCGGCACCGTCATCGGCACGTCCGCCGGCTCGGTCGTCGGCACCCTGATCACGGCCGGTGCCGACCTGGAAGCGGCGGTGAAGCTCCAGGCGCAGGAGGTCGTCGCGCCGCCCGGCCGCTCCGGGCCCCGCCCCGGCCAGTGGATGGCGACCATGTCCGCCCTGCTCGACCCGTCCGTCCCGGCGCGGGAGGCCCGCGCCCGGGTCGGTGCGATGGCCCTGGCCGCGTCCACCGTGGACGAGCAGAAGTGGCTCGACCGCATCGGCGAACTTCTGCCCACCCGGGACTGGCCCGCCCGTGACCTGCGGCTCGTCGTCGTCGACACCGCCGACGGGCAGGAGGAGGTGCTGACCGCGTCGTCCGGTGCGCCGCTGCTGCAAGCGGTCGCGGCGAGCTGCGCGGTGCCGGGGCTGATGCCGCCGGTGACGATCGGGTCCCGGCGGTTCATGGACGGCGGCGTACGGGTCGGCGCCGGAGCCGACCTCGCCGCCGGCGCGTCCCACGTGGTCGTCATCGCTCCGATGGCGTGGCTGAGCCGCGACCGCATCCTCGCCGAACTCGCCGCGACGGGGGCCTCCCACACGCTGCTGATCGAGCCGGACGAGGCCGCCCTCGAAGCGTTCGGCCCCAACTTCATGGACCCGGTCCGCCGGCCCGCCGCAGTTCAGGCCGGTCTGCGTCAGGCCGAGGAGCTGGCCCCCGAGGTCCGCCGGATCTGGTCCTGACCCCTTCCCCCACCCCCACCCTCCGCTGCTTCCGCCACTCCGTGACCCGCGCCGTGCGGCCCGGCTCACGGCCCGGACGCACGTGAGCTCCGCGTCGGGTCGCGGGCTCCGACCGGCGGGACCGGGCGGGCCGCCTCGAAGCCGTCGGCGGGTTCTGTGCTCTGAGCGGGACCAGCCACGGACGTCGCCCTGGAGGGCTGAGCGTTCTGGGCGCCCCGCGCCCTGCTCGGCCCGCAAGGGTCCCCGCGGGAGCGGCGGTCCGGACCACGGCGGACCCGGGACAGCAGGCTCTTGAAATTGATCTTCCGGGCGGGTGCGGGGTCAGCGAGCGTAGATCACGCCGCGCAGGGACTCGTCGGCGTAGGCGGCGACGTTGGTGAGGTGGCCGTCGAACGGGCCGGCCTTGGTCACGGCGAGGCCGTCGCGGAAGACGAGTTGCAGGCCGTCCTCGTCGTTCCAGTCGCAGTCGGCCTCGACGGAGACGTAGACGTGGCCGTCGTCGAGGCGGTCGCGCTCGACCGTGACCAGCTCGACGAACCGGACGTGGTCGAGGACGTCGGCCGGGCTGTCGATCGCCACGAGCCAGTCGTCGTCGGCGCCGGCGGTGACGTCCTGGTAGTAGGCGAAGATGTGCGGTGCCGCGGCCTTCAGCACCGCGCGGCCGAGCGCGAGAAAGTTCCGGACAGCCGTGTGGAAATCCTCCGGTGCCGGGTCCTCCTCGTAGCCGCGGACGGCGAACAGGCAGGGCGTGCCGTCGAGGACCGGGACCGGGATCTCCCCGCTCAGCCGGTAGCCGAGCTTCTCGTCGAGCACCATCACACCGAGCCCCGGAATTTCCACGGGTCACACCCTAGATGACGGTTGTTACACCGCCGGCGGGCACTTTCCGCAGCCCTTCGAGCAGCACGGTCAGGTAGCGCCGGGCGGTCGCGGCGCGGTCCGCGCCCGCCTCCTGGTGGACGTTCGCGGCGAACATCACGCCGCACATCAGCGGCAGGATGTCGGCCTTGGTGACCGTGGGGTCGGCGACGCCGGCGTCGTGGGCCCGGTCGAGCAGTTGCCCGAACCGGTCGACGATCTGCTGTTTCAGCTCGGTGGTGCGCGGCCGCGCGTTCACCGGCGCGGCGAAGACCGGCGGCAGCGCGGGGTCGATGACCTGGGCGTCGACGGCGGCGAGCAGGAAGTCCCGCAGCGCGGCCCACGGGTCGTCCGCGGCCAGGCCGTGCTCGGCGTGCGCGACCAGCGCCTCGAGGCCCGGGGTGGCGACCGTCTCGAGCAGCGCCTCCGGGGTCGGGAAGTGCCGGTAGACCGTGGCCACGCCGACCGCCGCGGCCCGCGCGATGTCGTTGAGCTGGATCGGCAGGCCGTCGTCGACGTACTGCCGGCCGATCTCGACGATGCGGTTCCAGTTGCGGGCGGCGTCCTTGCGCAGCGGGGCGGTGGTCATGGCCACAAGAGTAACCGGATACCGCATCCGGCTGTGCTACGTTGAAGCGGATAGCTTATCTGCTTATTGCTGGGGGTTACCGTGTTGCATGACAGCGTCGAGGTCGACGGCCGCACCCGGACGTACACCGTGACCGGTGGGCCGTCGGCGAACCTGGTCCTGGTCTTCCACGGTTCGAAGCAGACCGGGCCGGTGCACCGGGACTTCACCGGCCGGATCTTCGACACGGTGCCCGCGGTCGTCGTGTACCTGGACGGCTACCGCCGGAACTGGAACGACGCCCGCCGGGAGAGCCGCTTCCCGGCCCGGATCGAGAACGTCGACGACGTCGCCTTCACCCGCGCGGTGATCGCGAAACTGGTGGTCAGTCACGGCGTCGACCCGGCGAAGGTCTTCGCCGTCGGGTACTCCAACGGTGGCCAGATGGTGATGCGCCTGGCCCATGAGCAGCCGGCCCTGCTCGCCGGTGCGACGGTGATCGCCGCCACCCTGCCGGAGGCAGAAAGTTTCCTGCTGGCGGGTGCCGCGCCGGTGCCGCTGCCGGTGCTGCTGATCCACGGGACGAAGGACCCGATCGTCAGGTATCAGGGCGGCGGGATGAGCTGGTTCACCCGTGCGGTGTTCAAGGTCGGTGGGCGGTCGTTGTCGATGCCGGAGACCGCCGCCTACTTCGCCGCCCGTAACGGGATCACCGCGACTCCGGTGAGCGCGAGGGTTCCGGCAGCGGCCGCGGTTCCGGCGGCCACGGCGAAACCCGGCGCTACGAGCACCGCAATCGCCGGCCCGCCGGCGGCGAAGGCGAGGACGTGGGTCGAGCGGACCGAGTACCGCCAGGCAGGCCGTCCGCCGGTCGCGCTCTACACCGTCCACGGCGGCGGCCACACGATCCCGGGCCCGCGGCGCGCTCCGGCCGCGTTCGTCGTCGGAGAAACCAACTCGGACGTCAACACGGCCGAACTGGTGACCGAGTTCTTCGGCCTCGCCCGCTGACCGCCGCGCCGGTAAGACGGGCTCCGGCAGCCGCCTGAGCGATGCTGAGGAGCGCGGCCGGCGACCGGGGTGGTCGTCTGTTGCCCGGTCGGCTTGCCGTGGGACGGGGTGCGGCCGCAAGGTTCAGGGATGACAAGCACTATCGGTGGGCCGGGTCAGGTGCTCGACGAGGCGGACGTGCACGCCTGGGTCCGGGAGCGGATCGCCGCGCAGGAGCTGGACGGCAAGAGGGTGTGCGTGATCGTGCCGGACGCGACCCGCAGCTGCCCGTTGCCGATGCTGATGGGCGCCCTCCACGAGGCCCTGGACGGCCGCGCCGCCGCGGTGACCGTGCTGATCGCGCTGGGCACGCACGCACCGATGACCGCGGAGCAACTGCGCGAGCACCTGGGCGGGCCCTACCCGGGTTTCACGGTCCGCAACCACGACCAGGAATCGCTGGTGTCGATCGGGGTCATCCCGGCGGCGCGGGTGAAGGAACTCTCCGACGGCCGGATGAGCCAGGACGTCGACGTGGTGCTGAACCGGGCGGTCGTCGAGCACGACGTGTGCCTGGTCGTCGGGCCGGTGTTCCCGCACGAGGTGGTCGGCTTCTCCGGCGGTAACAAGTATTTCGTGCCCGGGGTCGCGGGCGCGGGGATCATCGACTTCTCGCACTGGCTCGGGGCGCTGATCACCAGCGCCGAGATCATCGGAACGCGCGGGATCACGCCGGTCCGCGCCTTGATCGACCGGGCCGCCGCGTTGATCCCGGCCCGGCGGCTGGCGTTGTGCCTGGTGGTCCGATCGGGGACGAACGATCTGCACGCGGCGTCGTTCGGCCCTCCGGAGGAGGCGTGGGCGGCCTGTGCCGGCGTGTCCGCGCAGACGCACGTGCGGTACCTGGACGCGCCGGTGAAGAAAGTCATCTCCGTGATCCCGGAGAAGTACGACGACATGTGGACCGGGGCGAAAGGTTTCTACAAACTCGAGCCGGTCGTGGCCGACGGCGGGCAGGTGATCATCTACGCGCCGCACATCACCAGGATCGCCGCGATGCACCCGGAGATCGAGGAGATCGGCTACCACTGCCGCGACTACTTCCTCAAACAGTGGGACCGGTTCGCGCACCACCACTGGGGCGTGCTCGCGCACTCCACCCACCTGCGCGGGGCCGGCACCTACGACCCGGGCGCCGGCGAGCGGCTGCGCGTCACCGTCACCCTGGCCACCGGCATCCCCGAGGACGTGGTCCGCCGCGCGAACCTGGACTACCTGGACCCGGCCGCGGTCGACCTCGCCGACCCGGGCGCGTTCGTGGTGCCGAACGCGGGCGAGGTCCTCTTCCGGCTTGCCAGTCCGGCCGGCTCGGAATGAGATAACGGCATGACTGCTGATGCGATCACGCGCCTGCGTGAGCTGCTGACCGGAATCGATCGGCTCGGCGTCGCGTTCTCGGGCGGCGTCGACTCGTCGGTGCTGCTGGCGCTGGCCGCCCGGGTTCTCGGCCCGGACCGAGTCGTGGCGCTGCTCGGGGTCTCCCCCAGCCTCGCCGCCGACGAGCGCGCCGGGGCTCACACCATCGCCCGTGACCTGGGCGTTCGCGTCGTCGAGGTGGTGACCCGGGAGCTCGACCGGGCGGCCTACCGGGCGAACGGGCCGGACCGCTGCTTCCACTGCAAGGACGAGCTGTTCACCACGATCGACGAGCAGGTCGTGCGGGCCGAACGGCTCGACGCCGTCGCGTACGGGGAGAACGCCGACGACGCCCGCCGGCCGGACCGCCCCGGCAGCCGCGCCGCGAGCGAGCATCGCGTGCTGCGACCGCTGACCGATCTGGGTCTCACGAAGGCGGACGTCCGGCGGATCGCCCGGGAACTGGGCGTGGCGAGCGCGGACAAGCCCGCCGCGCCCTGCCTGGCGTCCCGCATTCCGCACTTCGCCGAGGTCACCCCGGTGAAACTGGGCCAGATCGAGCAGGCCGAGGCCGCCTTGCGGCGTCTCGGTCTGCAGGATTCGCGGGTACGCCACCACGGCGACATCGCGCGTCTGGAACTCCCCGCGGAGGACCTGGTCCGGGCGGTCACCGAGCCGCTGCGCACCGCGGTGCACGAGGCGATCATCGCCGCCGGGTTCCGGTTCGCGACCGTCGACCTGGCCGGCATCCAGTCCGGTGCGTTCACGTTGCCCCTGGTCACGGTCGCCCGTGACTGACCTGTCCGCGTTCGCCGACCTGGATCTGGACCGCACCGCCCGTCGTGGCTACCCGGAGGCGGTCTACTGCGCGGGCAAGACCGCCGCGCAGGTCGGGGCCATCGCCGCCGCCGTCCGGGCCCGTCCGGATGTGATCACCCTGTTCACGCGGGCCGGCGCGGATCACGTGGCCGCGGTGCTCGCCGAGTTGCCGGACGCCGTCCACGACCCGGACGCCGGGCTGCTGGCGTGGCCGCCGGAACCTCCCGTGCCCTCGGGCGGCCCGGTGCTGGTGGTCGCCGCCGGCACCTCGGACCTGCCGGTGGCCCGGGAGGCGCTGCTCACCGCGCGATACCTGGGCCGGGACGCGTCGTTGATCGCCGACGTGGGCGTGGCCGGGTTGCACCGGATCCTCGGGCATCTGCCGGCTCTGCGGGCGGCGCACGCGGTCGTGGTCGCGGCCGGCATGGACGGTGCGCTGCCCAGCGTGGTCGCCGGCCTGGTCACGGCGCCGGTCGTCGCGGTGCCGACGTCGGTGGGTTACGGCGCGGCGTTCGGCGGGCTGGCGCCGCTGCTGACGATGCTGAACTCGTGTGCGCCGGGGGTCGCGGTCGTCAACATCGACAACGGCTACGGCGCCGGGCACCTCGCCGCCCAGATCACCGCTCCCCGATGACCGGCTCCACCGGACCGCACCGGCATGAAAGTTGCTTCCGTGACCCATCTCTGGATCGACGCGTCCGCCGGAATCGCCGGGGACATGCTGCTCGGTGCGCTGCTCGACGCGGGCGCCGACCTCGCCCGAGTTCAGAACGCCGTCGACGCGGTGCTGCCCGGCGCCGTGCGGATCACCACCACCGAGGTACGCCGGGCCGGACTGCGCGCCCATAAGGCCGACGTCACCCCGCTCGCCGCGGACCAGCCGCACCGCACCTGGCGCGACATCCGCGGCCTGCTCGGCGACGCACCCCGGGCCGCCGAGGTCTTCGCGCGGCTCGCCGCGGCGGAAGCGGCCGTGCACGGCGTCACCCCGGACGAGGTGCACTTCCACGAGGTGGGCGCACTCGACGCGATCGCCGACGTCACCGGGGTCTGCGCCGCCCTCGACGACCTCGGCGTCACCACGGTCTCGGCGAGCGAGGTAGCGGTCGGTTCGGGAGCGGTCCGCGCGGCGCACGGCATTCTGCCGGTCCCCGCCCCGGCCGTCGCGGAACTGGCCCGCGGCTGGCGGATCCGTTCCGGCGGCACCGGGGAACTCGCCACCCCGACCGGCATGGCACTGCTGCGTACCCTGGCCGCGACCTGCGAGGATCTGCCGTCGCTCACGGTTTCGGCGATCGGCGTGGGTGCCGGCACCCGGGACACCCCGGGGCGCCCCAACATCGTCCGCGTCCTGATCGGCACGGCCGCCGCGAAGCCCGACCGAGCAGCCCTCCGGGAACCGTCGATTCAGGAAACCATGACCCAGGGAACCACGGCTCAGGCGGCCACGACTCAGGCGGCCACGGCTCAAGGGGCCACGGCTCAAGGGGCCACGGCTCAGAACGCCACGGTCCACGAAGATGCGGCCCGGACAGCGATGGCGCAGGAGGCGATCGTCCTGGAGGCGAACGTCGACGACCTCGACCCCCGCCTGTGGCCGGGAGTGATCAGTGCGCTGCTGGCGGCCGGCGCCGACGACGCCTGGCTGACGCCGATCCTGATGAAGAAGGGGCGGCCCGCGCACACCGTGACCGCCCTGTGTGCGCCTGCCTCGGCACATGCCGTCCGGGACCGGATCTTTCAAGAGACGAGCACTTTGGGCGTACGGTCGTCGCGGCGCTCGAAAGCCGCCCTGGCCCGCACGTTCGTCCGGGTCGAGGTCGCCGGCCACCCCGTGGCGATCAAACTCGGTCACGCCGCCGGTCGGATCGTCCAGGCGATGCCGGAGTTCGACGACGTCGCCGCCCTGGCCGCCGCGCTCGGGATCACCCAGCGCGAGGCGCTCGCCCGCGCCGCTCAGGCCGCCGCCGCCGCCGGCCTGACGCTCGGCGCCACGCCGCCGCCCTCGTGACGGCGACCGGCACCACTGCCCCGCGCAGCGCAGCCGGGCACGCGACACCCGAGGGCGGCGCGGCTCGGCGTGGCGTCACCCGACACGGCACGACTCGGCGTGGCGTCACCCGACACGGCACGGCTCGGCGTGGCGTCACCCGACACGGCACGACTCGCCGGGTGCAACGTGGCGCGGCGACATGCGGCGCAATGGGTGCGGTCGCGGAAGGTGTGGTGCGCTGGGCTGCGGGTGCGGGGTAGCCAGGTGCTGAGCGGCGTGCGAGCGCCGTGCGGGCCGTCGCAGCCGGTGCTGCCGAACTGACGGGGCAGGTGACGGAAACCGGACGTGGCCGGGGTGCAGGGCGTGGCGTGGTCCGCAGGGTGTGGGGCGAGGCACGGCGTGGCGCAATGTTGATCATGATGGAGGGTGGGTTCGGTAGCATGCGCGCATGGTGCGGTCGCGGCGGGTGGCGCTGGCGCTGGGCTCCGGTGGCGCGCGCGGCTTCGCGCACATCGGCGCCGTTCAGGTGCTCGAGGAGCGCGGTTTCGAGATCGCCGCGGTCGCCGGTTCCTCGATGGGCGCGCTGGTCGGTGGTGTGCTCGCCGCGGGGCAGCTCAAGGAGTTCGCCGACTGGGCGTCGGCCCTCAAGCAGCGCGACGTGCTCCGCCTGGTCGACCCGAAGTGGTCGTCGCCCGGCGCGATGGCCGCGGATCGGCTGATCACCCGCCTGGGCAGCTTCCTCACCGACATCGACATCGAGGAGTTGCCGATCCCGTACACCGCGGTCGCGACCGACATCGCGTCCCGGCGTGAGGTCTGGTTCCAGAAGGGGCCGCTGCGGGCGGCGGTGCGCGCGTCCATCGCGATTCCCGGTGTCATCACGCCGGTGGTGATCAACGGGCGGCTCCTGGCCGACGGCGGCATGCTGAACCCGGTGCCGATCGAGCCGACCGCGGCCGCCGGGGCGGATCTGACGATCGCGGTCTCGCTGCAGGCGCCACGCCCGGCGCAGGAGTCGGCGGCGCCGGTGCGGGCCTCGGCCGAGCCGCAGTGGTTCGAGGACTGGCGGGTCCGGCTGCGGCAGGTGTTCCGGCTGAGCGGGCGGGACCCGGCGGCCGAGCCGGCCGGTATCCCGGACGTTCCCGAGGCGCTCCCGGCCGACCTGCGGATCGCCGACGTGCTGTCGTTGTCGCTGGACGCGATGCAGGATCTGATCTCGCGGTACCGGATGGCCGGGCTGCCGCCGGACGTCCAGGTCACGATCCCGGTCAGCGCTTGCCGCGTGCTCGACTTCCACCGCGCCGCCGAGATGATCGACATCGGTCGCGCGCTGACCACGAAGGCGCTGGACGACGCAGGCTACTGACGCCGGCCGGCCAGTTGATCCACGACGAGACGTCCGGTGCTCACGGCTACCTGTTCGCCCAGCGGGTGCCGTTCGCCCGCATCGGCGACGCCGGTTCCCGCCGCGCCGTCCACGAGAACCGCCCCGCCGAGCTCGCTCTCATCGCCACATTCGCCTCCTGACTCTCCCCGCATCGCCGAACCCGACACATTCCTCCGAATTGGTCAAGCGCTCCCGGCGGGGAAGAATTAACTCGATGGGGAAAGACATCCGCGAATGATCATGCATGGCCGCGGGTATTCTGTGACCCCACCTGGCGGCGTAGGCCGGCAGACCGGGATCTATACCCAAGGATGAGTCACTCCGGTGGGGCTAGGGGGGCCACACGTGAGTAGTAATGACAGCGCCGCGTACGCCTTTCCCGCCTGGCTTCAAATAGTTCTGGCCGTCCTCGGTCTCATCGGCACCGTGCTGAGCGCGTGGGGACTTGCCGTTTCTCTCCAGTGGTCGCCACGCCGGGCCAATGAGGAGCCGCGCAAGGGCATACCGCTGTCATCGATCCGCTTCTGGCGGCCGACTCAATATGCGCTGGCGCTCGGGAACCTCATGGACTTCGTCAGAAGACTTCAACAAAAGGTCTTCTACACCGGGAAGGAACGCGGTCATGTGACCGAGTCCGACCTCGTACGGTGGATCATTCAGCTGGCTCTCACGTGCGCTGCCCAGATGGTGCCCCAATCACTGGGCAAGGCAAATCTGTTCCGGGTCAGTTCGATCATCCGGGACAAGGCCGGGCGCACCACCGGAGTCCGTCTGTATTCCTCGGAGTTCGTCGGTGTCTTCTCCACCAGTCAACTCATCAACGTCTACCAGGCCACCGAGCTACGCAACGTCTTCTCGAACGACAGCCAGTCGGTGGATCAGTATCCCGCGGCTCTGCAATGTGTCGCCGAGGGTCTACCGACGATTCAGTCCCTCGCGCGCCGGAAGTCCTCGTTCGACCAGCCCGAGCGTTCATTCGGCGCGACGCACGTCCTCGCCATTCCCCTTCAAACTGCGGTCACCGGAATAACTTATGAGGATCAGGTCGTCTCCATCACCGTCGACTTGAAGTACGGACGATTGGGCTCGTGGCTTCTCGCGCATCGCGGCTTCCAGAAGTTCAGTGTCTACCGCCGCGCCAACCGCCTGGCGAAATTGCTGAGTGACATACCCGAGCTGTCCGACCATCGTTTTCTGCCGTCGAGTGATCATACGCCTGACTTGGGGTTCGACGGCGACTGATGACGCTGCGTAGCGGTCAGCGTGACGATCCGTTCGATTGCCGTCATCAGCCCCGATTTTGAACGACATTCACTACTCGCGGTTGATGCGTCGTTGAAACATGGCGTGAGTATGCTGTTCGGCGACGGACGAGATACGGTGCTGCGCGCGTCACCCACAGGGTTGCGTGTCACCCCGCTGCCAAGAGGTGTGCTGTGCCCGACAGTCGTAGTGCCCTCGGCGGGACAAGCGTGGCCACGGCGCTGCTCTTCGCCGCTCCGGCGATCGTTCTGGACGGCGCTTTCCCACGTCCGGCAGCCGGCGAGAATGCACACGGCCTCGACAAGACCTCAGATCACCTGATCGATGTGATAAAGGCCTGCCTGTGGGGCGATGACGCCGCAATGAGCACCGCGCACAGCTTGGTGACCGAGTTCAGCGACACCGCTGCCGTGGTCTCCGCCCAAACCATCGCCGCCGAGGACTTTTTTCATCGATCACTGGAACAGACTCGTGATCCCCGGTTGGCAGATTTCGTCGTTGCGGCCGAACAACGAAGATTCGAGATTCCGCCGCTCCTCGAATCTCTGGTGGATCAATTCAAGGTTCCCGCACTGTCGCCCATGGCCGACGCCGACGTCCTGGCGTGCCGTCATTTAATGGGCTCGACGATCGCCGAGTTGAAGACCATCAGGAAAGCTCTTCCGGGGCTGACATTCGCGGAGGTTCTCGGAAAACCATATTCGGCCAACCGGCTCGCCGTCATCGCCGCCAAGAACCACGGCATCCAGATCAACGACGCCTCCTGCGACATGCCACCTCTGGCCGCACGCGACTTCGGATCTTATGCGTCGATCCACCGCGTCTCGGCCCGCGCCGCGGTTGAGCGCTACGTCCAGGACAATCCGTCCCGCGCCGGACGGCCGCTGCTCGTCATCGATGACGGCGGTGCGCTGATCGACGCCGTGGGGCAGGCGGTGACGAACGGCCAGATCCGGCAGCCCGTCGTGGCGATCGAACAGACGACACACGGCCTGTACGCGGTGCAGGGATTCGCGAAGACCCCGAGCGCCCGCCGGCACGGCTTCGCCTGCATATCTGTCGCGCGCAGCGAGGCGAAACTTCGCAAGGAATCACTGCTGATCGCTCGTTCCGTCCTGGAGACGATCGAGTCGTGGCTCCTACTGCTCGGCCGGCCGTTACGCAATGTGGGAATCGTCGGTTTCGGCGCGGTCGGTGCGGCCGTGGCGAAGGCAATGACCAGTCGCGGCATCACCGTACGTATCCACGACAAGAATCCGAACAAGCTTGCCCTGGCCGAGATGCTGGGTGGCTTCGACATCGACTGGACATTGCCCGACCTGCTGCAACGGTCGGAGATCATCATCGGAGCCAGCGGCGGCACCTCGATCGATACGGCCGCGGCCGAATATCTGCGCGACGACACGATCCTCATCTCCGCTTCCTCCGGCGACCTCGAGTTCAGCGGGCTGCGGCACTGGTCGACGAGGCTTCATCCGATCATCCCCGACGACGCGGCGCCGACCCCGTTCGACCTTGCACACGGCATGATCGAGGCGACGTCCCGGCACGGCGACACCGGCACCAGGCGGGCCTTCGTGGCCAACCGGGGCTTCCCGGTCAACTTCGACGGCAGGTGCGATCCGATTCCGGTCCGCGACATTCAACTCACCAGAGCACTGATCGTCGGTGCCGTGCTTCAGGCCGCAGGTGCCGTCGACGGTACTTCGCTGTCAGGTATGACGGGCGTGTTCGAGCTGCATCGGGACGTCGATCAGTTCGTCACCGAGAAATATTCCAAGATCACCGAACGATAGCCGGCGCCAATACGTCTGAGGGATACGTCGCAGTGGCCGGGGCAACTCTCAGCTACGGGCAAGGTCGGACGATTCAGTGACCTGTGCAGCGAGAGCGTGTGTGGATCGGGTGGGTGGCGGCCGGCGTGGCCATCACCGCCGGTTGCTACTTCCTGCCCGCGGACGGCCTGACGTTCAACCTGATCTACAACGGGATCGGGCTGCTCTCCGCGCTGGGGATCCTGACCGGGGTCCGGCTGCACCGCCCGCGGCACGCCGCGGCGTGGTACTGGTTCGCCGCCGGTCAGGCCGCGTCGGTCGTCGGCGACCTGGTCTGGGAGTACTACCGCTACGTCCTCGACCAGGACCCCTACCCGTCCGTCGCCGACGCCTTCTACCTGGCCGGCTATCCGATGCTGGCCGCCGGGCTGTGGCTGCTGCTGCGCGCCCGGCGGGACGGCTCGGCGCTGACCCCGGCGGTGATGTCCGGCATCGGGCTCGGACTGGTCTTCTGGATCCTGGTGCTGCACCCGATCGCGGGCGAGTCCGCGACCTCGGCCTTCACCTGGTTCATCAGCACCGCCTACCCTGCCGCGGACGCGTTGCTGCTGGCCATGCTGGTCCGGCTGGGCACCTTGCGCGGCGGTTCGCCGAGCGCGTGGCTGCTCGGGCTGGCGGCGGCGCTGCTGCTCTTCGCCGACTGCGGGTACTCGATGATCAACCTGGACGGCGCCGCCGACGGGTACCTGTTCAATGCCGGCTGGCTCCTCTCGTACATCCTGTGGGCCGCCGCCGCCCTGCACCCGTCCATGGCCGTCGAGAACCGCGCAACCGGCTCGGGCTCGGACGAGCTCGGCCGCGCCCAGCGGGTGTTCCTGTCCGCCTGCACGCTGCTGCCCCCGGCGACGCTGCTGATCCCCGGCGTCGGCGACGACGTGCTGGACCGCATCGTGATCGGGGTGGCCTCCGGCGCGATGTTCCTGCTGGCCGCGATCCGGATGACCCGGCTGACCCGGCAGGTGCGGGCGAAGGCGGCCGAGCTGCGCGAGATCGCGATGCACGACGACCTGACCGGGCTGCCGAACCGGCGGCACTTCGAGGAATCCCTCACGAGCCACGGCCGTACGGGCGAACTGCGGGTCTTGTTCCTGGGTCTGGACGGTTTCAAGAACGTCAACGACGAGCTGGGCCGGCCGGTGGGCGACCAGGTTCTCGCCGTGCTCGCCGCGCGGATCGTGGCGACGGTCCCGGACGCGCTCGCGGCCCGGCTCGGCGGCGACGAGTTCGCGCTGCTGGTGCCCGGGTCGGAGGACGCCGGCCGGGTCGCGGAACGGCTGGCCGCGGCGCTCGCCGCTCCGGTCGGGGCGGGCGGGCACGAGCTGCTGGTCGGCGCGAGCATCGGGCTGGCCGCCGCGGCCGGGCCGGTCGAGGTGCTGCGACGCGCGGAGACCGCGATGCACGCCGCGAAGGAGACCGGCGAGCCCTACCGACTCTGGTCGCCGGCACTCGACGAACGGGCCGGCGAGCACGCCCGGCTCGGCGCGGAGATGCGGGCCGCGCTGCTGGCCGGTGACTTCCGGGTCGTCTACCAGCCGATCATCGCCGTGCCGGAGGGCCGGGTCACCGCCGTCGAGGCCCTGGTCCGCTGGCAGCACCCGCAGCGTGGCCTGGTCAGCCCGGCCCAGTTCGTGCCGGTCGCCGAGCGCAACGGCCTGATCGTCGACCTGGGCGCGTGGATCCTGCGGACCGCGTGCGAGCAGCTCGTCGCGTGGCACACCGAGCTGGGCGCGGACGCGCCGGACCGGATCAGCGTCAACGTGTCCGCGCGCCAGCTCGCCCGGCCGCAGTTCCCGTCGACGGTCGCCGACATCCTGACCAGCACCGGTCTGCCCGCGCACCGCCTGACCGTCGAGGTCACCGAGACGGCGGTGTTCGGCGGCGGTCAGGCGGTGACCGCGCTGCACGCGTTGCGGGCGCTCGGCGTGCGGATCGCGCTGGACGACTTCGGGACCGGGCACTCGTCGCTCGGACTGCTGCACACCGTCCCGGTCGACGTGCTGAAGGTCGACAAGTCGTTCGTCGACCGGGTCACCGAGGCCGGTCGGCACGCCGTGATCGCCCGCGCGCTGATCCAGGTCAGCGACGGGCTGGGCCTGACCGCGGTGGCCGAGGGGGTGGAGACCGAGGAACAGGCGGAGGCGTTGTACGCGCTCGGCTACCGCCTGCTCCAGGGCTATTACTTCGGCAAACCGGCCGCGGTCCCGGACTTCCGCCCGCGGGTGCACGCCCTGGAGGCGTGACCGGCGGTCATCGGAGAGCGCCGGCGTTGCGGGCGGCCCACCCGGCGTAGGTGCGCGGCGGCCGGCCGAGCAGCGACCGATGCCCGACCAGGGCCTGTTCCGTCACCGGATCACCCCGATGATCGGGAGGACGACCCGTCTCGGGGTGCGTCGGCGCGAGGACGTGCGCTTCTCCGGGCGTACCAGTAGACGGCGACGGCGATCAGCAACAAGCCGGCGGTGGCCGCGACGATCAGAGCGAGGCGGCCCGAACCGGTGGTCCCTGCCGCAGGCAGGGCGGTGGAGGCGGGAGCCGCGGCGGCGGGCAGCGACGGATCGGCGACCGTGAAGGTGTAGGACCCCTGCACGGTGTGCCCGTCCGACGACACCACCCGGTAGGCGACCGTGTAGACCCCGTTGACCAGCGCCTGTCCGAGAGTGATCGTGCCCGCTCCCCCGTCGACGGCCGGTCTCGCGGCCGGCACCGGTTGCCGGGCGGTGTCGCTGACGACGATCGTGGTGAAGTCGGGGTTGAGCCGCTCGCTGAACCGCAGCGTCACCGTGGAGGGTGCGCTGGTCAGCACGGCGTCCTTCGCCGGGTCGGCGCCCAGCAGTTGTGTGTGGGCCGATACCGGCGCCGCCGGCACGAGGAGCGCGAGCAGCAAACCGATCAGGAACGGGACCACCCGCCCGGGAGCCGGCACGGCGCGCCTCGAAGCGGACGCGGCGGACGCGGCGGACGCGACGGACGCGACGGACGCGACGAGCGCGGCGGGCATCGCGGCGGACGCGGCGGGCATCGCGGCGGACGCGGCGGGCATCGCGGCGGACGCGGCGGGCATCGCGGCGGACGCGGGTCCGATCAGGACAGGGACTGCTCGCCGATCCAGCCGCCGGGGGCGCAACCGGGCGGGACGGCGAAGACGGCGGAGCCGATCGGGGTGATCCATGCGTTCAACAGGTCCTTGTCGGCCAGGCGTTGCTGGATGGGTACGAACTGCCGGGCGATGTCCCGCTGGTAGGACGCGAAGATCAGGCCCGCGTCCGGGTGCCCGGCCGGGTCGGGCGCGCCGTCGTAGTTGTACGGCCGCCGCAGGATCTTCAGCGCCGGATCGGTCACGTGCGCCCGGGTGACGTGCGCGTAGTCGGGCATCGCGGGCAGCCCGGAGGCGTCCAGCGCGGTGAAGTCCGGCTCGTCGTGCTCGGCGGTGCCGCTCAGCGGGGCACCGGACTCCAGGCGGCGGCCGGTGGCGTTCTCCTTGTCGGCCACCGACAGGATGTCCCACTTCTCGATCTCGGCGCGGATCCGGCGCACGACCAGGGTGGTCGAGCCGTCCGGGTTCCACACCGCGGTGTCGATCAGGTCGCCGCGCGGGTTGGCGGTGCCGTCGAGCTGACCGAGCACGTTGCGCTGGGTGTGGCCGGGCGCCTGCACGCCCGGGCTGCGGCGGAAGCCCTGCTGCACCCAGCGGACCGCGGCGAACGGCCGGGCGTCCTTGACCAGCATCCGCTGGGTGTGCGCGACCGTCAGCGGGTCGTCGGCGCAGATCTGGAGAAGAAGATCACCGCCGGACCAGCGCGGTTCCAGCCGGTCGATGCCGAATGCGGGCAGCGCGGCGACCGGGCTGGGCCGCCCCGCCGCCGCGTAGAGCCCGGGTCCGAATCCGAACGTGACGGTCAGCCGGGCGGGCAGCCCGGCCAGGGTCGCGTCGGTGTCGCCGAGCGCCGGGATGCCCTGGGTGAGCCGGGCCGCGTCGTCGGTGAGCAGCCGCAGCATCCGGCTCAGGGCGGCCCGGTCGGTGCCCGCGGCCAGGGTGAACGCGACGAACGCGGCGTGTGCGGGCGGCTCCTCGGCGACACCGGCCTGGCGCGGGCCGTGGAAGGCGACCGTCGCCGTGCCGAGGTCGCCGGTCTGCGCGACCGGGATCGTGGCCGGCTGTCCACCGGCGGCGACGACGGCGGCACCGGCCACCGCGCCGAGCCCGGCGACGGCGCCACCGGTGAGGAGGCGCCGCCGGCTGACGCTGGTCACGACCGGCCCGGGGACGGCATCGTCATGCCCGGCGCCGCGGAGGGCATCGCCATCCCGGGCGCGTAGCTCTCGCCCGCTCCGACGAACGGTTTCGCGACGGCGGTGAAGGCCACCGTCGTACCGTCGGAGAGTTTCAGGTCGAAGGTGACCTGGTCACCGGCCTTGATGTCGTGCGCCGGCTTCATCAGCATCAGGTGGTCGCCGCCGGGTGACAGCTCGTGGGTGCTCTTCGCCTTGACGACGAAGCCGCCCTCCTTCGGCTGCATGACCATCGCGCCGTCCTTCATGGTCATCTCGTGCAGCTCCATCGGCGACGCCGGTGAGGCCGCGGAGGCCACGGTGAGGTCGCGGTCGGTGTCGTTGACCAGCACGCCGAACGCGGCGGTCATGGTGCCCGCGTCGGCCGCTTTCACCCAGGGGTCCTTGACGGTCAGGGTCGTCGCCGCGGCCGCCGGGGGCGTCGTCGCCACCCCGTCGTTCGTGCCGCAACCGGTCAGGCCGAGGGCGAGCGCTGCCGCCACGATGAGGAACTTTCGCATGCTCTACAGGTCTCGATCCGCCCTCGATAAGTTCCCGTTCAAACCATGATTTTTCAGGATTTTCCCGTACGGGCGGACGCCTGCGCCAGAAACGTGTTGTACCGGGCGAGGTCGTCCTCGTCCCCGCTCGCCTCGGCCCGGTCCGCGGCCCGGTCCAGCCGCGCCTGCTCCCGCTCGTCGGAGCGGATCCACTGCCGCACCAGCAGCAGCATGATCACCACCGCCGGGAGCTCACCGAACGCCCAGGCCAGCCCGGCACCGAGCCGCTGATCGGCGAGCAACGACGACGCCCACGCGGGGTGGACCGACGTGTACCAGCCGGCGGCGATCACCGTCGTGGACTGCAGCAGCACGAAACCGAAGAACGCGTGCGCGACCATCGCCAGGAAGTGCACGACGGTCAGCATCGCCGGGTGCACCCGGCGCCGGCCCGGGTCCACTCCGATCAGCACCCAGAACAGCAGGTATCCGGCGAGCACGAAGTGCACCAGCATCGCCAGGTGCCCGAGGTGGTACCGCATCAGCGTCGCGAGGAGGTTCCCCAGGTACAGCCCGTAGAGGCTGACGACGTAGATGCCGAGCGCCACGAGCGGGTGACCGAGCAACCGGACGACGCGGCTGTGGAGGATCACCAGCAGCCACTCGCGGGCGCCGCGCACCTGCGGGTCGGCCGGGCGTCGCAGCGTGCGCAGGGCCAGGGTGACCGGGGCGCCACCGACCAGCAGGATCGGCACCACCATGGAGAGCACCATGTGCTGGACCATGTGGACGCTGAACAGCACGTAGGCGTACTTGGCCACGCCCAGCAGGGTGAACGCGCCGAGCACCAGCAGGCCGCCGATCCAGGACAGGGTGCGGCTCACCGGCCAGTCGTGACCCGCCCGGCGCATCCGGCGCACCCCGGCCAGGTAGACCCCGATACCGACTGCCACCGCGGCGACGAAGAAGAAGTCCGGAAGAAGATCACCGACCATCCGTACGGCGGTGGGCGCGCCCGGCGGCGTGAAACCGAGCAGTTCGACGAGCGGGTCCGGCACCGCGACGTCCTCGGCGACCGGCGTCGGCGTGCGCGACAACCCGACCGCGAGCCCGATGGCGGCACCGAGCACCACCAGTTCACCGGCGGCGAGCCGCACGAAACTTTCCGCCCACACCGCGCGGCGCCGGTGAACGGCACCGATCAGGCCGACGGTCAGGAGGGCGAGCACCTTCACCGCGACCAGGACGCCGTACCGGGAGTTCCACAGCGCACCCCAGTCCCCCAGCCGGACCGCGGCGTTGGCGACCCCGCTGACCGCCGTCGCCACGAAGCAGCCCAGCGCCAGCCGGCTGTAGCGCCCGGCCGTGTCCGCGAATCGCCGGTGCCGCCGGACCAGCAGCAGGCCGGCCAGTCCACCGGTCCAGAGCGAGGCCGCGACGACGTGCACGGCCAGGCTGGTCACGGCGATCTGGTGATTCCCGGCGCCCGCGGCATGGCCGGTGAACGCCGGCGGCACGATCGCGGTCGTGGCCAGCAGGGCGGTGACCGCGGCCGGTCCCCGGGAGGTCCCGCCGCGGCTCAGCACGGCGACGGCGAGCGCCAGGCCGGTCTGCAGCAGCAGGGCCTGCCCCTGCGAGATGTCGGAGGCGAAACTGACCACCGCCTGGCGGCTGAGCTGCCCGGCCGGGACCGCCAGGACGTCGGAGACGGTGAGGACGATCAGGGTGGCCGAGGCGAGCGCCCAGAGGAGCGCGAGCCACGTGGTACGCCGGAGCAGCCACCAGCCCCGGGCGGCGACGCTTCCGCCGTCACCCGGCAGCAGGAACGCGGCGGTGACCGTGAGACCGGCCGTGAGGACCCCCAGCAGGTTCGCCAGCAGGGTGACGGCGGGCAGGGCCCACTCGGTGCCGGCGCCCGGGCTGGGGATTCCGGGCAGGACGGTGTCGTCGACCGCTCCGCCGAACCGCAACGCCCCGATCAGGACGACGATGGCTGCCGCTATGGGCGCTGTCCGTACTACTCGCACGGTCCTTCAGTCGGTCCGTCCCCCCATGTGGTTCCCCGCATGATCCACATCTCACGCCGCGTGGTCCGCGAAGTCGGAGAACGAGGACGATCTTGCCGCGGTGGGGGCCGGACTCGACGGCGGTGCGGGCCGAGCAGGTCCAGCGCCCGCGTGGCAGTCTCCACGCTGGTGCCGGCCGCGCCTGCCTGCATCCACGGCATGGCCGCCGGCTTCCGGGCCCAGGATCGCCGCACTGCGAACTCGGCCGAGGCCTCACCCGGCCGGGACAGCTCGACGCTGCCGGACACCTCGCGGCCGGCTCCCGGGCTCCCGACCGGGCTGCGTCGTTCGTCGCTCCCCGCCTCGCAACCGGGCCGCGCATCACTGCTGGCCTAGCGACCGGGCGGGATCACTCCAGACCGAAATCGTCCAGCAGCTCGGTGATCGTCAAGACCTGCCGGACGATCGGCAGTGGGTCGCGCAACTCCAGGCGGCGACCGGCGGCGGCCGCGGCCTGGCGGCACTCGACCAGAGCCTGGAGCCCGGCCGAGTCGACGAACGTCAGCCGACTCAGACCGAGGGTGATCAGTGCGGCGCCTGACGCGGTCATCACCTGGTCGAAAGCGGCCACCAGGGCAGCGGTGTTCGGCCCGTCGAGCTCCCCGGCGAGATCGACGCGGACGGTCCGGTCGTCGACGGTCATCGGTGCGCCGATGCGCAGCGCGTGATCCTGCTCCACAGCTCACTCCAGCGTTGACGAGGTCCGGCACCGCAGAAGGCGGACTTCAGCGACAGTACGTGATGGCCCCGCCCGTCCCGGTGAGCGGCACACCGCCGCGGTCCCGCCGACCCGCGCCGCGGCACCGGTCAGGGAACGCGGCGCCGGGTCGCGCGGTCTCAGGGCGTCACGTCGCGGATCGGCTTGACGCCGCCGTGCGCGGTCATCCCGCCGCCGACCGGGATCTCGGCGCCCGTGATGAGCGTGCCATCAGCCGGGCTGATGATCAGCCCGACAGGCTGCCGGCCGCCGCGATCCGACGGGCGGTGCGGGCGCACGGCGTCGGCCGGGCCTCGCCGCGGCGCCGATCGCGGACGGTCCGTTCGGAGCGCCGATCCACGACCGCCACGGCGGAACACTGGTCCACGACGGCCACGGCGGAGCTCGTGTCGAGGGTGGTTCTGCCGCGGTGCTTCTCGATCACGGCGCAGACCGCGGCGAGGATCATGCCGAGTGCCATGCCGAACGCGGCGCCGAGCAACGGATGGTGGGTGAAGGTGGCGCCGCCGATCCGGCCGAGGCCGAGCGCGTACACCGCCCAGGCCACCCCGGCGATCGCGCTGAACAGCCGGAACCTGCCCCTGGGGAACGTCACCGAGCCGGCGGTGACAGTCGTCGCGGTCCGCCCGTACGGAATGAATCGCCCCACCAGGATGGCCGTCCCGCCGTACCGCTGGAGTGCTCTTTCGCCCTTCGCCCGCACCTCGGCCATCCGCGCGTGGGTCAGCCGGCCCGCCCGGCGCCCGATCCGGTAGGAGATCTGATCGCCGGCGATGCCTCCGGCGGCGACCGCGCCGAGCAGGGCGAAGACGTTCGGCGTGCCCGTCGCGGAGAACGCGAACAAGCCGATGACGAGGGTCTCGGACGGCATCACCGGGAGGAAACCGTCGATCCCGACGGCCACGAGGACGACCACGTAGATCCACGGGGAGCTGATCAGTGGCATCAGGTGGTGCAGCATCGCCGGTCCTTCCTCGATCCGTTGTCACCGAAGGTACGGATGAGGGAGGCACCGCTGCGATGGTGCAGACCCGCCGATCCGGGTAGGGACAACCCCACCAGGTGAAGGCGACGGACGGGTTTCGCCGGAATGCCACGGGGCTGACGGTTCGGCCTCCGCCGGGCGGTACGAGATCACCTGCCGGCGGCTACTCCCCACCGGGAAGGTACGGCGGCGCCACGCCCCATCCCCAGTGCGGCATGGGCGCCTCGCGCGGCGGCGTGGCATCCGGCTGCGAATTGGCCCGGGCCAGCCGCGTACCCCACTCGAGGTAGCCCATGAACGCGGCTCGAAACTCCGGGTCGTCCGGCAGGCCGACCTCGTCCGCCGCGTCGGCCAGCAGGTTCACCCAGCGGCGGCGCTGCGGCTCGGTGATCGCCCGGCCGAGGTGATGACCGAGCATGTGCGCGTATCCGCCGCGCTCGGTGCTGTAGCGGGCGGGACCCCCGAAGACCTCGGCGAGCCACATCGCCACGTACCGCGGATGATCCGCGTCCATGTGCGCGAACAGCGGGCCGACCACCTCGTCGGCGAGGACTTTCTGGTAGAACCGCTCGGTGAGCCGCTCGAACGCCTCGGCACCGCCGGCCCAGTCGTACAGGGTGGGTACATCCGTCATGCGTCCACCATAGAGCGATGCAACGGTGTAAGTATGTAAACATTCCGGCATGAAATCTGCCCCAGGACGAGCGGACCGCCGATGATCACCGAGACGCTCGGCGGGCCGGAGATCGCCGAGGTACCGGCTGAGCGCCTCGATCACCCACCTATCCGCTGGTCAAGGCCTTGGTCACGGCATCACGGCGCCGCGGATCCGCGGGGCTTGGCGCCCACGTGGCCG
The DNA here is from genome assembly GCF_044388125.1 of Actinoplanes sp. NPDC020271. Taxonomy (NCBI): domain Bacteria; kingdom Bacillati; phylum Actinomycetota; class Actinomycetes; order Micromonosporales; family Micromonosporaceae; genus Actinoplanes; species Actinoplanes sp. NPDC020271. The sequence goes on from NZ_JBIRWQ010000023.1 coordinate 101,864, forward strand.
TCGGCCGCACGCCCGGCCGCAGTCCGGGTGCCGGAGACCTCCAGGGCCATCCGGCTGCGCGGCAACGCGGGGATCCGCCGCAGCGAGATCGACAGATCCTGCTCCGGTACGGCGTACTCCAGGCGCGCCAGGCGCACCGCGAGCGTGGCCAGGATCGCGAGCGTGACGTCCTCGCCCGGGCACCGGTGCCCGGTCCGCGGGTCGCCGCCGCCCTGCGGGATCAGCTCGTCACGCCCGGGTTCGCGGTCCACGAACCGTTGCGGGTCGAAGCGGTACGGTTCCGGCCACAGCCGCTCGTCGTGGTTCTGCCCGTAGATGTCGAGCAGCACCATCGCGCCCGCGGGGATCCGCTCCCCCTGGAAGAAACTCTCCTTCACCGCGACGCCGCCGACGAACGGCGCGAACGGGTAGAAGCGCCGCAACTCGTGGGCGAATGCGACGGCGTACGGCAGGTCGCCGTCCAGCAGACGTTCCCGCAGCTCAGGCCAGCGATGCAAGGCGTGCCCGGCGAACGTCACGAACCAGGAGACGGCCACCGTCGGCCGGATGATGTTGAGAAGTTCCACGGCGGCCAGCTCCGGTTCGAGGCGCCGGCCGTCGGTCTCGGTCAGCGACGCGACCTGGCTGAGCACCGAGTCGTCCGGGTTCGCGCGGGCCTGCTCGATCAGGCCGGACAGCCACCGCTCCAGGCGCCCGCGGGCCTTGCGGGCCCGCCAGTGCCGCCGGCCGGCCGTCGCGAACCCGTCGACCAGTGCGGTCAGGTCCGCGGCGGTCCCGGCCACGTCGGTGACCGGAACTCCGGCCCAGGCGCAGACCGCTTTCGTGATGACCTTCGCGGTCTCGTCGAACAGCACGATCGAGGGCTGACCGGCCCAGTCGGGGACGGCGTCGTCCCAGGCCCGGCCGACCTGATCGGCGAGCTGCCCGACTTGGCGGGCGTCCTTGAGCACCGACAGGAACATCATCTTGCGGTTGCGGTGGCCGATGCCGTCGAGCGTGTGGATCGCCCCGTGCCCGAACAGCGTCCCCTGCACCGGCTCCGGGATCGCGCCGTGGCGCCGGATGTGCTCCTCGTCGTAGAAGAATGTCACCGCCGCCGGGCCGCGCAGTCCGACCGCGCGCTTGCCCATCAGCCGGGTGTGCAGCACGTCCGGGTTCGGGGAGTGCCGCCGGCGTCCCGGAAACCAGGAGTAGCCCTGCGCGGCCAGGCCCAAGCTGTCGTCCAGTAGTGGCATGGCGAACGTATGCCCCGGCGACATCCGCAGAAACGCCCCCGGCACCGTCACCCCGCACAGTCATCCTCGCGGTACCCGAGGACAATGGCGGCCATGAGGTGGATCGTCAGCATCGGCGTGGGGCTGCTGGCGGTGTGGATCGCGCTCGTCCTCGCGCTGCTGCTGGCCAAGCCGGACAAATTACAGCTGCGAGAGGCGTTGCGCCTGTTGCCGGACCTGCTCCGGCTGCTCCGCCGACTCGCTGCCGACCGCACCCTGCCCCGCGGCGTGCGCATCCGCCTCGGGCTGCTGCTCGCGTACCTCGCGATCCCGTTCGACCTGATCCCGGACTTCATCCCGGTACTCGGCTACGCCGACGACGCCATCATCGTCACGGCCGTCCTGCGCTCCACGGTCCGCCGCGCCGGTCTCGACGCCGTCCGCCGCCACTGGCCCGGCACCGACGCCGGTTTCGCCGCCCTGACCAGCCTCACCGGCCTGCGGCCCCCACCTCGCTGACACCACGGACCCCGCCGAGGCCGGCCCGTCAGCTCGCGCGGTGATCTGCCGGCGGCCCGTCGGCCCGGGCCGTGACGTGCGCGACGACCAGGTCACCGATCGTCCGCCGCAGATGGTCCCGCAACGCCGGGTCCAGAAGATCACGCCCGAAGATCGCCCGGAACGTGTACCGGTTCGCCCCACGGAACACACAGAACGCGCTGATGATCATGTGGACGTCGAGCGCGTCCAGATCCTCGCGGAAGATTCCTGCGTCCCGCCCGCGCTGCATGATCCGGGTCAGGACCTCCAGAGCCGGCGCCGCGAGGACCTCCCGCGACTGCGACAGCTGCAGATGCTGGGCGTAGTGGATGTTCTCGATCGCCACCAGCCGCACGAAGTCTTGATGCGACTCGTGGTGATCGAAGGTGAGTTCGGCCAGCTGGCGCAACGCCTCGACCGGCTCGAGGTGGTCGACGTCGAGCTGCTGCTCCAGCGCGCGGATGTGCCGGTAGGCCTGCTCCAGCACCGCAAGGAACAAACCTTCCTTGCCGCCGAAGTAGTAGTAGATCATCCGCTTGGTGGTCCGGGTCTTCGCCGCGATCTCGTCCACCCGCGCCCCGGCGTAACCCCGATCGGCGAACTCGTGCGTCGCCACCTCCATGATCTCGGCGCGGGTGCGCTCGGGATCCCGGACGCGTTCCCTCGCTTCCGGAGATGACATGCGCGTTCCTTCCGTCGCCCCGCTGGGCACCACTGTAGGTGAGGTCAGAGACCGAGGTAGATCCGCCGCACCCGGGGATCGTGACGCAGCCGCTCGGACGGGCCGGTCATCGCCACCTCGCCGTTCTCGACGACCAGGCAACGGCTCGTGGCCTCGAAGGTGAGTTTCGCGTTCTGCTCGACCAGCAGCAGGCTCAGCCCTTCGGCCCGCAGGCGCAGCAGCACCGCGAGAATGTCCTCGACCAGTTTCGGCGACAGGCCCATCGACGGCTCGTCCAGCAGCAACAGCCGGGGCTTCGACATCAGCGCGCGCCCGATCGCCAGCATCTGCTGCTGGCCGCCGGAGAGCGCCCCGGCGAGCCGGCCGCGCATCTCGCCGAGCACCGGGAACAGTTCGTAGACCTCGGCCAGCGTCGCCCGGGTCTCCGCGTTCCACCGGCGCGCGTAGGCGCCGAGAAGAAGGTTCCTCTCCACCGGCAGCCCGGCGAAGACATGTCGTCCCTCGGGCACGTAGCCGATGCCGTGCCGGACCATGTCGCGGGCGGCGACACCACGGAGGTCCACGTCGCCGAAGCGGAGCGCGTGCACCCGGCGCGGCACGAGCCCCATGATCGCCTTCAGCGCCGAGGTCTTCCCGGCCCCGTTGGCACCGATCACCCCGACGGCGTCACCGGCCGGAACCTCGAGACCCAGCTCCCGTACGGCGCAGACACCGCCGTAGTGCACGGTCAGGCGCTCGACGGTCAGCGCCCGGCCGGTCGTCACCTGCGCCACCGCGGTCATCGCGTCACCTCCGAGATCGGCGGCAGGTCGCCGGAGTCCATCGAGTCACCCAGGTACGCCTCGATGACCGCCGGCGTGCGGGCCACCTCGGCCGGCGTGCCGTCGGCGATGATCCGCCCGCCGGCCAGCACCGTCACGCGTTCGCAGAGCGACATGACCAGCCCCATGTTGTGCTCGATGATGACCACGGTGATCCCGCTGTCCCGGATCGACCGCACGATCTCGGCGAGCTGCCGCACCTCCTCGCCGTTGAGTCCCGCGGCCGGCTCGTCGAGCAGCAGCAACGCCGGGGCGGCGGCGACCGCCCGGGCGATCTCCACCCGGCGCTGGATGCCGTAGGGCAGCGACTTCGGCGCGAGCCCGGCGAACTCGGCGAGCCCGTACCGGTCGAGGACCTCGCCGGCCTGCCGGTGCAGGTCCCGGTCCCGGCGCAGCACGCTGACCGGGTGCAGCAGGTAACGCCAGCTCTCCCGGGTCCGGCTGCGGTCCTGCGCGACCAGAATGTTCTCCTCGACGGTCAGGTCGCCGAAGAGCCGCAGGTTCTGGAAGGTTCGGGAGATGCCGGCCCGGGCCAGCCGGTGCGGGGCGTTACCGGTCATGTCGGCGTCACCGAACCGGACCCGCCCGCGGGTCGGCCGGTAGAGCCCGCTGACCACGTTGAACAGCGTGGTCTTGCCCGAGCCGTTGGGGCCGACGACACCGCGGATCTCGCCGGCGGCGACGGTCAGCGACACGTCGTCGAGCGCTTTCAGGCCACGGAACTGCATGGTCAGCTGCTCGACGCGAAGAATGTCCCCACCGCCGCCACCGGGCTCCTTCCGTTCGTACCGCCGGAAGGGTCTCAATCGCGCGGCAGCGCCCCGGTGACCACGGCGGCGGGCGAGGGCCACGCGGACCCGGACCGGGAGCCCGGCCAGGCCGGTCGGGGCGAAGACCACGACCAGGACGACGACCGAGCCGTACGCGATCTGAGCGATCTGCGGGTGGTCGACGAGCGCCTCGCGGACCAGGGCCAGCCCGGCCGCCCCCACCACGCAGCCGACGAGACTCTGCCGCCCGCCGATGATCACCATCGCGAGCAGCAGGAACATGGTGGCGACGGTGAAGGATTCCGGCGCGACGTAGCGGATCAGTCCCGCGTAGAGCACACCACCGACGCCGCCGTAGACACTGGCCAGCAGGAAGGCGGCCATCCGGAGCACCGGCACCTCGGCGCCGAGGGCTCCGGCGGCGAGCGCGTCGTCGCGCATCGCGCGCATCCGCCGGCCCAGGCCGGTGCGGACGACGAACAGTCCGAAGGTGAGCAGCACCGCGAAGACGATGAGTTCCAGGTAGTAGTAGAGATATTCGCTGGAGAGGTCGACGCCGGGGATCCGCGGCACCGGGATGCCGGAGATGCCCTCGGCACCGCCGGAGATCTCCGCGTTGGTGACCCAGCTGGTGAACGCGAGCGCCAGCCCGAGCGTGACGATGCCGAGGTAGTGCGACTGCACGCGCAGCGCGGGGATGCCGATGACCAGTCCGATCACCACCGTGGCCAGCACCGCCAGCACCGCGGAGACCCAGAATCCCAGGCCGGCCCTGGTGGTGAGAATCGCCGTCACGTAGGCGCCGACGCCGAAGACCGCCACCTGGGCCAGGTTGACCTGGCCGGCGATCCCCATGGTCAGGCCGAGGCCGATCGCGAGGACGGCGAAGATGAGGATGACGTCGACGACGTGAACGGCGTAGGAGTCCAGGCCGTAGGGCAACAGCCAGGCCGCCACCGCCCCGGCCGCCAGGAGAGCAGGTTTCCTTCCCGGGCGCCGTCCGCCGGCCGGGCGCGGTTCTCCGTTCGCTGACGTGCTCATGCGCGGTTCACCGTCCGCTCGCCGAAGATGCCGGTCGGGCGCACCATGATGATCACCGTGAAGGCGATGAAGGTGACCAGCTCGGAGTAGCCCTGGAAGTGCCCGGCGGTGAAGGAGTCGAGGATGCCGATGGCCAGGCCGCCGACGATCGCGCCGGGGATGCTGCCGAAGCCACCGAGGACGGCGGCGGCGAAACCCTTGATGCCGAGCGCGCCGCCGAGCGCCGGGCTGACGTAGAGCAGCGGGCCGACCAGGCCACCGGCCAGCGCGGCGAGACCGCCACCGATCATGAAGGCGATCGCGTTGCTGCGGCCGACGTGGATGCCGACCGCGGTGGCGGCCTCGTGGTCCATGGCCACGGCCTGCATGGCGGCGCCGCGTTTGGTCCGCGCCAGGAACAGGACGAGCAGCACCGTGGCGGCGGCCGCGATGAAGAGCACCACCAGGTCGTACGTCCGGATCCGGAGCCCGAGGACGTCGAGCGGCGCGGCCGGTACCGGGGACTTCACGGCCCGCCCGGTGGCGCCCCAGATCGCGATGACCAGGGCGTCGAGGACGATGCCGAAGCCGATGGTGCCGATCAGCATCAGGTCGAAGTCACGGTTCTCCAGCGGGCGCAGCACCCGTTCGATGACCAGGCCGATCATCGCGGTGACGGCGATGGCGGCCACCATCGCCACGGCGAACGGCAGCTTGGCGGTCAGGTAGAAGGTGGACGCCAGGTACGCGCCGACGGTGACCACGTTGCCGTGGGCGAAGTTGACCAGCCCCATCGTGCGGTAGACCAGGGAGAATCCCAGCGCCACCAGGGCGTAGACGGCGCCGAGGCTGACGCCGCCCACGATCGTCTGAAGGAAAACCTGCATGGATCAGCCCGCTGCCGCGACGAGCTTGCCGTCCTGGATGGTGCCGATCGACGTCGCGAAGATGCCGACCCCGGTGTCGTCGAACGCGAAGTCGCCGAGCAGCCCCTGGTACTTGGTGGCCCGGATGGCGCCGGCGAGTGCCTTGCCGGTGGCGACGTTGCTGGTCCTGAGTGCGGTCAGCAGGATCTGCGCGCCGTCGTAGGCCTTGGCGCCGTGCAGTTCGGCGTCCTCGTGGTACTTGGCCCTGTAGGCGGCGGCGAATTTCTTCGACGCGTCGCTGACGTCGTTGCTCAGGTAGGGCGAGCTGACGATGGTCTTCTCGGCGGCCTTCGCGCCGGCGGTGTCGAGGAAGACCGGTGTCCCCTGCGGTGCCGCGCCGGCGAACGGGACGGTGATGCCCAGGTCACGGGCCTGTTTGACGACGAGGCCGGACTCCACCTCCTCGGCGCCGACGAAAATCACCTGCGGATTCTTCTGCCGGATGCCGGTGAGGACGGCGGAGAAGTCCTTCTGGTCGGTGGTGACCACCTGGTCGGCCACCGGGGTGACGTTGCGACCGGTCAGGGCTTTCCGGAACGCGTCGTGCTCGCCCTTGCCGTAGGAGCCGTTGTTGGTGATCATCGCGATGCTCTTGAGGCCCTGCTGGTCGACGACGTACTGGGCCAGGGTCTCGTCGTAGGTGGTACTGGTCGGCCCGTTGAGGAACAGGAACTCGGAGCCGGCCCCGACCAGGCCGGGTGACTGGCCGGAGGTGATGTTCGGGATCTCGGCCTGCTTGAGGATCGGCGCCATCGCGATCGTCACGGCGCTCTCGGCGGTGCCGATCATCGCGAGGTAGTTCTCGCTGTCGATCTTGCGGGCGAGGGTGGTGCCGGTGGTCGGATCACCCTGGTCGTCGAAGACGTCGAGCTGGATCTGCCGGCCGTTGATGCCACCGGCGGCGTTCCACTCGTCGACGGCGAGCCGGGCGCCCTTGAGCTCCCAGGCGCCGAGGGAGCTGAGCTGCCCGCTCTGCGCGTCGACCAGGGCAATCTTGATCGGCCCGTCGCCGGACTTGGTGTCGTCGTCGTTGCTGCCGGGGGCGCTGCAGGCGGCGGCGCCCAGGCCGGCCGTCAGGAGGAGCGCGGAAATCATGGCGGTGGCGCGGAGTCGGGGCACGTGCGTCTCACCTCTCTATTCGAATACGCCTTGGTAGATGTCCTTGATGTTCCAATGGCCGGGAGTGGGAACGGGTTCGTTGACCATCGGGACGTCGATGACGGCCGGGCGCCGGCGCCGGACGGCGGTGCTGATCGCCTCGCCCAGGTCGGCGGGCCTGGTGACGTCGTAGCCGTCCAGGCCGCAGGACCGGCCCAGCGCCGCGAAGTCCGGGCTGTACGGGTTGCCGTCCGGATCGGTGAAGTCGCAGCCGTGACTGCGGCCGAAGAAGCCGGCCTGCAGGTCGGAGATGGTGCCGTGGGCGCGGTTGTTCATCACCAGGAAGATCACCGGCAGACCGCGCTCGACGGCCATCGGCAGCGCCGGGAGCTGGGCGCTCATCCCGCCGTCGCCGATCAGCGCGACCACCACGCGGTCCGGCTCGGCGATCTGCACGCCCAGCGCGGCGGCCGGGCCGAAGCCCATCGTCGACGCGCCGCCCGGGGTGATGAAACGGCCGCCGGCCGGCAGTGGGTAGCACTGGGCGACGCCGTTCTTGTTCCAGCCGACGTCGGTGACCAGCACCGCGTCGTCCGGCAGATACGCGCGAACGTCCGCGAGGATCCGTTCCGGGCGGAGCGGGAACTGGTCGCTGCGGCCACGTTCGGCGCTGCCGGCGAAGAGTCTCGTCCGAGCGGCGACGTTGCGCTCACGCAGGCCGGGGCGCTGCACGCCGCCGGGGCGTTGGCGGCGGGCCGCGGCGAGGATCTGCTCGACGGCACGGCCGGCGTCGGCCACCGCACCGAGTTCGACCGGGTAGTTGCGGCCGATCTCGGCGGGGTCGATGTCGATCTGGATCAGCCGGCTCGGCGGGAAACGCCAGGTGTGGGCGGGGTTCCAGGAGCTGGCGTCGGTCTCGGCGAAGCGGGTGGCGACGGCGAGGACCAGGTCGGCGTTCCGGGCGTACTCGTTGGTCTCCTCGAGCCCCCAGAAGCCGGGCATGCCCAGCAGCAGCGGATGGTCGTCGGGCAGGGTGCCCTTGGCCATCAGGGAGTGGGCCACCGGGACGTCCAGGTGCTCGATGAGGTCCTGAAGGTTCTTCTCCCCGCGCAGGCCGCCGCCGAGGTAGATCAGCGGTCGTTCGGCGCCTGCCAGCGCGGCGGCGATCCGGTCCGCGTCGGCAGCCGGGAGGTCCGGGGTGGTCACCGCCCGGGGCAGCGGAAAGTCACCTTCGGGCAGTGTTCGGCTGAAGAGATCCATCGGCACGTCGAGCAGCACCGCGCCGGGACGGCCACTGGTCGCCGTCCAGAACGCGCGCTCGGTGAACCGGGGCAGATCCGCCACGCGGTGCACGTGCCAGGCGCGCTTGACGAACGGGCGGTAGATCGCCGTCTGGTCGGCGTCGGCGTGCAGGTTGACCTCCTGGTGCGGGTGACGCCCGTACAGGTAGGAGGGGATGTCCCCGGAGATCGCGACGAGTGGGACCGAGTCCATGGCGGCCGTGGCCACGCCGGTCACCGCGTTCATCATTCCCGGGCCGGCGTGCATCAGGACGACACCGGTCCGGCCGGTGGCACGGGCGTAGCCGTCGGCGGCGTGCGCGGCGGTCTGCTCGTGGCGGGCGACGACGAACTCGATCTCACTGCGCCCGATGGCGTCGAGCAGGGCGATGTTGGTGTGCCCGCACGTGCCGAAGATCGTCGTCACCCCGTACGCGGTGAGCTGGGCGACGAGGGCATCGGCGCCGGTGCGCCGGCCGGCCGCGGGCGGGGCGGTGCTGGGCTCGGTCATCAGTTCTCTCCCCAGATCGACAGGCCCCGCACCAGGAGCGTCTTGATCACCGTGTAGTCCTCGACCATGCAGCGCGGCGACTCGCGCCCGAAGCCGGAGTCCTTGACGCCGCCGAACGGGACATGGTCGAGGCGGAAGTTCGAGGAGCCGTTGACGACGAGACCGCCCACCTCGAGGTCGCGCCACGCGGTGAGGATCCGTCCGATGTCGCGGGTGAAGATCCCCGCCTGCAACCCGAAGCGGCTGCGGTTGCAGGTCTGCACCACCTCGTCGAAGCTGTCGTAGGGCAGCACGGCGACCAGTGCGCCGAAGACTTCCCTCGTCACCACGTCGTCGTCGGCCCGGGGCCCGGCCACCACCGTCGGCGCCAGCGTCGCGCCGTTCCTGGTCCCGCCGACGGTGATCCGCGCTCCCCCGTCGACGGCCTCGGCCGCCCAGCCCAGCACTCGCGCGGCGGCCTGCTCGTCCACCATCGACCCCACGTCGGTCGCGGGATCGAGCGGATCACCGACCTTCAGCAACGCGACCTCGGCGGAGAGTTTCTCCACGAAGGCGTCGAAGCGGTCCCGGTGGACGTAGACCCGCTGGACGGAGATGCAACTCTGGCCCGAGTTCGTGTACCCGGTCCGCGCGCAGACCGTCGCGGCCTCCGCCAGGTCCGCGTCCTCGCAGACGATCGTGGCCGCGTTCCCGCCCAGTTCGAGCACGAGGCGTTTGGCTCCCGCGGCCCGGGCCACCGCGGCGCCGGTCTCCGCGCTGCCGGTGAAGCTGATGACGGAGACCTCCGCCGCCGCGCACAGCGCCGCGCCGACCTCACCGCCACCGTGCAGCAGCTGCACCGATTCCTCGGGCGCACCGGCCTGCCGGAGCAGCGCGACGACCGCGGCCGACACCGCCGGTGCCTGCGGTGGCGCCTTGACGACGGTGCTGTTACCGGCGGCGAACGAGGCACCGAGCTTGTGGGCGAGCAGGTTGGCCGGCGCGTTGAACGGCGTGATCGCCAGCGCGACGCCGGCCGGTGCCCGGTAGGTCAGCGCGGTGGTGCCGACCCCGCGCGCCCACCCGGCCACCGGGAGCAGGTCGCCACCGATCTGCCGGGCCTCGGCCGCGCAGACGGTGAAGGTGTCGGCGACCCGGTCCAGCTCACCCCGGCCGTCCTTGAGCGGCTTGCCCAGTTCCCGCGCGATGAGCCGCGCGAACTCCTCGCGCCGGTCGGTGGCCAGGGCCGCGGCGCGTTCCAGGACGGTGGCCCGGGTGGCCGGGGCGAGGCGCGCGATCGTACGGGCACCGGTTCTCGCGTACTCGGCGGCGAGCCGCACGTCGGCGGTCTGCGCCACCCGGGCGCGGCTGACGACGGTCCGGCTGAACGGGCCGACACGCTCGGCCGCGGGACCGTCGCTGATCCATTTCCCGGCGAGCAGGGACGGCGCCGCGACCACGGCGCCGGATGGGGTGTCGAGGATGGCGGAGAGCATCGAGACCTCCAGAAGGTCCGCTGCACGGACCGCAAATGGCTTTCTGGACCACTGTGTGGACTCCGGTGTAACGTACGGTTGGCCGCGAGCCGAAGGCAATAGGCGGACGTCGAAAAGTTGCGAGGCGATGACACGCCGGCCGGGACGGCAGAATCGCAGGTGTCCACGACATCTGCGGCCGCACGACGCGGCCGGATCGCGCCGCGACGGCACCTGCGGCGCGAGGGAGGAAGTGAAGCACCGTGACCAACGAGCCCGCCGACGGCCAGGGAGTGCGCAGCATCCAGCGCGCTCTGGACATCCTGTCGCTGCTCAGCGAGGACCGTCCGCTCATCGCCGTGCGCGACATCGTCGCCGCCACCGGCCTGGCCAAGACCACCGTCATCCGGATCGTGCAGACCCTGGAACAGAGCGGTCTGCTGTGGGCGACCAGCTCCGGATACATGGCGGGGCCGGGGCTGTGGCGGTGGGCGCACCTGGCCCGCCGCGGCTGGGAGTTGCCTCCGGAGACCCAGCGCCTGATGCGTGAACTCGCCTCCCGCGAGCGGGAGACGGTCAACGTCTACGTGGTACGCGACGTCGTGCGCGTCTGCATCGCCCAGCAGGAGTCCCCGCAGCCACTGCGGCACGTGGTCCACGTCGGTGACGAGTTGCCGTTGTGGGCCGGGGCGTCGGCGAAGATCCTGCTGCGCAACGCCTCGCCCGCGCTGCTGGAACGGGTCGCGCGGTCCTCGCCGTACGGGGAAGGGCATGTCCGCCGGATGCGCGAGTGGATCGACGAGGCGGCCGAGGCCGGATTCGCCGCCAGTCACGGCGAGCGGGAGAACGGGCTGTCCGCGGTGGCCGTGCCGATCCTCGGCCGGGCCGGCACCGTCGTCGCGGCGCTGACCCTCAGCGGTCCCACGGTCCGCTTCACCGAGGAGCGCGTCTCCGAGTTCGCCAAGGCACTCGGCGCCGCCGCTGATCACCTGAACGAGCGGGGTTTCGACCATCCCCTGTTCTGAGACACGACGGGAGTACCAGGCATGTACGAGCGGCCGCTGGACGGGGTACGCGTCCTCGATCTCACCAACGTCCTGGCCGGCCCCTACTGCACGTACCATCTCGGGCTGCTGGGCGCCGAAGTCGTCAAGATCGAGATTCCTGGGCGCGGTGACCTGGCGCGGCGGCTGGGGCCGGACCCGGAACTCAACGCCGCCGGGCTGGGCGCCTCCTTCCTGGCCCAGAACGCGGGGAAAAAATCCGTCGAGCTCGATCTGAAGGAACCGCGGGGGAAGGAGATCTTCGCCGATCTGGTCACGCACGCGGACGTGCTCGTGGAGAACTACCGGGCCGGGGTGCTGGCGCGGATCGGTTTCCCCTGGGAGCGGCTGTCCGGCCTGAACCCGGGGCTGATCTACTGCGCGATCAGCGGGTTCGGCCAGGACGGGCCGATGAGCCAGGCGCCGGCCTACGACCAGATCATCCAGGGTCTGTCCGGGATGATGTCGGTGACCGGAACGCCGGAGACCGCGCCGACGCGGGTCGGGTTCCCGGTCGCCGACACCGTCGGCGGGCTCAGCGCCGCCCTGGCCGTCACGGCGGCGCTGGCCCGGCGCCAGCGCGACGGCCGGGGCCGGTTCCTGGACGTGTCCATGCTGGAGGCGTCGCTGTCCGCGATGGGCTGGGCCGTCTCCAACTACGTGGTCAGTGGTGTCGAACCCCAGCCGATGGGCGACCAGAACGCGACCGCGGCACCGTCGGGCACCTTCACCGCCTCCGACGGTCCGTTGAACATCGCCGCCAACCGCCAGGAGCAGTTCGAGACGCTGTGCCGCCTGGTGGGTCGCGAGGATCTGATCACGCACCCGCGGTTCGCCGGGCGAGAAGCCCGCAAGGCCCACCGCGCGGAGCTGAACGACCAGCTCAACGCGGCCCTGGCCCGGCGCCCTGCGGCCGAGTGGGAGCGGATGCTGTCGGCGGCCGGCGTCCCGGCCGCCCGGATCCTGACGGTGGCACAGGCGGTCGCGGCCGAGCAGGTCGCGCAGCGGGGTTTCCTCGCCGATGTGCCGTTCCCGGCCGTGCTGAATCGGGACGAGGCTCTCCGGGTGTCCGGCAGTGGCGTCCTGTTCGACGGGGAGCGGCTGGCGCCGGCCGGGAGTCCGCCGGTGCTGGGCGAACACAACGACGAGTTGCCGGCGCTGCTGAAACGGTGGTCCCGGAGGTGACGTCCTCATGGCCGGGCGCTCTCCCGGTCGGCGTCCGGGCCGCGCGGGCTCCGGTGACGTGGGCCTGAGGCGGCGAGGCGGGCGAAGTCCGCGAGCATGCGCCGCTCATCCGGCTCGCGGCCGGTGAAGAGGCGGAACGACGCCGCCGCCTGGGACACCACCATGCCCCCGCCGTCAGCCACCCGGAGGCCGCGGTCGCGCGCCGCCCGGATCAGCTCGGTCTCCAGCGGCCGGTAGATGACGTCGGCCACCCAGAGACCCGGATGCAGATGCTCCGGCGCGATCGGCACCCCGGGGTGTCCCTCCATCCCGATCGGAGTCGCGTTGACCAGCCCGTCCGCGGTTGCCAGCCGGCCGGGCACCTCGCCGGGGACGATGATCTCCACCGTCATCGACGGATGTACCGCCATCGCCCCGGCCAGCCGGTGGGCCCGTTCGCCGTCGGGGTCCGCCAGGGTCAGCCGGCGTACTCCGGCCGCGGCCAGCGCCGACGCCACGGCGGCTCCGGCGCCACCGGCACCGAGTTGGACCACGTGCCCGAAGGAGACCTCCGGCAGCGCCCGGGCCAGTCCCGCCGCGAACCCGTACCGGTCGGTGTTGTGCCCCACGGCGCGCCCGGGCTCGAAGACCACCGTGTTGACCGCGCCGACCTCGGCCGCTTCCGGACTCAGGGTGTCGAGGTACTCGAGCACTTCCTGCTTCGCCGGATGCGTGATGTTGAGACCCCGGAAGCCGAGCCGGCGAGCCGCGCCGAGCAACTCACCGACCGTTTGTCCCCGGTGCTGCAGGTCGATCAGGTGGTAGTAGTACCGCAGGCCCTGCCGGTCCGCCTCGAGTTCATGCAACGGCGGGCTCATGGAGGTGCCGATGCCGGCGCCGATGAGCCCCACCAGGAATCGCTGATCCGACCGGGTCATCATAGGACCACCGCCTTTTGTACGAACCAGTACGTTAGTTATCGACGTAGACACCTGCCGATGTCAAGAGACGGTCAACCGCGGCAGGATCTCCCCGCCGTCGAACGGGCCGCCCGGCCCGAAGTTGTTCGCGCAGCTGATCAGAAGCGGTCACCATCGGCAACGATGTCGCCTCCGGTGGCCGGGTTGGTGTTGTTCAGGTGGCTGAATCGGAACCGCGTTCCCGGATGCCGGGCCGCATGACGTCGCGAGACGTCCATCGGGAGGTGGCCCGTCGACCGCGCACCTCCCGGCCCGCCGGTCATCGCCGTCAGCTCGTCCTCGGTCCCGAAAGTGCCGTCCAGCAGCACGTCGTCGGCCCCGTCGACGAACGCGTCGAAGCTTGTCGTCCACTCGGGCAGGCAGGTCGCGTAGACGAAGACCTCCTTCGTCCCGAGGTCGGTGATCCGCAGCGCGGAGACCCAGTCCCCCGGCCCCGCGTCCCCGGATCGGCGGGCGGACCGTGCACGGCCGGTCTGGCCGGCATCGACCGGCGCGCCCCGGCTCCGGCCGGGGGCCGCGCGACCATCACCCTGGTCGCCGGCTGACGCGGAGTCGTCGGTATATCTCGGTCGCCGGGAACCGACGGTCAAGCGCTGAACCTGCAGCCCACCCTCCAGCGTGACCAGGTCCGACAGGTCGTTGGTCGTGAGGCAGGTGTACCGGCCGAGGGTCGGCAGGATCGGGAACGCACGGGTCAGGGCCCCGGTGACGGTCGCGGTGGCGTAGACGCTGAGCCGCACCGCCTCACGCAGGCTCAGCAGCCCGAGCGTGTGATCCAACTCGGCCGTCGTGAGCAGGACACCACGTAGCGGCGTGTCTCGCGGTCCCGGACCCGGCATCAGCTCGGGCGTCGACAGGATTCCCGCGCGCACGTCCGGCGCCGCGTTGATCAGATACCAGGCGATGCCGTCACCGCTGATCGCCACCGTGTCCTGACGGCGAACGTTTCCTTCGATCCGTGCTTCCCGGCAGACCGCACAGGCGCAGTTCCACTGCGGCAGGCCACCGCCCGCCGCGCTGCCGAGAACCCGGATCCTCATCGGCACCGGCGCGGGATCATCGCCGGGCGCGTGGACACCTCGATCGCCGCGAGCAAACGGCCGTGACCGGGTGACAGGCGGCACGCCGGATCGGTCAGCGCACGCAGTGCCGCCGCGAACCCGGCACGGCTCGGGACCCCGGCCCCGGAATGGTCCTCACCCGCCGTGGCCCCCGGTGAGCAGGATCGGTCCGGCGAGGCCGCGGCGGGCAGCGCCGCGATCAGCGGGTCCGCGGCGGGCAGCGCCGCGATCAGCGGGTCCGCGGCGGGCAGCGCCGCGATCAGCGGGTCCGCGGCCACGGCCGGCCGTCCCCGGCGTGGGCGCAGACCTGCGGCCGGGACTCGAGGCACTGCGTCTTCGCCTTGGTCCAGGTCTTGCTCATCGGTGCTCTCTCCGTCCGGATGTCACGAACAGCCTGGTCAGGACACAACGATCTTGCCGGTGCTCTGCGGGAAAACGGCGTCGTTGTAGAAATAGGTGCCCGGTGTGGTGAACGTGTGCGGGTACGAGTCCCCCGGCATCAGAACTCCGGTGTCGAACTCGTCCTCGAAGAAGGAAACCGCCGCGTGCGCGAACCGGTTGCCCGCCGGATTGACGAAGGTCACCGTCGCGCCCACCGCAACGGCGAGGTGCTGCGGCGCCATCGCGTTCTGTGCGACGGTGTTTTCCGTCGGCCCCGGCGAACCGGTCGCGGAGTTCCACACCCGGCCGAGTGTCACGGTGGTGCCGGTCACCGCGGCGGCGCGCACGTCGTTGCGCTTCGACGGCGGTACCGGGGCGGGCGCCGGCGCGACGGTGCCGCCGAGTTTGAACGCCCACAGGTGGTCGCCCTTCGGGATGTCGGGATAGGGCAGCCCGTTGCCACCGGCGAGCACCGCGACGTACTGCTCGCCGTCGATCTCGTACGAGATCGGGCTGGTGTGGACGCCGGCGCCGGTCTGGAAGCTCCAGAGCACCTCGCCGTCGACGTCGTTCATGGCGTGCAGCACGCCGTCCGGCCCGCCCTGGAACATCACCCGCCCGCCGGTGGTCAGGATGCCGTTGCCGTGGGCGAGCGACCACTCGCCGTCCTTGACCCAGACGGGAGTGTTGGTGGCCGGGTCGACCGCGGCGAGTCCGCCGGCGAAGTACTCCCCCAGCGGCCGCGACGTGTTCACCCGGCCGTCCCGGGCGTTGGAGTACCCGGAGTTGATCAGTCCGTAGCCGACGTAGATCCACCCGGTGTGCGGGCTGAAGGAAAGTTGCGTCCAGTCGGCACCACCACCGGCGCCCGGGAAGATGATCACCGGCCGGTCCCAGTGCGGCGTGTACAGCCCGCCGGTCTCGTAGAACGGCACCGGGCGGGTGGCCTTGTCGATCCGCGGCTCCTGCGGGACGAACGGCTTCCCTCCGGGAAACGGCTGCGTGGGTGCGGTCTTCTGGCGTACGTCCTGCGGCACCGGTCTCTCGGTCATGCCGTGCACGGCCTCGCCGGTGCGCCGGTCGAGGAGGTAGTACATGCCGACCTTGCTGCCGTAGACGACGACTTTCCGTACCCGCCGGTCGACGCGGACGTCCACGAGGACCGGCGCCATCACGTTGTCCATGTCCCAGATGTCGTGGTGGACGGACTGGAAGTGCCAGCGCCGTCTCCCGGTCTTCGCCTCGAGCGCGACGATCGAGTTCGCGAACAGGTTGTCGCCGGCGCGTGACGACCCGTCGGTGCGCGGGTACGGCCCGCTGAACGTCCAGTAGACGAGCCCGAGCTCGGGGTCGATCGCGGGATGGATCCACGGCACCGCGCCTCCGGTCCTCCAGGAGTCCCCGGCCCACGTGTCGTTGCCGAATTCGCCCGGCCCGGGAGCCGACCAGAACGTCCAGGCGATCTCACCGGTGGCCGCGTCGAGCGCGTACGCCCGTCCGCGCGCACCGCCGGTGCTGCCCTCCATGCCGACGTAGATCAGCCCGTCGAAGTGGACGATCGCGCCGGCCAGTGTGCCGGTCAGTCCGCCGCACTGCCCGTTGGCCGGGTCACAGCCGCTGTCGGCGCCACCCTCGCCGGTGGTGATCAGCGCCTTCTGCCACACGATCGCGCCCGTGCGCTGGTCGAGGGCGTACACGATGTTGGAGCCCGAGGTGGAGAAGCGGTCACGGCGGCGCCCCTGAGGACCGCGCGGCGGGGAAGTTTCGCCATGGAGTTGCCACCCTTCCGGCGGGATCCGCCAGGCGGACCAGATGAGCCGCCTTTCGGTCCGGCCCAATATAGAGACGATGTCCGCGCGGATGCAAGCATCGATGACGTTCCACTCTTCAGACCTTATGGACCGCTCAGCGGACCAGGGTTACAGTGCGGGTATGACGGACACCGAGGTCGCTGACTGGTGGGGCACCGCGGTGTCCCGGATCGAGCCCGATCACATCGAACTGCGTGGCATCCCGGTGCAGGACCTGATCGGGACCACCGGATTCGCGGCGATGGTGTGGCTGATGCTGCGCGGATCGCGGCCGGATCAGGCGCAGGCCCGGCTCCTGGAAGCGGCTCTGGTGGCCGGGGTCGATCACGGGCCGCACGCGCCGTCGATCGCGGTCGCCCGGATCGCCGCGACCTGCGGAGTGGGCATCAACAACGCGATGGCCAGCGCGATCAACACGCTCGGCGACTCACACGGCGGAGCCGGCCAGGAGTGCGTCGAGCTGCTGACCGAGATCGTCGACGGTACGACGGACAGCGCCACCGCGCAGGACATCGCGGAAACCGCCGCTGAGGTCGTCGCGGCCTGGCGGGCGCGGGGCATCCGCTACCTTCCCGGGTTCGGGCACCGGTTCCACACCCGGGACCCGCGACGGGATCCGCTGCTGACGCTGGTCGACGAGGCCGCCGCGGCCGGGGTGGTCCGGGGCTCGTTCGTCGCGGCCGCTCGCGCGGTCGAGGTCGTCCTCGCCCGGGGGCGCGCCACCCCGGTACCGATGAACATCGACGGCGCCACCGCCGTCGTCTACGCCGAACTGGGCTTCCCCGCACCGCTGGCCCGCGGGTTGTTCGTACTCAGCCGCAGCGTCGGCGTACTCGCCCACGCCTGGGAGGAGATGGGCCAGGGCCGGCGCAACAAGGGTCCGGTCCCGCCCGCCGTCCGGCCGACCTACCTGGGGTGACGTCATGCTCTCGATCGCCACTGCCTCGCTCTCCGGGATCCTCGACGACAAACTGGCCGCGGCCGCGGCGGCCCGGTTCCAGGGCATCGAACTGGCCGAGAGCGACCTGGTCGCCTCGCCGTGGTCCCCGGCGCGGATCCGGCAGGAGTGCGCGCGGCGCGGGCTGACCGTCGACCTCTATCAGGCGCCGCGTGACGTCGAGGCCGTCGCACCGCGCGAGTTCGCGGCGACGCTGCGCTGGGCCGAGCGGACGTTCGGCGTACTGGAAGAACTGGGGTCGACGACGCTCCTGGTGCGCTCCTCCGCGTCGCGGGACACCGTGGACGACGACGACCTGGCGGCGGAGCAGCTCGCCGCGCTGGCGGAACGGGCGGCGGCGCGGGGGTTGCGGATCGCCTACGAGCCGCAGGCCGGCGGGCGGTTCGTGACCACGTACGCACGGGCGTGGCGGATCGTGCGGCGGGCCGGGCACCCGGCGCTCGGGTTGTGCCTGGACAGTTTCGAGGTGCTGGCGACCGGCGACGACCCGGCCGGGATCCGCGTCATTCCCGGCGAGAAGATCCTGCACCTGCAGGTGGCCGATGCGACGGACCGGCAGCGGCGGGTCCTGCCCGGGCTGGGCTCGCTGGACCTGACCGGTTTCGTCGCCCACGTGCGCAGCACCGGTTACGACGGGCCGCTCTCGTTGGAGGTCTTCAACGACGTCTACCGCCAGGAGGATCCCCGGCACGCGGCGATCGACGGGATGCGCTCGCTGCTGGCGCTGCAGGAATCCCTCCGGGCCGGCGGGCTGCCGGCGGCGCCGGAGCTGGGCGGGCACGCGTTCACCGAGATCGCGGTCGACGAGGTGTCCGGGCCGCTGGTGGCGCGGACACTGACCGGGCTGGGTTTCGCCCACACCGGCCGGCACCGCACCAAGCCGGTCCAGCTCTGGGAACAGGATGCCGCCCGCGTCCTGCTCAATTTCGGATCACAGCGTACGGTCGCACCCGGCACCGCCGCGGTCTGCGCCCTCGCCGTGGCCGGCGCCGACCCGGCCACCTCGACGCGGCGGGCGGAGATGCTGCTCGCGCCGGTGCTGCCGCGCCTGCGCGAACCCGGCGAGGCCGAGCTCAACTCCGTCGCCGCGCCGGACGGCACGGCGGTGTTCCTGGTCCGCACCGGTGCCGACCGGGACACCTGGCTGCGGGATTTCACGCCGACCGGGAACACCGCGGCCGGCGCCGGGATCACCGGGATCGACCACGTCTCGCTGACCACCTCGGTCGACGCGTTCGACGAGGACACCCTCTTCTACCGCGCTCTGTTCGAGCTGACGGTGAGCGCGACCTCGGAGGTCGCCGCGCCCTTCGGGATGATCCGGAGCCGGGCGGCGACCGACCCCGGTCAGCGGGTGCGGATCGCGCTGAACACGGCACCGCTGCGGCGCGGGGACTGGGCGCCGGCGGTCGCCGATCCGCAGTACGTCGCGTTCCGTACCGAGGATGCCGTCGCCACGGCGAAGGTCATGCGCTCCCTCGGTGCTCCGGTGCTCCGGATTCCGGAGAACTATTTCGCCGATCTGGACGCCCGGCTCGACCTGCCGGCCGAACTGCTCGACCGGCTGCGTGCGTACTCGATCCTCTACGACCGCGACGAGCACGGCGCCTACCTGCATTTCTACACCGAGATCGTGGGTTCGCGGCTGTTCTTCGCGGTGATCCAGCGGATCGGCGACCACCGCGGGTACGGCGGCGCGGTCAGCTCGCCGGTCCGGATGGCCGCGCACCGCTCGCAACGGCTGCACGCGCTGCGCGACACCGCCCCGGCGACCCGGCACGACTTCTCGCTGGCGCACCTCACGGCGCTGAGCCTGTCCCCGCCGGAGCTGGTCGACGCGGCGGCCGAGGGCGGTTACCGCTACGTCGGGCTGCGGCTGACCCGGGTCACCCCGCAGGAACCGCACTATCCCCTCGCCACCGACCCGGCGTTGATGCGCACCACCAAGGTCCGCCTCGCCGCGACCGGGGTGGAGGTGCTCGACATCGAGCTGGCCCGGATCAGCCCGGACGACGATCCGGCCGACTTCCAGCGGTTCCTGGAGGCCGGCGCCGAGCTGGGGGCGCGGCACGTCATCGCGCAGCTGCCGGATCCGGACCGGAACCGCAAGATCGACCGGCACGCGCGGTTGTGCGAGATGGCGCGCCCGTTCGGCCTGACCCTGGATCTGGAGTTCCCGTCCTGGACCGAGACGCCGGACCTGCACACCACGGTGCGGATCCTGCGCGAGGCGGACCAGCCGAACGCCGGGATCCTGATCGACCTGCTGCACTTCGCGCGGTCCGGTTCCAGCATCGCCGAGCTGCGGCAACTGCCGCCGGAGTGGTTCCACTTCGTGCACGTGTGCGACGCGCCGCCGGCCGTGCCGTCGACCAACGCGGGCCTGATCCACACCGCGCGGTTCGAGCGGCTGTTCCCCGGCGAGGGGGGCATCGACATCCACGGCATTCTGGGCGCGCTGCCGCCCGGGCTGCCCTACGCCCTGGAGATCCCGCGGGCGACGCTGGTCGCGCAGGTCGGCGGCAAGCAGCACGCGCGGATGGCACTGGCCGCCACCCGTGACTACCTCACCACGCCGCCGCACTGACTGCGCGTCAGCAGCGGCAAGCAACGCCGGTGGCCGCCGGGAGAACCGCGGG
The DNA here is from genome assembly GCF_044388125.1 of Actinoplanes sp. NPDC020271. Lineage (NCBI taxonomy): Bacteria > Bacillati > Actinomycetota > Actinomycetes > Micromonosporales > Micromonosporaceae > Actinoplanes > Actinoplanes sp. NPDC020271. The sequence continues at coordinate 122,217 of NZ_JBIRWQ010000023.1, forward strand.
CCGGCTACCGGCGCCATGCCTCCCGGATGTTGACCAGCAGCACCAGCACCGCGGCCAGGAAGAAGACCGACGTCACCACGTACCGGCCGTCGAGCCAGAGCACCACCAGGATCCCGATCGCCACGCAGCACAGCAGCAGCCGCAGCAGCACCGCGAGGAACTTCCCCCGGACCGCGCCCTCGACGGTGAGCAGGACCAGCAGCAGGACCAGGGCGGTCTCCGACCCGGCGACGCCGCGAGGGTTCACCACCGCACCGAGCGCGAGCAGGATCAGCGGGGTGCTCAGCACCGCCCACCACGAGCGGGCGCGGCCGAGCAGCCCGGCCTGCGGTTCCATCGGGAGCCGCCGGTGCAGCAGGTGCGCGTGCGGGTCGTGGGCGATCGGGGTGGCGGTGGCTGACCGTTGCTGCTCATCGGCGAGGCGGGTGCGTTCGATCTGCAGGCCGCGAAGGCGCTGCTCCTCGGCGAGCAGGCCGCGCACCTCGGGACCGGCGACGGGCAGCCCGGCCGCGGCAACCGCGAGATCGTGCCGCAGAGTGCCGATCTCCCGGTCCAGCTCGGCCAGCCGGTCGCTGTTCTGCCGGGTACGGATCTCGATGAGCTGCTGCTCGGCCTGCAGGTTGGGGACGACCTTGGCCAGTCCGGCCCAGCCGACCGGGTCGGCCCAGGCCTGCCGGACGGTGCCGTTGCGGCTGTAGCGAGGGCCGGCCGGGCCACGTTCGCCGCCGAGCCGGTCACGGGTGTCCCGGCCCCACAGGCCGCGGAAGTCGCGGACCCACGGGGTGTCGTCGCCGATCAGGACCGCATTCCAGCCCTCGCCCTGTCCGGGACCGATCATGCGGCCGTCGCCGCGCGCGTAGTCGACGTACGGGATGCCGACGGTGTGCCGGTCCTCGGCCGACCACGGGGCCACCAGCCGCGCCGAGCCCCGGAGCAGGCCGACCAGTCCGCGCAGCTTCGGTGGCCGTACCGTGATCAGATAATCGCCCGGAAGATAAGCGCCGGAGTGCGAACCGGCGCCGACGAAGACCACCGGGTGGCGGCCGCCGTGCACGCTCAGGTCCGGGTCGTCCCACCGCCGGCGGAGATCGTCGCCGGTCTCGTCGTGGGCCGAGAAAACCACCCACCGGGCCGGCGGCAGGCCGTCCGGCCCGGTGACGCCGGTGCCGTCCAGGTAGACCGTGACCTGTTCCCAGTCGGCCTCGTGCTCGTTGACCCCGCCGAACGCCGAGCGCCAGTTGTTGAACGAGTAGAACATCCAGTACTGGCAGACGATCCACGGGTCGTCGCGCAGCACCCGCCCGTAGTAGGTCGGCTGGTCCGGCCGCAGGTGATCACGCTGCAGCAGGAACGAGCGGGCCGCGCTGCCACCGGGGACGCTGCCGCGGAACAGCAGCGAGAACCGGTTCATCGCGTCGACCAGGCGCGCGGTCAGCCCGACCGAGGCGAGGCGGCTGGCGCGGGCCAGGTGCGGCGGCCGTTCGCGCAGCGGGATGTGCGCGAGCTGTTTCTCCGTCCCGCCGATGCCGGACAACGAGTGCTTCAAGCCCTGCTCGGCGCCTCCGGCCCGGGCCAGGGTGTCCACGCTCAGGCCGCCCGGCGGCACCACCTGGACCGGGCTGTTGCCGGGTTCCACCCGCCAGAGACTCGCCCGGTCGACGTACCGCTGCACGGAGACCGGGTAGAACCACTCACCCTCCGTGAACTTGGCCACCGGTTCGAAGGCACGCAGCAGCGCCAGGTCTTCCTCGATGCCCAAGCCGATCCGTTTCCCTTCGCCCTCGCCAACCGAGGTTATCCACCGCCGGGTCACGCCCGGCAGGCAGGAGGGCGGCACCGGGAGGTGAACGACGGACGAACCTTCTCCATATGACCTGTTCGGTATGGATACCCGGGCGATGCGATCACTGAGACTTATATAGCTGTCTATACAACCTTGGCGAACGGAGCAGCCCCATGCCCGTACCGAAACGCGTATTCGCGTTCTCCTTCCCCGCCCTCCTCGGCTTCCTCGCGCTGCTGTTCACGCTCGCCTCGGTCCCCGCCGCGGCCGCGACCACGCTCACCGTCGCGCAGGCGATCAGCAGCCAGACCGGCTCCTCCGGCACCGTCGCCGGTTACATCGTCGGCGAGCCGACCGCGACCAGCACCGTCCGGTTCAGCGACTTCACCGGCGACACCGCCCTGGCGATCGCCGACAGCAAGACGGAAACCAGCACCACCAAGATGCTGTACGTCCAGATCACCGCCTCCTACCGGGCGTCGTTCGGCCTGCTCAGCAACCCCTCGCTGATCGGCAAGCAGCTGTCCGTGACCGGCACGCTCACCGCGTACTTCACGCACGCCGGCCTCAAGTCACCGAGCGCGATGACGCTCGGGACCTCCTCGACCACCGGCCCGACCGCGACCGGCACCGTCACCCCGACCGCCTCCAGCAGCACCGACGCCTACTATGCGGCCGCCTCCGGCAAGTCCGGGACCGCGCTCAAGGCCGCCCTGCACACGATCATCTCGACCGGGGTGACGAAAATTTCCTACGACGCTGTCTGGGACGCGTTGAAGGTCACCGACCAGGACCCGTCGAACTCCGCCAACGTGATCCTGATCTATTCCGGCATCAGCCGCTCGAAGACGCTCAACGGCGGCGACTCCGGCGACTGGAACCGCGAGCACGTCTGGGCCAAGTCGCACGGTGACTTCGGCACCGCCACCGGCCCCGGCACCGACCTGCACCACCTGCGGCCGGAGGACGTGGCGGTCAACTCGTTGCGCAACAACAAGGACTTCGACAGCGGTGGCAGCGCGGCCACCGGCGCTCCCGGCAACTACACCGACGGCGACTCGTGGGAGCCGCGCAACGCGGTCAAGGGCGACGTCGCCCGGATGATCTTCTACATGGCGGTCCGCTACGAGGGCGACGACTCCTGGCCGGACCTCGAGGTCAACGAGTCGGTCAGCAACGGCACCAACCCGTACATCGGAAAGCTCTCGGTCCTCAAGCAGTGGAACACCCAGGACCCGCCGGACGCCTTCGAGAAGAACCGCAACCAGGTCATCTACGCGACCTACCAGCACAACCGCAACCCGTTCATCGACCACCCGGAATGGGTCTCGTCCATCTTCTGACAGGCTCCCGGTTCCGGTCGAAACCTTTCCTCCGGTACGGCCGTGGAGTCCCGCCCGCGCCCGGAACCACCGACGTGGTTCCGGGCGTATGGTCGAGAAGCCCGACCCGGGAGGTGCCGGTGATCGACCTCGACAACACCGACGGCGTGACCGTGGCGCGGCTCGCCCACGGCAAGGTCAACGCGCTCGACCTCGAACTGCTGGACCATCTCACCGCCACGTTCGCCCAGCTCGACGTCGACTCGTCGCGCGCAGTCGTGCTCACCGGCAGCGGCCGGGCGTTCTCCGCCGGAGTGGACCTGTGGCGCATCGTCGACGGCGGCGCGGCGTACGTGCATGCGTTCCTCCCCGCCCTGGAAGCAGCCTTCCGGGCGGTCTTCTGCATCGGCAAGCCCGTGGTCGCCGCCCTCAACGGTCACGCGATCGCCGGTGGCGCCGTCCTCGCCGCCGCGTGCGACCACCGCGTCATGGCCGCCGGCACCATCGGGGTGACGGAACTTCCCGTCGGCGTGCCGTTCCCGGCGACCGCGCTGGAGATCCTGGCCCATGCCTACGGCGTCCCGCAGGCCCGGCGGGCAGTACTCTGCGCCGACACGCTCGGCCCCGCGGCCGCCCTCGCCACCGGCCGGGTCGACGAACTCGCGTCCGCCGAAAGCCTGCTCGCCACGGCCGTGGCCAGGGCGGCCGAACTGGCGGAACGCACCCCGCCGGAAATCTTCCGCCTGACGAAGGAGCAACTCCAGGCACCGGCCGTGCAGCGGATGAGCACCGACCCCCGCGTGCTGCGACTCTGGCTGCGCGCCACGGAGGACGGTCGCCTCCGCCGGTACATGTCCACTCTCCGCTCCCGATAGGCCTGATCACGAGCCGGCGACGTTTCCTTCACGACGCCACGTGTTCGATCGATTGCCCTGAGTGGCCATGCTGAGGGAATGGTCGCATGGGTCAACGTGGCAAAACCCGCAGGCATGCGGCGGAACCGGATACACCGGTGGTCGACCGGCGTCGCCCTGGTCGCCGTCCTCACACTGGCCGTGCCTCTGCTGATGATGCTTCTCTCGGTCACCGCCCTGCCGTGGGCGAGGCTGGCGGACGTGGGCGACGCGTTCGGCGGTGTCTCGGCCGTTCTCTCCGCGCTCGCGCTCAGTGGAGTCGGTGCGTCCCTGCTTTTCCAGCAGCGCCAGATCAGGCAGGAACTCGCCGACCTGGATCGCCAGCAGCACATGGAACTGCTGAAACTCGCCATCGAACATCCGGAACTGATCGAAGTCCTCGACAGCGAGACCGCTGCGACAACTCATCCACGACATGAGATCTACGCGAATCTCACCATGATGTATTGGCTGGCGATATGGCAACTCGGCGAAATCGATGACGCCGAACTGCACGGAATGGCCAGGAGCATGTTCCGCAGTGACATCAGCCGGCAGTGGTGGTCGCGGGTGGGCAGCGAGTGGATCGGGACTCGGTTACGCCCGGAACGTCATCGATTCCTGGAGATAATTACCCGGGAGCACGAAGCCGCCGCGGCTTGCGATCCGCCGACAACTCGCCCCCGCCCCGCCACCCGAGGCGTAGGTCACGCCCTTCCCTGGCTGATCGCCCTGACCGGCGGAATAGTGCTCGGCGGACTCTACAGGCGCCGCAACCGATCCGCACGGATATCGTCGATGAAGGCTCGCCAGGATTCGGACTCATAATGAAGGATCGCGCCTGCAGGATCCTTGGAGTCGCGCATCATGACGACACCGCGATTCTCGTCGATGGCGACTTCGACGCAGGCGCTGTTGGCCACCGAGTAGGAACTTTTCTTGAAATCTGACATCACGTGTGATCCTGTCCGGCCGCGATTTCCTCGACGGGCCGAGCGTATCCCCGGACAGGCGCCAGAGGCAGCATTGTTACTCGCACGGGTCTGTGCACCGAGCAAGTCGGAAACGGACGACGGGCAGACAGCCGAGGGTCGTCGGCCGCCTGCCCGTCGTCGCGACGGTCAGCCCAGGCGGATGTCGAGCCTCGACAGGGACGGCTGGACGCCGACGACCGTGCCCGCCGGGTAGCGGAGCGTGTGGTCACGCTCGGTGGAGACGAGCACCACGCCGAGCCGGTGGCCGGGGGCGAACACGTGGTCGGTGCTCTGCAGCTTCCACGTGAACGTGTACGGGCGCCCCGGCACGACCGGTGTCGTCCGCGCCGGTGACGTGCGGTTGCGGACGTCGAGCCAGCCGCGGGTCACGATCTCGTACGGCGTCGTGGCGGTCACGTACTCACGCCGGTTGAAGCAACCCGGATCACCCTCGATGCCGGGGCCGACGCAGTCCTGCTCGGGCAGCGTCCGCACCCCTGCATAGCGCTCGGCCGCGCCGTAGTCGACCAACATTGCCGTCAGGTAGGGGGACTCGCCGTCGACGTCAGCGCGGACGGTGATTTCCGGCGTACCGGAGATGCGGGTTTCCCTGGCGAGGGCCGGGAACAGGTAGACGAGGCGGTTCGGGTCATCGGTCTCCGGGGAGGCGGTCAGGTCCTCGGCCGTCCGCGCCGGATTGTCGGCGAACGTCTGCCGGGCGCCCTGGCCCAGGCGCAACGACACCGGGCGCGTCGACGGGACCGGCCAGGTGGGCGCGGTCCGCCACTGGTTCGGCGCCACCTCGACGTCGGCCATCGGCTCGCGCATGATGCCGGTGTCGATCCGGTACAGCCAGTAGTCGAACCACCGGTTCAGCGTCGACAGCCAGACGTCCCGGCGGATGTTGAACGGGTCGGTGTGCGCGGCCTGATGCAGCCAGATCTTGCGCGGGACGTGCCGCGCGGCCAGGGCATCCCACCACTGACCGGCCTGCAGGGTGCGGACGTTCTCGTCGTGCAGTCCGTGCACCAGGAACACGCTGGCGTGCACCTTGTTCACGTCGCGCGTGTAGTCGCGCTCGGCCCAGAACGCACTGTAGTCGCCGGTCTCCCGATCCTGTGCCCGCTCGACGGCGTCCATGACGCCCGCGCACACTTCAGGATTTTGCCTGGTCAGCACGGCTCGGGCGAGAACGTCGAGGTCCTCGCCCTGGTAGCCGCCGGGCGCGACGACGCCGCCGTTGGCGCGGTAGTAGTCGTACCAGCTGGAGATGCCGGCGATCGGGACGATCGTCTCCAGGCCCGCCACGCCGGTCGACGCGACCGCGTTCGGCAGCGTGCCGTTGTAGGAGACGCCGATCATCCCCGTCCGCCCGGTCGACCAGTCCGCGCGGACCCGGTTGCCGTCGGCGTCGAACGCCTTCGCGCGCCCGTTGAGCCAGTCGACGACGGACTTCATCCCGAGCGTCTCGTTGCGGCCGCCGGAGGTCGGGCAGCCGGTCGATCCGCCGGTGCCGAGACTGTCGGCGAAAATCACCGCGTATCCCCGGGGCACGAAATAATTGTCCAGGTAGCCGGCGAAGGTGATGTTCTCCGCCCGGTTCACGGCGGAGCTTTTCGCGACGCCGGCGGCGCCGCTCCGGTCGATGTCGTCATGATTGGGTACGTCGTTGAGCCCGGCGTAGTACGGACTCGCCTGGAAGATGACGGGAACCTTCCTGCTCGCGGCCGGGCGGATGATCCGCACAGCGACCCGGTCGGGCTGCCCGTCGAAGTCACTGTCCACACCGGTCTGCACCCACACCTGTTCGCGGATGGCCTGCGTGTAGTCGTAGGTCGGCCGGGTGCCCGGTGGCGTGGCCGTCGGTGGCGCGGCGGTGGCGGCCGACGGCGTGAGAAGCACGGCAATCACAGCAATCGATGCGGCAAGTCGCATCGCGCCACCATATCGCCGCCCATCGATCCCGCGCGACCGCGGCGGTCAGGGGGCGATCTCGCCGGAGCCACGCGGGATCAGTGACGCGGGGATCACCACGGTCTGCGGCGGGCCGGCGTGGCCGCTGATCCGGGCGCAGGCCAGCCGAGCCGCCTCCCGGCCCAGGGCCACCATGTCGTGCGCCACCACCGTGGTACCGACCACGTCGGCCAGTTCGAAGTCGTCGAAACCGACCAGTGCCGGCGGCCGGGGACGGCCGGCCAGCACCCGCAACGCGCCGGTCGTGAGCCGGTTGTTGGTGGTGAAGATCGCCGTCGGCGGTTCGTCGAGGGCGAGCAGTGCTCCTATCGTCCGCTCCGCGGTGGCCGCGTCGTGCACGTCGGTGCGCAGATACCGGTCCCAGTCCGGGTTCCCGGCCCGGCGCATCGCCGCGGCGAAACCGTCGATGCGGGCGCGCTGCGAAGCTGTCCGGGCCAGGTCGGCGACCAGCGCGATCCGGCGGTGCCCACCGGCGAGCAGGTGCTCGGCGGCCGCGCGGGCACCGCCCTCGTTGTCGATCAGGACGCTGTCCGCGGCGAGGCCCTGCGGCGGACGGTCCAGGAAGACCACCGGTACGCCACCGGTGTCGTCGCGGGCCAGGTACTCCTGACCGCCGCCGCTGGGCACGATCAGCAGCGCACGGACCCGGCGTTCCAGGAAGACGTCGACGAGCTGCCGCTCCTGGGTGACGTTCTCGTCGTTGTTGGCGGTCACCAGCAGCAACCCGTGCCGGCGAAGTTCCCGCTCGGCGCCACTGGCCACCGCGGAGTAGAACGGATTCGCCAGGTCGCCGCTGATCAGGCCGACCATGGCGGACCGGCCGCCGCGGCGGAGCTCGCGGGCCAGGCCGTTGAGCCGGTAACCGAGTTGCTCGGCGGCGGCACGGACCCGCTGGCCGGTCTCCTCGGCGACGTTGGGCTCACCGTTGAGGGCCCGGGAGGCGGTTTTCAGGCTGACACCGGCCAGCGCCGCGACCTGACTCAGGGTCGGCAGCCGGACGGCCGGATCATCGGCGGGCATGTCACTCCGGGTGCGCAGTCGGCGGAGGGCCCCAGTATGTCACCCCGGACCGCCACCGCCGCGTCACCGCAGCGTGCGCCGAAAATAACCTGTGCCCACCCCAGCGCCGGCAGCCGACAGCGGGCACCGCCCGAACGAACACCGCCCGGCACCGGCGCGTGGGCCGGGACAGCCCAGCGCTCCCGGCAACCCTCCGCGGACCGTTCTCCGACGTTTACGCCCGCGACTTACCGATCACCGGGCGGCGGGACAGCGGCAACGTCCGCCAGATCGCGGTCAGCAGCAGCGCGCCGGCCGCGGCGCCGAGGGCCGGAGTCGTGGCCAGGAGGACGGCGACGCCCAGGACCAGGGCCGACCAGACCACGGCCCGCAGTACGGTGTCGAGGCCGGGCACGCCGGTCGGGCGTTCCGCGGTCCACCGGGGCAGCCAGGCGACGGCCGCGGCCACGGCGAGGGCGCCGAGGATTCCGGCGGCGGTGCGGGCCACCGGCGGCCATCCGAAGCGATCACTGGCGGCGAAGGCGGCGGCCAGCACGCAGACCGCCCACACCTTGCCCAGCAGCCACCGGGCCGCACGGCCCATCCGCCCGTTCGTGCTCTCACCGTCCACGCGCGCGTCGTACCCAGGATTCCGGACTTTCATTCATGTCAACAAGACCATCCGGCCCGAACGCGCCCGGGTGCGCCGCACCGACTGACCATGCCCGAACAGACCTGCGTCCGCGGCCAGCCCTTGGCTGTCCCCGGGCAGACCGCCCAGCACGTCCACTCGACCTACCTGATGAACCAGCTGGCCAAGTCCCGGATCAATCTGCTCGGCACCCGCCTCGCCGCCATCCGCACCCTGATCCTCGACATGCCCCAGCCATCGCGGCACAAGTCTTCGGCTACACCCCCGAATGCGCCGAAGACCACGCCACGCTTGTTGATCGCGAACCGGTACCGTGACACGGTGATTGAGACGGTGCACCGGGCCCTGTTTGCCACGTGACCTGGCCGGTGGCGACCGCACCCTCGGTCCAGTCCGCAATACCGCTGCTGGCCCACACCCCGGCCGCGCGGTCTGCGGCATGTGAGGGCATCGTCATCACCGCATCAGCCGTTGTGGATCAACCGAGCTTCGAAACCCACAGAAGCGTCGCGCCGACGGAGCGTTCACGTGGCACGCCGGCAGGTAGGCCCTCATTTGATACCCACGCCATTCTGCGCCGCCGTCGCGAGTATGCGTTCACGCTCCCCCGGGAGCAGCGCGGCAGTGGACATCGGCAGGAAGCCGGCGCTTTTGCTCGTGAAAATCATCTGATCCGGCATCTCTTGGACGTGGCGCAAAGCCGACCAGGCGTAGCCATGTTGAGCCAGAGCGCTGGACCACTGGATTCCCCAGTCGCTGATGGTATAGGTGCCGGGCGCCCCCAACAGCCGCCAGCAACGGCCGGTCGCCCGCTTGACCATCAGCCACGGGGCACCGAAGACGGCCAGGAAACCACCCACGAACCCGGCCACATCGACCGATCGCGAGGCGACCGAGTCGATCAGGACGACCACCAGCAGCAGGAGCCCCAAGCCCCGGAACAGCCACAACACCGTTCTGGCCTGGAACCGCACGGCGGCGGCGACGAGCCCGCGATCCGGCTGCGGTGAGGTCATGATCGGCACAGCGCTGACCGTAACGCCCAGCGGATCACGTGCCTATCACCCGTTGGCCCGGGCCGGATGGCTCACCAGGCGGCAGTCCGGTCCGGGGAGATCGGCCGGTATCAGCCACTCGATGACGTCGGCCGACCGCTTGTCGCGCTGCTGCCGGGCGCCGGGTACGAACGCTTTCCTCGTCGGCGCGCTGTCAGCGGCTGTGAGAGGGAAAGTCGTGGGCCGGAGCGCTACGCCGTAGTCGATCAAATAGCCGCACCTGGCGCGCCGGGTGTCGCCGCGGGGCGTCTGGCCCGATGCGATGGGTGACGGCCGGGCTTGCGCGGGGTGATCATGCCTTCCACGCTCAACGGAACCCGAACAACCGACATCCTCTCATCGACAAATCCGCGCGTCGGCGGCGCGAGGCCAGTGACCCACGTAACGGCGCGCGGCGGTTCGAGCATGGATCGCGGCATGAGAGCATGCTGTCGGGTGATTGAATCGTGCCCACTTTTCGACGGTCAGTCATCCGGGCAGCTGGGGCCGAACGCCTCTTCCAACATTTCTGTGTACTCGGTATCGGTGGCGCCGCGCCACTCACCGGTCGTCGAGTCCTGCACGAGCCACGGCTGGTAGAGCGTTCCGCAGGCCCACTTTGCGAACCAGTCGACGATCGTCATGTGTTGGGGAAAGGCGCATGAGGCCCCGTCCGGGGCCGGGTTAGGGTCACAGCCCCAAATCTGGCCGTCGGCAAGGTCAAGCTCACTGCTGATGCCACAACCCCAGTCGCACAGAGTGAGGACGCCACCCTTGAGCCCGGTCAGTGCGTTTATGCCGCCGGTTTGGTGCCCGCCTCGGAGGCCGAGCAGTCCGTAACCGGGGCCGAAGCCGCCGTTACCGACCTCCAGGTACAGCCGACGCAGCAGAGACGGCAGCGACCGGCCAGCCAGTTCCTCAGCCTCCGCGACCGCGGCAGGCGCTGCCGGCCGGAGCGGCGCCAGCCGATGGCTCGGTACCTCGTCGATATACTCGCCGGCAGCGATCCGTCGAACCACCGCATCGAATACCTGGTTGTCTCGTGCCGACATGGCATGCAGCGTAGCGATACGCCCTGTGATCCATCAGACGCCCGTGGACCAGGGGCGTAAAGCTGAGACTTGCGGAGCCGTTCGCATGCCGACTCGACCCGTCGTCACGCGAAGTACGCGAAGTACGCGAACGGATCGCGGCAGATCATTGTGCCGCCCTTCCCCAAATCCGACGCCCGACAGCAATGCATTACGTTACTCCGATGTCAGTGGAGCCGCGTGGCACGATGCACGGTTGGATCCTGGGTACGAACCTGCTGCCGTTCGTCGAAAGAATTTCCGAGATCACTCGATGCCGGAATGATGTGAGCGCGATCGCGGCCGGTGTCGACCGTTCGGATGCTGACACGGACGACTGGTTTGGTGTCGTCATCGAGGGAGACTCGCGCATCGAGCTGTTTTTCGCGAAGGCGCTCAACGGTGACGTACTCGTGGATATCGAGCTCGAAGGGCTGGATCCTGGCAACGAGATCAGGTGTGCCGAGCTCCTGGATATCTGCTGCCAACATCGTCTAGTGCTCGAGGAGCCCTGATCGCTTGCGGCCGGTCAACCGCCGATGTACTTCCATCGGCACGGATGGCCGCAGGCTGTTGGTCCTGGTTATGCGCCCGACAGCAACGCGCGACTCGCGGCAGAAGAGGACGCCGCGCCGCGCTGTCCTTCTTCGGACGTCGTACTTGTCGGCGATCACGCGCTTCGATAACAATCGGGAAATGTCCGGCCCCGAGCGCATCGTCTTTTTCGTGTCGGTCGGCGCCTTCGCGGCGGGCGAACTTCTGCAAACACTCCGCCTGCGTCGTGGTGCGGACGCAGCCGACGTACGGGCGGAGACGTTGTTGAGGCTGTTGCTCTTCAGCGCGATCGTGATGTTCCCACTCGGCAGGGCTGTCCTCCCCGGCGCGGTGATCGGCGGCGGCGTGGCCACCTTCATACTCGGGATGCTGGTCGGATGGGCTGGCGCGCTGCTGCGCTGGTGGTCATTCCTGACTCTGGGCAGATACTTCACCGTCGTGGTCAAGACCAGCGCGGACCAGCCCGTCATCGACCGCGGCCCCTACCGGGTCCTGCGACACCCGAGTTACACCGGGCTCCTCCTCGTCTTCGCCGGCGTCGGCCTGATGGTGGGCAATTGGTTCAGCACCGCCGCCGCGGTCGTCCTGGTGCTGTTCGCCGTCATTCACCGGCTGCGCGTCGAGGAACGGGCTCTGAATGCGGCACTCGGCGACCGCTATCGCGAGTTCACGGCAACCCGCGCCCGGCTCATCCCCTATATCTGGTAGCCCCGGCGTGCGCTCCAAGGTTTGCTCCGGATCGTCGAGCGCGCACCTCCCGGCACGGTCGGACGTCCGACCGACTCGGGCGCCGTCACATCGCGTGACCGCCTCCGCCTGCTGCAACGCGCGATCGGCGGCAGATGAGTGAGCTGACCTTGACTTCAAGGCTGGTTGAGGTCGGACAATGATTCTCAGCCGAGAGAATGGATTTCGATGGTGGTCGACTCCAATGCGACGATCCGCCTTGCCCGACCCAGCCGCGACCTCGCGGCGGCTGAACGGTTCTATGTGCAGGGGCTCGGATTGCAGGTGCTCTATCGAGCGGCTGCGGAGTCCGCCGACGAGCACGACCTGGTGATGTTGGGCTGGCCGCATGCCTCATGGCATCTGGAGTTGGTCGGCGGGCCGGGCCTGGACGTTTCACCCTCATCCACGACTGAGGACCTTCTCGTGTTGTATCTGTCTGCGCCGATAGACGAATCCTTGGTCGCCCGACTTGAGATGAACGGCGGCCGGAGAGTCGCACAAGGCAAATACTGGGACCGATGGGGTGTGACCGTGGAGGACCCTGACGGATATCGGCTGACCTTATCCAGCCGCAGTTGGACCAACGCCGGGTAATCGCGCACCCGCGCCCGCACCGGGTCGAGGCGACGACCGCCCGGGGCCGGCGGGCACCACGGCCCGGCGCGGCGCCGGCAACCAGCAGCACGCCCGGCCCGAAACGGGCGCCGGGTCAGTCGTCGAGGCGCAGGTCGGGGTGGCGGCCGGCGATCGTGCGCATCCGCCACCGGTGCGGGAACACCGCCAGCAGCGCGCCGTCGCGCACCCGCGTCATCACCTCGACGTTCGACTCGGTCCGCAGGATCTCGCGGCCGGCCTCGTCGGTGCGCGCCGCCACCTCGTACGGCAAATGGTTGAGGTTGACCTTGACGCCGAACTCGGCCTCCAGGCGATGGGTGGCGACCTCGAACTGCATCGGGCCCACCGCGGCGAACACCGGCACACCGTCACCACGCTGCTCCGAGCGCAGGACCTGGACCACGCCCTCGCCGTCGAGCTGCTCGATGCCGCGGCGGAACCGCTTGTACGTCGAGGTGTCGGTGGCGGTCACCGCCGCGAAGTGCTCCGGCGGGAACGAGGGCAGCGGCGGGTACTGCACCGGGGCGCCGACGTAGAGGGTGTCGCCGATGCCGAGAGTCGTGGCGTTGACCAGGCCGATCACGTCACCCGGGTACGCCTCGTCGATCGTCTCCCGGCCCTGGCCGAAGATCTGCTGCGCGTATTTGGTGGCGAACGGCTTGCCGGTGCCGGCGTGCGTCACGATCATGCCGCGCTCGAACTTGCCCGAGTTGATCCGGACGAAGGCGAGCTGGTCACGGTGGGTCCGGTTCATGTTCGCCTGGATCTTGAAGACGAACCCGGAGAAGGCGCCGTCGACCGGGTGCTCGTCCCCGGCGGTGGTCGGCCGGGCCGTGGCCGGCGGCGCCAGCTCGACGAGAATGTTGAGAAGTTGCCGGACGCCGAGATTCGCCACCGCCGCGCCGAACAGCACCGGTGTGCTCTTGGCGGCAAGAAATTCCTTTTCGTCGAAGTCGGCGCCGGTCATCTCCAGCAGCTCGAGCTCCTCGTTCGCGGTGGTCCAGTCCGCGCCGAACCGCTCGGCCGCCTCCTCGGCGCTCATCTCCTCCTCGATGGCGAGGTCGGCGCCACCGGGCGAACGTTCCATCCGGACGAACTGGCCGGTGCGCCGGTCGATCACGCCCCGGAAGTGCCCGGCGATGCCGACCGGCCAGGTCAGCGGGGTCGGCTTGAGCCCGATCCGCTGCTCGATCTCGTCCATCAGTGCCAGTGCGTCGAGGCCCGGCCGGTCCCACTTGTTGATGAACGTCATGACCGGGATGTTGCGCTGCCGGCACACCTCGAACAGTTTCAGCGTCTGCGGCTCCAGGCCTTTCGCGGCGTCGAGCAGCATCACCGCGCTGTCGACCGCGGTCAGCACCCGGTAGGTGTCCTCGGAGAAGTCGGCGTGACCGGGCGTGTCCAGCAGGTTGATCACGGTGTCGTGGTACGAGAACTGCAGCGCGGCCGAGGTGACCGAGATGCCGCGCTCCTGCTCCATCGCCATCCAGTCGGAGACCACGCCCTTGCGGTCGCCTTTGCCGTGCACCGCGCCGGCCTGCCCGATCACCCGCGCGTGCAGCGCCAGGGCCTCGGTCATCGTCGACTTGCCGGCATCCGGGTGCGAGATCACCGCGAAGGTCCGCCTCCGGCCCGCCTCCACGGCGACATTTTCCGCCGACGCCGGCACGTTCTGACTCACGATCCGCTCCCCCACCGACACGTCCTCGACCTGGGAACCGTATCTCCTCGCTCCGGCTGGTCGCGGTAAGGGGCGCGGTGTCGGCCGTCACCGGGGTCGCGCGGCGACCGCCCGGCTCGGCCCGGCACGGGCCGGCCGGGCTCAGCCCGGCACGGCCCCGGGGCAGTCGACCGGCCGGTCCGCTGCTACCGCGGGTGACGGCGAACGAGCGCACACCGATTCTCCACAGTGGCCTGGAACACAGTTTTCTTCAATCAGTTGCTTTAAAAGTGGCCCTTGGGTTGGCTCCTCGGTACCGGACGAACCCCGTGAAAGGCCCCACCATGTCCTCCACGCCCCATCGCTACCGGCCCGACGAGATCGAGGCCCTGCGCGCCCGGTACCGAGCGGAGCGTGACCGCCGCATCCGCCCGGAGGGCGCCGCCCAGTACCGTCGCGCGGCCGGCGAGTTCGGCTACTACGCCAAGGACCCGTACACCGAGTGGACCGAGCGCGAACCGGTCGACGACCGGGTCGAGGTGGCGGTCGTCGGCGGCGGGTTCGGCGGCCTGCTGACCGGCGCCCGGCTCCGGCAGGCCGGCGTGGAGAGCATCCGGATGATCGACGAGGCCGGTGACTTCGGCGGCACTTGGTACTGGAACCGGTACCCGGGCATCCACTGCGACATCGAGGCGACGATCTACCTGCCGCTGCTCGAGGAGGTCGGCTACGTCCCGAACTGGCGCTACGCTCCCGGCGAGGAGATTCGTCAGCACTGCGTCGCCATCGCGAAACAGTTCGACCTGTACGCCGACACCATGTTCCACACGCGCGTCACCGAGCTGCGCTGGGACGAGGAAGCGGCCGAGTGGCACGTGCGGACCGACCGCGGCGACCAGTTCCGGGCACGGTACGTGGTGGTCGGCTCCGGCACACTCACGCAGCCGAAACTTCCCGGCATCCCGGGCATCGAGACGTTCCGCGGTCACACGTTCCACACCAGCTGCTGGGATCACGGCTACGACCTGGCCGGCAAGCGCGTCGCGGTGATCGGCACCGGCGCCACCGGTGTCCAGGTGATCCCGTCGATCGCCCCGGAGACCGGGCACCTGTTCGTGTTCCAGCGCACCCCGTCGTCGGTGGACGTGCGCGGCAACCGGCCGACCGACCCGGAGTGGGCCGCGTCCCTGGAACCGGGCTGGCAGCGCGAACGCATGGAGAACTTCCTCACCCTGGTCACCGGCGGCGACGCCGAGCAGGACCTGATCGGTGACGGGTGGACCAGCACCGCCCGGCTCCAGCGGCAGATGCTCACCGGCACCGTCGACACGTCCCTGCCCGCCGAGGAGCGTGCGGCCCTCGACGAGCTCGCCGATTTCAGCAAGATGGACGAGATCCGCGCGCGGGTCGACGCGATCGTCACCGACCCGGCCACCGCCGAGGCGCTCAAGCCCTGGTACCGGTACATGTGCAAGCGCCCCACGTTCAGCGACTTCTACCTGCAGACGTTCAACCGGCCGAACGTCACGCTCGTCGACACCGCCGACTTCGGCGGCATCACCGCCATGACCGAGAACGCGATCGTGGTCGGCGCGAACTCCTACGAGGTGGACTGCGTCATTTTCGCGACCGGCTTCGAGGTCGGCATCTCGGGCGTCGTCTCCGGAACCCTTCCCGTGTACGGGCGTGGCGGGCTTCCGCTGCTCGGGCACTGGCGTAACGGGCCGCGGACGCTGCACGGCTTCTACAGTCACGGCTTCCCGAACCTGTTCCACCTGGGTTCGCTGCAGAACGCGGCGTCGGTGAACTTCGTCCACGTCCTGCAGGAGCAGGCCACCCACATCGCGGCGGTGGTCGGTGCGGCCGCGCGACGCGACGCGAGGTGGATCGAGCCGAGTGCCGAGGCCGAGGAGCGGTGGGTCACGACGATCCGGGAGACCGCGCCGGACAACTTCGCGTTCCTGTCCGAGTGCACGCCGGGCTACTACAACGGTGAGGGCAGGCCGCGGCCGGTCAACAACTCGTTCGGCCCGGGTCCGGTCGTCTTCCACGACCTGCTGCGGCAGTGGCGCTCCTCCGGTGGCCTGGACGAGGTCCTGCACGCGGGCTGATCCCGTCGAATGTTCCCGCGGCGGCCTGACCGGGATCAGGCCGCCGCGGGAATGGCGGTGATTTCCTGCGAAGGTGGATCGATGACTGCCGAGTTCGTCCCCGCGACGCAACCGATCCTGCCCGGGTTCCACCCCGATCCGAGCATCTGCCGCGTCGGCGACACGTACTGGATGGCGTGTTCGAGCTTCGAGTACGCGCCCGGCGTCCCCCTCTTCCGCTCCACAAACCTGACCGATTGGGATCAGGTCGGCAACGTCCTCGCGCGCCCGTCCCAGCTGGACGTCGCGACCGCGGCGCCGTCGGGCGGGGTCTACGCGCCGACCCTGCGTCACCACGACGGCCGCTTCTGGATGATCACCACGAACTGGTCGGACGACCAGGGTCAGATCCTGACCTGGGCGGAGGACCCGGCCGGGGACTGGTCCGACCCCGTGCGCCTGCCGGAGGTCAAGGGCATCGACCCCGATCTCGCCTGGGACGGCGACGGCACCTGCTTTCTCACCTACTCCGGCTGGGTCGAGGGCGGAACGTCGCGCATCGTGCAGCAGGTGATCGACCCGTCGACCGGGGTGATCCTCTCCGGCCCGGTCCCGCTGTGGAGCGGCACCGGCGGGAAGTGGCCCGAGGCCCCGCACCTGTACCGGATCGGCGACCTCTGGTACCTGCTGATCGCCGAGGGCGGGACCGAACGCGGCCACGCCGTCACGATCGCGCGCGGCCCGTCCGCCAGCGGCCCGTTCGCGCCGTGCCCGGCGAACCCGCTGCTCACGGCACGAGGGACGAACCGGCCCGTGCAGAGCACCGGGCATGCCGACCTCGTCCGGCGCCCGGACGGCAGCTGGGCGATCGTCTACCACGGCACCCGGCCCCGCGGCGTGACCCCGGAGTGGCACGTGCTCGGCCGGGAGACGTTCGCGAGCAACGTCGAGTGGACCGATGGCTGGCCGGAACTGACCACCCCGGTCGAGCCCGTCACCGCCCCTGCCGTCACCATCGACGAGCTCGGCGACACGCTGCCGCCGCACTGGGCCGGTGCGCACCGCTTCGCCGGGGAGTTGCTCCGCCGTACCGGGAAAGGGTGGGTCCTGACCGGGCCCGGTTTCGCCGGCCGGCGCCAGCAGCACCACGACGTCCGGGTCACCGCGACGCTCGACGCCCGGCACGGGACCGGTGGTCTCGAGATCCGCCTGGACCCGCGTCACCGGCTCACGGTGGAGATCAACGGCTCGGAGGTACGGGCGGTCGCGCAGATCGGCGACCTGATCAGCACCCTGGGCCGGGCCGACGTGGCCGATCCCGGCGACGTCCACGTCGAGCTGCGGGCGACGGCGGTGACAACCTTCACCGGCCCCGACCAGCTCGTCGCCGTCGTCGCCGGGGTCGAGCTGGCCCGGATGGACGGCCGCTATCTGTCGACGGAGGTGGCCGGCGGCTTCACCGGTCGCATGATCGGGCTCCGCGCGGACCGTGGTGAGCTGGGCGTCACCTCGTTCGTCTACCACGGATCCACATCCGGCGACGGAGCGTTGTAGAGCCGGACCGCGCGGCACTGCCCGGATCGGCGACCGTGGAGCACCTGCGTGCTCGCCGACGGCCAGTGTTAACCCACGGCGGGCGGGCGCTTCGATTCACGGCCGCCCGCCGTTGCCGTACGCAAGAAATATTCATTCCTCGTGGAACGAAGAAATCTTCTCCGCGCGGCCGTCGCCGCCCCGGCTGTCCCGCTCGCCGCGACCGTCCTGGCCGCCGAACCGGCCGCGGCCGCGACGCCGGTGCCGGGCGCGCCGGCCTCCGCGAGGTTCGACGCGCACGACCCGCGGTTCGCGCTCGCCGTCCTGCCCGACACCCAGTACCTGTTCGACGCGGACAGCGCCGACCCGGCGCCGCTGCGGGCGACCTTCAAGCACCTGCTGGAGCAGCGGGCCGAGGACAACGTCGCCTTCCTCACGCACCTGGGCGACGTCACCGAGCACGGCACCGAACAGGAGATCACCCTGGCCGGGACGACGTTCCAGGCCATCGACGGACGCCTTCCGTACAGCGTGCTCGCCGGCAACCACGACGTCAGCTCGGGCACCGACGACCAGCGCGGTGACACGCCGTACCGGAAGGTCTTCGGTCCTGATCGTTTCCGGCGCTCGGCGACCTTCCTCGGATCGTCGGCGGACGGCTACAACAGCGCCCACAAGATCGCGGCCGGTGGCCGGCAGTGGCTGATCCTGGCCCTGGACTGGCGCATCTCCGACGCCGGCCTCGCCTGGGCGCAGACCGTCATGAAGCAGAACCCGGCGCTGCCGGCGATCGTGACGACCCACGACCTGGCCTACGCCGACGACGCCGGGAAGGCCTACCTGTCCGGAAACGGTCAACGGCTGTGGGACAAGCTGATCAGGGGCAACGACCAGATCTTCCTGACCCTCAACGGTCACTACTGGCCGCCCGGGCGGACCGTGCTGACCAACGCCGCCGGTCACGACGTGCACGTCCACATCACCAACTACCAGGACCGGTACTACGGCGGGGCCGGGATGATCCGGCTCTACCACTTCGACCTGGTGCGCGGGCGCATCGACGTGGAGACGTTCGCGCCGTGGTTCCTGCACCGCGACCCGGGCAAACGCACCCCGCTGGAGGCCGAGACGATCGAGCTGACCGGCGACGTCGACCGGTTCAGCCTCGCGATCGACTTCGACGCCCGCTTCGCCGGCTTCGCACCGCCGGTACGGCCCGCACCCCGCCCGGCATCCACGGTCGTCGACCGGCACACGGCCGCCTACTGGCGCTTCGAGGGCGACGTCGAGAAGGTGAAAGACTTCTCCGGCAACGGCAACGACCTGACGGTACGGCGTCTGACCGCGAACGATCGCCTGGTTGTCTCCACCGAGCACCACGTCGGCGCGCCCACGCACTCCAGCGTCCGCTTCGACGGCGGCGCCGGCCGCGGCGCCCTGCTGCAGACCGCCGCGAACGCCCCGCTGAACAGCCTGAAGTTCCTCGACGGCTACACGTTCGAGACGTTCCTCAAGCTGCCCGAGCCGTTCGAGGGCAACCACGACTGGATGGGCATCTTCAGCTGGGAAGGGCGCAGCGGCGACGCCGGCAAACACAGCGGCTGGTCCGACCTGGAGCCGACCTGCAGCCTGAACCTGTCGCCGGAAAGGTTCCTCCAGTACGTGCTCTACACCTCCGACGGCGACCACAACCCGACGTCGTGGAGTCACGCGCTGCCGGTCGGGGTCTGGCACCACGTCGCGGTCGTCAACGACGGCCGGCGCAGCGTCGTCTGGGTCAACGGCTCGAAGATCGCCCGCAACCCCACCCAGCCGGCGCACGGCGTCGCCACGCTCGGCCGGCCGTTCACGCTCGGCGGCACGTCCTTCGACCTGAAGTACGACCAGGGCTTCTACGGCTGGATCGGTGACACCCGGATCACCTCGCGCGCGCTGCGCCCCGAGCAGTTCCTCCCGGCCGGCCACTTCCGCTAGGCCGGCCACCGGGGCGGCCCGCCATCGCGCGGCGCGGCCGCCCCGGCCTCACTCCGCCCTGGCCTCACTCCGGCTCGGCCTCACTCCGGCTCGGCCCACCGCTCGGTCCAGCGGTGCCGGGTCAGGCCGGCCGCGTACTCGTCGATCCGGTCGCCGCGTTCCACGACGACTCAGCGACCTCTCATGGCCGCTATGCGGCGCGCCGGGTCACCGGACTCGAACCGGCTCATCCCAGACTGCTCGGATGCTAGCCAGCTAGCGCACTTTCCCATCTGCTTTCACCCGGCGCACGAAGAAAGATTAGCCGCGCCGCACTTGAGGTACAGCAGCGCCCTCTTCCGCGATGCGGTTCGCCGAATTTCACGATCGTGGACGGATGCGGCTTTCTCTAAGTCGGTCCCTGATGTACCTACCGAAGCCCTCCGGGTAGGCCTCCGACGCCAAACCACGGACGGCGTCCGCTTGGTTGGGCCGCCACTCGTTCACCAGACGCAGGAAATCGACGATTGCGTCGGCGCGTGCTCGCCAAAGTTGCGTCTGCAGTTGCCCCTGTGACTCGTCGTACGCCCTGCTCCGCCCGAGCGAGTAGCCGCTGCGCCGCCCGAGCCAGTAGCCGACCCGGGCGGCTCCGGCGCATGCCGGGTGACCAACGCGGTCAACGCCTGGAACACCGGCCTGACCGACAACATCACCATCACCAACACCGGATCGAGCGCGATCAACGGCTGGTCCCTGAAGTTCACCCTGCCCTCCGGACAGACGATCACCAGCGGCTGGAACGCGACGTACTCACCCAGCAGCGGCCAGGTGACCGCCACCAACGCCGGCTACAACGGCTCACTGCCGCCGGGCGGCTCGACCACCATCGGCTTCCAAGCCGACCACAGCGGCAACACCGGCGCGCCGAGCGGCTTCACCCTCAACGGAGCAGCCTGCTCCTGAACCACCCCGACTGATATCCGACCATTCGCGGCTCCGGCCCCTGACCGTACGCCAAGGGCCGGAGCCCGGGTGAGGACCGTTCCGGAACAGGTTGATCTCGTGCACGTGACCGGTCGCGACTGGCGTGGGCGCTGCTCACCGCCGGTGAGCAAAGCCCGGGCGCTCCGGCCGGTCCGAGATCCGCGCATGTTGGCTGCTTGAGCCGGCTGTGCCAAGCCTCGACCGGATTGTTCGCATACCGTCCGCAGTGATCTGAGCGCGCCGACCCATACGCGTTGACGAAAGCGGCCGGCGTCGAGACCGCGACGCGCGGTGTTCCAGTGAGCTCATGCCGCGAACAGACGGAACAGGGCCGGGTCGACGAAGGTGACGGCCCCGCGGATCAGGCCGTTCGCGACGGTGAACACCTGGATCGAATGAGCGCCGCCACCCGGCGCGTAGGCCGCGTGCGCCGCGCTCCCGTTGGCCCCGACCGGCACCGTGCGCCACCCGGCACCGCGCATGGCGAAGACCCGCTGCTTTGCGCGTCTCGCAGTCGATCAGGACGGTGCCGTAGTTATGGCCACGCTTGACGGCGAAGTCGTCAACGCCGAGCACCGCGATGTCACCGATGAGCGGGTCGGGCAACGCCCGAACCAGCCGAAGGAGTCGATCGCGACCGGTCGGCATGCCCAGCGTCGTGGCCATTCGGACACCCGCCTGCCAGGCCCGCGACTCGCCGGGGAGCCCGGACGAGGACATGCGGCCTTGAACGATCCGAGCCGGTCGAACAACGTCACGAGATCGTCGATCGTGAGCCGCAGGCGTTGAGCCGCCGCCCCGTTCGTAAGCAAGCGGCATCTATCCTGGCCGTGTGAAGATCCATGCCGTTATTCCGGCTGCGACCGGAATTTTGCTTACTGTGGCCGCGTGTAGCAGCTCTCCGTCCGCGGCTCCCTCGTCCGGGCCGCCCACCGCCGCGGTGATCAGCTCGTCGGGCGAGCCGCAGGCCGGGTCTTCCATCGCTCCGGGCAACTGCCCGACCGATACCACGACCACAGTGCCGACCGAGCGCCTGGCCGATCTGCGCTGGGAAAAGCTCGGACCACTTTCGGTACCGTTCTCGGCCAGCGCGGGCCCTTGCCAGACCACCGCGACGACCGCTTCCGGGTACGCGCACACCCCGGCCGGAGCCTTGGTCGCGGCGGCACAGATCACGTCCCGAACCAGCATCTTCGACCCCATGAAGGTAGCGACCGACACGATCGAGCAGCAAGTGATCGCCGGCCAGGCTCGCGACCAATTGCTCACCGACACCAAGTCGCACAAGCCGCTCACCGAGAACAGCGCTGGCCAACTGACCGCGTGGTCGATGCTGTCCTACAGCGACGACACCGCCGTAATCAGCCTGGCCATGACCAACGCATCGTTGCAGGGCCGATACCTGACAATTCCCGTCACGATGCGCTGGGACAACGGGGACTGGCGGCTGGTGGCTCCGCCCTCTGGCTCCTGGAACAGCTCTGCCGCCGTGACATCGACCCTGCAAGGCTACGTCGAATGGGGAAAGCCCTGACTACCGTCCGCTCTCACAACATGCGGTTGGCCGGACCAACACGGTAAGGCGGCATGCGATCGGAAATCGAGGCTTGGCGCGATGAAGGCAACTGAGGATGTCCTGCCGAGGGCGGAGCGGATCCGGGGCCCGATCGATGGATCACGTTTTCTCCCGGGTGCTGTTGATGCGGGAGTATCTGCGGCGCGCCGCGCTGGTGGTCGGTGATGTCCAACCACCGGGCTGGCCGTTCGCGGATCTAGCGGCCGTTGTCGCTGTGACGGTGCGTGCCGACGAGTCAGTGACAGAGGACGTAGTGCGGACGGTGCGACGCGCCGGGCAATTCAGTCCCATCCCGCAGACATGTGCCGCAGCGGTGCACTGGTCGAGGTTGGCCGCGGATCGGGGGCTGCCCTGGCCGGACCCGTTCGAGCCGCTACTGCTGATGTACGAGCGCGGAGGCGGGTTCACCTTTAGCGACGCCGGAATGATCGAGGTCGACCTGGTCGGGGTGCCGCACCGCCCACCGGCGGGGTATCTGTCGGCTGCTCCCATCGCATCGCTAGATATAGCCTTCCTTGCCGAAACGGACGCGGCGTTCGAACAGAAACTAGCTAATACTACTGCAACGGCACTTCATCTCAGTGGATAGCCGCGGCGTTTGTAGTGGCTGAGGCGGGCTTGGTGTTGACGTCGTCGTCGCTCGCGCCGTACTTCGACAGAACCAGTCGGGCTCGATCGGTTTCGCCGTGGCTGCCGGCGCCGACCGGGCCACCGGTACAGGACATTTCGTCTGCTCGGGCGTTTCGCATCCCGAGCAGACGAACCCTGCCGTAATTACTTGGCGACGGTGTCCTTCACCCAGGCGATGAGATTGGTAGTGGCATCCCCGGTGCGCTCGGCCATCGTGTGGCCCATACCCCAGACCGTGGCGAAGTCGATGTCGTCGACGCCGAAGTTCTGCAGTGCCAGAGCAAGGTTGATCTCGGTCGTGTTCGCGGTGTCGCCCTGCATGATGCCGGTACGGATGCGCCAGTGCGGCGCTACCGTCGCCTTTTTGTATCCCTCGTACGAGCCGTTCAGGTAGTACATCGGGTTGTACATGTTCGATCGGTACGTGACGTCCTTCCCGACAGCGTCGGCCTTGGCGAAGTCGCTGGTGTACGACGCCGCGGCGAAGTCGGACTTCCAACCGGAGAGCTTGGCGTATGCTCCCTCGTTCGCCTCGATCACATGCTCGGACACGGGGGCGAAGTGCAGGCCGCTGGTGCCGTTGCCCATGACCACGTTTTCCGTGGCGGTGCGGTCCGGCCCGTCGAACGCGCCGACGCTCTTCGACGCGTTCTTCTGGCTCTTCACGAACCCTTCCAGGCTGGTCACCTTCGCCGTGTTGGAGGCCGCGTCGTAGGTGACCCAGTCGCCGTCCTTGTTCAGGTGTGCGACGTACTCCTGGACCGTCTTGTAGGTGGTGGTGTCCACAGCCGCCCCACCACCGGGCATACCACCACCGGGGAAGCCGCCACTGGGCATGCCCGCGCCACCCGGGAAACCACCACTGGGCATGCCCGCGCCGTCCGAGCTGCCACCACCAGGCCCGCCCATACCTGCCATGAAGGAGTTCGACGGGGTGTAGGGAAACGTCGTGTCCTTGAGGAAATTGTTCAACGACTCGTTGATCACCGACACGAGATGGTCGTAGTAGGTGCCGCCGAGGTAGATGCCCGTGCCCGTCTTGTCCAGGCGCATCTGCTTGCCCGAGGAATCCTTGAGACCGAGCTTGTTCTGGTAGGAGGCGAAGGCGGTGGCGAGGTCGGTCGAGTACTGCTTCGCCCAGGTGCCGGACTTACGGGTGTCGCTGGTCGCGAACTGACCCATGTTCCATTCGTAAGCCGCGTTCGCGTAGTCCAGGCTGGTGATCGGGCACCAGCACATCGCAGCGGCGATCGCGTCGCTGATCGTCTTGCCGCTCGCGTCTTTCATCGCGGCGCCCAGGCTTTCCAGGTACGGCGTGTACAGCTCGCTGTCGCCGGATGAGCCCATGACCGCGCTCTGCGCCCCGCCCCCACTGTGACCGAAGACGACCATGTGTTCTTTGCTGCCCGGGATCAGGTCGGCGTTGTACCGGACGTAACGCACTGCGGCCTTCAGATCGGTCACGCCCCACGGCGCGTTCCCGGAATAGCTGGCAGTGTTGCTGTCCTTGCCCCGCAGCCCGGCGTGCACGTAAACGAAACCGGCCTCGATGTACGAGGAGATCGTCTCGTAGCTGTACTCCGTCAAGGGCTTCTGTGCGGCATAGCCCGGAGTGTTGACCGGGAAGACGATCGGCGCCGTGGCCGCGGTGAAGCTGCCGACCGACCCGGCGGAATCGATCGTGGCCGAGTACGTGCCGTCGCTGTTCTTCGTCCCGGAAAGGTACTTGCCGGGGACGAAGACGGCGAGCGTCTCGTAGTCCGCGGCGCCGGGATTGGCCACATAAGTCTTGCCGATCTGGTAATACACGTCGTTCGTGGCGTCGTAACTCCACACTTTGCCGATGGAAAGTGATCCCGTGGCCGACGTCGACGACTTCTCCTTCGCATCAGTGTTGTCGTCCGTGCAGCCGGTCAGGCCGAGCAGACCGACCGAGGTGATAGCCGCGCCCTGCAGGAGGGTTCGCCTGCGCAATTCCATGATTGTTCGTCTCCTGGTTCGGGGATCGCCGTGCTGAACTGTCCCGCCGGCTGTTCCAGCGTGACGATTCGTCACGGGTTTGACGTCCACCCAGAACAGCGAATCCGGCTACTACCGCAGTAGTAATCGCCGCCTGGATCCCCCGTCCGGGCCGAGAGCCGGCAGGACGCGACTACGCCAGTGGTAGCCCCCGGCCCTACGGTTACCACGACGGACGGACGCGCTCCTGCCGTTGCGCCCGTACCGTGAGAATGTGCCGATCTTTCGTCCGTTGCTGCCCGGCTTCGCGCAGTCCGCTTCTCTGACTCTGTGGCTGCCGGCGCTGCTCCTGGGCTCGCTGCTCGCGGGTGGCGCCCTCGCGGGTCTCGGCCGCGAGCGGCTGCCGCTCGCCGCGGACCTCGCCGCCGCCGGTGGCGCCACCCTGGCGCTCGGGTTCAGCAGGCTCACGCCGCTCCCGGTACTGGTCGTATCGACTGGCGCGCAGGCCGGCTATCTGCTCGCCGGCTGGAACACCCCGGCGCTGGTCTTCGCGATGGCGGCGGCGTTGTACCAGCTCGCGGTCAGCTCAGCGCGCCGCGTGTCGTGGACGGCAGCATTGCTGGGCGGCGCGGTGTGCTGGGCGGCGTCCGGTTACGGGTCGGCTTCCGGCTGGTGGAGCGCGAGCAACCTCAGCTTCTTCGCCTGGACGGGGCTGGCTGCCGCAGTCGGCGACGCCGGACGCAACCGGCGCGCGTACGTTGCCGAGGTCGAGGCCCGCGCCCGCCGGGCCGAGCACAACCGCGAGGAGGAGGTGGCCCGCCGGATAGCCGAGGAGCGGCTGCGGATCGCCCGTGACCTGCACGACGTGGTCGCGCACCACATCGCTGTTATCAACGTGCAGGCCGGCGCGGCCACCTTCGCCCTGACCCGGCAACCGGAGGCGGCCGGCCCGCCGTTGACTCATATCCGGCAGGCATCCAGCCTGGTGCTCAAGGAACTCACCTCGATCGTCGGCCTGCTCCGCGGCCCCGGCGACACCGATCCCGGCAACCAGCCGCAGCCCGGCATAGCACAGCTCCCGGCATTGATCGAGAACTTCGCCAACGCCGAGTTCACCAGCGACGGCGAGCCACGTCCGCTTCCCGCCGGCGCTGACCTCGCCGCCTACCGGATCACCCAGGAGGCGCTGACCAACGCACGCAAGCACGGCGACGGCGGCCCGGTCCGGGTGCATTTCCGGTACGGCCGGGACCACCTGGACATCGAGATCATCAACCGTGTGCGGCCGGATCCCTGGGAGACGACCGGGGCCGGATACGGTCTGATCGGGATGCGGGAACGAGCCGGCGCCGCAGGCGGCAGGGTCGAGACGACACGGGAAGACGACTCGTTCACCGTCCGAGCGGTGCTGCCGGTGAGCACACCATGACGATCCGGGTCGTGCTCGCCGACGACCAGACGCTGATCCGGGCCGGCTTCCGCCTGATCATCGACCTGGCCGAAGGACTGGAAGTGGTCGGCGAGGCCACCGATGGCGCCGAGGCGGTCCGATTGGCCCGCGAGACGCAGGCCGACGTGGTGCTGATGGACATCCGGATGCCCGGCGTGGACGGGATCGAAGCCACCCGCCGGATCACCACCGACCCTGCCCTCGACGGTGTCCGGGTCGTCGTGCTGACCACCTTCGAGGCCGACGAGAACGTGCTTGCCGCGCTGCGGGCAGGCGCCAGCGGCTTCCTGAGCAAGGACGTCGACCCCGACGAACTGCTGCGCGCCGTCCGCGTGGTCGCCGCCGGCGAGGCGCTGCTGACGCCACGCGCGACCCGCGGCTTGATCGACCGGTTCCTGGCGCCTGGCGAGCAGCCACCGCCTGCTGTCCCTCCGGAGCTCAAGCTGCTGACCGACCGCGAACGTGAGGTGGTCCGGCTGGCCGCTCTCGGCTGCCCCAACGAGGAGATCGCCGAACGCCTCGTGCTTTCCCCACTGACCGCCAAGACCCACGTCCACCGGGCGATGACCAAACTCGGGGTCCGCGACCGGGCCCAGCTTGTCGTCATCGCCTACCAGAGCGGCCTGGTCCGGCCCGGCGACCGGAAGTGACCTACTACTGCAGTAGTAGTAGTAGTAGTAGTAGTAGTAAATCTGGTGAGGTTCGGTATCCGCTTGAGGCGGTCGTGGTGTCGGTGGGCATCGGAGGCACAGGGCTCGGCATCGCGCCCAGTCCGGCTCGTTGATCGTGGTCGTGCCCATGATCGCAGTCGTCCCCATGGCTGTGGTCGTGCGGCATCACCGTCCAAACCATGTGCCTGCGCTGCCACAGCAGCCGTAGTCCCGGAATCAGAACCAGCGCGCCGGAGATCAGCTCCAGGGCGATCCCAAGGACATCGGCACGGCGAAATCGGCAGGAAAACCCTCGTAGCGGACTGACGGAATGGTGTTTCCGTCAGCCCGCTACACGGTGGGGCGTTATTACCCGACGTTTATCGGACCAGCGGATCACCGGCCCGCGCGACAACATCAGCGATCCAGGCCATCGCTTCCGGCACGTCGTAGTTACCGGCGTGGGGCTGGTTCCAGGCCAGCCGAAAGTTGACGCTGTTGACCTGCCGGTCGGCGGCCAGCGCCCGGCTGAGGTTGATCGGGACGATGAAGGAGGTGTCCCGGTCCCGGGTGCCGGCCCGTACGTACCAGTAGGGCGCCGTGTCGGCCGGGGTACCGATGAACGACATGGGGTCGATCAGCCGTACCTGGTCGTCGACCGTGGTGCTCGACTTGCGGATGTACTGCGCCCTGGTGAGACCGGTGTCGTCGAGGCCACTGCCGTCACCGGCGACGTCGTTGTGGTCCCATCTGTAGGCGGTGTAGTTCAGGTATCGCTGGTCCGCCGGCCCGAACAGGTCGGTCTCGGCGCGGCTGGTGACCTTGCCGTCGACGCCGAGCGCGTCGAACGCAGGTGTGGTCTTCAGAGCGGCCTGGGTGGCGACGAAGGCCAAATACTTCTTCATGTCCACAAAGCGGACCTTGCCGGTCGCGGCGTTCACATCGATCCAGTCGTTCACGTAGGACTTCGTGGTCGGCGGCTGTCCCGGCGGGCCGCCGCTGACGATGACGAACGTGCCGCCCAGGGGCGGGATCGTGTTCGCCGGGTCGGCCTTCAGGTAGGTCTCCGCCGACCGGATCACCTCGCCTTTGATCACGTCGAGCAAGTTCGTGGCGTCGAGGCCCAAACCAAGACTTCTCTCATATGCGGGGAACTGCGCGGCGATCGCCGAAGCCGCCGCGGGCAGATTGTTCTGCCCAAGTTCGGTCCGCGTGCCGAGCACGTTGTAGAGCCACTCGTACGACAGGTCGGCGTGCCCGAGGTCGGTGATCGGGCAGTACGCGTTGATCGCGAATACGTCGTCGCGGATCGTGCTGCGGCCGTCCGCGGTGATCCCGGCCGCCCCGATCCGGGCAAGGTACGGAAGGTAATCCGGGCTGTTGCCGGCCGCGCCGAGGATCGAGGCGAGCGCGCCGCCGCCGCTGGTGCCGTTGACGATGATGCGTTCGGCGCTGCCCGGCATTTTGGCGTCGTTGAGCCGCAGGTAGCGGACCGCGGCCTTGGCGTCGACCACCGCGGCGGGTGCTTTGCCCGGCCAGTCCCCCGCGGCGCCGACCATGCCGCGGCTGCGGTTGGCGACGTCGACGAAGACGTATCCGGCCTCGAGTGCGGCGCCGGCAACCGAGGTGGCGCTGTTGTACGCGCCGCCGTCGGTGATGCTGGCCCGGATGTAGCTGGCCATCCAGCCGGAGTTGTTGACCGCGAAGTAGATCGGCGCCCGCTGGTCCTGGGCGGCAGTCTCGGGCACGAACACGTTCATGCTCTGGTAGCCGCACCGGGTGTTGGAGATGGTGGTCGTTCCGCCCATGCCGGGCTGTTGAGCCGCCGCCTCGACCGGCTTGGCGACGTCGCAGATCTCGGAGTATCGGCGTACGGTCGTGGGCTTGCCGTCCACCGTCACGGTGATCGTCGTGTAGCCGTCCGGGTTGAACGCCAGTGCGGCGTCGTCCGCATCGGTCACCCTGCTGGGATGGGATGAGACCGGTTGCGGCACGACGAATGCTGCGAGAGCGATGGTGCCGGTGATCAAAGCCATGCGTCCGTTGGACGCCCACAACCGCTGCATCGGGGTCTCCTTCAGGAGGGCGGGGTGGTTCGCTGCCATAGACTTCCGTCACTGGGAGTGATTGTCAACAATTAGATTGATGATGATGTTGATAGCCAGCTGGACCCGGCGCACGTAGGGATGCCGTCACGACCGGTTGCGCGGCCGACCTCACGCTGCCATCGGCCAACTGCCAGACGTAGACGAGATTGTCAACAATTGTTTTCGCCGCTCAAAGGGCATAAAGTCCGTGTCGAGCGTTCGGCACAGCACCGATTGTTGACAAGATTTGTGGAGATCCGATGACCGATACCACCCTGGTACTCACCGCGCACCCTGGTGACTTCGTCTGGCGCGCTGCGGGCGCGATTGCCCTGGCTGTTTCCCGGGGGCAGCGCGCAGTGATCGGCTGCATGAGCTTCGGCGAGCGCGGCGAGTCGGCCTCGCTGTGGCGTAAGGGGTACAACCTTGAGCAGGTGAAGGCGACCCGCCGGGAAGAGGCGGCGCACGCCGCCAAGGTGCTCGGGGCGGAAATCCGGTTCTTCGACGCAAACGACTACCCCTTGGTCGAGACGCCGGAGCTGCTGCAAGGCCTGATCGACCTGTACCGCGAGGTGCAGCCCACGGTGGTGCTGACCCATGCGCCGGCCGACCCGTACAACGGCGACCATCCTTTTGCCCACCACATCGCGCTCAAGGCCCGCGTCCTCGCGCAGGCGCCGGGCGTTGAGGGACCGGGCGAGGTGATCGGCGCGCCCCCGGTCTTCTGCTTCGAACCTCACCAGCCCGAGCAGTGTGGCTTCGTGCCCGACGTGCTGCTCGACATCACCGACGTGTGGGACCGCAAGCGCGAGGCGATGCAGATCCTGGCCGCGCAGAAACATCTGCACACCTACTACACCGACCTCGGCGCACGCCGGGGACTGCAGGCCGCCCGCAACTCCGGCCCGAACCTGGGCCTGCCGAACGACACCAAAGCCGAAGCATTCATGCGGATGTACCCGCAGGTTACCCGGGAGCTGTCATGAGCCGCCATGTCGTGATTGCCGACTTCGAGCGGGTCGGCGCAGATGTCCTCAAAGGGCTGGCGGAGGAGGGGGCCTCCACCGTGCACGAGGCCGACGGCAGGCGTGGAGCGCTCCGGCCGGAGCTGCGTGCGATCCAGCAGGGCGCCCGGATCGCCGGTGCCGCGGTGACCGTCTCGTGTCATCCCGGCGACAACCTGATGATCCACGCGGCGGTCGAGACGGTCCGCCCGGGCGACGTCGTGGTCATCACCACGACGTCGCCGTGCACCGACGGCATGCTCGGCGATCTGCTCGCCACCTCGTTGCGGGCGCACGGCGCGATCGGCGTGATCATGGACGCCGGCGTCCGGGACGCGGCCGAGTTGCAGGCCATGAAGTTCCCGGTCTGGACGCGCGCCGTCAGCCCTCAAGGCACGGTCAAGGCCAGCCCCGGCTCGGTGAACGTTCCGGTCGTGGTCTGCGGCCAGATGATCAACCCGGGCGACGCGGTGATCGCCGACGACGACGGCATCGTGGTGATCCCGCGTGAGCGGGCCGCCGCGGTGCTGAAAGCGGCGCGCAAACGCACGGCGAACGAGGCATCCAAGCGCGAGCGGCTGGCCGCCGGCGAGCTGGGCGTGGACATGTACGGCCTGCGACCGCTGCTGGAAAAGCTGGGCGTGGAGTACCGATGACTGTCCCGATCCCGGTTCTGCTGATCCGCGGGGGCACCTCGAAGGGTGCGTACTTCCGCGCCGAGGACCTGCCAGCCGATCCGACCGAGCGGGACCGGCTGCTGCTGGCCGTCATGGGTTCGCCGGACCCTCGCCAGATCGACGGTATCGGCGGCGCCCATCCGCTCACCAGCAAGGTGGCTGTCGTCGGCGCCTCGGCCGACCACGACGCCGACGTCGACTACCTGTTCCTGCAGGTGCAGGTCGACAAGCCGGTGGTCAGCGCGGAACAGCCGTGCGGCAACATCCTAGCTGGGGTCGGGCCGTTCGCGATCGAGCGCGGCCTGGTCGAGATCCAAGGGTCACGGACGAGCGTACGGGTGCGCATGGTCAACACCGGGGCGCTCGCGATCGTCACCGTGCCTACCCCGGACGGCCGCGTCGAGTACACCGGGGACACCGCCCTCAGCGGCGTGCCCGGCACTGCGGCCCGCATCGAGGTCGAGTTCCGCGACACGGCCGGCTCGGTCGCCCCGGGACTGCTGCCCACCGGCCGGGTCCGCGACGACCTGCACGGCGTACCGGCCACACTGATCGACAACGGTATGCCGGTTGTCTGCCTCAACGCCGATGACCTGGGCATTTCCGGCTACGAGTCACCCGCCCAGCTGGAGGCGAACGCCGGCTTGTGCCAGCGGGTTGAACAGCTACGCCTGATCGCCGGCAAGCTGATGGGCCTCGGCGACGTCACCGTCACCACCGTGCCGAAAATGTGCCTGATCGCGCCGGCCGCGCACGGCGGGACACTGAGCACCCGGATGTTCATCCCGCATCGCGTGCACGCCTCGATCGGCGTACTGGCGGCGGTCAGCGTCGGGACCGCCGCGGCGATTCCCGGCAGCGTCGCATACCGGCAGGATCTGCCGGAGACGATTCGCCTGGAGCACCCCTCCGGCTTCTACGACGTGGTGATCGGCGTCGAAGCTTCCGGCGACGAGATCACGGTCGGCCGCTCAGCGATCGTGAGCACCGCACGCCTGCTCCTGGACGGGCAGGTCCATCCTCGACAGGAGCACCCCCATGGCTGAACGCCTTCGTGACATCGCACACGTTTCCGCAGTCGAACTCTTCACCCCGGTCCTCGACGACTCGGTGCGGTTCTTCACCGACTGCATGGCCATGGAGGTCGTCGACCGCCGCGGCGACAGCGTCTACCTGCACACCTGGGACGACTACGAACGCTTCTCGCTCAAAATCACCGGCACCGCCACGTCCGGCATCGGCCGGACCTGGCTGCGCGCGCGTAGCCCGGAAGCCCTGGAACGCCGGGTCGCCGCGATCGAGGCAACCGGCCTGGGCGAAGGCTGGAACTCCGACGAACCCGCCTACGGGCCGGTCTACCACTTCGCCGACCCGGACGGGCACCGGTTCGGCCTCTACTGGGAGACACAGCGGTACGTCGCCTCCGGCGAGAACCGCCCGTCGCTGAAGAACCAGGCCGCGAAGTTCCCCGGCCGCGGCGCGAACGTGCGCCGCCTCGACCATGTCAACTTCCTCGGGCGCGACGTGCCGGAGAACGAGGTCTTCGTCAGCGAGGCGCTCACCGGCCGGGCCAGCGAGCAGATCGTGCTCGATAACGGCACCAAGGCCGCGATCTGGTACACGTTCAGCGACAAGTCCTACGACGTCGTCTACACCCGCGACTGGACCGGCTCGAAGGGACGGCTGCACCACATCGCGTTCGCGACCGACACCCGCGAGGACATCCTGCGCGCCGCCGACGTGTTCCTGGAGGCCGGTATCCACATCGAGACCGGGCCGCACAAGCACGCCATCCAGCAGACCTTCTTCCTGTACGTCTACGAGCCCGGCGGCAACCGCATCGAGCTCTGCAACGCCGGCGCCCGGCTGCTGCTGGCCCCCGACCACGAAGTCGTCACCTGGACCGAGGCCGAGCGCGCCAAGGGACAGGCATGGGGTCTCAAGACCATTGACACCTTCCACACTCACGGCACCCCACCGATGGTCGAATCGGAGTGGGCTTAACCGTCGAGTGAGCGCAGCACATCGATCACGCTGGCGATGTGCTCGCGCATGGCGGCCTCGGCCGACTTCGGGTCCCGCGCCCGGATCGCCGCGATGACCGCCTCGTGCTGCGGCAGCGACTGCTGCGGACGGCCCGGCACCAGAGCCAGCATCACCTGATGCCGGGCCTGCTGTCCCTTGAGCGTGTCAATCAGCCGGTTAGCGGTGTGATGCCCGGCGATCGTTCGGACCAGCGCGTGCAACCGCTGGTTGAGTCCGCTGTACCGG
This sequence comes from Actinoplanes sp. NPDC020271, assembly GCF_044388125.1. Lineage (NCBI taxonomy): Bacteria > Bacillati > Actinomycetota > Actinomycetes > Micromonosporales > Micromonosporaceae > Actinoplanes > Actinoplanes sp. NPDC020271. The sequence continues at coordinate 155,341 of NZ_JBIRWQ010000023.1, forward strand.
CGGTACTCACCGGTGTCCACGGCACGCCGCATCAGCAGACCGATCTCGTCTAGCTCGGCGGCCTGCGCCTCGGTCACTCGCTCCGCGGCGTACGCAGCGACCAGGCCCTCCAGGACCATACGGACCTGAGTGATCTCGATGATCTCGGCAAGCGAGATCTTCCGGACCAGCGCGCCCCGGTTGCGCTGAATTTCCACCAGCCCCTCAGCCGCCAGATCCTGCAGGGCCTGCCGGATGATGAACCGGCTCGCCCCGAACCGCTCGATGAGCTGCGCCTCGACCAGTCGCTCGCCGGGAAGGTAGACACCCGACAAGATCGCCTCGCGCAGGGCATCACGCGCGCTGGTCATCGAACCCCCGTCTGGATGTGCAGCCGGATCACGTCTCGACCGGCATCATGCCCGACACCATACCGCGCCAGCGGCACCATACCGCGCAACGAAATTGTTAACAATCGTGCCATGGTCATTTTTCGGGCGTGGTCAATCCTGACTCAGGCCCGAAACTTATTGTTGACAATCCTGTGAACGAAAAGCACGATGCGATGACGCACACCACGCGGCGTGCTCGGCGTCACTCATCGGAAATCCTGAGAGGGAGTGCGATGTCCTCTACCCCCGCCATAGGCACGACGCGCGGCAATCGGCTCGCGGCCACGGTCGTCGCCATCTGCTGGCTCGTCGTCCTCTTCGACGGCGTCGACTTGTTCATCTACGGCGCTGTGCTACCCGGCATGTTCGACGACAAATCGCTGGGCCTGACCCCGGCGATGGCCGGCGGCCTGGGCAGCTATGCCACCTTCGGCATGCTGATCGGCGCGCTGGCCTCCGGTCCGCTAACCGATCGCGTCGGCCGCAAGAAAGTCATCATCGCGGACACTGTGATCTTCTCCTTGGCCTCAGCGGCCTGCGCCGTGGCACCTAGCATCGGCGCCTTCGGCTGGGCGCGCTTTGTCGGCGGTCTCGGCCTCGGCGGCCTGCTGCCGATCGCGCTCACCCTGGTCGCCGAGTACGCCCCCACCAGCCGCCGCAACCTGCTGATCGGCTCGCTGATGACCGCTCACCAGGTCGGCGGCATCGTCGCCGGCAGCCTCGGGCTCTACCTGCTGAACAACCACGGCTGGCGATCCGCGTACTGGGTCGGTGTGGTCCCGCTGTTCATCGCTGTCCCGCTGATCGCGAAGTTCCTGCCCGAGTCACTGAGCTTCCTGGTCGCCCGCGGCCGCACCGACGAGGCCCGCGCTCTCGCCACTCGCTACGACGTGCACGTGCCGGCCGCCGAACCGGCCCGGAGCAACAAGTGGGACAGCATCGCCGACCTGTTCCGCGAAGGCCGCTGGAAGCCGACGATCCTGTTCTGGATCACCTCGTTCGGCGGCCTCCTCCTGGTCTACGGCGTGAACACCTGGCTGCCGACGATGATGCGCGCTCAGGGCTACAACCTCGGCTCGTCGCTCGCCTTCCTCATCGTGATCAACCTCGGCGGCGTCTTCGGCATGCTGGCAGCCGGCAAGGTCGCCGACCGGTTCGGCGCCGTCCCGGTCGCCGCCACCTGGTTCAGCCTCACCGCAGTCGGTGTCTACCTGCTCGGTGTGCGCACGCCCCTCGCGCTCACCTTCGCGGTCGTCTTCCTCGCCGGCTTCTTCCTGTTCAGCGCACAAACCATGGTGTACGCCGCCGTCACCGCCCGCTACTCGACCGAGAGCCGGGCCACCGCAGTCGGCTCAGCAGCCGGACTGGGCCGCTTCGGCGCGGTCTTCGGTCCGTGGCTCGGCGGACAGCTCGTCGCCGCCGGAAACCAGGGCTGGGGCTTCACGGCGTTCGCCCTCACCGCGGTACTGGCAACGGTGTTCGTACTGCTGGCCGGATTCTTCAGCACAGAGCAGAAGAACAGCGCCACGATGCCGGAACCGGCCGCCGTTCACTGACCCCAGCCGAGTGGCCCGTCTCCGCAATAGTGCGGAGACGGGCCACTCGGCTTGTCACGGCTCACCCTCAACCCACAAGATCAGTAACAGGAGAAGGAACCGCCAGCCCCTTTGGCACGGGCCCGGGTGACCGCCTCGGCGGCGGCGAGAGCGACCGGGCCGGGCGCCCGGTCCGCGTCGACCACGGCGACCGCGTTGGTGGTCGACTCGACCCGCAGGTCCGGTGCCGGGTTGGCCTCGCCGGAGTCGAGCAGTTCCAGGTTGCGCAGCACCCGGGAGGCGCCGTGCGAGTCGACTCCGCGCAGGCTGGCCCCGGTCAGCACGTCGGTGATATTGGCAGCGTGGTCCGCGCTGACCCCGGCGGACGTGAACAGGGCGGTGACGAAGGAGCACAGCTCCTCGGCCGGGACGGTCACCTTCGGTGCGGGCATCGAGATCCCTGACGCTGGCGCCTGAGCCACGGGGACCCGGTCTGCGGTGGCCGGAGCTCAAGGCGATCGCGAAGGCGGCCGTACCGGATCGACGGGAGATCGCCCGCCGTTTGTTACTGCTCGCGCCCATGCTCGGCGACCAATACGTGGAGGACGAGGCGGTCACCTGGTTCGCCGAGGCGATCTCGGTGGTGGGTGGCCTCGACCGGACCGAGACGGCAGTGCGCCACGCAGCCAACAGGCTCACCTACGGCAACCAGTGCTTCCGGTTCGCTACCTGGCGGCAGGAGGACGACATCTGGGTGTGCGACGGCGTCGACAGCACCCGGAATCCCGACCCACGGATCGGCCTGCCCGGCCCCGATCTGCGCCGCGTCTCCCAAATCCTCCGCCCGCCCGCCTGAACGGCATGACCCGCAGCCCGCCGGCGAGACCCGAGTCATGCCCGGCTTTACCTCGATACTGCGCTGCCGGCGACTCCCTGGCTGATCAGGTCGCCGTCGCACGAGGCCCGGTGTCTTGCCGAGCCGTACCCGGCGAAGCGTGCCGGCGTAGCCGGCCAGCGGCTCCTCCGCCTCACCGTTCAGCGCGCCGTGGGCCATGCCTCTTCGGGGATACCCAACGGCGGGCGCGCCCAGCTGGCCGGCTCCGAGAAGTCGGGCAGACAGCCGATAAAACGGGCCGGGCCGAGGTTGGCAGGGCTATCGGAGAAGTCGACCAGCGTGCCGTCGAACGCCGCCCGGGCGAACGACACGTTCCCCGCATGGAACGAGGTCTCGCCAAACAACACCCTGCCCTCGGTGAAAGCCGCATGGCCGAAATCGAGCGTGCCGCCGACGACCCGGGCCCGATTGAACAGCACCATGCTGCCGCCGAACGCGGCATAGGCAAATGAGACCTCGGCGGCAGCGAACGTGGCGTTCAGGAAGAGTATGGTGCCGGCCTCGAATCGGGCGTGGTGGAAGGACAAGTGGCCGTTCTCGAACCAGGCGTCAGCGAACGACACTTCACCACCGGCGAAGACGGCCCGCTGAAAGGACATCCGGCCGCCGCTGAGCCGAACATGATGGAACGCCATCCCTCCGGCCGGGAACACCGCCTCGTCGAAGAT
>NZ_JBIRWQ010000024.1:0-155540 GCF_044388125.1 Actinoplanes sp. NPDC020271
CCGGGCATTCAGCATGCCCTCAAAACAGCGAGAGACACGCGAATCAGATTCATTGACCAGAAGCTATGAGCCGACGCTCAAGTGAAAGACCGAGGCTAAAGCCTCGTCTCGACCGCGTCCGAGCGGGGATTAAGTGCCCTATGTTCCCGCGATCGTAGAAGGTCCGAAAATCGGATCGAAAGGTAGCACCGGCCAAGGAGTGATCACTACGGGGAAGGGCACCGATGTGGGACCAGCTACATCAGGCCATGACCTGAGGAGATGTCATGAGGCCCAACCCACATCGAGGTCGTATCTACCGCCGCTGCTCCTGCCGTGGCGACAACGGCAAGCAACTCGGCGCCCGCTGCCCGAAACTACACAGCCCGGGACACGGCACCTGGGCGTTCGCCGTCGACCTGCCATCGACTGATGGTCGGCGCAAGACGCGCCGGCGCAGCGGCTTTGCCTCCAAGACCGACGCAGCAGAAGCACTCACCAACGTTCTCGAGTGCGAGCACGCCGGAATCCTGCTCGACGACACCGAAACCGTCGCCCATTACCTAACCGGATGGCTCGAGGCGAAATCCAAGGTCCTCAAGCCGAACACGATCCGCCGCTACAGCGACTACGTCAGCAAAGACCTGATACCAGCCTTCGGGAAGATACGGCTGGAACGGCTCAGCCACGCGCACATCCTGCAGTTCGTCACCCAGCAGCAAGCTGCCAATCGCGGGCCCACCACGCTGCGGCGCTGCGTGACCTGCCTGTCCAGCGCACTCAACGAAGCCGTCCGCACCCGCCGACTGCCCTACAACGCCGCCCGCTTCGTCCGGCTACCACGTCTCCCCCGCAAGGAACTCGTCTGCTGGACCAACGAAGAAGCCGGCACCTTCCTGCGCTACTGCCACGAGGTCAACGACCTGCACGCCGACCTGTACGAGCTGATGATCTGCACCGGCATGCGCAAAGGCGAAGCACTCGGCCTGTCCTGGGCCGACATCGACCGGGACCAGCGCCTGCTCTTCGTACGCCGTAACCTGATCGCCGTCGACAACTCCCGCGCCGAGTTCAGCGATCCCAAGACTCCGTACAGCCGCGCCTGGATCGCCTTGTCACAACGCTCCCTCAGCGCGCTACGCCGGCAGCGGGCACGCCAAAACCGTCAACGCCTGGCAACACGCGACTACGAGGACATGGGCCTGGTGTTCTGCCGACCCGACGGACGGCCACTCCGGCCGCAGTACGCACTCGACCACTTCCGCAAGCTATCCGAGGAGGCCGGCGTACCGAGGATCCGTCTGCACGATCTGCGGCACCTCGCCGCCACCATCATGATCAGCTCCGGCGTGCCACTCGGATCGGTATCCAAGACGCTGCGGCACAGCACCATCGCCACCACGGTCGACATCTACGGCCACCTCACACCGCAGGTAGCCCAGGATGCCGTCGACGCTGCCGCAGCCGTCCTCGACACCGTCGACCCCCGCGCCGCATGACGCAACCGTTCACCCCTTGAGCGGGCGACAAGGATGCATCGCCTGACCAGGGGTTTCAGTAGTTGTGGTCGCGATGTGGTCGCACCGGCGGAGGTAAGCGCGACTCGCGAGATACCGGTGCCGGGCACCGTCGTTGGCTGGCCTCACCGGTCACAGAAGGATCAGCGGCACCAGCACACCCGAACCACAAGATGGCAGAAATTCTCACCAGCCACAACGGGGATCCGCCTCCAAGCAGTCGCCGAAATCGCGACCACACTGCGACCACAACTGCCCAAATACAGAACAGCGGATATTCCCAACCGGGAATATCCGCTGGTCAGATGTGTCGGGCTGACAGGATTTGAACCTGCGACCCCTTGACCCCCAGCCAGCGACGTGCTAACAAACGTTTTACCAGGTCGCTGAAAAGTATACACGGCCGAGTAAAGGGGTCGCTACCACTTCGTCCGCTCAGCTCTCGCACACCCCATCCTACCTGGGCTTTTGCAAGCACAGTTTCCCCAGAAGAGTTGTCTTCGGCATCTTCTTCGACACTTAGCGGTAAATCCGGTGTCGCGAGAGTTCCTTGAGCGGCGTGCTCATGGGCCCTGCGGGGCGGATGCCTTGTCTCGACCGGTTTCTGGCGGATCCATGAAGGGGCATGGCGTCCTTCGCTGCGGCGGCAGGTGCGGACATTATCAGTCGACGTCCTGCCGTTCAGGCGGGATGGGGGATCCGGGAATTCGGATGAGCCGATCCTCTTGGGTCAGGTTAAGGGTAACCCGTTCGACGAGTTCGAGAATAATTTCTCGGGAGAGCTCGTTGTCGACTGCGACGACTTGGAGTGCGTTTCGATACGATTCTTCAGCCGTTACTCGGCCGAGGAGCCGATAGGCGTCACGGATTCGGTCGAAGCTCAACCCTTGTTGTCCGCTGTTGGCCGATATTCCGTCCAGAATGAGAAGTCCCGGTAACGGCAGGTTTCTGTCTATAGCCACGGTGTGGTGGGCGAGCGCGTGTGCGATGTTGACGAGTGTTTTCAGGCCTTGGCTGGACAGTTCGTCGAAGCTGCGGCCGGAGACTTCGGGTAGATAGGTCTTTCTGTTGATGTGGACGGTGAGTTCTTGGCCTAGATCTGGGATGTGGAGTTGTTGTAGGTATTCGAGCATACGTTGTTCGAGGGCTTGTACATTCTCCTCCGCCTCAGATTGAGAGAGTTCACGTTCGTTGATGCGGAGTCGGATTTCTTCCTGCTGGGCCTCCAACATTTCACGGCTGGCGAGTTGGTGCTCGTGCCGTTGGAGGAGGTCGGCATATTCCCGGAGGCGTTTGATGTCGGCTTCGAGTTGGGCTTGCCGGGTGGCCTGGTAGTCAATCTGCGCGGCGCGGTCGGAGACGAAGGCTTGGGTTTGCTGGTCGAGGTCAGCTGCGAGTTCGGTGATGAGGTGGTCGAGTCGGGTTGCCTCGTAGGCGAGTTTGTCGAGTGCGCGTTGGCGCCCCTCGAGGACTGCTTTGGTCTCGGCGATCTGGCTCGCTATGCGGTCCTGTTCGCTCAGGAGTTCTGCTTCGGAGTTCGCCGGCCGTGGTGGTTGCAGGCATAGGTAGCACAGGTCCGGTTCGGTTCGTGCTGGTTCGATGTCGTTGCCGCAGCGGGGGCAGACGATGAAGTCGAAATCCACGAGCCATTCACCGGCGACGATTGCGCGGCTGAGGCGGGCGGATTGGTTGGTCAGTTGCCTGACGAGATCGGCGAGGTCCTTGGTCTGGGCTTGGAGCCGGGACATGCGTTCGGCGGTGTCGGCGCGGCGACCGCGTGCGGCGAGCAGATTTTCGCGTGCTTGTTGTACGCCGGGGACGTCGGTGATGGTGCTCGCGAGGGTTCGGCGTTGTTCGAGGACGTAGTCGAGCTCCGTTGTGCTGGTGGCTAGTTGAAGTTCGAGGGTGGCGAGGTCCGCGAACGGGGTGTCCTTGAGGAACTGGGCGCGGATCTCGGCGTTGTGTTCGAGGGAATCGAGCTGGCGTTGCAGGTGGCGTAGCTGGGCGTTGAGGCGGGCGAGTTCGGGTTCGTAGTAGCCGTAGGCGATCTCGAAGACCCAGCGGCGTTTGGCGTCGCGGAAGGGGCGTTTGTGTCCGAAGACTTCGGTGTCGAGTTCGTCGCCGGTGACGATGCAGTATCCGAGCCAGTCGGTCATGGTGACCGGGCTCTGCACGCCGGTGGGGTCGTTGCGGGCTTGGGGGACGTTGATGGCCGGGATGTCGAGGCGGTCGAGCAGGAAGGTGCTGTAGGTGCGTGCGGATCCTGCGACCGGGAGGCGTAGTGATAGTGCTTCGCGGTCGGCTTCGTTGTCGTCTTCGCCGATTTCGACGAGGGCGTCGCTGGTGGTGGTTCGGGGGCGGTAGATCTTCCAGCCTCGGTCGCCGAGTATGACGTGCCCGCGGATGGCGGCGACGTGGTCAACCTCGGGCGGGAGGTCTTTCGGCATGGTGCCCAGTAGTGCCCTGATGAGCCGGACGAAGGTGGTCTTGCCGGTGGTGATGTCGCCGACGATGTGGTTGAGGCCCGGGTTAAAGGTGACTTCGCGGCCGCCTCCGACGAGGTCTACCTGGAGCAGTTCGAGGCGGTGGGGGTAGGCCGGCTGGTCGCCGGTATGCGGTGGTGGTGCAGTAGGTGGGGTCACGTCAGGTCCTCGTGCCAGGCAGCGTCGGCGATCTCGGGGAGTTCGTATAGGTAGTTCTTGAGAGTGTTTCCGGACTTGTCGAGGTGGCGGCGCAGGAGGACCAGGCGTTGGTTGATCGGGTCGAAGCTGCCATCGGCGCGTAGGTGGGCGGCGAGTTCAGTGCCGATGGCGGTGGTGCGGTAGCCGAATCCGTTGCTGAGGGGTGCGACTTCGACGAGGCCCCGGCCGATGAGGGAGCCCAGGACGGCGTAGTAGGAGGGGTCCCATGGGCCGTAGCGGTAACGCATCATGCGGGCATCGAGCGGTGCCTCGTCGGGATCGATTTGCTGCAGTTTGTCGGCGCTGACGCCTTGGGCTATCAGGACGCGGCGTAGGTGGCGCGGGTAGCGGAGCAGGAAGTCGAGCTTGGCAAGTTTGATACGGCCTTCGAGGTATCGGGTTTGGCCGCGCGCTTTATGGCTAAAGGCGTCGATGAGTAGGAGGAGTCGGGCTTCAGCTTCGCGTGAGGGGCGAAATCGAGCTCGGGGTGTCTGGTCTGGGTCAAGCGTTCGCGGTCCTCCTCGGCGAGGCTCGCCAGCCAGAGTGTTGCCACCGGTGGTCACGCGAGACCCCAGTCGAAGCGGCAGAGGTCGGAGAGGTGGCCGAGGTATCCGAGGATGAGTTCTTCGTCTTGGTTGAGCAGCGTGTTGCGATCGCAGTGGGCGAGGTCGTGAGGCCGAGAACGCAGGTCGGCAGCGATGGCTTCGGCGGGGCGGGCGGCGGCGACGGGATTGGCCACGGCGGAGAGGTTGATGCGAGCGGACGTCGCTCTTGCCATGTTCAGCACACGGCGGGCGAGGTCTTCGAGTTGGGACTCTGCGTTGTCGCGGCCGGCGAGCAAGAGTTGGCGTTGGACTTCCATGTCGGCGCGCAGGTCCCGGACGTCTTCGATGAGCGCGCTGCTGGCACCGGCAGATCTCATCTTGAGTTCCATGAGCGAGGTGGCGGATCCCGCCGCGATGCGTGCGAGCAGTTGGTGTTCTCGTTCGCCGGGCAGCGGAGGGGCGAGCATCTTGAGCATGCCGCGGCTGAGGGTCTGGTCGCGGATGGGAGCGATGCCTGCCCCACCGGGTTCTTCGGGCTGTGGGAGATCTTCGCCTACATGTGGGAGAGCGGCGGCCAGGATCATTTGGATAGATGCCGGCTGCCCGGTGCCACCGGTCTGAGCTGCGGTTGCCGCGATGAGGAGCCGCTCGTAGAGCTGCCGTACTTCCTGATGAGTCAGAGAAGGCCAGAGTGCCGACAGCTCCCACATCGCGACCTTGTCGATGTAGGTCTGGCTGGGCTGTCCGGGTTTGATGGCCAGGCGTTGCAGGAAGTCGTCTGTCCAGCTTTTGATGAGTCCGTTGGCGACGAGGCGAGCGCGTACGTCCTTGGTTGCCGTGGTGGGGTCGCTCAAAAAGTTGGCGGTGTCCGCCTTTTCCGAGGCCGACCCCTCGATCCACAGTTCGTAGGTGCAAAGTTCGTGGATCTTGGCTTTGCGCGTCTTCACATAGGAGCGGACGAGCGCGTCCAGGCCACGCTCGCACATGGCGGTCACACTCCACGACCCCTTGTCGCGTGTCTTGAGCTGGATGAGCCGAATCTTCCCGGCGTGGACGAGCGCGAGGTCCTCAATCTGCTCGCAGACGAGGAAAGCAGGGCCGTCGGGTTCGCGTAGACAGGTCAGCCACTGTTGCACTACTTGCTTGGCTTGCCAGACGTAGCGGGCGAAAGTGTCGAGGCCGGTGGGGTCATTTTCGATCTTGGCGATCTTGGTGAGGTTGCCGAGGCCGGGGATCGGCTCCTGCTTCGTTGCGTCGGTCACTCGAAAGACACTCCCTACCTGGCGCGACACCGAGAACCACGTCTATCTCACTTAGAGTATTCGACCCACTACTTCGGGAAAGCGATGCTAGCGGATTTGTCGCGCACGGCGCGACTGTCGCGTACCAGCTGTCTGGCTGACTTCCTATGTGTACCCAGGTGACTTCCGATGATCCGTTTAGCCGAACGTGTGGCGGCGCCAGGTTGTCCCGGAGCGATCCTGTGGGGTTCGGCCCGATCTCGTCGACGTACTCCACATCGACGGCAGGCACGGCGACGTTGCGGCAGTCGATGAAGTGGAGCGTGCTCCAGTCGAGGGGCTCATTGTCGAGGTGTCGGTGGAGGTGCCAGATGGCGGCTTCGATCTGGTGGAGCCCTCTGTGCCGGAATCCGTCGAAGTTCAGGCTTCGCCCTGCTGCCACGAGAGGGTGACGCCTCTACGGATCTTACTTTCCGTAGAGAATGATCGTGCTCTAGGCTGATCGACCGGTTGGGCGCTTGCTCGTCACGCGCACTGCCGAGGTGGCGCGCCTCCGCCTGAGGTCAAGCCTCGCTGATTGGCCGGCGCCTCTTCATCGGCCGACGTCAGTTGGTCTGTAGACAGGGAAGTGATGCATGACGGCTGGTGGAGCGCGATGGCGCCGTGTCGACTTCCATCTGCACACGCCTGCGGTGTCTAGCTTTGCCGGCTCGAGTGGCATGAACCCGGAAGATTCAGACGACCAGCAGCGGTTCGCAGAGGCGTATGCACAGCGGCTGAATGATGCTGGCATCGAGATTGCCGCGATCACTGACTATAACGGGATCCGACAGCCGTGGTTTGATCTGATTCGTCAGGCTGCTGCTCGGCGCGGCATTGACGTGCTTCCGGGCGTCGAGTTGAGCGTGAACGTGGGCCGCGGCGGCATCCACATCTTGGCGGTCTTTCCCGGCGACGCAGATCCGCAGGAGATCAACGAGTGCTTACGCTCGTTGGACCGAGAAGCCGGACGGCAGCTGTGGACTGGTCGGATACATTCGGAGATCGAGCTGCGAGACCCGCTCCCTGCCGCTCTGCGCCACCTTCGGGACAGGTTTGGTTGCTTGCTGTTCGGCGCCCACGCTGGTGACCGCAAGGGCTTGGTCGACGCGATGGGGCCTAAGCCGGCGGCAGGGTTGATCTCTGAGGTGCAGTTCGACGGCTTGGACCACGCCGAAGGCGTGCTGGGCAAGCTGAAAAGCACCGGGGTTCAGTTTCCTTGGGATCATCTTGCCTTGGTGGAGTTCAGCGATCCACGCAGTCTGGCGGATGTCGGTGGCAAGAAGTTGGGCGACGGCAGAGCCAGAGGCACGTGGCTCAAACTGTCGGCGACCGACTTGGATGCCATGCGGCTGGCGTTGCACGACCCGGAAACTCGGGTGCGGACCGACGAGCCGGCGCCGCCGCGTAACGGACGGCTTATCTCCATGCGTGTTGAGGGGCGGGGCTTCCTCAACGGTCTGGAACTCACGTTCGACCCGCACCTGAACACGCTGATCGGCGGGCGAGGCACCGGCAAGTCAGCAATCCTCGAAACGATCCGCTATGGTCTCGGCCTCGACCCCTACTGCGACGCAGACAACCGCCAATCGCTGGTCAAGCATGCCCTTGGAGCAGGTGGCATGGTCCGCCTGCAGGTGGAGCGCTCCAGCGATTCGGGGATTGCGATGCGTTATGAAGTTGTCCGCGTGCTGGGCGAGGACGCGCGGGTGATCGACCCCGGTACCGGCTCGGCGGTCGGTATTTCGCCTCAGGACGCGTTCGGACCCAATCGCGCGCCGGTTGTGCTGCTGCAGCGTGAGATCGACGTGATCAGTAAGGATCCCGAGTACCGGCGGCGGCTACTGGATCGGCTCATCGGCGATGATGTGCACCGGGCCGAGGCCGCCTTGAGCGAGGTCCGCCGCAAGCTGTCGCTCAACAGCACCGAGTTGCGCAGGCATCGCATCGAACAAGCGCGCCTGCCCGAACTCGAGCAGCGCATCGCAGCACTGGAGCATGAGCTACGCGTGTATGAGGACAACGGCGTCCTTGAGAAGCTCAAGACACACCGGCGTCTGGACTTGATTGATGGCAAGCTCGCCGCGAGCATCGAGGCGATCGAATCAGAGGAGGAATGGTCGGCGTCTCTGACCGCGGCAAGGACGCGATTCGCCAGCTTGCATGATGGCCTTATCGCAACCGAGGACGATCTCACGCGGCAGGCCGCGGATGCTCTGGCGGAGGTCAGCACGGCGGTTGAACGTGCGTACGGCGAGATCATCCTGGCTATGCGTGCCGCGCATCACCGGATCAGTGACCTCCGTAAGGCCCACGCGAACCAGGTGCAGGAACTGACTGATGTCCTGAACGGGATCAAGCAGGAACTTCACGCCGAAAAGATCGATGCCGACGCGACCCTGCGGTGGACTAGCGAGGTCGACACGCTGAGCGCCGAGCGTGACGGGCTGATCCGTAAACAGACCGAGATGCGGACGTTGCAGCACGCCCGCCGAGGTATCCTCGACGATCTTGGAAAGGCGCGCGAGAACCAGAGTCGTGTTCGGCAGGACGCAGCCGAAATGATCAACGGGTTGCTCTCGCAGCGAGTTGAGGTGGTCGTTACTGCGGCCGGCGACCGCGATCAGTTCGCCACCGACTTGCGGAACCTTCTCGCCGGCTCCGGCGTTCAGGCAGCTGCTGTGGCAAGCATCGCTGCTCATGACGGTGTCGATGGTGTGCTCGTGGCCTCGACCGTCGACGCCGGCCCGGAGGCCGTCTGTGAACGCTTCGGTATAACCCGACCTCAGGCGGACAGGATTCATGCATGGCTGACGAGCACGGAAGTTGACCGCCTCACGGAGCTGGAAGCATTGGCGCCCCGTGACCAGGTCAACGTCCGGCTCAAGACGGGTCAGGAGTCCCGTGATCTTGACCGTCTGTCGACCGGGCAGCGAGCCACTGCGATCCTGTTGCTGATCTTCGCCGTTGACGGTGGTGCGATGCTGCTCGACCAGCCGGAGGACGATCTCGACAATGAGTTCATCTTCGAGGACGTGGTATCGCTCATCCGCGAGCAGAAAGCGCTTACGCCGAACGGGCATGATCGCCAGATCATTGCGGCCACCCACAACCCGAATATTCCTATGCTGGGCGACGCCGAGTTGGTTGCGGTTCTCGGGGCCGACAGTACAGGAATGCTTGTCACCAAGCAGGGTTCCATCGACGATCTCGATATTCGCACGCATGTACGCCAAGTCCTTGAGGGCGGCGAGGAAGCCTTTATGCGCCGCTACCACAAGTACGGCGGCATGCGTCTAGACCTACCCACCGCGCGCTGAGACGCTCAGCAACTGGCGGTCGAGTCGGGTCAGTTCCAGCTCGCCGGTTTGCTGGCGGCGATGAGCACGTGCTGGGCGACGAAGCGGATCAGGTGCAGGTCGTGTCGCAGGCGTTTGGCTTCGGGGCCGAAGGGATGCAGAGGTTCGGTGTCGGCGTGGCTGTCTTTGCTGTGCACGATCCGGCAGCGCAGGCTATATATGCGGTCGGCGATCTGGTGCACAAGACTCGTGTGGGAGTCGCCCGGGTTGATCGAGAGCACCCCGGCAGGCGCACCGATGTTGCGTGTTCGCCGGCTCGCTGGCCGGGGTGGTTGTTGTCGTGGCGGCTCGTCCGGCCAGGGCTGCCCAGCGGGTCGTGCAGCACTCGTCTCGACACAGCACGATGGCGATTGGACGTCGTAGCCAGATGGTTCTCGTGGGTGAGTAGCGGTGGCGCACACGGGGCGCAGCCGTCGTTCTGGGTGTCGAATACGGCCGCGATGGGACCCGCAGGCTGTTTCGGGGGCCGAACGACCGCAGCGGCGGTGGCGCGCTTAGGCGCTGGCCGTCTTGTGTTAGCCAGGGTCTTCAATGTTAAGGAGGATATTTAGCAGCATCTCTGGAATGCGGATGACGGCATCATCGAGCAGGTATTCAACGGCGGTAGCGTGCGATGATGAATTAATGTCAATCATTTTTGTCCAATTCGCAGGCTCATATCTCGCTAGCGATGACAACGCAAGGAGTACCGCCCACCATGCCAGTACAGGATGCAGAGGAAGGCTCATACTGCCAATAATTGGAGCGATGAAGAGCCAACTTTGGTCGCTGCTTCCATAACGAGCGACCAATCGCGACTCAGGCTGCAGCAGCAGAGGGGTCTCACCGTCGACTAGATCAAAATGAATGTCCAGCGACACCGCGAAACTATTGGGATTCCATGGCACCTGGAGGGCCGTCTGCCAGGATATTCCTTTCAGCGCAGGATAGTTGGCGAAGTGGCGCGCAACCTTTTCTTTGTCCTGGCCGCAGAGTTCGGGAACTGCATGCCTGATCCACGCCAGGCTGGCTCCATACAGGTTTTGCTGTGGCCATAGCCCTGGGGTGAACATGACCGCAGAGAGCGTCTCCCCTTTTACAAGCGGAGCCCATGCCGACTCTGGGACCAGTGGCCACAGGTCCGCGAGGCTGATGCGCTCGTCCGGCACTAACGCTTGAAAGTCGAGCACCTTGGCCATGGCCTGGAAAAGTCCGTCGCCTTTGGCGTAAACCTCCACGTCGGGCAGCTGCTGCGCCTCGGTCGATGCGCTCAGCCCGTGACCGTGAACCCGCCAGTCTTGTCCGATCCGGGGAGAGGCCGCGACGACGGCTCGACTTCCCTGCGACAAGGCATAGAACAGTTGCAGTGGGCGGGTTGCGTAGTCGGCGTCAGTAGCCGCTTTGATGAACTGTTCGCACTGCTCGAGGGAAGCTTGAAAGGTATTGCGGCGGGCCCCTCGGCTCTTCGCGAAACCTGGCGGGTCATGGCGCAAGGACCGAAGGCTACGCCACGTTGATGTGCCCACGAACACCTCAAATATAGTCAATACAGCACGTGCTGAGGCGCGCAATCATAGCCGTCTGAGCGGGCCGTAGCGCGAACCCGCTACGTCTGTCACAACGACTTCAGACGACACCGACACGGGTGGCGAACTGGCGTATGCCGGAAAGGCTACGGCTGGCCGGGGCGGAAAGCAGATCGTGAGTGAGGCGTTGCGCCCATGGACGGTAACGCACTTCTTCAGGGGCGTCGCGTTCAGCGGCCAGCAGGGTCTCGAACGCGGCGGCCGGCCTCCCGCGGCCGTGGAGCGCCAGCGCAGCATCCTCCCAGTAGCGTACGCGGCGTTCAATATCGGTAATGGAACGTGGGTCGACTTTCCGGGAGTAGTCGACGGCCGCACCGTAGTCGCCGAGTGTGCGCGCGATGCTGATGCGATAGACCGCGAGTTCGGTGGAGTTGAAGCGGGCCGAGGTGCCGGCGGCGTGCGCGGGTTGCTCGGCTTCGGCCAGCAGGGCCCATGCCGCGTCTCGGTCGTCGCGGATCGCGGCGGTGTAGGCGGCCACGGCGAGCAGCTGGCCGTACATAGCGTGATAGGCCGCCGTGGTGTCGGAGGCCGAACTGTGCAGCTGTGCTGCGGCTTCGAGCACCAGTGTCTGGGCGCTGCCGCCGTGATCGGCGCGCCGCAGCACGGTCGCGGCAAGTCGCTGGCTTTCGGCCAGGATCAGCGGGTCGTTGCCGGTCCGTGCGGCTTGTACGGCGCGGTCAGCGGTAGCGCACGCCAAGCCGTTGTAGTAGAGCTTGATCAACAACTGGGTGGCGACCCCGTACGCCTCGGCCAGTTGCTGGGCCGCCGCGGCCTGACCGTCTAGGCCGGTCGTGCGGTGGCTGGCGGACGCTTGGGCAAGCAGCTTCGGCAGACGGCGGGCGAGCCGGGTATAGCGGGTGGCGCGGTAGTCGGCGCGGGCAGCCGCGATCTGCGCGGCCAGTTGCTGGTGGGACAACGGTTCGGCCGTGAGCCGGCCGAACAGCACGTCCTCGATGGTGTTACCACTCAGCGCGGCCGCAGCCGCGGGCGCTGGTAGCGCAGCGGTGGCGCCGAGCGCGGCTGCGCCTGCAAGGAAGTTGCGTCGCTGCACGGTGTCACCCTCTCCGTCCACAGTTGTGGTCAGGGTAGACCCGCCGACCGGCCCGGGCGGGGTTGCCAGGCCGAGCATATGTAGAGGTACGTCGTACAGGTCAGCCAGCGCGCGCAGCTCGGTGACATCGCGGATGGCGCGACGCCCGCTTTCCAGGCGCGACAGCGTGGACGCCGAGTAGCCGCCGGCCGCGCCGAGCTGCTCAAGGGTCAAACCGGCCGCGATCCGGGAGAACCGCAGGATGGTGGCGTAGTCGTGTACCTGAACGGCTTGCTGTACCGCGCTGTTCGCGGCCCACTGCGGGGGTGCGCTCACGGTTGGCTCCGTTCATCGCACGAGCATTGAGCGTCGCTGCGTGATTGCAGATCACGCAAGGCGTTTGCACGGAAAGTGACGTGCCTTCTTTTCAGATCCTGGCGCCGCTGCACTCGAATCAGGGCTCGCCGATGCTTCCGGCCGCGAGCAGATGATCTGAAGGAGTTTCGATGCCGCACTCAACAGAGACCACCGAGCCGCAGTCCGCCGCCGAGTTGATGCATGCCGGGTTGCTGCAGATCGGGCCCGGCTGCCGGCTGCATCCCACGGTCGTGTTCATGCCGGCCGATCTACGAGGGGAATTTCGCCCGACCGTGATCGGCGGGTACGTCACCGTCGGCGCGTACGCGGTGCTGCACGGTGGCCTCACCGTGGGCGAGCGGGCCTACATCGGTCATCACACGATCCTGGGCGAGCCGGAGTACGGCTACGCGGTACGCGGCTACCACGCCGGTGCTGGTGCGGACACCGTCCTGGGCAACGGGGTGATCGTCCGGGCCGGCGCGATCGTCTATGCGGGGGTGGCGGTCGGCGACGACACGACGATCGGGCACCACACATTGCTGCGCACCGGTGTCACGGTCGGCACGGCCAGCCAGCTGGCCGCGAACCTCACCGTCGAGCGTCGTGTGCGCATCGGGTCGCACGTTCGGTGCTCCCCCGGTTCGCTCCTGACCGCAGACACGGTTGTCAGTGACCGCGTATTCCTCGGCGCGGGAGTACGCACGATTAACGACAAGCAGCTGATCTGGCGCGACGCTGAGCGCGAGATGCCGCTCAACCCGCCCGTATTCGGCGAGGGCTGCAAGGTCGGCACGGGAGCCGTTGTGCTGGCCGGTGTGACGGTCGGCCGCAACGCGTTGGTCGGCGCCGGGTCGGTGGTCACGCACGACGTCACCGACGACACGGTGGTGTACGGCGTACCCGCGGTATCGCATGGGCGGGTGGCCCGATGAACGCGCTGGACTGGCTGGAGCCGCTCCGTAGCAGCGTGCCGGAACTCGGCACCACGGCCTGGCGCCGCTTGGAGCGTTTCGACGCGGCGCTCGGTGAGTTGTATCCGACCGCACCAGCGCCGGGCGATGGCGTGGCCTGGTCGGCATGGCTGCGCGAGGCCCGCCGCGTGCTCGCTGCCCGGGGGCACCGGGTGCCGGGCGGTCCGGCGGGCATCCTGTGGCAGGTCCTCGCCCAGTTCCTCGCCGGTGCCCGCGACCTCGACCTGCGCGACTGCATCGGGCCTGGGCACGGCGCGATGGTGCTCGCGCACGCACGGGCGGCCACCGCCGAAGCCTGGGATCAGAGGCTGAAGGCCGGTGAACTGATCGGGATCGCGGCCACGGAGCGGCATGGTGGCTCGCGGATCCGTGAGATCACCACCCGCGCGGTGCGTGCCGACGACGGGTTCTGGCGGCTGTCCGGTGAAAAGTGCTGGGTGTCGCGGCTTGTCGAGGCGGCGGCGTTCGTCGTGTTCGTTCGCGGCCCGAACGAGCACATCAGTGCCGTAGTCGTTGACGCCGACGACCCGAATCTGGAGCGCGAGGTGGTGGAGCCGGCCGGGCTCGGCGGCTGGACGTGGGGCGTGCTGCGCCTGCACGAGGTATGCGTTGATCCCGGCCTCGCGCTGTTGGGCCAGCCCGGCGGCGGCCTGGGTATCTTCCACCAGCATTTCGCACGATTCCGGCCTCTGGTCGCTGCCACCGCCTTAGGTACCGCGGCCGGTGTTCACAGCCTGGTCACGGGCACGTTGGCCGAACGGCGCCGGGCGGGTCGCCTGCCGCGGATCCGGGACAACGCATCAATCATCATCGGCCGTACCCACGCCGAAATCACGGCAGCGTTGCTCGAGGCCCTGGCCGCCGCCCGGCTCGCCGCAGCCGGGCACCCTGATGCCGGAATGTTCGCGCGGCTGGAAAAGGCCGCTGGTGTCGACACGGCAGTCCGAGCCGTGCACGATCTTGCGCCGCTCGTCGGCGCCGTCGGCTTCCAGCGGGGTCATCGCATCGCGAAGGCCCGGACCGACCTGGCTGGTCTGCTCTACGCCGACGGAATCCACGACAGCCTCTACCGCGCGGGCGGTATCAGTCTGCTGGCCGGCGCTTCTGGCCCGGGCCGACCATCTGCGCTCGCGGCGGCCGCGTGACAGCAGGTCATCTCACCGGGTTCCGCGGGTCGCAGGCCGCGGGACCTGCGGGTGAGTGGGGTTGTCAAGTCGCGATGGAACCGTTCTCCAAGTACAACGCTATGCCGTCAGCCCGGGCCCGCAGCGCTGCGGTGATCCGCCGGGCCAGCAGCTCCGATAGCCGCTCGCCGGCCTCCTGCTCGGTGCACCACGCCCAGCTCCGCAATTCCTCAATCGGCAAACGGATCTGAGACGTCTGCTCCGGTGCCAGCGTGCCGCCGTCGAAGAGCATCATCAGACCTTCCGTGCGGCCCTCGCGCGGTGGCACCCAGTCGGTCACCAGAAGCCGACCCGGACGGACCGGCAGACCGAGCTCCTCCTTGAGTTCGCGTGAGACCGCGGTCAGCGGCGACTCGTCCGCCTCGACCGCACCGCCCGGGATCTCCCAGTAGTCCTTATAGGTCGGCTCCACCAGCAGCACACGGCCTTGGTTGTCGGTCAGCAGCGCGCCGGCTCCCATCCGCTTGCGCGGCAGCGTAGCGGTGAAATCGTCGCTCACCGAGCCAGCCTGACATACCAGTGCATTCTGACCACTCCGCCCGGCCCTTTCGAGTGAGTGCTCTCAAGTGCCTGTCCCCCGCGCAGAGAACCCATAGCCGGTCTCCAGGTGCCTTTGCGGCGCTACCCGTGCGGTGATCACCGCAGTCGGCACGAATCCGTGCGGGGATAGCTCGGTCAGAACGTCAGTTGGTACCAGCCGAGGAACCACTCCGGTTCGTTGCCGTCCGCGTTGAAGCCGAGTGCTTTCAGCGCCCAGATGAGTGGTTCTCGTGGCGGTTCTGTCGGTAGTTCCAGGCCGCCGATCGGGTCGGTGCCGGATGTTCTGGTGTAGTGCGAGGCCAGGATGTAGCAGTTGCTGGCGTTCGTACCGAATTCAACCACGTGGATCCCGAGCTTTCCCAGGGTGAGGGTCCTTCGGGTTCGTTGTCGTCGTTGAAGAAGGCATCGGTGTCCGCCTGGACCAGCCGGCCGTCGGCGTAGGCGGCGGCGAGCAGCTGTTTCTCGGCTTCTTCGACGTCCGGGCGCAGGATCAGATGCCCGTAGGCGGCGAACGCGTGCATCTTGTCGTAGGTCTGCCCCATGCGAGGCACGCTATCGGTCTTCGCCAGATTCCGGCGTCACCCGTTCGTGTGCTCGATACCCGCCTCGTCCGGGTGAACCCGGTATCGCTGACAAGGACGATGCGACTCTCAGGGCGCTGCCATCCGCGGTCATCACATCGGTCGATGGCCCGGGCGAGGTACACGGCGTCACGGAATCCGAGAAAGTCTCGAAGCATGTCACCGCGAGCCCAGCCCTTTTCGAGTCGGGAGCGATTCGCAGCCCCGCGCCGTTCCGGGTGCCGGCCCCGGGTGGCTGCCGGCCGCGCCCCGTACAGCGCCGGCCGGTGTCGCGTGGCCGACCGTGCGCCCGGATGCGCCGTGATGTGCGAGTGGAACGGAGGATTGATCGCTATGTCGAATGCCGTTGGTGAACAGCTGCTCGATCCGCTGCTGACCTTGGACGAGGTCGCCGACATGTTGAGGGTGCCGGTGTCGACGATGCGTAAGTGGCGCTCTGGAGGCGGAGGGCCGCGCGGTTTCCGGGTGGGCAAGTACGTGCGTTTCCGGCGAACGGCGGTCGAGGAGTTCATCCAGGAACGGGAGGCGGCGCAAGAAGCGGATCAATGAACCCCGCGTCCGCAGCCGTATGTGGGTCGGCGTGTGAACGCGGCCGACGCTGCCGATGGCGAGGAACGCATTCACGGTGAGGAGAGCGAGATGGGACGGCCACCGCTGCCACTGGGAACCGGCGGCAAGGTTCGATTCATCCGGTCCGGTGCGAGCTGGATCGCCCGGTGCGGCTTCCGGGAATACGACGGGATCACCCGGCCGGTGGAACGGTCCGGGAGATCGCAGGCGGCGGCCGAGCGGGCGTTGAAGCAGGCTTTGCGTGATCGCGTCTACAGCGATCAGGAGGCCGCGATCAACGCCGAGACCAAGCTCAGCGTGGTCACCGAGGCCTGGTGGAAGGGCTATCTCGCCGGCGACGGGGCGGTCAGCTCGCGCAGCCTGTATCGAGGCGTGCTGGACAACCGCATCCTCGCGGGGATCGGCAGCGTCCGGTGCCGTGAGCTGACGGTTGCCGTCGCGGAGCGTTTCCTGCGCGCGGTCGAGCACCATCATGGCCGGTCGCTGGCGAAGACGACGCGGACGGTGCTGAGCGACGTCTGCGGGTTCGCGGCCCGGCTCGGCGCCATGGACCGTAACCCCGTGCGCGACACCTCGCGGATCAGCACGAAGCCGGGCCGAGCGCCGAAAGGGCTGAGTGATGTCGCGGTGCGGCAGCTGCGCGCGTACGTCACGTATCTGCCGGTGGCGGTGCGGCGCGATGTGCCTGCGGTCATCGACGTCATGGCGGCGACGGGGATGCGGATCGGTGAATGCCTCGCCCTGACTGGTCCAGCACTGGACGTGGCAAGCCGCACGGTGCAGATTCAGGGCACAGTGGCCCGCTATCCCGGTCTTGGTGTGGTCTTCGCACGTCAGCCGAAGTCGGAGGCCGGCTATCGCACCCTCACGTTGCCCGGCTGGGTGATGCCCACCGTGCAGTGGCACGCCAAGCATGCGGTCGCAGTGTGCGCCCAGGTTGTCAGGATCAGCCCGCGTCGCGAGCTGGTGATCCCCCGACGGCCGTCCAAGACGATCCGTCGGCGATCACAGCCGCCGGCATGGCTGCTGGGACTGCTGGATCAAGGGACTTGGTGGGAGGAGACGATCACGATTGTCCTGCCGTCGTCGGCGGGAACGTTCCGCGATCCGTCGAACACCTCGCACAATGTCGCAGGCGCCTTCGCGTTCGCTGGTCTGAGTCCGGACACGTCGCACCTGTTGCGCAGGAGCGTGGCGACGCAGATGGACGATGATGGCGTTCCGGTGCGCAAGATCGCCGATCAGCTCGGTCATGCCCGGCCCAGCATGACCCAGGACGTGTACCTCGACCGGAATCCGGTCTGCACCGCCGGCGCCACCGCGCTGCAGCCGTTCGGCTTCCCAGCCGGCCATCGTCCCGATACTCGGCGGTAAGAGCCGAAGTCGTTCCCGGAACGGCGCTGGGGCGTTCACCGCCTGGGACGCCGGAGGCAACGGTTTCTGCTGTACGGGTGCCTTCGATGGACGGCCGCGGCCCTTGGTGCCGGGTTGCCGGTGGCGTACGGCCCACCCCCTAAAGCTTCCTAGGATGAAGGTGTCTCCGCTGCGGTCAAAGGAGTCGATCCTGAGCTGCGCGAGCGCGGACAGCCACGCGGAACGCTTCGTCGATCTCGTCGCGGCGATCGTCCTCGATATCGTCGTGCTCGTCGGTAAGGTCGTCGGCGTCGGTGTACTCGGCGTAGCTTTAGGCGCCCGCAGCCACCGACATAGGTCGCGGAGGTTGGCAGCTACGCCCGGTAGCCCGTTCGGGCCTGGGCCGGGGAGCAGCCGGCGATCGTGGGTCGGGAGTGCCGCCGCACGCGACGGGGTCCGCGGGTGATCGGGGTGTCCGCGCGGCACTTACGAGTGGTCTGCGTCGGTGCCGGAAGCGGGCGACTTCGTGAGAGCGGACGCGCGGTCGCCAGCTTTGACTACTTCTAGCAGTCCGGGGAAGTGTTCGGTGAACTCGTCGCGCAGGCGGACGAAGCTGCCGTTGCCGGCGTCGCGCTGCCGGATGAGCCCGGCTTGGCGCAGCACTCGCCAGTGGTGAGTTCGCGTGGACTTGGCTTTCGGCAGCGTGAAGGAACTGCAGGGGTATTCGCCAGGGGCCCGGTTCATCAGTTCGAGGACCACTGCGCGCCGGAGCCGGTCGGCGAGTGCGGCCAGGACGTCGTCGAGGTTGACCTCGTTGATGGGTGGGATCGGGAATTCACCGGGCATGCCTGCTCCTCTAGGTACGAATCTGATAGTACCTTGGCGGTGTAGGTGGAGGTTCGCCGTTTGAGGAGGCGTCATGCTGTGGGTGTTCGACGTGAATGAGACTCTTCTGGATCTTGCGCCGCTCGATGATGTGTTCGACCGGCACACGGGCGCGCCGCAGCTTCGTGCCGCGTGGTTCGATCTGGTGATCCGTACGGCGTTGGCCACGACCGCGGCCGGGGAGTATCGGGATTTCGGGCAGATCGGTGGCGCGTGTGCCCGGGCGGTCGCCGAGGCGCATGGCACGCCGCTGACCGATGAGGGTCTGGGCGAGATCGCGGGGACCATGCGGCGTCTGCCGGCGCATCCGGATGTCGTTCCCGCGTTGACCCGGCTGCGTCAGGACGGCCACCGGCTGGTGGCCCTGGCGAACTCTCCGCAGGTGGTGGTCGATGCCCAGCTGGCCAACGCGGGAATCGCCGAGTTGTTCGATGCGGTGTACTCGGCCGAGCAGGTCAGGGCGCTCAAACCGTCGCCCGCCGCCTACCAGCTGGTGCTGCAGGCCGAAGGTGTCGCGGCGGGAGACGCAGTGATGGTGGCGGCTCATGACTGGGACATCGCCGGGGCGCATGCGGCGGGGATGCGCACGGTTTTCGTGGCCCGGGGCGGCCGGCGTCCGCTACCGCAGTGGCCGGCGCCGCACGCGACCGGCGCCCGCCTGGTCGAGGCCACGTCCGGGCTGCTGAGCCCGGCACAGGACGCGGGTCACTGACTGCCGGTGCGCTGGTGTCGCCAGGGCGCTGCAGTGTGCTGCCCGGCCGTGTCGGGGCACGGCCGGGCAGGTCCAAGGGGTGAGGTCAGGACACCGAGGCGGATACCGGCACGTTCGCCGGTGTGCCGGCCGGACTCGGTGCGGATTCGGGAAGGTCCTCGGTCATCCGGCGTTCCATGTGGGCGGGTATCGACAGCCGGTAGAGCGGGAGTGCGGCTGCGGTGGTGATGACCGCGACGAGCACGAGCATGGAGAACACGTCGGGGGTGATGATCTGGTAGGCGAGGCCGATGTTGATGAAGATCAGGATCATCAGGCCGCGGGCGTTCATCAGGCCGCCGACGGCGAACGATTCTCGCCAGGAGAAGCGGATGCTGCGCATGGCCAGCGCGCAGCCGAGGTATTTGCCGATGAACCCGGCGGTGAGGATGAGCAGGAACGGCAGCACCGCCGCCCACCCGGCGAGGCCGCCGAGTTGTGTGTTTAGGCCGGAGAAGGTGAAGAAGACCGGTAGCAGCAGCACGGAGACGATGTCCATCATCCGGTTGTGCAGGGCGGCACGGAATGCGGGATGGCGGGGCATGGCGAGGCCGGCGATGAAGCCACCGAAGACGGAGTAGATACCGATGTAGTCGGTGAAGTACCCGGCGAGCAGCACGATGCCCAGGACGAGGTAGAGGTGGTCGAAGCCGAAATGGCCGGTGCGCTGGACGCGTTCACCGATCGGCCGGAGCAGGCGGGCGACGAGGGTGAGCATGACGATGGTGAACACCGCGGCCAGGCCGACGGTGCGCATGGCGTGCCAGAGTCCGGCGCCGGTGTGCATGGCGAGCAGTACGGCCAGGAAGCACCAGGCGGCGGCGTCGTCGACGGAGGCGCCCAGCAGGGACAGCCGCCCGAGGCGCGAGTTCTGCAGCCTGCGTTCGTACAGGATGCGGGCGAGCATGGGGAATGCGGTGATGGACAGCGCGCCGCCGAGGAAGAGCGCGAATTCGGCGGTGCTGACGTCGGGCCGCGAGAGTCGGTCGTAGAGCAGTACGGCGCTGGCCGCGCCGAGCAGCAGTGACGGCAGCATGCCGGACAGGGCGAGGACCGCGGCGTGCCGGATCTGGCGTCCGCCGGCTGCGCCGCTGCCGTGGTCGAAGCCGGCGCCGACCAGGAACATGAACAGCGTCAGTCCGATCGTGCTGATCACGTACAGCACGGGTTTGACCTCAGGGGTGAAGATCGCCCGTTGCAGGCCGGGGGTGATGCTGCCGAACAGGGTCGGGCCGAGCAGGACGCCGGCGACCATTTCGCCGAGTACGCGTGGTTGCCGCAGGAGCAGTGCGAGCCGGCCGCACAGGGCGGAGGTTGCCAGGATGACGACGATGGCCGGCAGGACGTGCAGGACGAGGGTGAGGTTGGAGTCGTGCGCGACGGCGGTCTGCGCCAGATACACGGTGCTCTCCCTGGTTCTAGCGGGGTGTGGAGGTGGGCAGGGTGGTGCGGGTGGGGATGCGCAGGACGTCATACCAGCGGGGGTCCTGGGCGTCGACGACGATGGAACGGGCGTAGTGGCTGTCGAACCAGGACAGCAGGAACATCGGGAGCAGCGTCCAGATCGCGACGTTTTCCAGGGGGGTGTTGCCGGTGAGGGCGGCGAGGATGACGACAACGAACACGTTGGGGTATGTCATCGACAGGTAGTCGTCGAGTGCTTGCACGTGTCCGCGGCGGCGTAGTGCGATGGCGACCAGGCGGAGGCCGACGGCGATGGCCACGGCGGTGGGCCCGTAGGTGAGGACGCCGGACAGCTCGACGCGCAGCGAGACCAGCACGATGAACGCGGCGAGCATCAGTACCGCGGCGTAGGCGTTACGCTCACCGAACTTCGCAGTTTTGATCGGCGAGCGTTCCCGTAGCCGCCGGACCAGCAGGTAGGCAAACAGCACGATGGCCGTCGCGGTGGCGGTTCCGGTGATCACCGCCCGGCCGGTGTCGTGCGCGACGGCGACCGACAGCACGGCGGTGAACCCGACGATCGCCGCGATCGAGGAGAGCATGACGTGCGCGAACGCGGGCATGATCATGCCGCCGAGGCAGCGGCTGACCGTCATCGCCACCACGGAGCTGGGTGTGGCCAGGAAGACGGCGGCGAAGACAGCCGCGGACGGTGGGTGCGGGCCGGCGGCCCAGAGCAGCAGCGCGGCGACGACCGGGAGCGCGACGTAGCGCAGCAGCACGGAGCTGATGATGCTGCGGTCGGTGAGGAACTCCCGCGTCCGTTCCAGTTCGATCCGGCACATGGTGATCACGCTGGCGACGACGAGCAGGGCCAGCAGCAGGTACGGGGAGGCATGCCAGCGCAGGCCGGCAAGGTTGCCCAGCAGCCCGGCGGCCAGAGCGAGGCAGAAGACCAGCGGGTGGTTGACCACGATCCAGTCGTAGGCGAGGTTGCGCCACCGGTTCTCGTGCCGGACGTACCGGTCGACCCGGTCGCCGCGCAGCACCTGGGAGTTCGGCAGCCGAAGGTCGAAGCTCTCCTCGGCGCGGCCGAGGATGAACCGGCAGATGAGCTCCACGACGTACTTGTGCGACACCACGCACACCGTCTCGCCGCGCTGCAGCGCCGGCAGCAACTCGTCGAGGTAGAAGGCGTAGACCCGGGCGCGGAACTGCGCGGCTGTCTCGCCGCCGCTCATGGTCGGGCTGTCGTCGTTCATCGCACGTTCGTACTCGGCGACACCATGACGTCGTTGCAGGATGGCCTTGCACTCCAGCGTGTAGCTGCCGAAGTCGCGTTCGATCAGGCGCTCGTCGTAGTCGAACGGCCGCTCGCCGAAGACGATCCGGGCGGTCTGCGCGGCGCGGTGCAGGGTGGAGACGTAGACATGGTCGAACTCGACGTCGGGGTTGTTCCGGGCGGTCTTGTCCGCCTGGCTACGGCCGAGGTGGTTCAACGGCGCGTCCAGCGTCCCGGCGATACGGTGCACCGAGTTACAGGTCGACTCGCCGTGGCGGACCATGTAGAGGCGGCCGAGCATTTCCTGGTCGCTCACGTGTGCGCCTCCATGGCCGGGGCCGTCTGCTGGAACGTGGGCCGGACCTGTTCGCGGTACTGCGAGTCCCAGGCGGCCAGCCGGGTGATGTCGCAGATCGCGTGGACGACGTGCCGTTCCACGATCACCGCGAACGTGGACAGCGCCTGCCGGCTCAGCGCCGGGTCCAGGCCGCGCGCGGCGGCGAGTTCGGCGCCAGCGGCCTCGACCGCGCCGTCGCGAAGCTGCCGTTGCTTGAGGCGCTCGGCACGGGTCTGCGCGGTCAGGTACTCCCGCGTAGCGGGTACGAGGGTCTCGCCGGTTTGCCTGCTGAGCAGGTCCTGGACCTCCCGGGTGTCACCGCCGGCGGCAAGGCCGAAGTGCTCTACCGTCCAGGCGATGGCGTCGCCCAGGTTCAGGTGGATGTCGGCCGGGATGGCCCGGACGTCCTTGTCGCCGTCGGTGCGCATCCGGCGCAGCATCTCGGTGGCGGTGTCGAAGCACTGGTTGCGCAGGGTGCCGATGCTGAAGACGAACGCGCCGAGCCGGCCACGGCGGGCGGTCTCGTCGCCCTGACGCATCGGCCCGACGCAGAACAGACCGTCAGCTTCCGTGCCGTCGGCGGTGAGCACTTCGCCGTGCGCGCCGACCTCGATGCCCCGGTGGGTCTTGCCGTGCGGCATCGCCAGGCGGCGGCGCTGCACCATCCGGCTCCACAGCGGCTGACGTACACGGTCGTAGGCGGTGTCGTTGCCGAGGCAGTTGATCACCCGGTCGACGAGCAGGTCATCGCGGTCGGCGAAACTTACCCGGATCTGCTGCCCGTCACCGGCCGGGCGCATGTCCACGATCTCGGCGGGCAGGACCGTGACAGTGGCCGGGGCGCCGCGGAAGCTGCGCATCCGGTGCCGCACGACGTTACCGATCTCCGGCACGGTGCTGGTGCGGTTGGTGACGATCAGGGACTTGTACCGGTCCAGCAGCTGGCGCACGTCGCGGGCGTCCATGCGATCGAGCAGCTCGATGACGTACGGCTCCCACGCCTTCATCACCCGCTCGGCCAGGACCCGCTCGTCGCAGTCGAGGGTGTCACGCAGGTACTCGTATTCGGCGCGGACGCCTTCGACGACCACCTCCGGCGTCAGCTGCTCGGCGTCCAGGAACGGCGGCCGGCGTACCGTCCAGATGTCGTGCTGGTGATCGGCCGGGTAGGTTCCGTGCATGTGTCCGCCGCGGGAGACCACGACGACGTTCCCGGTGTGCCCGACGTTGATCAGCGACACCATGGTGTCGAAGGCCGACAGTGCGGATCCGGCGATGAGCACCGTCTCGTCCGGGCGCACACCGGCGAACGCGGCCCGCGCCTCGGCGGAGTACGGATCGGCGATGAACCGGTCGCTGCGCTCGATGCGCCGGTAGAACGGCGCGTGAACCGGCTCGAGGTGGCCGGTGGCGAACACGACGTAGTCCGCGCGCAGTGTGCGGGTCTGCCCGTCGGTCGCCGACTGCGCGTACCGCACGGTCCAGCCGCTGCCGTCGTGCTCGACATCGACTGCCTCGCCGGTGAGCTGGGTCAGCACCGCGTCGGGGGCGGCATCGGACGCCGCGGCGAGCAGTCGCTCCTTCAGGTACTGGCCATAGATTCGCCGAGGTACGACGCAGGCGACCCCGAACACGTGGTACTGCCAGCGCGGCGGCCAGCCGGAGCGGTCGGCCTCCTCGTTGGCCCACTCCAGGAAATCCTCCGGCCGCTCCCGGCCGTACGTGATCCGCCCGGCCTGGATGTTGAGCATGTGATTCCAGGTCGTGCCCGTCTCACCGAACGCGATACCGCCGTAGCGAGCGCCCTCGTCGCGTTCGAGCAGGCACACCTCGATCGGCGCCTCGGCGAACTGCAGCAGGCGTGTACTGGTCAACGTGCCGGAGAATCCGGCGCCGATCACCACCACGCGTGTGCGTGCCGGTGCTGTGTGCAACCGCATGTGACCTTTCCTTCCCTCGGGTGGACGCCCGGCAGCTCAGACCGGGACAGAGGTGTGCCACTGGTACTCGAACCGGACCGGCAGCACGTGCCGCAGCGTGTTGTGCACGATGCACCCGCGCTCGGCCTTCGCCAGCGATTTGCTCAGCACCTCACGCGAACCGGCGGGAGCCGCGACAGAGACCACGATCTCGGAGAACCGGGTCGGCGCATCGATCAGCGTTCCGGTCACCTCGCAGCGGACCGCGCCGGGCACGAGCGGGTAGCCGTCCACCGCCGCAGTGGCCACCAGAGTGCTCATGAAGCACCCTCCCAGCGCGAGCAGCAACAGTTCACCGCCCATCGGGCCGCTGTCCGTGCCGCCCTTGGCGACCGGCCGGTCGATCGCCACCTCATGGGCGCGAGCGGTCCCGGCGAGCGCGGTGCCGTCCAACTGCCGCACCGACACGGAGATATTCGATGGCATAGATGCCCCTTCAGCTCGACGAATTGCATTCAATTAAGCTGCAGAAACATTTTTGAAACAATTCCTGCAGCTAGCCGCGGATGAGCATCTAAGACATCAGCGAATAGATTCATCGATCCTGGACGATCGTGGACGACGCTTTCCCGGCTTGACAGTCCCCGCCCTCCCCGTATCCTGGAACAGTCGTTCCCGGTTCGCGCGAGTGCAGCGTGCCTCGCTGACCGGGCCGTCGTCACGCTTACGGGGAGGCGCGACAGTGGCACATGCGCCCAGGCCGGGACAGGTCCGGTCGATCGATGAACTCATCCACCAGCTGCGACTTCTCAAAGTGTGGGCCGGCAATCCGTCGATCACCCACATCACCCGCGCGGTTCGCGACGCATGGCGGCGGGCGGGACGCCCGCAGAACGAATTGCCGGCTCGCTCGACGATCGGGAATTGCTTTCAGCCAGGTCGGCGGCGACCGAATGTCGATCTTTTAATGGCCGTCGTCTCCGTGCTGGTCGACGACGATCCGGCCGCAATCACCGTGTGGGGACAAGCAATCCGCGTCGCTCTCACCCGCCACGAGTCAGCCGAGTTCGTGCAGGCTCACCAGCACCTACCCCCGCCCCCGCCACTGCTTGTGGGCCGTGACGAGCAGTTGTCCACTATCAGCACCCACCTGCGCGACGGGCGCCGGCAGTCCGTCCTGCTGACCGGCATGCCCGGCGTAGGCAAGACCGCCGCGGCGCTGTGGCTCGGGCATCATCTGACCGGCACGGGGAAACCGTTCCGCCGGGCACTGTTCGTCGACCTGCGCGGATCAGCACCCGACACGCCGCCGGCAACCGCCGAGGCCGTGGCCGAGGCACTGCTGAGATCGCTCGACGTCACCGGCGACCGCATCCCGCGCCACCTCGGCCAGCGCAACCGCCTGCTGCGCCAGCACCTGACCGCGACTTCCACACTGGTGGTGCTCGACGACATCGCCGACACCTCGTCCGTTCGCGACCTCACTCCCCCACCGGCCGGATCCGCGCTCGTCGCGACCAGCCGGCATCGCCTGGATTTCTTCGGCGTCCCGGCCGAACTCGCCCCTCTGCCCCTGCCGGACGCGATGTCACTGCTGCGGCACACCACCGGCCGTCTCACCATGCACGCGGAGGACCGCCTGCATCGCAGCGTGGCCGCTCTCGGCGGCCTCCCGCTGGCGGTCCGTGCCCTCGGCCGGCACATCCGTGAGCACGACCGCTGGGAACCCGACGACTACACCCCGCCGGTGGCGCTGACCCTGACGATGGAAGCCGGCGTTCGCGACCGGCTCGCCGCCGCCGACCGGCGCCTGCCCGCCCCCGCCGCCGGACTGCTGCGCCTGCTCGCCCTGCATCCCCATGACACCTTCGACGTCGGCGCGTGCGCCGCACTGGCAGGGCAGAAGCAGCCCCAGGTGGAACACGATCTCCGCGTTCTGCGGCACGCCAGCTTGCTGGAACACACCCCGCACGGCTACCGACTGCCCGCCGTGCTTCGCCGGTACGCGACAGAACGCCTCGCCGTCGATCATCCGACCAGCGCGGTCGCCCGCGCCTGGGAGCGACTGATGCGACACCACCAGCGCCTCGGCCGGCAAGTACACGTCCCGCCAGGGATACTCACCCATCCGGGATCGGTCACCTCGGTGCTCATGGCAGCGGCATGAGCACCGGCTACCCACCGATGAGGCGCAGCGAACCGGCCACCGTCGCGCGCAGGGCCTGAGCGTCGACGCCCGCCCGGGAACGCAGATTGACGCCGTAGGCCAACAGCGCCAGCACGTCCGCCGCCTCATCCGGGTGAACCGTCGCAGCCAGTTGCCCGTGCCGCTCGGCCGACGTCAACGCGGTCCGCATCGCTGCGCGCAGCTCACGATGGTGCCGATCAAGGATCTCCTGGACCTGCGGATCATCGGCCTCCCCACCAGCGTGAGTGTTGGAGACCATGCAGCCCCACCGCGCATACTGCCCGTGACAACGCGCGTCGATCAGCCGGTCGAAGAACTCGCGCACCGCGGGCAGGCCGCGATCGTCGGTCAGCCGGGAGAAAGCGGGAGCCGAGCTGAGCTCGACGTAGCGGCTGAGTGCCGCCCGGAACAGCTCGCCCTTTCCGCCGAACGTCGCATAAAGGCTCGATCGCGCGATCCCTGTCGCGTCCACGATATCCTGGACACCGGTCGAGGCCATGCCACGCTGCCAGAACAACCGCACCACAATGTCGAGCACGGCATCCGGGTCGAAATGCTTCACATCGGGCATACGTCCGCTCACAACGCTGAACTGGTCGTTCCAGGATAGGAGACACATCGACCAATGCCAACTATGAGCACCTACGACCAACTCACATCATGGTGAACGGCACGCGATCGAGCTCTGCCAACCGCCGCGCGAACACCGACAGGCGCAGCGCACACCGCGCCAACACCCGCACCGGCCGGGTGCGAGCAGACCCATACGCCACAGCCCACAGGGCCGGAACACGCTCCATGCCGTCGAGACTGCCGCCTGCTGACACCGAGCACACCAAACCTGGACGATCCTGGACGACATCACACCCCATAAGCGGGCTGGCACCCGGCACGTGCACCAGGCCGGCGGCGCAACTGACCAAACCCGTAACGGCGCCGGCCCAACAACTCGGCGTCACCGAGCATCCCGTCAGCCTCTTAACGGTTGACCGGTCCGGCCTGCCCTACCTCAAGCGCCTCGGCGAACAGCGCGGCGCGGACGGCATGCCGTCGTAGGCACGAATGCGGTGGCACTGCTCATGCAGGCAGCAGGAAGGCCAGCCGATCGTCAGCAGCGCCGGGGGTGATCTCGATGATTTCGGCGGTGACGACGTTCTCGGCCAGGAAGGGATCGGCCTTCACGCGGATCTGCAGGTCCGCGGCAGTGGTGTTGTGGGCCACGACCGCGCCACCCTGACCCCCGGCGAGGCCACCAACGAGCAGGAACACCCCGTCGCCGAGTCCCTCCTGGATCCAGGCGTTATGGCCGGCCATGTGCTGCGCAGCGGCGGCCTTGTTGTCGGAAAAGCGGAGCAGGACAACGTACATGTAATCCCTCACGTGGTGGGTTGTAACGCGTGCAGCCATGCGCGCATCTGGTCGACTTCCCGGCGGATGTAGCTCTCGTCGCGGTAGAGGTTGGCCAGCACCGCCGCTCCCTGGCTGAAGGTGAGCACGTGCATCGCCAAGTCCCCGGATCTCTCGGCGTACCCCAGAAGCCTGAACTGCTCGGTGAGCCAGTCCCGGAACAAGGTGAGCAGATCCCCGGCCTGCGTGAGCATCGTGTGTTCGAGTTTCGCCAGCTCGGTGGTCATCGTCCCGAGCGGACAGCCGAAGGCCTGGATGTCCGCCCGGTTGACGTGCACGATCTCGATGAACCGCAGGATTCGCGCGGCCGGGTCCGGCTCTTCGTTCTCCCACCGGGCCAGCCAGCCTCGACGCTCGTCGCGCCGCGCCGCGATCACGGCGTCGAGGATCGCGTCCTTAGACTTGAAGTGGTAGTAGAAGTTCCCGCGTGACAGGCCGACCGCGCCAGCAATGTCAGCGAACGAGGTGTGCTCGAAGCCGCGCTCGTAGAACAGCCGGTCGGCCGCCCGGACAATCTGCTCACGGGTCGCACTGGCCGTCATCTCGACCCTCCTCACCGTAGGACACCTGACCTAGAAGACGACTCTAGGTCAGGTGTCCTACGCCCGTCAACGCCGGGCACACCGCCAAGGTCCCATGCGTCGTCGCCGAGAAGAACGAGTGCAGCAGAGAATTGGAAAATTACCGAAAGGGTCAACGCGAAGAACATCCGTGCGCCAATGACCGGCCGAGCCGCCTGAAGTCCAAGGAAGAGCTTCCCTGATCCGAACCGACAGGCGTTCCACTGAGATAGATGCCCGCCCGGCGATGCCCCGGCACCGGCGCGGTCACCGTGGCTGGCCGACGCGACAACCATAGGCAACCCGAGACAACTTCCATGCCGCGCCGCCGAGCGCAATCATGGATTGGCAGGCAGACAAGATCACAGTACGGGCGTTCGTGTCGGAGGCGTGTCGCGACTATCCAAATCGGTTACAGCATGAGGTCAATGTCAGACACCACCTACCGGGAGGTCTGCAGATCAGAACCGACCTACGCAAGCCCGGAAAGCTCAGCTCAACGACGATCTGTTCGGTGGGGATACCAGACAGCTCGTTGGTCACCTCGGCGGCGGCTTTGAGTCGGTGCGCCGCAGTGATCGCCGCGGGCGACACGTCACTTGGCTACGCCGATCCCTCGCCGAACGGTAGCCGTCCTTCCGGAGCCTCCGATGCCCCTCGCCCGGTCCCCAACGACGGCGGCCTGCACGGGAGGAGCTTGTTTGCGGGCTGACTGTCCCACCCCTGGCAATGCGTGAATGTTATGACGCAGTCGCACCGATGAGATCGCGCAGCATGCTCGAATGCAGTAGATTCGAATAGAACAGCCCAAGAACCATCTCTACTTTGCAAAAATAGAGCATGGGGGTTCAAGTCCCCCTCCGGACACGTTAACCCCCATCACCTTCCGATCACTCCGCGTGACCGATCCGTGGTTTGATCTTCGGCAGGACCCCGTTGCCGCGGCACTCCGGCCCCGCCGTTCGCTTCGATAGTGCGGGGCGGAGTCATCGGAGTCGCCTGGTAGCCAGTGATCTCTTCGTTAGCGTGCGCGAAGGCGTGCACACCTTCGCCAAAGTCCAGCGTGATGCTCACCTTGGTGCAGACCACTGTGATACCGCGGCGGCGTAGAGCGGCAGCAAGGGCGACCGGCGGGATAGCACCGGAATCGAGCTTCATCAGGTTTGTGTACTGGACGGCGGCCTGCTCGAGAACTTGGTCCTCTCGCACGTACAGCGTCTTCATCCGTCCCGGCTGCGCCGCGCTGCCACCGTTGACGCCATGCCGACACCGATACCGGGCGAGCCCTTTCGACCAGTGCCCCTCGGCCCGCCGGCCGCATTCCCCGCAAATGACCAGGCCGGTTAGGCGATAGCGGCTCGGATTGCCGTCAGCCGGCAGTGCGACGGCCGAGATGCGCTGGGCACGCAGGAAATCAGCTTCGCTGACCAGCGGCGGGTGGGCAATCGCGGTGGAGAACACCCACTCCTCGGGCGGGTTCCACCTGCGTGACGGCTTCCGGCCCGGTAGTCGGCTGTTCTTGTCTCCGAGCCGCGTCTCGTGATGATCCGTCCGCTGCCGGTTCCAGACTTCTTTGCCGGTGTAGCGGGGATTCGCCAGGATCGCCGCAACCGTACGCACCGTCCACGAAGTGCCGTCGCGGTGCGGGTTCCGCGCCCTGTCATGAGCTGACGGAGAAGGGATACCGAGCATGTTCAAGGTTCGGGCGATCCCGGAAGTGCTGCACCCGGCCAGCCGCATCCGGAAGATCCAGCGGACATGCGGTGCAGTCACCGGATCCGGATCGAGCCGGCGCAGCCGGCGACCCCAACGAGCATGCACGGCATTCGGGTGCGGGCCTGCGTCGACGAGGCGGTAGCCGTACGGCGGTCGGCCACCCAAATAGCGTCCCTGATCGCGGACCTGGGATTGCATGGCAGCGCTGGCCCGGAACCGAAACCGCAGGATCTCGCGTTCGGACTGGTGTCCCAGCAGCAGCATCAGCGCCTGGTGCACCGGGTCAACGGGATCCAGCGGCCCGCCGATCTCGGGCAGCCATACCTGAATGCCGTGCTCGATGAAGTACGGCAACAGCCGCTGTAACTGCCCGGCGTAGAAGGCGCGTTCGAACTCGCCGACGACGATCGCGTCGAAGGCGCGACCCGGTGCGGTGATCGCGGCCAGCAGCGCGGACGCTTGCGGACGTAGGTGCCAGTCCAGGCTCCGCGGGCTTCCGTCGTCGAAGAACTGCGCGACGATCGTCCCGTGCCCGGTGATCAGGTGCAGCGCGGTGTCGAACTGCCATTGGTACGACGTCGCGTGATGCTGGTAGTCGCTGGTCGACATTCGGCCGTAGAACGCGAACCGCAGCACGCCCGGCGGCAAGAGTTTGCCGCGGCCGCGGACACGCCGTGCAGCCGCGAGCACCACCGGCAAAGCCGTCAGATCTTGAGGGTCGGCGGGAGAGGTCATCACGGTCACCTCACTGCGGGACGAGGTACCGATGAGACGCACCGACCGACCGTCGATGACGTGGCCACTCGTGGATGTCACCTACACGAATGGCCCCGCTGCTCCCTCGTGGTGTTCTGCGGCCAGGTAGCGCCCGGGCGCTACGTGCTCGTGGGCGTCAGGCTGATCTACGACCAACGGATGCGATTCGCCGGTCAGCCATGCCAGGGGCTGCCACGATGTCAGCCATACCCGGGACCGGACGCCCTGCAGCCACAGCAGCCTGCACACGCTCGTGGTCAGATCTGATGTAGGCATCGGTGACCGGGGCACCAAAGGCGTACCGGATCCGCTCCAGCGTCGCCCGGCGCAGCCACCCCGTGCTGACCTGTTCCTCGGCGACCCAGGGAAGATGCGAGCCGATCCGCTGCCACAGATGGTCATAGCGGCGATGGGTGATCGGGCGGCCGTCGTGATACCGCAGCAGCCGCTGCGCCGCAATCCCGGGCCGTTGCGACACGAGTTGTTGCAGCGCTCTCGCCAACGGCGGCGATATCGGCTGCGTACGCGCCCGGTCGGTACCCGCTCGCAAGGTCACCAGGCATTCTTTCGAGTTCAAGTCGTTGCTCGTCAGCTGCAGGGCCTCGCCCCGTGAGCACGCGGCCTCCCGATGCAGCCGCACCACGACACCGTCGAGTTCCGGGTCGTCGCCGGTGCCCGCTGCGACAGTCATGATCTCCGCCAACTCGCTTTCCGACAGCACCCGGCCGCCGTTCGCTGCCGGACGCCGCGGTTTAGCCACGTCCAGCGCCGGATTGCAGCCGACAGCGACAACCCGATCAACGGCAGCCTGGCGATACAGACAGCGCAACGCGGCAATCAGATGCTCCTCCGCACCGCCACCGCCACGTCCGTTGCGGCGCCGCATAACCGTGTCCCTGCAGCGCTCGGCCAGCTCCCGCACCTCCGTCGGCGTCGGCTCGTCCAGTCGCCGATCGCCCCACTGCTCGACGACCTTGCGCCAGTACGTCCCATACAGCTGCCGCGCGCCGGGACCGACCGCCGTGGACACCACCGGCACGTACTCGGCGAACGTCGGCGCGGGCGTATCCACCGCGAGCACGGCCGTACTCACGACCCACCGCCAGCAGCCCGGCGCGCCCGCGCCTTCGCCGACCGCTCCGCCAGTTGCAACATGTACGCCC
Organism: Actinoplanes sp. NPDC020271; assembly: GCF_044388125.1. Classification (NCBI taxonomy): domain Bacteria; kingdom Bacillati; phylum Actinomycetota; class Actinomycetes; order Micromonosporales; family Micromonosporaceae; genus Actinoplanes; species Actinoplanes sp. NPDC020271. Next base: position 31,884 of record NZ_JBIRWQ010000024.1, read on the forward strand.
TGCGGGCATGCTCGGCCATCCGCTCCCGAACCGCCGGCTCCAGCACCCCCAGCGGGTCGACCTGCTTCTCGAACCGAGCCAGAAACGCCGACGTCGCCGGCGCCGTACGCCCCTGACGGTCCGCGGTATTCGCCCACGACGCATGCGCCGCGATCCGTGCCCGCCGTATACGCTGCCGCTCCGTCAACGCCATCACGCACTCCCCCATGATCAAATCCGGTCCCCGATACGCAACCGCGCATGCACCTGCTGCGCCCGCTCCGCCGCCGCGCTCGCCCCGTACCGGCGCGGCATGTCATCCGAGGCCCAGCCGAGTACCAACATCAGGTCGCCGGTGTCGCCGCCGGCAAGCTTCCACTCGTGGGCGAAGTTGTGCCGCCACCGGTGGGCGTGCACATTCGGCACTCCGGCGAGCTCGCCGCGGCGACGAAGCATGATCTTGATGCCGTTCGACGACAGCGGTATCTCGCCCTTCTCCGGCAACCACAACGCCGGCGAGTCCACAGCACGACGACGGGCACGCATCCGCAGATACCGGCTCAGCGCCCGACCGGCCTTGCCGCCGAACCGGACCCGACGGTCCTTCATACCCTTGCCGTGAAACAGCATCGTGTCGTGGTCTAGGTCGACATCGTCGAGCAGGAGCCCAGCAACCTCCGACAACCGGGCACCCGTGCTGTAGAAGACCCGGATGAGGGCCGCGTCACGCAGTGACAGGAAGCCCTTGTCGTCGCAGGTCGCCAAAATCTTGGCGGTCTCGTCATCCCCGAGAATCGGAATCAACGTCTGCCCCGTCTTCGGCTGCTTCACCCGCGCCAGCGGCGACCGCTCGAGATCCTCTTCCTCGACCAGCCACTTAAAGAACTGCTGCAACCCCTTGTGCTTGTTCAACGCCGTCGACGCCGACCGTGTCCGCACCATCCACGCCTGGAACTCCTCCACATGGCCCCGCTCGACCTCAGTCGGGTCGCCTGCAGCCTCCCCCGCTTCGATACCTTCCGGATTCTCGATGAGGAACCGGCCAAGCTGCGCGCCCGCAAGCAGATAGTTATAGCGCGTGGTTTCCGGATAGTTCCCGCCTCGAAGGGTGCGATCCCAGTCCCGCAGATATCCGAACCAAGAAGGCGTAAGGCCGTGACACACCTTCTGCAAATCCAACGCCACACGACACCTCCCAACGCCGCTCACTCGGCGCGCTGACGTCCTGCCGTCAGCAACGACGAGTGCGCCGAACCGGCGATTTCATCGTCAAGCAGCCGCGATGCTCAGGGGAAGTTGTCTCCGGTTGCCGCAGGTTGTCTACCTCAGGTCAGAATTCTTCTGAAGACACCACGAGCCGGCCTGCGGATAGACAATGACGCCATGCAACGAACAACAATGAATAACGAATAACCATCGACGAACGACACAAAGAAAGAGTGGCTATTCGGGACTTGAGGCCCTACGATGAAATTACGACGAGGATGACGAAGAGCTACGAAGACGAAGACCGGACTGCTCCACCACCGGGCGCGCGAACCAATAACCTGCCGGGTTGCGTACGGTCTCGCGGCGTGACCCTTAGATGAGTTTCCGCAGCTCATCACACCTGCGTCCAGCATAGGAACCAGACATCAGCCTCGCAACCAGTCGAGCGCCGAGAACCTCTCCGCGGAGACCGGCAGAAACCGCAACGCGTGGATCTCTCCGCGCTTCACGGGGTGAACTACTTCGATCCATTCACGGCCGCCGTCCTCAGCGAAAGCCCATTGCATGGAACGCAGATACCGCAGCTCGAAGCCAGCGTAGTAATACGGCTTCTTGCCGAGAGTGACTTTCTCTCCGTGGAGGTTCATCAGTTCCGGATCGATGCCCCGATCGATGTAGTACGCGAAGACAGCACCGGCTGACCGACGCAAAGGACTGGTCTCCGACCAACGGTTCCAGAGATGCTCCTCGACTACGGGGTGCTGCAGATGACGGACCGCAGCCTCGGGTAACGACAGCCGCTCGACTGCGATCGCGCCGCTGTCGATAGCAGCGATGAAGTGCTCGCGGTAAAAGCGGTTCAGCCACTTGTCGAGTCCTTCGAACTGCGGCAGCATCGCGTGCCGTTCCGCTCTCCCCGCTGCCGGGTTCTCCTTGATCTCGTATAGCCGCTCCAGCGCGGTGCTCAAGTCATCGCCGCGGCGCCACAGCAGCGTCATGGGGAAATCCGCCGCTTCGTGGCCGTTGAACATAAACTGGACACTGCGCTTACCGCCCACCAGCGGCCGGCGAAGCGGCAAATACGGATCACGCCCCGCGCTCATCGCGTCGACGGCCGCGGACGACCAGGCCCAGTCCTTGTCGAACTCGACGTCAAGGTCGACGTCACCCGGTTCCAGCGCGCCACGCGCAAATGATCCGAAGACATACACCTCCCGGACCAAGTTCAGCGGACGCTCCTTCTGTCCCTCCACCAGCCGACCGAGCACTTCCTCGACCAGCGCAACCGCTCGTGAGCGCTTCATGGGTACGACCTCCCCGCCGTCCGTCGCTTTCATGAGTAGACCCGAAAACGCAAGGGCGAGGGTGAGGCAGCCATGGACCGATTGCCCACCCTCGCCGCGCCAACGTCGCGCCCGCCATAGACACCTTGACTACATAAAAGGGCACGTAGTCGCCTGCTGGCGGTCCGTCAGTCCATCCTCGGTCAGCAGATCGCCGCGCCGGAAGTTGTCTCTGGTTGTCGGAGGTTGTCTCCCCTCTGCCGGGTGAAGGTGCCACGCAAGCCGTCCGCTATCGCGGCCCAGCCGGGGCTCAGACGCGCTCGCCGATGCCCATCTGCGACTGCAGCTCCTGCGCCCGCTCGGCCGCCGCGCTCGCCCCGTACCGGCGCGGCATGTCTTCCGACGCCCAGCCGAGCAGCAGCATCAGGTCGCCGGTGTTGCCGCCCTTCTTGTGCCACTCGTGGGCGAAGTTGTGCCGCCACCGGTGCGCGTGCGTGCCCTGCACGCCGGCCGTGGCGCCGCGCCGCTTCAGCATGATTTTGATGCCGTTCGGCGCGAGTGCTTTCGCGCCGCGTTCGGCCATCCACAACTGTGGAACCTTGTCGACGTCTTTCCGCTTGGCGCGGGCCCGTAGATAGCGGGCGATGGCCCGGGACGTCTTCGGACCGAATCGCACCCGGCGGTCTTTGGCGCCTTTGCCGTGCAGCAGCACCGACTCGGTGTTCATGTCCAGATCGGTCAACTTCAGATTGCCGATCTCGGACAGTCGGGCGCCGGTGTTGTAGTACAGCCGGATGATCGCTTCGTCGCGTAACGCCAGGAACGTTTTGCCTTTGGTGGAGTCGAGCAGTTTCTTCGTGTCGTCGTCGCCCATGACCGGAACGAGCTTCTGCTCGACGACCGGCTGCTTCACCCGGGCCATCGGCGACTTGTCAATCTCCTCTTCCTCGAGGAGGTACTTGAAGAACTGCTGGAGACTCTTGTGCTTGTTCAAGGCGGTGGCCGCTGATCGGGTTTTGATCATCCAGGCTTGGAAGAACTCGCAGTGGGCCTTGGTCACCAGAGTCGGGTCCTGGGAAGCGTCGTCGGCGTCCGGATCCGGGGAGTGCTCCCCGAGATATTTGGCCAGCTGAGCCGCGGCCAGAAGGTAGTTGTAGCGCGTTGTTTCGGGGCGATTCGCGGAGCGAAGGGTGCGGTCCCAATCGCGCAGGAAGCCGGCCCAGTCGCCTTTCTCTAGGCCGTCGCACAGCTGGTCGAGCTTGAGGAGGGGCATCGTCTGTCACCTGCCGAGTCAAGGGGTCTACAAGCGGCGTGCTCGACCCGGCTGACGTCGCCAGACACGAAAAAGGGGCTTCCGCAAGTCGCTGACCTGTGGAAACCCCTTCGCTGTCGGGCTGACAGGATTTGAACCTGCGACCCCTTGACCCCCAGGGGGGCAGCTGAAAGGCCCAGCGACGTGCTCGATAACGTTTTCCCAGGTCGCTGATAAGCATACCAGGGCGAGTTAAGGTGTCGCCGCCGACGACCGCCTGAAGATCCCATCCCGGCCCTCTCACCAGCACCTTTCCTACTAAGATTCCCTCAGAACGCCTCTCCCTAGCGTTTACCCGCGCTTTGCCGACACCCCAACAAGCCGGTTCAGGGCAACGAGCGGCATGCTCGCCCGCAATCGGGTCGACCCCTTTACTCGGGAACCCCACCTCCCTCGGCCGAATCAACTTCTCCGTCAATTCTTCCAACCGCCTTTCCGTCGGTAATGCGCCGCCGAGCCGACTATTAACACAGGCTCCTTAACTTAAGCACATCGCCTCTCAACCGGACCCCAGCAGGACTACCGGCAACTCCCGCAGGCGACGGGTTTTGGGAGTTCCCACCTTTTCCGCCGCGCCCGCGATCACCTTGATCCAGATGCGTGCCCCGAGGATCCGGCCAGTCCACGAAACCCCCGCCCTTACCTTCTCAAGTCGGCATCAAATGGAGAACGCCGCTTCTTCACAGGCTCACCACGCTCATGAGAGAAGACTCGTCGTACTTCTGGCCGGATCCGGGGCGACCTTGTTTGGGCTCCGGGCAATGTCATCAGTTCGGCGATCCAGTCGGTGGCTTGCAGGCGCCTGGCCGCGCTGACCCGGGTGTAGTAGCGCATGAGCGTGGCGGGGTCGTGGCCGAGCCGCTCGGTGACTTCGTGGACGCCGTAGCCGGCGTCGAGCAGACTCGACGCGACCAGATGCCGAATCTGGTGCGGCCCGATAGGCCTCACTTGGGGCGGCCTCGGCAAGCTGGTTAAACCGGTCCGTGAGATTGTCCGGCCGCAGCGGCCGTCGGGTACGACCAGTGAAGATGTAGTGTGACGCCTCCCCCAACGCCGCAGCGGTGAGGAGTTCGAGCGTCACCGCGTCGAGCACCAATGTGCGCACGCCGTTGTGGGACTTCGGAGGCTTCACCCGAACCCGGCTGCCGGGATTCTCGACCACGAGTTGCCGTCGCACGGTGAGCGTGCCCTGAACCGGCTCTAGGTCACCGCACCGCAGACCGCACAACTCGCCGCGCCGCAGACCCGTCACGAGTAGGAGTCGCCACATCGGGTACAGGCGATCCGCGCCGACATAGTCCCCGAACGACCGGGCCTCGGCGAGTGTCCAGATCGGCCGCTCGTCATCGCTCTCCCGCGGCTTACGCGCACCCAGGGTCCTACCGACCTGTTCCTCGAACGCCCTGGCCAACACCAAGTTCAACGTCCGCAGGGTGGTACGGGAGTACCCAGCAGCCTCCAACTCGCGGTAAGCGCGCTCGACCATCCGAGCGCTGAGCCGCGCCGCCAGCACACCACCCACGTACGGGTAGATCAATCCGAATAGCCACCGGTAACAGTAGGCGGTGTTGGGCTCGATCTCCTGCTCCCGGGCAAGCAGCCAGCCGTCGCAGATGCTCTGCACGGTGTCGCTCAGCCGCGACTTCGGATGTCGTGCGTCCCGTTGCCTGCAGAGTCGGCCGAACTCGATGGTCGCGGCCTTCTCGGTGACGAACCCGGTCCGCCCGACCTGCATGCGGATCCCACCGTGATTACGGCCCATCTCCAGCCGGAACCGAACATCCCTGTCACCTGATCTTGAACGATCGCGCTGTCCGCGGACATGGCCCGCACCTCGGCTCCAGTAGCGGCCCCCAGACAAGAGGAATCTTCACTTTGAGAAACAAGGTGGCCGGGGAAAGGTGACCGGCTGCGAGCCCAGAGCACCCGTTCGGGAGTACCCACATTGACGGGGATAGTCATGCCGATTCGCCCGGATGCGCAAATCAAGCACATTTTGAGGGCTTGCGGGAATACAGCTATGCGTTTCGCCGGTTCGGATCGACGCCTGGCGCAATCAGATGCGAAGCCGGAGGTTGAACTTGACGGTTCCCGTCTACGACTTTGATCAGGAAGTCAGGATCGCAGATCCCCTTCAACTTGACAATACGAACTGGCACCTCGATCTCACTCGCGACGAAGAACCACACTTCCGGGAAGCCGACCTCGAGCGATTGCTCGCGCATGATCTCGCCGTTACGCCTGACCCGGCACGCTGTGCCCATGTCTGGCCGGATGACCTGGCAGAGGCGCAGTGCTTGCACTGCAACCTGGAGTACGAGTTCTGGACGACTGAGCCGGCGACTTAAAGCCCTCGCCTGGTGATGTAGCGGCGTGTTCGTCGCCGCGCACGGGTGCGGTGAGACTGATCGCCACCGATCCGCTGCGCCCGGTGGATTCGACAACTCTACCGCGGCAGATGTCAGGGCCTGCTCTGCGCCCGTTCCACTCGCCATTCGACGGCGACGAAAAGATGATGATGGTCTCGATCGATCGGCCGAACAAGGGCGGCTTATGTGCCGAACGCCCGCAAATCGGGATTCGCCTGCTGTTGCCCACGTTTTCGAGTGGCCGCTTTTGTCGGACCCGGCTTCTAGAGTGGCTGACACGTTCATCGGTGAGGCGCAGGGCTTCGCGGCTCGGATGGGGTCGAGGCGAGTCCGGCTCGCAAGGTGCGGAGGAACAAGACAGGCAATGACTGACATCATCGGAGAATTTGCGCGCGTTTCCGGTGCCTTCGATCAGCCAACACTCACCCTGCTCCACAAGAACCATGCAAGGGTGGTGATCACGGTGTTCCGCAGCGTCTTCACCCGCGATGGCAGAACCGTGCCCTCGGCACAACTGCACAGTCAGGTGGAGACGTATCTTGACCAGCTTCGAGCGGCGGGCGCGGCGGACGTGCCCGCCGCTTCGGGCCGCGATCTCTGTCTGCGGTGGATGCGGGGCCAGTGGCTGGTCCGCAGCATTGAGGACGACGGTACCGAGGTGTACACCCTTACCAGTCACGCCCAGGATGCACTCAGCCTGGTCACCAGCCTGACCAGGGAGCGGGCCAGCCTGAGCGAACACCGCATCGCCACGATCATTAACGCGGTGCGGAGGTTCAACAGGGACGCTAACCCGGAGCGCTCCGCCCGCGTGGAAATACTCAACAGCGAGATCGACCGGCTCACCCAGGAGCGCGACCGGCTCGTTGCCGGAGGCGACCTGCCGGAGGTGTCGGCAGACTACATGCTTGAGGGCTACGGCGAGCTGCTGCACCTGGTCTCCGCTTTGCCGAGCGACTTCGCCCGGGTGGAGGAAGCCTTCGGCACGCTTCGCGCGCAGATCCTGAACTCGTTCCGGGCGGAGGATCGGCCCGCCGGGGAGGTCATCGACGATTACCTACGCCGCATCGATTCGTTGATGGCTGCCACGGCCGAGGGTCGCGCTTTCGAAGGGGCCTTCGCGCTGTTGCGCGACGACGAGCTGCTGCTGCAGTTGCGTGAGGACTTGTCGGCGCTGTTGGAGCATCCGCTGGCTGATGACATTCTCAGCGCTGGTGACCGTCGCGATCTGCGTGGCACGGTCGGGCTCATCCGCCGAGGCATCGACGATGTCCTGGCCCGGCGGAATAGGGTCAGTGCGACGCTGAGGGAGTACATCCAGACCCACAACACCGTCAGGGATCGTGAGCTGGACAGCACGCTGCGCCAGCTGGACATGGAGTTGTCGCGGTGGATGGATGCGGCCGGTCCGCGAAGCAGTGTGTCGTTGCCGCTGTTGCCGGCTCGGATCGAGATGCCGCATCTGCGTGAACGGTTTCACCGCCCGGAGGAGGACTCCGGGCCGCCGCCACTGCGCGATGTGACAGCCGACCGGCCCGGAGATCTGTCGCTGGAGGATCTGCTCGCGCAAGGCGGGCCTTCGCTGGATCAGCTCAGGGCCGCTATCGAGGCGGCGTTGACTTCTGATGATCCGCCGACGTCGTTGGGTGCCCTGTTCGAGACGCTGCACCCGGAACTGCGTCGTCCTGTGGAGGTTCTGGGGTTGCTGCACCTGGCGACCAACATGGACGGCCTCGACCGGGCCGATGAGGTCCGCGAGCGTTACCGCACGATCCGCCGTGACGGGGCCGTACGAGAACTACTCGCTCCGCTGATCGTTCCTCGCGGGCGCCGTCCGTCGACGGCTTCCGATGAGCATGTGGCTTGAGTTCACGCCGGGATGGGAGCACGGATGAGTATTGACGACGCGTTGTCGTCCGGTGGGACGGCCGGTCCTGGGAGCGGGTGGGAGGATGAGGACAGGGAACTGAGCAGCAGCCTGGCCCTGTTCGAGGGCGACGAGGGAACGTTGGAGCTCGCCCAACGGCGTACGCTGGTCGCCCTTCTCAAGCAGCGGTTCATCACCGCGCACAGCCATCCCAAGGAGTGGCGGGTTCTGACGGCCAACCCTCGGCTGTTCCGGTCGCGGCTCAACGACCAGTTCCTTGACCTGCACCTGGACGCACAGCGTGAGGTCGCCTATAAGAGGCAGGTCGTCCCCGAGGGAGGGGGCCGGTTCCCGACGTTGCTGCACGACACGGCGTGGAGCCGCGAGGAAACCATCCTGATGGTCTACTTGCGTACTCGCAGCCGATCCGAGGAGGCCGCTGGCGCCTCCCGCACATTCGTGGACCGGCAAGATCTTCTGGAGTACGTCGCTTCGCTGCGGCCGGCACATGCCACCGACCAGGCTGGCGACGCGAGGCGGGCGGTAAAGGCCATCGAAGGCCTCAACCGTGCCGGCTTGCTCGTAGGGTTGAGTTCAGCGGCACGGTTCGAGGTCAGTCCGGCCATCGACGTCGTGCTGCCGCTAGAGCGGCTGCAGGAACTGCTGCGCTGGCTGCGGGCGCAGAACGAGGCCGGCGACCCGCAGGTCTCCTCCGATGACGACGGCGATTCGCATCTCGGCAGCGACGATGGAGACGACCTGTGAGCATCGATGAGAACGCCCTGATGCCGGCTACGTTCTTCGCGCAGCCGGTCGCACCGGCTGCACCTCGGCTGGTGGCACAGCCGCAACCGCTTTTGTACGTCGCTGGGGCAACTGAAGGCACGCTGCAGTGGAAGGCGGAGGCGTTCCAGTTGGTGAACTGGGGTGGCTTCGAAGGCCGGGTCCGGTTCGATTTTCATCCCGGTGCGACGCTGGTCTCCGGGGCTTCCGGGACCGGCAAAAGCACGCTGCTCGACGCCTATATCGCTTTGATGATGCCGTCGGACACGCCGTTCAACGGTGCCTCAAACGATGCCGTCGCGGGACGTGCTCGCAGCGCCGAACAGCGTAATCTGCTGTCATACCTGCGGGGGCAGACCGACACCACAGCCGACGAGAACGGCCGTGAGCGGCCGAAGGTGCTGCGCGGGAACGGGCGTGCCACGTGGGGTGCGGTGGGGATGACGTTCATCGACGATCACGGCAATCGGTTCACCGCCTTGCGGGTGTACCTGGTGCCGGCGCGGGCCACGCAGGCCGGTGACATCGTCATGCGGATAGCAACGTGTGAGGGAGCCTTCGACCTGGCACAGCTTGCCGGGCACACGGACAGTTCGTTTGCGCCGAAGGCACTGAAAACGGCATTCCCACAGCTGCTCACCCACGAGACGTACTCGGGGTTCGCGACGCGTTTGTACACCCGGCTGGGCATCGGCGCGAACGGCGACGGCTCGAAAGCCCTTCGGCTGCTGGTGCGGATCCAGTCCGGGCATCAGATCCGTACGGTTGACGAGTTGTACAAGGAGATGGTTCTCGAGCGGCCCGCGACCTATGTGGCAGCGGATCGGGCCATCGCCCACTTCAACGATCTTGAGGTGTCGTACCTCGCGATGCAGACCGAGCAGCAGAAAGCCGACCTGCTCACTCCGATCACCGGCAAACACGACTCGCTGCTGGCCGCGCGCTCCACCATCGAGCAGATCGACGGGTTCGGGATCACCGCGAGCGGGGACAGCCCCGTCGCGTTGTGGAGGCTACGCCGTGAAGCTGCCCTGCTGGACAAGGCGCTCACGGCCAACGGGCAGGACCGTGAGAAGGCCACGAGTGACCTGTCGCAGGCCGCCTCCGCCGAGAGCTGGGTGAAGGATGAACTTGCCGCAGTCGAAACTGCACACCGGCAGGCGGGCGGCGACCGGCTGGAAGAACTTGCCGGGCAGATCGAGCAGACTCGTCGTCAGAGCGATGAACGTCGCGAACGCCGCGCGAAGCTGGCTGAGAACACTGCCTGTCTGCAGGCGCCGCTGGATGAACGGGAGACGTTCGAGCGTCTGCGGGTAGACGGTGACCGGTTCCTGACCGCGTACCCACAGATTTCCGGCGCCCTGTTGGAAGAGCGTGAAGGGCTGCGTAGCCGGGAGTTTCCGCTTTTTGAACGGCGCCGTTTCCTGAAGGCGGAGCGTGATTCGCTGTCCGGGCGCACGGGGCGGGTTCCTAAAGCTCTCGATGACCTGCGCCAGGAGGTGGCAAGGGTGTCGGGGGTGGCGGTGAGCGAGTTGCCGTTCCTTGCCGAGCTGATCGACGTCGCACCGGAGCATGCGCGGTGGCGGCTGGCGATCGAAACGGTCCTCGCTGGCAGCGCCCGGATCATGCTCGTCCCCGAGCATCTGCTCGACGACTTCTCCGCGGCGATCGACCCGCTGAGGCTGCGCGGACGATTGATGTTCCAGGGCGTGCCGGTCGGGCAGGAAGGTTACGCTGATCGTGACCCCAACCGGATCGCCGCCAAGTTGCAGTTCAAGGACTCCCCATTCGCCGGCTGGGTTCGCCGTCACGTTTCTGAACCCGGCCGGAATGCCATCTGCGTGGAATCAGCCGAAGAATTGGGCGGGCCGGTTCTGCGTGTCACCGCTGCGGGGCAGACCCGGATCGGCGGTCGAGGAAGCCACGGCCGCAACGAGCAGTCGTACATCATTGGATTCAGCAGTGAGGACACGATCGCCGAAATCGATCGTGAGCTCGCTCGGATCGAGAAAGATCTGACCGACATCGACAAAGAGCGCGCCGCGTTCGATGCCGAACGAACCGACCTGGATCGGCGGCGTAGCGCTTACGAGGCCATCCGTGCCACCTCGTGGGAAGACATCGACGTGGCGAGCCTGGACGCGCACACTGGCAGGTTGGAGTCGCTGCGCGACACGATCTTGCGAGGCAGCGACCAGTTGCAAGCCCTCCAGGAACGCATCGAAACCCTCGGTGAACAGCTGCGCGAGCTCCAGGAACAGGTGTTCAACCTCAAGCGGACAGCGAGGACGCTGGATACGGCTCGCCTGTCGCTGACACAGCTACAGACCAGTGTGACCGACGAACTCGCACGATTCACCGACGAGCAGCGGGTGCTGCTGTCGGAGGATCAGACCGCGGCGCTGGATGCCCACTTCAGTACCGCAGTCGCCCCGGCCGATCCTGACGACCTCGGCCAGTTCCACACCAACCTCGCCCGCCTGATGAAACGTCTGACGGCGACGTGGGAAGAGGCCAAAGCACAGAAGCAGAACGCCGAGAACGACCTGGAACGGATCTTCAACGCTTATCAGATGAAGTTCGAGGATCCGAACCTGGGAAGGACGGCAGCGTCGTATCCGGACTATGCCGCGATCCTGGAGAACATCCTCACCACCGGGCTGCACGAGCGGCGGGCTGAATGGCGGCAACGGCTGATGCAGTGGAGCGGTGAGGATCTGGTTCCGCTGTCCGGTGCCATGGAGTCGTCGGTGCAGGAGATCGAGGACCGGCTGGAACCGATCAACGACATCCTGCGCGGGCTGCCGTTCGGCGCCAACCGCGACCGCCTGCGGATCCGGCTGCGGCGTCTGTCTCCCGATCTCGTAGTCCGGTTCCGCCGGCAGCTGCGAACACTGTCGTCCGGCGCCACACGGGAACTGTCGGAGGACCAACTGGAGAACCGGTTCCGTGACCTGCAGCAGTTCATGGGCCGTATGCGACGCCGCGACGACCCGCGCGCTGTTGCCGACCTCAGCGAGCGCGACCGGCTGCTGGACGTCCGCCGGCATGTCGAGGTGACCGCAGAACGGTATGACGCCGACGGACGTCTGCTGAGCACTCATTCTTCTCTCGGCGGGAAGAGCGGTGGGGAGAGCCAGGAACTGGTGGCGTTCATCGTCGGTGCGGCGCTGCGGTTCCGGCTCGGTGATGAACTGCGGACCCGGCCGCGTTTCGCCCCGGTGTTCCTCGACGAGGGATTCGTCAAGTCCGACGCCGAGTTCGCCGGCCGGGCCGTTCAAGCATGGAAGGGGCTGGGTTTCCAACTCATCGTCGGCGCGCCGTTGGACAAGGTGACCGCGCTGGAGCCGCACATGGACGAACTGCTGGCGATCACCAAGAACACGACCACACACTTCTCCTTCGTCGCACGCATCAGTGACAGCCGGCAAACAGGCACCAGCAGCCCGGGGACGCCGGCCGACGACGGAACTACCCTTGTGAACCGTGTTAGCGGCAACGGCGGTGGAGTCGTCGCCAGGAGTGCACCCGCTACCGAGGCGACCCGATGGGGAGGCCCGGATGAAGTCCATTGAGCAGGTGCTCGCCGATGTCGGACGTCGCCTCGCCCGGACCTGGGCCGCCGATGCCGCTGCCGGTGCCGGTGCCGTCCCGTCCGATACATCGGCAGCCGACCAAGGCTCTGGCCCGGCGGGCAACATCAGGCCATCGCAGGGCGGCACCACATCGCCGGAGGACCCCGCGCGTGCGTGGCCGCACCAGTTCTCCCTCGGGCAAGTTGCCGGCTCGACGCTCGCTGCGGACTTCTCCGTCGCGGCAGCGTGGTCCGTGCGGTGGCGACGATGGGCAGCTGATCACCAGGCGGAGCTGAGGTTTCGCACCCGCCGGGTCCTGGGCACCGATCAGGAGCTTCCCACCCACCTGAGCATCGGCGACATCGATCAAGCGGCACACCTTTGCGCCGGAGGTTGGCCGGACCGGCTCGCCCGCGGACGTCACCGGGCCAGCAGCTTGGCAGACCGCTTTCCGCGACTGCAAGACGCCAGGCTACTGGCGGCCACTGTCAACGCGGTCGACCAGATGAGCGACGTCGACTTCGATGTCCTGTGCCGTGCCGGTGAATGGTTCACCTCGAACGACGCGACAGGTCTGACGCCACGGCAGGTGCCGATCGAAGGGCTGCACGCGAAATGGCTCAACACCCGGCAAGAACTGGTTCGACGTCTCTGCGGACGCGAAAGCCTAGGGCTGCTGCCGCCACATCCACCCCGGGTCCATTTCACCTACCTCGATCCGGATCACCTCGCCGCCGGCCGGCGGCGCCACGACTCGGTGACCATCGGTGACACCGCGTCGCCGATGTACCTGCCGCAAATCGTGGTGATCTCCGAGAACAAAGACACCGCGATCCATTTCCCGCCGCTGACCTCCGCCATCAGTGTGGAAGGCATGGGGCGCGGCGCCGGCGCGATCGCCGCGCTCCCGTGGCTCACCGCCGCCCAGCACGTCTTCTACTGGGGTGACATGGATGCGGACGGCCTGGAGATCTTGAACGAGTTCCGTGCGGCCGGAGTTCCTGCCACGTCACTGTTCATGGACATGACTGCGTTCGACCGCTGGGGACACCTCGGAACGAACGAAGACAGGCTCGGGAAGCCGCTGAGCGCCCGAGAACAGCGGCCTGTCCCGTTTCTCACGACAGACGAGTCAACGCTGTACGCGGGCCTGACGTCGCAGTCGTGGGGGCACCATCGTCGCGTGGAACAGGAACGGATACCCCTGGTGGTGGCCCTATCGCAGGTGAAGGCGCTCACGGCGAAAGTGCCCTACGGACTCGGCGATGGCATATCCGGTGGCAGGCCGGTTCTCGGCACCAAATGATCCGGTGGTAACGAACCGGCCTGGATGACTGGCCATCCGCCGACCATGCCGAAAGCCGAAGTCGAAGCCCTCCGTTCGAGCCAAGTCTCGCATTTGAGCAGCCTAGGTTGAATTGTGTACTGGGCACATCTCGGCTAGATGCGACGGCGGCGGCGTGATGAGGGCAGGAGACGGAATCCGGTGACGGTTCCGTCTCCTGCGCGGAGGAATACCTCGTCACCGGCGCCGTCGATCTCGGGTTTCCCGGCGCGGGTACGGGAGACGTATTCGCCAGCACCGTGCTCATTCAAGGAGGCAAGGAGCGCGACGTCGATGCCGTTGAAAACCTCGAGGCGGCGCCCGCCTGTCCAGCGCACTGTGGTGGAGGTTCCCCTAGCGAAACCTATGCCAGTGTTGCGGTGGTGCAGTTCGGGCAGGTCGGGCTCGCGGTTTCCGAATGTCCGCTGGCGTTGGCGTTCGCTGATGAGACGCTGCGCGCGGTTTTGGTCACCGGCGAAGAGCAGGGAGGCCGCTGCCGCCGTACGGCTCAGCACGCGAGCGAACCAGCCTTTCTGCTCAGCGGGAATCGGATAGACCTCCGCGAGCGAGGCGGTTCCAGCAGGCTCGGGGAAAACCTGCGGGGCCGGGCCGAGGCCAGGAAAGAGATCGAGTTGTTCCGGAAGCCTTTCGTCGTCGACTGGGCTCTCGGTCGAGGGAGTCCGGCTCAAATTAAGCTGATCTGCTTCGTCGCCGAGTTCGGCCGAGTCGCCGTGCCACAGTTCGTCGTCGCCGTCAGGGTCGAGGATGTGTACGGTGATGCGCTCGGCTTCCAGGACGGTGGAGATCATTAGCCCTGGTGGCGTTGTCCCGCCGACGTGGACAGACTGGAGTTGGAAGGCAGCCTTACTGAGTTGTTCCAGGACGTTCTTCCGGTAGTGGGTGCCCTTGCATTCCAGGACCACAAGGCGGGTTCTCGACAGCAGGCCGTCAGACTTGTGCCCGAAGAGGAAGTAGTCGGGGCGTAGTTTCGTGTCCGTACGGCTGTACGGGCGCAGTCGCCCCTCCGGGATGTCGAAGCCGGCGTCCAGGACCATCTCGGCATCCACTGGGATCCAGGTCCAGCCTGGGTCGCCGTGGCTCAGGACGTGCCGGGCGAGGATGATCGCGAAGCCGATGCCCAGAGTTTCGGATTGCACGTTGGCATGGTGGAAGCGTTTCGCCAGCGCGTCCTCGGACATCCGCAACAAGTGCCGACCACGCGGCAGTTTTACCTTTCCGTAGCTGAAGGCGTCGCAGTACCGCAGTTGAGCCCAGATCCGCTGGATGTCGCGTAGCGCTGCACGCTCCTGGAAGACGGTCGCTCGCCCGACTTCGTGCAGAAGTTCGATCGGGGTGACATCGACCAAGACTTGGTGCATTGCGCTGATGGGCTTCAGCGGTTTCGGCGGACCGTAGTGCGGCCGGTCAATCCCGAGGTTCTTCGCAGCGATCTGCACCCTCTCTGCGAGCCGGTGGTCCGACTCGATCACCACACTTCCCGGCCGAACCAGCTGCCGTAGTGCAGGGCTGAGATCCACAGACACCCCCAGCAACCTAGAGTCACAACTCGACCACTCCAGGTTCCAGGAGTTCGGGCCACGCGAACAGATACACCGGCGTGAATGAATATCTCAGGGTCGGATCGCGGTCGAACTCGCGGTGATGCTCCTGACTGCGGCGATACCACTCTGTCGTCAGCGTCCTGGAGATGTGCGCTCCAAGACGCCTGCACCCTCACCCATCAAGGCTTCGAAATGTCGGACCAGGCGTTGGGTCACCATCGGGTCCTTGATAACTACGCCAACCTCTAGGTTCGTGGACAGGGCCCGGTCGGTGAGATTCGCACTGCTGATCAAGGCGATGGCAGTATCCGCGGCAATGATCTTCGCGTGGAGCGCTGACCTTGACTTGGCCGCTGCGGCACGGCGGTGTGCGGGCCAGTGCCAAAAGGTAGCGCTATCGGTTAGCTGCGAGAAAGCGGCCGAAGCACCGGCAGGGCCGCGAAGGGTGCCCCCATCACCAACGGATCCCTCAAGGACAAGGTCGACCCGTACGCCTCGGGCGGCGGCGGCAGCGAGCTCCGCGATAACCTCGGCGACGCCGTAGGCGGCGAAACTGACGATGAGTAGAGAGTTCCTCGCCGCGCGGATAACTTCGATCACCACCGAGCTGGTGAGGCGTACTGGGACAGACGGACTGATCGGCCCGCTGATGACGAGGTCGGTGCGCCGGGACGCCGCCTGCTCCTGTATTCGTGCGGCACTGCGCAACGCCACCGCGATTGCTGTGCCCGGCAGCTTGTGAGCCGTGGCGTCCCAAGCCTGCACAAGGCTCCGGGCGTGTGTGCTCGTGGAGAAACCTGGACGGGCATGTCCTACTCGCCTGTTCGGCTGAGTGGTGCGGGGAGTGAGCATTTGCGGACGCCTCCGCCGTCACTCGGGCTCCTCCAGTGATCTCATCACGCGGACGGTGTCCAAATTGCCGAAGCCGACAACCCGCAACAGTGCTGGGTGGAATAATTTCGCGTCGGTGGCACGCCTCGCGGTGTCAGGCAGGTATATCGCCGTCTCAGCCGGTCGCCGGCGGCCCCGCCGGATCGAACGCGCTGGACGGCGAGGCGTGGGCGGCACGGCGTCAGGCCATTTCTATCCAGCGGGACGGACGGCAGGTTCGGCGATGCCACGAGCGGATCCAACCCCGCCCGGTGACCGGCGCGTCCCGGAGCCCGGCGAGCAGGACCTCGTGATCTTGCTGCTCCACGGCGCGGTACAGGCCTCCGCAGCGCTGGACCAGATCCGGCGTCTGGCCCCGCTGGCGCCGGACCCGGCGTCGGCGGCATTGATCAACGAGGCGATCCGGCTCGCGGCCCGCGCCCGCGCCAATCTGCTACGCGCCGCTGACCAGGTCGGAAGGACCGAGCGCCACGTTCCCTCGGCGTAGCACAGCAGCGGAGGCGACCCTCGATCGCACCGCACGCATACCTCCGGTCATGGCCAAGGGTGGCGTCCGCCGGGTTCCCGCCGGCGACGCGCCCGGCGGTGTCGACACGATGCAGGCAATCGGGCGCGGCCGGGTGATATCGCCGGGCAGATGGTTCGGCGGATCGGCAGGGGCGCGGGCTATGGGGGGTTACAGGTCGGCATCCAGGGGGATAACAGGCCTCCGTGGGCCACTTGCAGGTTTCTCCTCCGCCGCCGGACGCCGAGCTCATGCAGATCTGGGTGCTCAATTCCCAGACGGAACTGCGGGGCCTGCGGCTGGCGCTGCAGCAGGCATTGGCCGCCTACACGTCCACCGTCAGCGAACCGCTGGCCGACATCCCGGACCGTATGGTGCTGGTCGCGACCGAGCTGGCGACCAACGCGATCAAGTACGGGCGTCCGCCCACCGAGGTGCGGCTGCTACGTACCCACGACCAATTCGTGATCGAGGTCGCTGACCGGGACTTGAGCACCATGCCGGAACTGGTTGACACCAGACCGGTCAACGCGGGCGGACGCGGGCTGCTGCTGGCACAGTCCTTCTCGCTGACCGTGGGCTGGTACGCCACCGCGACCACCAAGAACGTCTGGGCGACATTCCCCATGACCCCTGAGTCGTGAAGTCACGGCATGACATCCCGGTGACAGGGACACGTTCGCGCCACCAGTGACCAAGCCGGCCGCGAGAGCTCCGGTCCTTGCTGGTAGACAAGTATCCGTGCACGACGACTACTTCTCGATCGCCCGGGAAACCGTGCACCCGGTCCCGGGCCGGCCGGCGAGCGCCGTCATCCGTCTCGGTGGCGAGTTCGACCTCGGCGCCCGCGACGAGCTACGCGATACTCTCGTCGCCGCTGCCGAGTCGGGCGACATCGCGCTGATCACCGTAGATCTGAAAGACGTGACGTTCATCGACTCCGAGGCGATCGCCGCGATCGTCGACGGCTACCTGACCGCCGACCAGGCCGGTGTCGCGTTCCGGCTGGCGCGAGGGGACGGCATGATCACACGAATCTTCGAGGTCCTCGGCCTGGTTCACCTGTTCGAGACCGGCGACGCGCAGCATGCCGCAGAGGCCTCTTGAAGGAGGCGATCGGTTGCGACGGCATAGGTCGCCGCAAGCGGTTGCCGATCGCCACGGGCGCACCATCGCCACCGCCCGAACGCGAGCGAACGCCGGCGGCACCACCCTGTGCGTCAGCCTGCCCCGCGGGAACGGCGGTATCCGTCGGCCGGCCGAGCCGCAGCCGACCGGCCCAGCGGCCGCCTTCCGCTGATCCCGGGAAGCAGCCGCTGAACTCGGCCTGCTTCTGACAGCCTCGCCGGCGTGGTGCACTCAGCGCTGGATCCGGTAGGTCGGGAGGCCGGCCTGCGGCGTTGCCGTTGTCTCGAGGAGGGCGAGCCGGCAACCGCAGGCGCGGGCGGTCGACGATTGCTGTTCGCAGGGCCTGCCGGATGGTCGAGGCGCCGACCATCAGGTGGACCCGCTGCTCGCCGGCGACCTTGTGATCGGTGAACTCCGGCGTTCGTAGCTCACACGTTCCGCAGCCCTGCCTCCCGGCACACCGGTGCGAGGTCGCGCCGCACCCATACGCGCGCCACGGTGCCCTCGTCCGCCTGCCGGAGAGCCTGATTCCTCCGCGGCGTCCTGACGCCACGGCCGGTCATCCGGCGTGGAAGGGGCAGTGCGCGGGGGTGATGTTGTGCAGGTGGTGGCCGAGGTCAGCAAGGTGTCGTACTGCGGTGACGAGGTCGTTGTTGTGGAACGGTTTGAGCCAGATTCCACAGGCCTGGCTGTCGGCGGCGCGCGGGTCACCGGGTTGCAGGCCGCCGCTGAGGATGGCCACGGGGATGTCGCTCAGGGTGGGATCGGCGCGGATGGCCTGGCACAGTTGCAGCCCGGTCAGGCCGGGCATGTCGAGGTCGGTGAGCACGACATCGGGTGGGTGCCGGCGGGCAGCCCGCAGCGCGGTGTGGCCGTCAGGGGCGGTCTGGACGCTGAATCCGGCGCCGGTGAACAACCGGTGCAGGACCTCGCGGATGTGCAGGTGAGCGCATCGGTCATGACCGACGGCGCGGGGCCAGAAGCAGCGAGGCCGACGACGCCTGCGCCTACTCGCTGCTGGCAGAACGTGCCGACAGCACACCACTGGGCGTCGTCGGCTCGGCGTATCCGATCATCATGCGCAGGACCTTCGCGCCGGCTTGGGACAGCGACGCCAGCGTGGCGGTGCTGAAGACATGCGGGTCATTTGCCACGACGCAGACCGCGCCCACAACATGACCGGCATGCCGCAACGGCACCCCCGCGTACGACCGCAGTGTGCCAAGGACGGCGGAGCCGGGAAAGAACCCGAACCGCTCCTGTTGCAGATCGCCGATCAGCAAGGGCCGGTCACTGGTGGTGATGCGACTACACGGTGACCAGGCCGCCGGGACCGCGGCCCCGCGGGACAGCCGGTCCGGCACGCCATGAGCAGCGGCCATCACGACCACATGATCGTGTCTGAGGCTGATGGCCGCGGCGTCGGCACCGGCCTGTGCGGCAGCGATTCGCATCACCTGCGCGAGATCGTCGCGAATACCGATGCTGGCGGCATACAGGGCCGCCACGGTCTCGGAACGAGTGTCGTGCAAGACGTCGAGAGAACACGACTCATAGCTCAACAGCTGCATGCCTGGCCTTCCGTCTTGGTCGAAAGTTGCGACGACCGCCGTAGGCCCGGCCGATGGCACCTACCGCTGCGCTGTGGTTGCAACCCGGTAGCAGCCGTGCTCGCCGCTGCGCGCCGACGCAACGACGTAGCGCTGTCGTCGATGGCAGGCAGAACGATCCTGGTCGTGCAGCACGCTATGCGCCGCCGCTGGCACCGGCCCTGGCTATCTACCGGTCCGTCGCCGGGTCGCCGTCAGGCCGCGCCGGATCGATCTTGTAGCGGGGCAGCCGGATGGTGAAGGTGCTGCCCGGCCCGACAGTGTCGCTCAACACGATGGTGCCGTGGTGGCGTTCGATAATGGTGCGGGTGATGACCAGCCCCAGCCCGGTGCCGGGGATGCGCAGGTCACGGGCGATGGAGGTGCGGTAGAAGCGGCGGAAAAGGTGCATCCGTTCGGCTGCGGGGATGCCGATGCCGGTGTCCGCGACGGTCCAGACAACGGTGTCGGCGCTCGCGTCGAGCGCTGCGGTGAGCGTGACCGTACCGCCGGCCGGGGTGTATTTGATCGCGTTGGACACCAGGTTGTCGGCGACCTGCCGCAGGCGATGCGGGTCGCCGTACACCTCGAGCCGCTCCGGCAGGTCAGCGATCATCGTGAGATCCTTGCTGCTCGCCGCGGACCGGTGGGCGGCCACGGCGTCACCGATGATGCCGGCCAGGTCGGTGTCGACGGGATCGATGGCTATGTGGCCGGCTTCGAGGCGGGCCAGATCCAGAAGATCTTCGGCGATCACGCTGAGCCGTTGCGCGTTGCGGCCGATGGCCTGCAGCTGCTGACGCTGCTCCCCGACCGCCAGGATCTCAAGATCTTCCTCGAGCAACGCGGTGGCGGCGGTGATGACCGACAACGGGTTGCGCAGTTCGTGGGTGACCAGGGCGAGGAACTCATCCTTGGTCTTGGCCAGCTCGACGGCGAGTTCCTCGGCGCGGCGCCGCTCAAGATACTGCCCCACCTGAGCGGCGATCCCCGACAGCAAGGCGACCAGGGTGTCTTCCGGATCTTCGATCCGGTCACCGTAGACGCACAACGCGCCGATGGTGTGCCCGCCGCTGGATACAGGGACGCCGACAGCGACGTGCAGGCCGATCCGGGCGCCGGCGCGACTGCGGAATGAGGTGACATCAGCCGCCAGATCCGGAATCCAGTCCGGCGCCGCCTGCGCATACACCCGGCCAGGCAGTCCGACGCCCGGTTCGAGATCGTTGAGACCGAACGCGCCCAGACGCAGATCTGTGTTCACGTGCCGGGCCGCGCAGGTGACCATCTGCCGGGCCTCGTCGGCCAGCCACAATTCAGCGACGGGCCAACCCATGCGCACCGCGAGAGCTGCCACGACCCGGGCAGCGGCGACACCGCTGGAGCCAGCCTCGGCCAAGCCGCGAGAGACCGCGGCTTCGGCCGCGGCGAACCGGCTGACTCGCTGCGCGAGGGTCACATCCTGAGCGAAAGCATGGAACAGGCGCCGGCCGGGTTCTTCGGTCGCGGTGACGGTCAGCTCAACGGGAAGCTCGTGACCGTCACGATGCAGGGCCGCCAGCTGTATGCGTCGTCCCAGCATCGGGGCAGGACCCCCGGCGGCACACCGAGCCAGCGCCTCCCGGTGAGCGGTCCGCTGCGCAACCGGGATGATCAGATCAGCGATTAGCCGGCCGCACGCCTGGTCGAAGGAGTAGCCGAAAAGCGCCTGGGCGGCCGGGTTCCAGGCAACGACCTGTCCCGTTTCGTCGATCGCGATGTAGGCGTGCAGCGCGACGGCCAGCACGCTCTCCGGATCGTGCAGCACACGGTCGTCGCAACTGACGCGCACCTGTGCCGACTGCATGAGGCTCCCGTGGTGCATGAGTACGTTCCGCCCCGGGCGCGGAACTCGGGGCAAACCGTACTGCTGCCGGCACCAGCGCCGAGGCCGAACAGGCAAATCGGTGAGCCTTCCGCGACCCGTCCCGCGATATTGGTGGCAGTCTGCAGTTCATACTGTAGGCCGAGAGCTGTTCGGAAGCGGCCGCCACCGAGCCGGCATTGCTACTGATCTACCCGACCGCTGCACGCAGGGCCGCGACGATGCTATTGAGGCTGGTCCCGAGCTGGGCCACATCGTCGTGCGGCGTACCGGCCGCGCCGCAAGGTACGCGGCATCGATGAAGAAACATGACGCTGCCTCGGACGGATCTCCCTCAGGCAACACACACGGTGACACTCGCGCAGTTGCGGCCGATCCCAAGAAATCCGCCAGGCAACGCGAGAACCGGATCGGATCAGCCGGCGGCGGTCCGTACCCGCTCGACCCCGCGACCCGGACGACCGGACAACCGGGGCTGTGGTCGCGGGCGATGTGCAGGAGGGTGGTCGTGCCCGGCGTGCGCAGGATTCGGTCGCGCTTTTGTTGTTGCAGGGGCCGCAGATCACGGTCAGGTTGGCGGGATGGTCGACGTGGAAGTCGGTGTCGAGCGCGTGGTAGATGATCAGTTCGGCAAGGACGAAGGGGTCAACGGTTCGCGGGATAAGGTGCTCGATCTGTATCTCGGGGAAGACCTTGGCGCGTTCACAGCTGATGCAGAGAGCGCCCCAAACCTCGTAGAGCGCGCCGCGCAGGACAACGCCGTCGTTGCCGCGGTAGCCGACCTTTCCCGCGGGCAGCAAGCCTGCGGCTGGCGGGCGGGCGCTCACTGGTTCCCGGCGATCGGCCACTGGGTGCCTGGTGCCGTCATTTCGCGGTCCTTCTTGCTGAAGAGGTAGGCGATGCTCGCTCCGTTGCTGCCACGGTGGGCCAGAGAACCTGGCCAACCCGGGACGGCTGCTTCTGGAACGTGGCGTACGCGGCCTGCCGCTCCGCGGTCGCGGTGTGGTCGCGTCCGTCCTGCAGCACCTTGTCGACGACGGCCGACCGGTAGGAGCCGGGGTTGTAGTAGCCCTCCTCGGCGAAGGCCGACCCGAACAGCTTGTAGGAGACGAAATCCGGGTCGTACGGGGTGCCGTACCCCATGATCAGCGCGTCGTTCTTCATCCGGGGCGTGATCGCGTCCGAGGTCAGGCCCTCGGGTTTGATCTCGATGCCGGCCTTCTTGGCGTCGGCGGTGACGGCGAGGGGAAGTTCCTTGCGCAGGCTGTCGGTGGCTGGGTACATCAGGGTGAAGCTCGCGCGCCGGCCGTCCTTGGCGCGGATCCCGTCGCCGCCTGCTGCCCATCCGGCGGCGTCCAGGATCTTCGCGGCGTCGGGTGTCGACGGTGCGCGGACGGCTCGGCGTACTCAGAGGTGGCCGGGACCGGACCGTAGGCGGGTTCGCCGGAGCCGCCGAGCACGCCGGTGACGATCGCGGCGCGGTCGACGGCGCCGTTGAGGGCCCGGCGGATCGCGACGTCGCCGGTGACCGGGTTCTTCATCGGCAGCATCACGCCGCGGTAGTCGGCGGTCGGCACCTTCACCACGCCGCTGCTGAACCCGGCGGCGAGCTTGGGCGCCAGCTCGACGGCGTCGAACTCGCCGGCCCGGGCCCGCTGCGCCCGGACATTGTCGTCCGGGACGAACGCCACGACCACGCCGCTGTTGGCCGGTTTGCCACCCCAGTAGGTGTCGTTGGCCGTCAGGACCAGCCGGTCTCCCGGCGTCCAGGACGTCACCTTGTACGGGCCGGTACCGATCGGCTTCTGGTTGAACGCGGCCTTGTTTAGGTCCTGGCCGGTCAGCGCCTTGGCCGGCACGATGCCCAAGGTGAGGCGTTGCAGGAACGGGGCGTAGGCGTATTTGAGGTGGAACACCACGGTGGACGCGTCGCTCGCTTCGACCCGGTCGATCATGTCCAGGTCGGAGCGCAGCGTGGAGTCGACCTTCGGGTCGAGCACCTGCTGGTAGGTGAAGACGACGTCCTGCGCGGTCAGCGGGCTGCCGTCGCGGAAGCTCACGCCGGTGCGCAGTTTCGCGGTGACGGTTGTGCCGTCGACCAGCGGGAGTTGCTCGGCGAGGGCCGGGACGAGGGCGTTCTGCCCGTCGCGGGCGACGAGGCCGTCGAAGATCAGCGAGGCGCCGTCGCTGCCGTAGCCGAGGACCGGGTTGAGTGTGTCCGGCTCGCTCGCGGTCGCCACGACGAGCGTGCCGGCCGCCGCGCCACTGCCGGCGGTGGACGGATCGGAGCAACCGGCGAACAGCAGGGCGGCCACGGCGAGCGTGCCGGCGAGGCGAGAACGCGACATGGCTGCCAGATTTCGCAACTGCAATCTGATGGCAATAACTGACGATCAACTGATGCCCGGCAGTGACGACTCGCTCATCGCAAGATCACCCGGCGGACAACACACCACCGATCCGGCGGTCAGCAAAAGACGAGGACTGCAGCACCTCGATACTGGCTGTGCCGAACGCAGACGGCGATCTGCGATGCCGCTATGGGGACTTGGTGGGTAGTTCGATGGTGAAGGTGGTGCCGGGGCCACTGTGGTCGCGGAGGGTGATGGTGCCACCGTGGCGCTCGATGATGGTGCGGGCGATGACCAGACCGAGGCCGGTTCCAGGGATCCGCCGGTCGACGGCGGTGGAGGCGCGGTAGAAGCGGCGGAATAGCCGGGGTCGTTCGGCCGCCGGGATGCCGATGCCGGTGTCCGCGATGCTCCACGTGATGGTGCGGCCGGTGTCGTCGGTGCGGGCGGTGATGGTGACGGCGCCGTCGGCGGGCGTGTATTTGATGGCGTTGGACAGCAGGTTGTCGGCGACCTGTCGCAGCCGGCCAGGATCGGCGTACAGCTCGAGGCGTTCGGGCAGGTCCGCGGTGATCGTCAGGTTCTTACCGGGTGGCTGGGTGGCGGCCTGCACGGCTTCGCGGATGATGTCGCACAGGTCGGTGTCGGTCGGGTTGATGGCCAGGTGCCCGGATTCGAGGCGGGCGAGGTCGAGCAGGTCGTCGGCCATGACCGCGAGGCGTTCGGCGTTGCGGGCGATGATGCGCAGGTAGTGCCGCTGTTCGTCGCGGGGCAGGTCGTCTAGGTCGTCGTCGAGCAAGGTGGCGGTGCCGGTGATCGCCGCGAGTGGGTTGCGTAGTTCATGGGTGACCATGGCGAGGAACTCGTCCTTGGTGCGGGCCAGTTCGATGGCCAGTTCCTCGGCGCGGCGCCGTTCGACGTACTGCCCGATCTGCGCGGCCAGCCCGGTGAGCAGACCGAGCAGGGTGTCCTCGGGGTCCTCGACCCGGTCGCCGTAGACGCACAGCGCGCCGAGGACGTGCTGGCCGGTGCAGAGCGGGACACCGACGGCTACGCGCAGCCCGATGCGGGCGGCGGCCCGGCTGCGCACGGATCGGCTGTCGGTGCCGAGGTCGGGGATCCAGTGCGGCTGGCCGTCGGCGCAGACCCGGCCGGGCAGTGCGACGCCCGGTTCGAGGGCGTCGACGGCGAAGTCGTCCAGGCGCCGGCCGGGCTCGACGTGGCGGGCGGCGCAGGTCAGCAACTGCCGGTCGTCGTCGACGATCCACAGCTCGGTCACAGGCCAGCCCATCTTGATGCCCAGCGCATCGACGACCCGGGTCGCGGCGGTGGTGCTGGAGTCCGCCTCGGCCAGGCCGCGGGCGACGGCGGCCTCGACGGCGGTGAACCGGCTCGCGCGTTGCGCGGTGGTGACGTCGTGGGCGAAGACGTGGAAGAGCCGGCCGCCGTCATCGCCGGTGGTGGTGGTCAGTGTCATCTCGATCGGGATCTCGTGACCGTCGGCGTGCCAGGCCGACCACTGCATCCGCCGGCCGAGGCTTTTACCGGGCAGGCCGCGGGCAAGCCGGGCCAGTTCGGCTCGCCCGGCGTCGCGGGCGTCGGGGCGAACGATCAACTCTTCGACCGATCGGCCGTATGCCTGGGCGTGGGTGTAGCCGAACGTCGCCTCGGCCGCGGGATTCCAGGCCAGCACCCGCCCGGTGGCGTCGAAGGCCAGGTACGCCTCCATCGCCGCGGCGAGCACGGCCGACTGCTCGGGCACGACCGTGCCGCGGCCGGTGCCCTGTTCGGGTGGTGCAGCCATCGTCCCCCCGGTGGATGCGGCGTGATCAGCCGACATCGCCGTGCTGGGGGATCGAGTGCGGCGTAGTCGATCTCAGCCTAACGCAGGCGTCCTGCCGGTACAGGGGAGCCGTTTCAGCCGGCTTGCCCCTCGACAGTGAGCCGGCCGGCCTGACGCCCGCCCCGCGCGGGCGTGCTCGCGTCGATCCGCCAGGTGACATCGTCACCCCGACGACCATTGCTGCCGTCGTGGCCACCTATGTGAGGGCAAGGAGCAGCCGTCGACATGCGAATCCGTCGACCCGCGCAGCATCGCCCGGCGAACCTGCAGGCAGCCGGCCGGCTGTGGTCGCTCGGTGCGAAGTCGGCCGCGGCCGCGCTCGCCCTGTAACGTTGACAGCGCCTCGGATCGCCGGCCACGGCCGCCGATAGCACAAACCGGCTGCAGAATTCCGGTCGCCGACAGCAGGTTGACCTTGAGGCGATCCGCCGCGAACCACACTCGCAGGGAGAGTAGTTGCAGACGATCAGTGTGCAGGAATTCGCCCGCCGCCTCAGCACTCTCGACGCGGCGACCGTGACCGGCGAAGACATCGAGGACCTTGCCGACACCACCGGTGTACGCATCGATCCAGGTCAGGGCATCGATGCCGGTCAAGCCCAGCAGATGCTGGACGGCCTCTCACCCGCGCCGTCGGTCAGCGGCACCGAGATGGTGGCGTCGTCGTGGCCGCCGCCGGTCGTTCGCCCGGCCGTTGCGCCGCTGCTGTTTTCCAGTCCCGGCGTCGTGGGCGCACCTGCCGACCCACCGGCGCGACCACGCCGGTCCGGGCCGCCGCAGAGGCGTGGCGATGTCCGGCAACCCGGTAGGTGAAACTCGGATAGCAAGCCGGGACGGGGCCCGGATGCGACGCTGCCTGCCGGCCGAGCATGCCACCGGCCGGCGCCCGGACCGTCAGTACGCTCGCTTCGGGAGGGCGTTCAGCGCCGGAACTGCTCGATGGTGTCGCGCAGTTCACGGGCCATCGTGGTAACGGTGGAAATGGCTTTCCGCGACTCGTCGGCTTCGGCTTTGGTGGCGTGCGCAGCGTCGGCGACCTCGGTGATCGTGCTGGCGATGCGGGTGCTCGCGGTGGCGGCGTCGGCCACATTGCGTCGCATCTCGCCGGTTGTCGCGGTCTGTTCCTCGACAGCGGCGGCGATCGCGCCCTGGTGGCCGTTGATCTCGTTGATGACCTCACCGATGCGGCCGATCGCGGTGATCGCCTCGGCGCTGGAGGCTTGAATCGCAGCAACCCGGCGGGCGATGTCCCCGGTGGCGGTCGCGGTCTGCAGGGCGAGTTCCTTGACCTCGCCGGCCACGACCGCGAACCCCTTACCGGACTCGCCCGCTCGCGCGGCCTCGATGGTGGCGTTCAACGCGAGCAGATTGGTCTGCTGGGCGATCGACGTGATCACGCCGAGAACCTGCTCGATGTCGGCCGAGCTACGGCCCAGGTCAGCAACAGTGGCCGAAGTCGTGGCAACGGCTTGGACGGCTTCGGCGGCGACGGTGGCGGCTTGCGCCGAGCGCTGCGCGATCTCGCCGATGGCCGCGCTCATCTCGGCGGCGCCGACGGTGACGGTGTTGATGCTTCCCGAGGCTGTCGCCGCCGAGTCGGCCACCAGCGTGGCCTGCGCCGCAGAGTCCGTCACTTGCTGATCGATCCTGGTGCTGCTGCTTTGCAGTTGCGCCGCGGCATGGTCGAGATTCTGCGCCGAGTCGATGACGGTGCCGACGGTCCGGCGCAGTGACGCGTTGGCCGACACGAGCGCGGCGGCCATCGCGCCGACCTCATCGCGTGAGGTGACCTGCGGGTCACCGGTCAGGTCACCGGCGGCGAGACGGGACAGCACCTGCTGGACACGCTGGACCGGACGCACCACCATCCGTGCCACGAACAGACCCGCCAGTACAGCCAGCAGGATGCAGGTCACCGATACGATCAGCAGGATGCGGGTGCTGTGGCGCTGCGCCGCTCCGGCCGCCGAGGCGACCGCTTGGGCCTGGGCGGTTTCCGACGTGGTCAGGGTGTCCAGCGCGTCGGCGAAGATGGCGTTGGCCTTGCCCAGCGCTCCGTTGTCGGCGAGCAACGCGTCTGCTCGGCTCTGCTCGCCGGCGTGGACCAGGGCGACCAGCTGGTTGTCTCGCACGTCACGCCACTGCCCTAGACCGGTTTTGGCCTGCTCGACAAGGGCGGACTGCTGAGGGGACAGGGTGCCGTGGTCAGCGACGTACGCGCTGATGGCTTTGTCGATGGCGGCGTCGACGTCGGCGAACCGGGCGATGAAATCGTCCTGGGTCTTGCCGGGGGCGGTGAGAATGGCGTCGCGCACGACGACCCTCGAGTCGCCTTGCGCGTCACGCAACGACACCAGTTCCGTCAACGGTTGCGCCGTCTGCGAATACATCGCTTCGGTACGGTCACCGGCCGTAGCCAGAACACCCATCGCTGACCAGGCGACCACTCCCAGTCCCACTGCCGACACCAGCACGGGCGCGAGGACTTTCGTTCGCAGCGACCGGTTCTCCAACAACGACGTGACGCCTGCCATCGATCATCCTGTCCATCAGTCAGCTAACGCTTGTACCGTCGGCCGCCGGCACGCCGACGTGAGCATTCAGGTCAACACCGCCCGCTGAGGCCCCGCAATGCCCACCGCGAACCGACGCTGCCGATGAACACATCAGCGTCCGTGTTTCTCCGGACAGAGCGGCCGAAGCGAAATGCAGAGGACCATGGTGAGCCGGTCGCGGCTGCGCGTTGCCCAGATCCGCGCTTCCGCGTTCGCCGGGCGGCGAAGTGGCACTCCCGGATGCTGGCGCTATATCGCCCCACGTAGTACGTTCGACGATATAGCGCAGAACGGAGTAATCGATGGGTGACGACCTCGGCCGCTGGGCCGAACCAGGTCTGCTGGTCCTGGCCAGCCTCGCCGACGGCGAGAAGCACGGGTACGCCATCACCACTGACGTCGCCGAGCAGGTCGGGGTGACCATCGGCCCAGGGACGCTCTACGCGGCTCTGGCGCGCCTCGAAGAGCGCGGCCTGATCGAGGGGCTGCCGGCTGACGGGCGGCGCCGGCCGTACCGGTTGACCGCGGCCGGCGCGGCCGAGCTGACCGCCCAGGCGACCCGGATGCAGCGGCTGGCCACGCTGAGCCTGGGCCGGCTGCGGCCAGGTCCGGCATGAACGGCGACGCCCGGCTGATCCGCGTGCTGGTGGCCTGCTACCCGCCGGGCTGGCGGCAGCGGTACGGCGACGAGTACACCCAGCTGCTCTGTGATCTGCGCGTCCACCGGCGGCCCGCGCTGATGCTGGACTCCCTGCGTGGTGCCGTCCGAGCCCATGGAGGTGCACTCATGTCCCACGATTCCCCGCTGACCGTCGTCGTCGGGGCGGCCGGGCTGTTCACGGTCGCCGGTCTCGGCTTCGCGAAACTGGCCGAGGACGTCACCGGCACCGGCGGCACCTGGTACGCCGTGCTGGTCGCCGCGTCAGCGGTGGCGTTGCTGGCCGTGGCCGTCGCCGCCGCGCCGGGTGCCCGGGCGCTGCGGGATACCGCCACCTGGCGGTATCCGGCTGTCCCGATCGCCGGCGCCGTCCTCTGGTACGGCGAGCTGCGCCTGGCGGCCGCGATCGCTTCCGGTCACGGGGTGCACTCGGCCCCGACCGTGACCGGCTTCCTGCTGGTCGCGGTGACCGGAATCGCGGTGGTGGCCGCGACCGCGTGGGCCGCCGTCAGGGTCCTGCGCCGCGTACCGTCGCGGCCGCGGCCGGTCGTGACCGCGGTGATCGCCGGCGGGATGGCCGTGGCCACCGTCGCCGCGCTGCTCTGGGGCCTGCGGGTGCGCTCCGGGGACCCGGGTGTGTTCCACGGCAACCACGGGATCCTGGCCACCCCGTTCGTTGTGAGCTGGGTTCTGGTCCTGGCCGCTCTGGCCGGCGCGACCACGCTGGCCGCTCTGGCCGGTCGGCGCGGCCCTGTTACGAGGCGCCGATGATCCAGGCGGAGTCCCTCTCCAAACGGTACGGCCGGCAGCAGGCCGTCGAGCGGCTCACCTTCACCGTGCCGACCGGCCAGCTCTGCGCCCTGCTCGGGCCCAACGGTGCCGGCAAGACGTCGACCCTGCGGATGCTGGTCGGCTTGACCCGGCCGGACACCGGTGCCGTGCGGATCGCCGGCGAGCCCGTCGGTCTCGGCGCCGCGGTCCTGCGTCGGGTGGGTGTCCTGATCGACGGGCCCGCGCTCGTCCCGCACCTGAGCGGCGCCGCGAACCTGCGGCTGCTGTGGTCCGCGGCCGGACGGTCCTGGCCCCCGCCGGCCCTGGACGACGCGCTGGACCTGGCCGGTCTCGGGCCGGCGCTCGCCCGCCGGGTCAAGGGCTATTCGATGGGGATGCGGCAGCGGCTCATGCTCGCCCACGCCCTGATGCGCCGGCCCGACGTGCTCATCCTCGACGAACCGGCGAACGGCCTGGACCCGGCCGAGGTCCGCGACCTGCGCCAGCACCTGCGCTCCCTCGCGGCAGCCGGGGCCACCGTGCTGATCTCCAGTCACCAACTCGCCGAGGTGCAGCAGTTGGCCGGCCAGATCGTGGTGATCAACCGCGGCCGGCTGATCACAGCGGGTTCCCTCGACGGCCTGCTCGGCGGCGACGGAGCTCACGGTTCCCTCGAGGACGCCTACCTCGCGATCACCGAAGGGCCCGACCATGCTGCGTTTTGAGTTGACCACTCAGCTGCTCCGGCTGCGTACCGTGATCGTGCTGCTCGGTCTGGCGGGTGTGCCGGTCGCCGCGGGTCTGGCCGTCGCTTCCTCGGCGGGGCGGCCCAATGGCGATCAGGGAGGGCTGTTCGGCGCTTCACCGTTCTCGGCGCTCAACCACATGATGGCCGGGCTGGAGTTCACCGGTCCCCTGCTGCTGCCGATCGTCGTGGCGCTGCTGGCGGCCACCGTCGCCTCGGCCGACAGGGACTGGGGCGTGCTGCGATACCTGTACCTGGCGCCGGTCACCCGCACCCGGCTGCTGACGGCCAAGTTCGCCGCGACCGCCGTCGCGACCCTGCTCGCCGTCGGCTGTGTGCTGGCGGCCGGCCTGGCCGTCGGCACGGTCATCTTCGGATGGCACCCGTTCCACCTGATCGGCGCGCCGGACCTGACTCGCGGCCAGACGGTCACCCGCATCGTCGCGGCCACCGGATACACGCTGCTGTGCATGCTCGCCATGGCCGCCATCGCGTTCATGCTGGGGCTGCTGTTGCCGCGCGGCGCCGAAGCCGTCGCCGCGGCGATCGCGTTCGTGGTGATCGCCAGCGTTCTCAACGGCCAGGGCGCCGTGCACGCGGTCGCCGTGATCCTGCCGGTCCACTACTGGCAGAACTGGGTCGGACTTTTCGACCCGGCCGGGGCCACCGGAATGGGCCGGGGTGCGCTCGTTCAGGTCGCGTGGATCGCCGGATGTGTGGCGGTCTGCGGGCTCGTCCTGCGCCGCCGCGACCCGGCGGCGTGACCACCCACGCCCGGCACGTCACCGCGGCGGCTCCGGTGCTCTTTCCTGCGGCCGGGTCAAGCCGAGGTCGTACGCGAAAATGACGGCCTGGATGCGGTCGCGGGCGCCGACCTTGGCGAGCACCCGGCCGACGTGGGTCTTGACCGTGGATTCGGAGAGCACGAACCGTTCGCCGATCTCACGGTTGGTCCAGCCCCGGCCGATCGCGACCAGGATCTCCCGCTCGCGGTCGGTCAGCAATGCCAGCCGCGGGTCGGGCGCCGGATCGCCGCCGGGCGGCGAGCCGCTGAGGTGGTGGGCGAACGCGTCGAGCAGTCGCCGGGTCAGGGCCGGCGCGATGACGGCGTCGCCGCCGGCGACGGCCCGGATGCCGGCCAGCAGCTCCTCTGGGTAGGCATCCTTGAGCAGGAAACCACTGGCCCCGGCCCGCAGCGCGGCGTGCACGTACTCATCGAGGTCGAACGTGGTCAGCATCAAAATTCGCGAGCGACCCCCTTCCTCGACGATGCGCCGGGTCGCTTCGATGCCGTCGAGGCCGGGCATCCGTACGTCCATCAGCACCACGTCTGGGCGCAGCTCGGTGGTCTGGCGCACCGCCTCGGCGCCGTTGCCGGCCTCACCGACCACCTCGGTGTCCGGGTTGCTGTCCAGCAGCATCCGGAAGCCGAACCGCTGCAGCGGCTGGTCGTCCACGATCAACACGGTGATCACGCCGGGCCCCCTCCCAGGTCGAGATCGGCCGAGACGACCCAGCCGCCGCCGGGAGCCGGGCCCGCCGTCACCGTCCCGGCGTAGAGCGCGGCGCGTTCGCGCATGCCCACCACGCCGTGGCCCTCGCCGGCCGGTGCCGCGGTGCGGTCCCGGCCGGGTGGGCCGGTGTCACGGACCGTGATGCGCAACCGGTTCCCGTCGATACGCAGCTCCAGGTGGGCACGGGTGTGCGGGCCGGCGTGCTTGAGGGTGTTAGTCAACGCTTCCTGCACGATCCGGTACGTGGTCAGCTGCACGCCGGTGTCGAGGGTGTCCAGGACACCGCTGCTGTGGTACTCGACCTGCGGTCCGGCAGCGCGGATCTGTCGGCACAGCAGGTCCAGGTCGGCGATTCGCGGCTGAGGGCTGAGGCTGGGCTCGTCGGTCTGCTCGCGCAGCGCCCCGAGCATCCGGCGCAGTTCGGCGAGCGACGTCCGCCCGGTGTCGCCGATCAGCCGCAGCGCCTCCTTGCCGCGTTCCGGGGCGGTGTCGGTCGCGTACGAGCCGCCGTCGGCCAGCGTGATGATCACCGAGAGGCTGTGGCCGAGGATGTCGTGCATCTCGCGGGCGACCCGGGCCCGTTCGGTCGCCGCGGCGAGCCGGCTGCGCTGGTCGCGTTCGATCTCCAGCCGGACGGCGCGTTCCCGCAGGGCGGCGAGCTGGGCGCGGCGGATCCGGATCGCGAAGCCGAGTGCGACGGCGGCGGTGCCGAGGCTGGCGACGAAGAACAGCACGTCCCAGAGCGACACGACACCGGAGAGCCGGACCAGCACGAGGACGACCCCGACCAGCAGTCCGGGAACGGCCCAGGGCAGGCGGCGCAGCCGGCCGTGCAGCACCAGGCTGTACACCGCGACCAGCACGGCAATGTCGGCGCGCAGCATGATCCCGGCAGCCCATTGCACGGCGAAGGCGATCAGCACGGTGTAGAACGCCGCCAGTGGTGCCCGGCGCCGCCACCACAGAGGCAGCAGCAGCGCGGCCTGCAGCAGCAGCATCTGCGGCAGGGGGCGTACGGTCAGCGTGATCGGGGCGTCCGGCCGGCCGTGGTCCGGGGCCAGGTCCGGCACGCAGAACAGCAGGAAGCAGACCAATACCACGGCGGTGTCCAGCGCCCACCGGTGGTCGGCGTCCCATTGGCGCAGCCGCCGCCCGGCCTGGAACAGCCGGGCGGCCAAAGGGTGACCCACCAGCACGCCCGCGGCGTTGTCCTCGCTGCTCACCGATTCATCCTCCGTCACGCACGGGTACGG
Organism: Actinoplanes sp. NPDC020271; assembly: GCF_044388125.1. Taxonomy (NCBI): domain Bacteria; kingdom Bacillati; phylum Actinomycetota; class Actinomycetes; order Micromonosporales; family Micromonosporaceae; genus Actinoplanes; species Actinoplanes sp. NPDC020271. The sequence goes on from NZ_JBIRWQ010000024.1 coordinate 64,814, forward strand.
GCACCCGGTGGTCCGGGTGCCCGCCTGCCGCGTCCATGCCGCTCAGGCGTCCGAGCGCATAAGCCGGTACGCGGCGCCGCCGAGCGCCAGGACCGTCCAGCCGAGCAGGACCAGCAGCCCGGCCCCGGCCGACAGCGTCCCGTCCACGTGGTGCAGTGCGAAGATCGACTCACCGGCGTTGCTGGGCAGGTACGGGGTGAGATCGGCCCGCCAGGATTTCGGCAGCAGTGACATCAGGCCGGGCACCAGCATGAACGTGCCGACCAGCGCGGAGATCCCGCCGGCCGTGGAGCGCAGCAGGGTGCCGAGCGCGACCCCGATGACACCCACCAGGCCCAGGTAAAGTCCGGCGCCGAGCAAACCACCGGCCACACCACTGTCGGACACGCTCATCGCGATCCCGGTGCTGGACAGCACCCCGCTGCTGGCCAGGAAGCCGACGAACGCGCCGGCCGTGCCGACGGCGAAGGCGAGAATCCCGTAGACGGCGGCTTTGGACCATAGCACCGGCAGGCGGCGTGGGACGGCGGCCAGCGTCGAGCGGATCATCCCGGACGTGTACTCGCCGGACGCGGTCAGCACGCCCAGCACGCCGAGCGCGATCAGGGAGAACGGCACGCCGAACAGCGCGAGGCTGTAGGTGCTGGCGTCGGCGAAGTCCGGGTCCATCGGCTGACCGGAATTGATCGCCGATTTGTAGCGCAGCGCGGCGATCGTGCCGAACGCGCACAGGAACAGCAGCCCCAGGCCGAGGGTGATCCAGGTCGAGCGCAGCGACCACAGTTTGGCCCACTCGGAGCGCACGACCCGCAGGCCGGTCACCTTCAGGCGGGGGTCGGTGGGCCGGGCCGGCGGTGTAGTCGCGGCGGGCCGGGTCTCGGCGACGATGCTCATGCGGCGGCCCACCCGCCGGCGCTGGTGGCCTGGTATTCGACGGATTCTCTGGTCAGATCCATGAAGGCCTCCTCCAAGGAGACAGTTCTGGCGGTCAGTTCGAACAGGGCGATCCCGTGCTCGGCGGCGGTCAGCCCGATCTCCCGGGCGGACCGGCCGGTGACGGTCAGCTGCTCCGAGCCGGGGCTGCCGGAGACCTCGACGCCCGGCCCGGCCAGCACCCGGCGCAGCGCGGCCGGATCGGCGGTGGCAACCACCACGGTGTCGCCACCGGCTTGGCGCACCAGCTCCTGCACGGTGGTGTCGGCCAGCACGCGGCCGCGTCCGACAACGATCAGGTGGTCGGCGACCAGCGCCATCTCGCTCATCAGGTGCGAGGACACGAAGACTGTCCGGCCTTCGGCCGCCAGACCCGTCAGCAACGTGCGGATCCACAGCACGCCCTCCGGGTCGAGCCCGTTGACCGGCTCGTCCAGCATGATCGTCTGCGGGTCGCCCAGCAGTGCCGCGGCGATACCCAGGCGCTGGCCCATACCGAGCGAGAACGCGCCGGCCCGCTTACCGGCCACCGACTGCAGCCCTGCCAGGTCGATCACCTCGGTCACGCGGCTGCGCGGGATGCCGTGGGTGTGCGCCAGGGCCATCAGATGCTGAAAGGCCGAGCGGCCGGGGTGGATCGACCGGGCCTCGAGCAGCGCGCCGACCTCGTGCAGCGGTGCGGCGTGCTGGGCGTACCGGTGACCGTTCACGGTCACCGTCCCGGCGGTCGGCGCGTCCAACCCGATGATCATGCGCATCGTGGTGGACTTCCCGGCGCCGTTCGGCCCCAGGAAGCCGGTGACCGCGCCGGGTCGGACGGTGAAGTCCACGCCGTCGACGGCGGTCTTGTCGCCGTAGCGTTTGGTGAGTCGTTGTGCCTCGATCATCGGTGCCCCCTGGCCCTTCGCGTCGTAGGCCAAACGCTAGGTCCGCGGCGGCGCCGGTCCGTCGTACCGCGGTCCGATCTTCGGGCGGGATCGTGGTACCGCGGTACCACCCTGTCAGGGGAATCCCCGATTGACGGTCCTCGACCCCTAACGGTTATCTCTTTAGGTAACTGTTAGGGGTTGATGGGCATGCAGGACGTGGTGCTGGCATTGCTGGCCAAGGAACCCGCGCACGGTTACCAGCTGCGTAGCCGGCTGCGGGCCGCGCTGGGCCCGCTCGGCGAGACCCTCAACGAGGGGCAGATCTACGTGACCCTGGCCCGTCTGGAGAAGCTCGGTCTGGTCGGCGGCGAGCTCGCCGGCGGCGAGGGCCGCGACCGCAAGGTGTACGCGCTGACCGCGGCCGGTCAGCGCCGGGTCACCGACTGGTTGACCGAGGTGGTCTGGCCACGCCCGGCTCCGACCGACTTCCACCTCAAGCTGGCCGCGGCGGCGGCCGCCCGGCTGGCTGACCCGATCATGCTGGTCGACGCCCAGCGCCGCGAGCTGCTGCGGCGGTTGCGTGATGCCCAGCGGGCCGCCCTGGCCGAACCGCCCGCCTCGCTGCCGGGGCTGCTGCTAGAGGGCCAGGTGCTGCGGCTGGAGGCGGACCTGAAATGGCTGGATGTGTGTGAGCAGACCTGGACGTCACGAGGGGACGAATCATGAGCGACGTGGTGCTGCGGACCGGTGCGCTGGTCAAGGACTTCGGCAAGGGCGCCGCCCGGGTGCGTGCGGTCGACGAGGTCGACCTCGCCGTGCGGACCGGCGAGACGGTGGCGGTGATGGGCCCGAGCGGGTGCGGCAAGTCCACGCTGCTGCACCTGATCGGTGGGATGGTGCGGCCGACTGCCGGCGAGATCGAACTGGCCGGGCGGCGCGCCGACACGATGAGCGAGCGGGGCCTGGCCCGGCTGCGGCGTGACCGGCTCGGCTTCGTCTTCCAGGCGTTCCACCTGATGCCGGAGCTGACCGCGGTGGAGAACGTCGAGGTGCCGGCCCTGCTGGCCGGGCGTTCCCCGCGGGTGGCCCGGGCCTTGGCGGTGGACCTGCTGAAACGGGTGGGGCTGACCGACCGGGCCGGGCACCGTCCGTCAGCACTTTCCGGCGGGCAGCGCCAGCGGGTGGCGATCGCCCGGGCGCTGAGCAATCAGCCGCTGGTGGTGCTGGCCGACGAACCGACCGGCAACCTCGACAGCGCGGCCACCGCCGACGTGCTGCGCCTGTTCGGCGCGTTGCACCAGGCCGGGCAGACGCTGGTCGTGGTCACCCATGACGCCCGGGTCGCGGCGAGCGCGGACCGGGTCCTGACGATGCGCGACGGCGCGCTGGTCGACCAGACCGTGCTGGCCGGGGCGGGCGCGTGATGGGCCGGCTGCTGCTCGTGCTCCGGCTCGCCGGGCGCGACCTGCGCCGGCACCCGGTCGACGCCGTCCTCGCGATGCTGGTGCTGGTCGTGGCGACCACCACACTGACGCTCGGGCTCGCCCTACACGGCGTGACCGATAATCCGTATGAGCAGACCCGGGCGGCGACCGCCGGGCCCGACGTGGTGGCCGGTTTCCTGAGCGAGGACGGCGCCGCGCCGAGCCCGGCGGCCGTCGGCGCGGTCACCGCCCTGCCCGGGGTGACCGCGCACAGTGGGCCGTTCCCGTTGGTGCACACCACGCTGTCGCTCGGCGGGCGGACCGCCACGGTGCAGGCCCTGGGCCGCACATCCGGCGGTGACGCGGTGGATCGGCCGCGGTTGACCGCGGGTAGCTGGGTCGGCGCCGGCTCGGTCGTCCTCGAACGCGGCTTCGCCGACGCCCTCGGCGCGAAGGTCGGCGATCAGGTCACGGTGGGCGGCCGGTCCCTGCGCATCGCGGGTACGGCGGTCAGCGCTGCCCTGCCCGCGTACCCGAGCAGCCCGTGCCACCTGCTGTGCTTCGCCGGCGTCGCACCCGGCCCGAACGCGTTCGACCTCGGTCTGATCTGGCTCACCCCGGACGACCTGGCCACCGTTGAGGACCGCACCACCCCCGCCGTCGTCTACCTGCTCGACCTGCGCCTGTCCGAACCCGCGGCGGCGTTCGCGGCAGCACACGGCACACTGCCCGGGCCGGGTGCCGGCGGCCCGTTCATGCTGTCCTGGGAGCAGATCCGCGACGCGGACGCCGGGGTGATCCGTTCGGCGCAAGCCGCCCTGCAGGTCGGCGCGGTGCTGCTGGCCCTGCTGGCGGTGGCCGGGCTGACCGTGCTGGCCGGTCGGCGCACCATCGAACAGTCCCGCCGCGTCGGATTACTCAAAGCCATCGGCGGCACCCCCGAGCTGATCGCCGCGGTGCTGCTGGTGGAGCACCTGCTGCTGGCGGTGCTCGCCGCTGCCGCCGGGCTCAGCCTCGGCCGTCACCTGACCGGCCGGTTCACCGACCCGGGCGCCGGTCTGCTCGGCGCACCCGGGCCGGCCACACTGACCGGTACGAGCATGATCGTGGTGACAGCGGCGGCGCTGCTGGTCGCGCTGACCGCGACGCTGGTGCCGGCGTGGCGCGCGGCCCGCTCCGCGACGGTGACCGCGCTGGCCGCCCCGGCGCACCCGCCGCGCCGCAGTGCCGGGCTGATCGCCTGGTCGGCCCGGCTGCCGGTGCCGTTGCTGCTGGGGTTGCGGCTGGCCGGGCGGCGACCGGCCCGCACGGTGCTGTCCGTGGTCAGCACCGCGGTCACGGTGACCGGCCTGGTCACCATCGTGACCAGCGCGGCGGTCGCCGGCAGCGGCACCGGCGGCCTGCACAACCTGCGATCCGAACGGCTGGCTCAGGTAACCGGCACGATCACGATCATGCTGCTGGTGCTTGCCGCGGTCAACACGGTGTTCCTGACCTGGGCCACAGTCGCCGACGCCCGGCAGGCGGCGGCGCTGGCCCGCGCCTTCGGCGCCACACCGCGGCAGGTCACCGCCGGGCTGAGCGCGGCCCAGCTGCTACCGGCGGTCGCCGGCGCGCTGCTCGGCCTGCCGGCCGGGCTGGCGCTCTACCCGCTGGTGACCGGCACGGCGTTCACCATCCCATCGCTCGCGGGATTGGCCGCCGGACCGGCCGGAATGGTCCTGGCGGTGGCGGTGTGCACGGCTGTCCCGGCCGGTTTCGGGGCTCGTCGACCGATCGCCGAGGTGTTGAGCGCCACCTGAACGCGCCGACGCGAGCGCGGCCGGATCAGGCCGGCCGCTGCCCTGCGACGGTTCAGCGGTCACCGGCGTCGATCACGGCACGCAGCGCGGGGAAGCCGCGCCGCAGCTGGTTCTCCAGGCGCTGGCGCAGGGTGAAGCGGGCGGCGGGGCAGCCGCGGCAGGCGCCGTCGAGCCGGACGGTGACGGTGCCGTCGTGGACCTCGAGCAGCTCGATGTGCCCACCGTGCGACTGGGCCACCGCGCCGACCGCGCCGTCGAGCAGCGCCGCTGCCGCGGCCCGCAGAATGTCGTCGGTGCCGGTGTCCGGGCCGGCCGGGCGCCAGCCGGCCAGGTCGTCGAGGGCGGCATGCAGGGCTGAGCGGATGCGGGCGCCCTCGTGTGACCAGGTGCGGCCGGAGCCCAGGACCGTGGTGACGGCGGTGGGTTCCACGTCGACTCCGGCGAGCGTCCCGTCGCGCAGCAGCACGTCCAGCCGGCCCGGGACCGTCGCCGGGACCCCGGTGAACGACAGGATCCCGGTGGGAATGATCCAGCGGAGCCGGTCGGTCCGCCCCGGGTAGGGCTGCGGGTGGATCGGGATCATCAGCCGGCGCCGGTCAGCAACGCGGTGACCGTCCGGGCGAGCAGGGCCATCACCCACGCCAGGCTGGTCATGTAGGTGAACGCGATGAGCGGCCATTTCCAGGTGCCGGTCTCGCGGCGCATGATGCCGACGGTGGCCATGCATTGCAGCGCGAATGCGAAGTAGACCAGCAGCGCCGCGATCGTCGGACCGGTGAAGACCGGCTGCCCCGCCCGAGGCCCGTCGGCGTAGGTCATGTCCCGCAACGCCTGCGCCGGTTGCTCCGGGTCCTGCGCGGCGGCGACCTGCCCCATGGTGGCCACGAACGTCTCGCGTGCCGACTGCGCGGACAGCACCGCGATGTTGATCCGCCAGTCGAAGCCCAGCGGCGCGAACACCGGCGACACCAGCCGTCCCAGGTCCGCGGCATAGCTGTGGTCGGCGACGTAGGCGGACACCGCCGTGTCGTTGCCCGGGTCGACGCCGTGGGCGCTCAGCTCGGTGGCCGACTGCAGAGGCAGGTTGAGCAGCAGCCACAGCGCGATGGTGGTGACCGTGATGATGGTCGTGCACTTGCGGACGAACGACCGGGCCGAGTCCCCCATGGCGATCAGCACCGAACGCGCGGTGGGCAGCCGGTACGGCGGCATCTCCATGTAGAACGGCAGGGCCTCGCCACGGCGCCCGGCGATCTTCTGGAACACCCAGGCGACCGTCATGGCCGACAGCGCCCCGAGCAGGTACATGCCGAAGATGACCAGGCCCTGCACCCCGAACGGGCCGACGTGCGCGGCCGGATCGACCAGCAACCCGATCAGCAGCACGTACACCGGAAGCCGGGCCGAACAGGTCATCAGCGGCGCGGCCATCATGGTCGCCAGCCGGTCACGGGCCGACGGCAGCGTCCGGGTCGCCATGATCCCGGGGATCGCACAGGCGAACGAGGACAGCAGCGACACGAACGCCCGGCCCTCCAGGCCCGCGCGCGCCATGACCCGGTCCATCAGGAACGCGGCCCGCGACATGTAGCCGACGCTCTCCAGGAAGGCGATGAGCAGGAACAAAAGCATAATTTGCGGTACGAACACCAGCACGCCGCCGACACCGCCGATGACCGCGTCACCGAGCAGACCCGCGACCCACGGATTGCTCACATGATCAGCGACCAGACTGCCCAGCCAGCCGAAAAACGTCTCGACGTAACCCTGCAGCGGTGCCGCGACCCCGAAAATGGTCTGGAAGAACAGGACCATCACGGTCAGGAAGACCAGCGTTCCCCACACCGGGTGCAGCAGTACGGCGTCGACACGCTGGGTGATCGCGTGCCGGCCCGGCGCGCGGTAACCGGCAAAGGACAGCACCGAGTCGATCCACGCGTCCAGCTCCGCGGGCTCGGACGGCGGGGCGAGCACCGGCGCCGGCCACGATCGCCAATCGTCGAGCAGCGCACGCAGGCGGCCGGCTCGACCGGCGCGGTTGCCGATCACCGGGATCACCGGAACCCCGAGGGCCTGCCCGAACGCTTCGACGTCGAGAGCGCCTTGGCGCAGGGTCAGCTCGTCGGTGAAGGTGACCGCCACCGCGGTCGGCAGACCCCGGCCGAGGATCTGCGCCACCAGCCGCAGCGAGCGCCGCAACGTGGTGGCATCGACCACCACGAGGACCGCGTCCGGGCCCCGCTCCCCCTCGATGCGGCCGTCGAGCGCGTCGACCATGATCTGCTCGTCCGGGCTGATCGCCTGCAGACTGTAGGTGCCCGGCAGATCCTCCAGCAACAAGGTGCCGCCGGCGGTGTGACAGGTCCCCACGAATCGGGACACTGTCACGCCGGGATAGTTGCCGGTCTTGGCGCGCAGCCCGGTCAGAGCGTTGAACAGGCTGGTCTTGCCTGCATTGGGGCTGCCGACCAGGGCGATCCGCGGCGTCGCGACGTCGACCGCGCCACCATCGCGAGCGCTGTCGTCACCGTCGTGGCATCCGGCGGTCATCCGCTGATCTCTGCGGCCAGCAGGTAGGCCGCCTGAGCCCGGCGCAGGCAGACGTCGTAGTCCCGGACGCGGTAGATCACCGGGTCGCGCAGCGGGGCCCGGCGCACCACCTCGACCGTCGTGCCTACCGTGAAACCCAGATCCTGAAGGCGGCGCACCGTCGCCGGTGGGGCATCCGGCGTCACACCAACCACCGTCGCTCTGTCTCCCGGCGCGAGATCAGCGAGCACACGGTGGTCGGCCCGGGTCACCCCAACGGTTCGTATCGCCACCGGCCAACCATAAGGTAAGCCTGTCTTAAGTTGCCACTCTTCCCCCGGCTCGACAGCGACCACCGCACGCGCGAATCGCCGTCATTTCCAGCCTGCGAGTCGATGCCGCAAAATTCGCATTTCGGCCATGTCAGGGGAGCAGCGCTCACAGCAGCGTGGTCAGCGCCTCAGTGCCGATGTCACGGCCAGGGTTGGTGACGCTGCAGAACCGCCACCTGCTGTCGCTGCCAAGAATCAAGGTCAGCTGCAGAGCGGTGGCCGGTAGTTGCGCTTTGTTCTGCAAGGTGATGACCGCGCCCCCGGTGGTCGCCGTCGTAGCGGCCCGTCGCCGAATGGGTTCAGCGGCGCGGACGGCCTGTACATCCACGACAGCGGCGGCTGACGGGCTCGCGGACGGGCCGATGATACTGGTCAGGATCGGTGCGCTGGGTTGAATGTAGGCGTCTTGCCCCACCAGGCTCTGCAGTTGCGCGGTGAGGTCGTTGGCGCTGGCGCAGCCGGGCTCGGTGATGGTGGTGGCCAGTGCCGGGTTGGGGTTGGCCAGCAGCCACTGTCCGTAGGTGAGCATGGAACCGATCACCGTGGGCCACGCGGTGCCGGTGTTCTTCAATGCCGGAGCTGCGCTGGTGGCCTTGGCGACGGCGGGGATCGCGCGGGTGACCGGCCTGGGGCTTGTCGACGTGCTGACGGGGACCGCTGTGGTGACGGCGGTGCCGGTGGTCGCGCAGCCGGTCATGGTGGTGGCGGCAAGGACGGCGCCTACGAGGGCCGTGCCGCGCGGCATGGTCAGGGGGCGCATGGCTCACTCCAGGTGCGAAGAAGGGGGCCGCGGGGGACAGAGCGTTCACCGGTCGTGGCTCCGGGGCGGCGTCCGGGTACAGCGAACAGGTTCGGCACCGGGCCGGGCTAGTTGAGTGCTCGTCGTGGCGGTGCCGGTGAGCAATGCGGTGTCGGCCAGTTGCTGTCGTTGACGCCCTGCTCGGAAACAACGGCGGCCTCTCGAACTGGTCGAGGTCTGGGCGCAACGCGTCGGCTTCCAGGTTCGTCGTCAGGGTGCCGCCGGTGGGTGCTTGGCGCGTCGGGCCTGCCACGGCATCGCTCAATACGCGGGAAGGCCGGTGTGTGGGGGCGGCCGGTGGCATGGTCGTGAGGGTGAGTGTCCTGGCACGCCCGATGGTGGTGTCGCTGTCGCGGTTGCTGCCGCCGGCGCGATGGGTGGGCCCGGCGGGTGTTGCTGTCATCGCGGGCGGTTTCGCGGTGCTGTGGGTGGCGTTCGGGCCGGAGGGCTCCGGCTGGGCGTCGTTCCTCGGGCAGTTGGCCGGCGCCGAGGCGATTCTGCTGATGGCGGTCGCGCTCGTGCTGATCTCGGTGCTTCCCCTGATTGAGGTGTGGTTCGACGGGATCGACAAGACCGCCGTCTGGCACCGTCGCCTGGCGGTGACCGGCATGCTGCTGCTGATCCCGCACATCCTGTTCTCGCAGGGACATCACGAGTCCGGGGCCAGCCCACCGGCGAATGCGATGACCGGTCACCAGGGCGGCGGCGTGGGCGGGCCGCTCGCCCAGATCGGCGTGTGGGGACTGGCGGCGCTCTCGGTCTGGGCGGTCCAGCCCCGCTGGCGGGCCATGCTGGGCTGGCTGCCGGCGCGTACGGTCACGGCCGTGCGCGCGGCCGGGAGCAGCGTTACGGGCCGGCGGCTCGCGGCCGCATTGCGGCTGGTGTTCGGCGGCTACGAGCGGTGGCGGGCGATGCACCGGCTCACCGGGCTGTTCCTGGCCGCCGCATTCGTGCACGGCCTGCTGGACGCCACCGTGCTCGGCACGCCGGCGCTGCGCTGGACCTATCTCGTAGCGGGCGGCACCGGCCTCGCCTTCTACCTGTACCGGGAGACCGTCGCACGGTATCTGCTTCCGCTGCACGACTACCAGGTCAGTACGGTCACGGCGGTCGGGCCGGGCATCACCGAACTGGCCCTGTCGCCGGTCGGGCGGCCGCTGCGCTTCGTACCGGGACAATTCGCCATGCTGTTCCTGGAAGGACGCCACGGATGGCGCCGGCACCCGTTCACGATCTCAGGTGCGCCGGCTGATGACGTCCTACGGTTCACCATCAAAGCCCTGGGTGACGACACCGAAGCGATGCAGAGCCTGGTAGTGCCCGGCATGCCGGCGATAGTCGGCGGGCCGCACGGACGCTTCAACCACAGCAGGGGCACGGCACGGCAGATCTGGATCGCCGGCGGCATCGGGGTGACACCGTTCCTGAGCTGGCTGCGCTCTCTCGACGAGCACCGGCTGCACGCCCACGTGGACTTCTACTACAGCGCCACCGGCGCCGCCCCGTATGCCCACGAGATCGGGGAGATCACCGAAGGCCACGGCAACGTACGGGTACACCTGCATGACTCCTCGACCGGCCGATACCTCGGGGCCGACGTCCTTGCCGCCCTCACCGGAGCAAACCCGCGGGAGGTGTCCGTTTTCCTGTGCGGGCCCGCGCCGATGGTGAACACGTTCGCCCGCCGCTTCCGCCGCGCCGGCGTACTGCCCCGTCATATCCATCGCGAGCACTTCGACTGGCGCTGACCCCGACCTGGGCTGTCATTGCCGGCCACGCTCCGAACGAAAGTTGCGCTGCGACACTGCGTGGTGGCCGACGGCGCCGAGACGAGACCTGAAAGAACGCTGAGGAGCCCCTGTCGCGGCGCGGCAGGGAACTTTTCAGCACGGGCGGCGCCAGCCGATTCTTGCGAGCGTCACACCGTCATGTTCCGCCGGAAGGCCACCGTCATGTCCGTACGAAAGATGATCCTGCTGGCCGCCGCGGGCGTCGCGGTGCTCAGCAGCGGTGCCTGCGCCGCCGGCACGACCACGACCGCCAGCGCCGCCGGCACGCCGGCACCGCTGTCCTCGGCCTGGCACACCGGTACCGCGGCGAAGCCCACCGTGGCCCCCGCCCAGGTCGCACCGGGCGCGTACCACCCGGTGGCCGCCACGACCGGCGCCTATCTCGCGATCCCCTCTAACACCCATACCGCCTCACCTGCGGCCAGCCACTCGGTCCGCCTTCCCGCGAACTGCTCCCCGATGCTCGGCCCGGCGACCAGCATCCCGGTCACGGTCACCGCAGGTACCGGCACGATCACCGCGCACTGGACCGATCTGAGCGACCCCGCCGTGCTGACCTACCGGGTCGCCGCTATCCCGAACAACGGCGCACCCACGGCCTGGACCACCGTTGCCACGACCCACACCTGTAACACCTTGACAACCACGATCACCGGTCTCGCCAAGGGGATCCATTACGAGGTCTGGGTCGATGCGGTGCACACCATGGTCACCTACGGAATCAGCGGCGTCACCCAAGAAACCATGATCGGCCGCTCCACTGCCGTCACCGTCCGCTGACGCCGACGTCGCCAGTTCACTGATCACCGGGAAACGTCGCCGGACCGCCACCACCGCTACCCCGGCAGCAACTGCTCCGACCACACGTCGGAGCACCCTTCACGAGGAGAACCCATGAGCAAGAACGACAACGACGCGACAGCCGCTACCACCAAGAAGTCGAAGAAGAAGATCATCCTCATCGCCGCTGCGGTGCTCGCCGTCCTCGGAGGCGCCGGTGGTGGCTACGTGGCGATGTCGGGAAGCTCGGCGCAGGCCGCGCCAACCAAAGGCATCGTCACACCACTCAAAGACTCGATCACCGTGAACCTGGCCGATGGCCATTACCTGAAGCTGAACTTCGCGATCCAGCAAACCTCGGACTCCGGAACCACCGCCGTCGATCCAGCCCAGGCCGTCAACTCCGCCCTCGACGTCTACACCGGCAAGACACTGGCCGCGCTGTCCACCGCCCAGGGGCGCGACACCGCCAAGGCCGAACTGCTCGCCGCCACCGAAAAGGACTACAACACCAGCGGCAGCACGGTCGTAATGGGCCTGTACTACACCGCCTTCGTCACTCAGTGATCGATGAGACCGCGGCGTTGCCGGGATGACGTGGGACTGTCGCCATGAGCTTGCTGCAATCATTGACAGATGCATTCAGACTCCGGCTGTGCCACGATTCGGCTCATCGATTGCTGAGGGCCGATGACACCGCCATCTGAGGTGCTCATTCGTGGCGCTACGACGTTGGACCTGGACGCCATCGCGGCGGTTTCACTGGCCGCCGGCCAGCCGCCGACCGATTCGGGGGCCGATGCCCGGTACACGAATCTGCTGCTGGATCACGGATCCGCCATGGTCGCCGTACGGCCGGACAGGTCGATGCTCGGCTGGGGGGCGACACGGCACACGCCGGTCGGCGAACTGCTCAGCGACCTGTTCGTCGATCCGCATCACCATGGACGGGGAGTCGGCGGGCGCCTGCTGCGGGCGTTGTGGCCCGGGCAACCGGCAGCACCGGGACGGTTCACGTTCAGTTCCCGGCACCCCGCCGCGCTCCCCCTGTACGCCAGAGCCGGACTTATGCCCCGATGGCCGCTGCTCTATCTGACCGGCGACCCGCGGCAGCTGACGGCCGATCCCGCCGTTCGCGCGACGCTGGTCAGCGCTGATCAGGCTGCCGCCGCGGACGCCCGGCTGAGCGGGAGCCCGGAACGGACTGCGGACTACCGGTATTGGGCAGCGTTGGGCGATACCGGTGTTCTGGTGCACGAAGGTGACCGTCTTGTGGCGGCCGGCGCCGGCCGCCACAACGAGCTGACACATCTGGCAGGTTCCGGCCCGGCGCAGAATGCCGTCATCGCCGCCTTGGTAGAGCTCGGCGGCACGCCGAGCACCGTCCGGCTACCCGGCCCACACCCTGTGCTCGGTGAGCTTCTGCGCCGGGGGTGGCGAGTGGACGACTACGACCTTGCGATGAGCACCCCGGACGTACATCTGGCCACCACCTGGGCTTACTCGCCGGGCTTGGCCTGAACGTTCGCGACAAGCGATGCCGGGCCGCGAGTCGGGCTTGCCGGTGGTTCAGTGCGGCCGCGCTGCGGGGTGCTGCCTGCGGATCGCGAGGATCGCGACGATGGCGACGAGCAGCACGCCGGAGGCGGCGTAGCGGTCCAGGTTGAGGCCACCCTTGGCCACGGGTTTGTCGAGGAAGTCACCGACGACGGCACCCAAGGGCCGGGTCAGCACGAACGCCGCCCAGAACAGCAGTGTGTGCGACAGCCGCGTCCACCGGTACGCGGCGGCGAGGATTGCCAGCAGCGCGGTGAACAGCAGAGCCCCACCGGTGTACTCGAGTCCGATCGTGTCGGCGGTCCAGTCCCCCAGGGCCGTGCCCAGCGTCTGGGAGAACAGGATGGTCAGCCAGTAGAAGCCCTCCGTGCGGGGCGTCTGGATACTGGTCACCGCGATCGTGCCGGTCGTGCGGTACCAGAGGCCGAAGGAGGCCAGAAGGCAGAGGATCAGGATGGTGGTGCCGCCGGGATATCCGACGCCCAGGTCCCGGTCGACATAGTCGGCGATCGTCGTGCCCAGCGTCGTGGTCGCGATGATGGTGAACCAGTAGACCCACTGTTGGAACGCCGCCGCCCGAATCTGGAGCAGCACCGCGGCCACGAACACGACGGCGAAGATCATGGTGCTCGTCAGGTAGCCCAGACCCATCGACATCGACAGGGAATCACCACCGGTCTCCCCGAGCGTGGTGGCGAGGACCTTGACGACCCAGAAGCCGATCGTCACCGCCGGCACCTTCGCCACGAGATCGCGTACCTGATCCGCCCGGACGTTTGCCGGTAAGCCCCCTGAAGAGTGCAAGGCCTGCGGTTTGTCCGACGGCCCGGACGGCTGAGCCATGAGTGATCCTGCCCTTTCCGCAATGCTGGACATATGACCGGAAAACATAATAAGGACGGCTCTGTGCACCCGAAGGAAAACGGCCGAGCCAGCCGAGTTCCCTCGCACGAGTGAGGTCGGCGGCCTCCGCCCGGGTGTCTCCATCAAGCCGGCCCGTACCAGCGACGATCACGCGATTAGGACGCGAACCAAGCACGATCGGGGTCAAGGTCAACGACGTCACCGAATAGCTGAGGACTCGCTGAAAGACCAGAAGCCGAAGAACGTAGCTTTTCCGTACACATGAGTTGAAGTGGGTGGGTAGCCCAGCACACTGGAGATATCTTGCCTGCCACATTCCGGCGACCTCTGACGGCCGCCATCGCGACCATGATGTGCCTGTCCCCCGCGACTACCGCTTCCGCCGCCTCCGTCGACCGGCAGAAAGTGCTGCTGATCGTCGAGGAGAACCGCAGCTATCCTGACATCATCGGCAACGCCGACGCGCCATATCTCAACACGGTCGCCCGCACGTACGGCACCGCGACCGCGATGACCGCGAATTACCCGGTCGGCTGCCCGTCGCTGGCCGCGTACATTCTGATCACCAGCGGCAGCACCGCCGGCATCTGCGACGACGCTGGCCCCGATCATCACCGAATCAGTGGCCCGAACATCTTCTCGCAACTCGACGCCGCCCACCGGCGCTGGCGCAACTACGCCGAGGACCTGCCGGGGCCCTGCGCCCGCAAGAACGACCGCAAAGGCATCTTCCTGGTACGCCACACCGCCGTGCCCTACTACGTCAGCGAGTCCCGCGCCTGCGCGATCGGCCAGGTCGACCTGCACAGGCTGTCCCGCGACCTGACCAGCGGCACGCTGCCCGACTACTCGCTGGTCATCCCGAACAGCTGCCACGACATGCACGGCGCCGCCGCCTGCACCTCCGGCGGCGTCACCGCCGGCGACACCTGGCTACGCCACTGGCTGCCCCGCATCCTGAATGGCGCCGACTACCGCGCGGGCCGCCTGGTCATCATCGTCACCTGGGACGAGGGTTCCGCCACCGACAACCACATCCCCACCCTGGTCATTTCCCCGCACACCCACCAGGTGACGAGCAACCACCCGCACGACCACTGCTCCACGCTGCTCACCATCGAAGAACTGCTGCGCCTGGCACCGCTGGGCTGCGCCCGCACCACAGCCTCGATGGTGTCCGACTTCCATCTGTGAGCAGCGGTTCAGGACTCTGTCTGCGCGTCGCGGCGGGTGGCGGCCAGGTAGGCGACCAAGGCGACGATCACGACGGCCCAGGCAGCGGTGACCGGGCCGGTGCCCCAGCCCAGGCCACCACGGGAAGCCGGCACGCCCATCCAGTCGGCGAACGAGGCGCCGAGCGGCCGGGTGATCACGTAGGCGGCCCAGAATGCGGCGACCGGCCCGAGCATCCCGTACCGGAAAAGGAGCCCGGGAATCGCGATGGCCGCGGCGAAAGCGATCCCGGAGACCAGGTACCCCCAGCCGAACGTGGCGGCGGTCAAGTCACCGGCGGCGGTGCCGAGCGCAAAGGTCGCCAGCACGGTTGCCCAGTAGAAAAGCTCCCGCCGGCCGGCCGTCACCGTGTGGATCGACAGGGTGCCTTCGGTGCGGTGCCAGACGAACAGGATGACAGCCAGCGCTACGGCGAACGCCACGGTGGACGCGGCGTAGGGAATGCCGAGACCGACGTGCAGCACATCGGCGGCCATCGTGCCGAAGATGCTGACCATCACCACCGCGAACCAGTAGATGCCCGCCCGGTAACGGGCCGCCCACAGCTGCGCGGCCAGGCCGGCAGCGAGACCGAGGGCACCGAGACCGACCGCCACCGGCGGCGCGAGCGTGTGCGCGAGGAAGTCCGACGCGGTCTCGCCCATTCCGGTGGTGAGGACCTTGATAATCCAGAACAGGGCCGTGACCTGGGGCACCTTGACCAGGCCGGCGGCACGAGCACGCCCCAGGCGTACGTCAGTCGTCATTCCGGGCAGGGTGGCGGGCGCACCCTGAGGAAACGCTGAAGACGACCCGTACCGCCGCTTTCCTACATTCTGTAGTTTGCGGGGCCTGATACCGGGCACGTGCGGTGCACACACCGCGGGAGAGGACCGTCGTTCCATGAGCTCAGCGTTGGGCCCCTCGTTCCTCGAACCGCAATGGCTGATCTCCACGTTCGGGTTGATCGGCATCCTGGCCCTGGTGTTCGCCGAGTCAGGGCTGCTGATCGGGTTCTTCCTGCCCGGCGACTCGCTGCTGTTCACCGCGGGCCTGTTGATCGCCGGCGGCACGTACCTGCACCAGCCCCTGTGGCTGATGTGCGTGCTCGTCTCGGTGGCCGCGGTCGCCGGTGATCAGTTCGGCTACCTGTTCGGCCGCCGGTTCGGCCCAGCCCTGTTCCGCCGACCCAACTCCCGGCTGTTCAAGCAGGAGAACCTCGCCCGGTCCCGGGAGTTCTTCGCCAGGTACGGCGCCCGGTCGATCGTCCTGGCGCGCTTCGTGCCGATCGTACGGACGTTCACGCCGATCGTGGCCGGGGCCAGCCACATGCACTACCGCAGATTCCTGGTCTACAACGTCGCCGGCGGCACACTGTGGGGCTGCGGCGTGACGATCCTCGGCTACTTCCTCGGCCAGATCGCCTTCGTGAAAGCCAACATCGAGTTCATCCTGATCGGTATCGTGGCCCTGTCGGTGATCCCGGTCGGCATCGAGCTGCTGCGAGCCCGCCGCAAGTCCAACGCCCGGCAGCGGCAAGTTCCTGACCAGTGAAGCGCCACATATCAGAATCGGGCTCAGGCATCTGGTGAAACCGGGAACCGCTCGGTAGTGGTCTTCAGGACAATCTCAGCTCCGCACCTGCATCGTGTCGGCCGACCCACTCCGCGCCGCACTTTCGGGAGAAACGATGACCTACTCCAGCGGTGTGGCCACGCGCACCGGCCGCGCCTGGCTCACCAAGGTCCCGGCGATCACCGCGACCTTCTGGGTGATCAAGATCCTGTCGACCACGGTCGGGGAGACGTTCGCCGACTACCTGACCGTGAACGTCGGGCTCGGCCCGCTGGTCACCGACGCGCTGATGATGGCCGTGCTCGCCGCCGCGCTCGTCGTCCAGTTCCGGACCCGTCAGTACACGCCGTGGATCTACTGGCTGTGCGTCGTGCTGGTCAGCATCGTCGGCACCCAGATCACCGACTTCTTCACCGACACTCTCGGCATCAGCCTGTACCTGAGCACCGCAGTCTTTGCCGTCATCCTCGCCGTGGTCTTCGCCGTCTGGTACCGCCAGGAACGCACCCTGGCCATCACTTCGATCGACACTCCGCGCCGGGAAGCGTTCTACTGGGGCGCCATCCTCACCACGTTCGCGCTCGGCACCGCCTCCGGCGACCTGGCCACCGAAGCGCTCAGCCTCGGCTTCCGTACCGGCACGATCATCTTCGCCGGGCTCATCCTGGTCACCTGGCTGGCCTCCCGGTACGGCGCCAGCCTGGTGCTCACTTTCTGGATCGCCTACGTCCTGACCCGCCCGCTGGGTGCTTCCCTGGGCGACCTGCTCACCCAGGCCAAGGACTTCGGTGGCCTCGACCTGGGCGCCAGCGCCACCAGCCTGCTGTTCTTCACCGTGATCGTGATCCTGGTCGTCCGCGAGCAACTGCTGGCCAACCGGCACGGGGTGGCGGCCAAGGGCCAGGGCCCGCTGGGCGGGCACCGCGCCGACTACACCTGGGCCGGCGCCGCTGCCCTGGCGATCGCGATCGTCGGCACGGGCCTGAGCATCACCCACACCGGCAGCACTGAGACGCCCACCGCGGGCCAGGTCACTGATCAGCAGGCCAGCACGACCGGATCAAAGTCAACCGGAACCGGCACCACTGGCGGCGCGGCCGCCCCGGCCAAGAAGGTTGTGCACCCCACCACCCGTCTGGGCAATTTGACCGCCTTCGCCACCATCACCGCCGACGTACAAGCCAAAGTCGCCAAAGGCGATCTGGCCGGCGGCAAGGCCCGCGTCAAGGACCTCGAAGTGGCGTGGGACGACGCCGAGGCCGGCCTTAAACCCCGGGACTCCAGCAAATGGCACACCCTCGACGGGCAGATCGACGACGTCCTGACCGCCCTGCGCGCCGGCCACCCGAGCCAAGCCGACTGCAGTGCCGCACTGACGACTTTGGCCACCACTCTCAACCAGTTCGACGGCGTCTGAGGCAGCGGGCTGGCCGCCACTCCCGTCCGGCGTCATCTTGATCGTTGTCGGTCAGGGAAGGAACTGGACCTCGGGGAACGCCGGGCTCGGACGGTCGAGCAGATGTCCTCCGCGGCGCAGGTGCCGGTCGAAGAACGCGCGCGGGTACGCCTGCTGGATCCGCACCGCCCGGGCCGGGTCGAGGGTGCCGATCCAGTCGGCGAGGTCCTGGTCGCTCATCCCGGCGATCGTCGCCAACTGCGGGATCAGCCACTGGTGGTCGCAGTAACCGCCGTGCCGCGCGCCGACGGCGCCTACGTTCAACCGCCAGCCGCTCAACTGTGACCAGAAGTTTTCGACGCTCGGCTCGGCGGCGCGGGTGAATTCCGCGGTCATCAGCATGAACGGCCGGTCCAAGCCGGCGACCGGCGGCTGCGACGCCATTGGGCCGTCGAGGCTGAGCCCGGCACGTACGCGCTGGTCGGTGTTCATGACCAGAGCGGTGGCAGTGCCGCCCTTGGACCAGCCGAACATCCCGATCCGATGAAGGTCGATCGCCGCGGCCAGGCCGGCCGGCAGGGGATGACGGTCGACGTCGGGGTTGCGGCCGGCGGCCAGGTCCTCGACACGGTCGAGGACGAACCGGATGTCGTCGGTGTGATCCCACGGTGTGACCGGCATGTCGTCGTCGGGCACGGCCAGCCGGCCGCCGGGGAACTCGGTGTACCCGTCGGCGTGGTCGACCGTGACCACGAGGTAGCCGTGGCTGGCGAGCTCCTGGACCGCGATCGTGGTCTCGGACCGGTGGCCGCCGGCGCCGTGCGAGTACACGACGACCGGCAGCCGGCCGCTCGTGCGCAGCACCGGCGCTCCGTCGTGACCGGCCGTGCGGGGCGCCGTCGCGATGTCCGGGTCGAATCCGTTGGCCTCGAGCAGCGCACGCAGCGGGGCGGCGGACATCCACGGCGCCGGCGGGTGACGGCGGGTGTCGCGGCCAGTGGGGTACCAGAGGCTGACCATCAGGTCCCTTCGGCGGTCGGCGAGGTGCAGGGACACGGTGCCGATACGGTGCGGCCCGGTCGGCACGGGCAGGGTGAGCCGGGCCGGGCCGGGCGCCGCGGCGGCCGCCTCTCCCCGGGCGCCGGCGAGCGGCACGGCGATCCCGGTGGCGAGGGCGGCGGCGAGCAGGCGCCTGCGGCTCAGTGGGTTGTTCATCGATCCTCCTGGCGGTCGATGGTGCTGGCGGTGCCTCTTCGTCGAAGGGCGGCCCAGAGCTCGAATGTACGCTGAAGGTATACTCCACGTATATATTCGATCGGTCGATGAAGTGAAGCGGAGGATGAGTATATACGCAAGGTATACCTCCGGCGTATAGTTAGTGGGCATGAGCGTCCCACTCACCCTTCTCGGCCTGCTCGAACGCGCCCCCAGCCACGGCTACGACCTCAAACGCGACTACGACACCTTCTTCGGCGTCGGCAAGTCACTGCCGTTCGGGCAGGTCTACGCGACACTGAGTCGCCTCTCCCGCGACGGCAAGGTCGTGATGGACGAGGTCTCCCCGGGCGATGGCCCAGAACGCAAGCGCTACGTGATCACCGAGCAGGGCGCCACCGAGGTCAACACCTGGCTGACCGATCCGGTCGCGCCGGAGCCGCACTTGCAGAGCATCCTGTTCACCAAGACGGTCCTGGCCCTGATGCTGGACCGGCCGGCCGAAACCTACCTCGACGGCCAGCGCCGCACCCATCTGAGCCGGATGCGGGAGCTCACCTCGATCAAGCAGTCCGGCGGGCTGATCGACAAGATGCTCGCCGATCACGCCCTGTTCCACCTGGAAGCCGACCTGCGTTGGATCGACGCGACCACCGCTCGGCTCGACGCCCTGCGCACCGAGATCAAGCAGGTGAAACCGTGAGGACCGCCCGGTTCGATGCGCCAGGTGCCGAGATCAGGCTGGTGAAACGGTGACCGCCGCCCTGATCGCTCGCGGGGTGCACCTGTCCTTCGGCGCGACGCCCGCGTTGCGCGGCGCCGAACTCGCCGTGGCCGCGAGTGAGATCGTCGCGGTGATGGGGCCGAGCGGCTCCGGCAAGTCGACGCTGCTGCACTGCCTGGCCGGCATCCTGGTGCCGGACGCGGGCGAGATCGTCTTCGAGGGCACCAAGCTCAACGATCTCAGCGAGGCCGCCCGCAGTGAGCTGCGCCGGGACCGGTTCGGATTCGTGTTCCAGTTCGGTCAGCTGGTGCCGGAACTGTCCGCGGTGGAGAACGTCGCGCTGCCCCTGCTACTGGCCGGGGTGCGCCGGGGCCCGGCCATCGGACAAGCACGCGAGTGGTTCGCCCGGCTCGGCCTCGACGGTCTGGACGACCGCCGCTCCGGCGAACTTTCCGGTGGCCAGGCGCAACGGGTCGCCCTGGCCCGCGGACTGGTCGCCCGGCCGAAGGTGCTCTTCGCCGACGAGCCGACCGGGGCGCTGGACTCGCTCACCGGTGAACAGGTCATGGACCTGCTCGTCGCGACCGCCCGCGAACAGGGGACGACGGTGATTCTGGTGACCCACGAGGCTCGCGTCGCCGCCTACGCCGACCGCGAGGTGATGGTCCGCGACGGTCGCGTCACCACGCCCGCCGAGACGGCCGTACCGTGATCAATCTCGGTCTTCGCCTTGCCATTGCCGGCGGCCGTGAGGCCATCGCGCGCCTGGCCGTGCTGGCCGCCGCCGTCGCGGTCGGCGTCGGCATGCTGCTCGCCACCGTCGCCGGGATCAACGCGGTCCACGCGCAGAACATGCGATACCCGTGGCTGAACAGCGCCGTCACCAGCGCCGCCACCGGCCCCGAGGCGCGCGATCCCGCACTCTGGATCGTGCGCGAGGACTACTTCCACGGCCATCCACTCGCGCGCGTCGACGTCGCGGTCTCCGGACCGGACGGACCGGTTCCACCCGGCATGACCGCCCTGCCCGGCCCCGGTGAGTACTACGTCTCCCCCGCTCTCGACCGGCTACTGCGCGACTACCCGGCCGACCAGCTGCGCGATCGCTTTCCCGGCCGGCAGACCGCGATCCTCGGCCGGGACGCCCTGCCCTCGCCGCAGTCGCTGATCGCGGTCATCGGCGGCACCCGGGAGGAGGTCGGCCGGATCGCGGACATCACCGAGATCACCCGCCTGGTCACCATCTCGCCGGACAAGTGCCGCGGATGCATCATCGGGATCGGCGCCAACGGGATCGTGCTGACCCTGTCGGTCGTCGCCGCCGCGCTGCTGTTCCCGCTGCTCATCTTCATCGGCACGGCGACCCGACTCTCCGCCGCACGACGCGAGCAACGGTTCGCCGCGATGCGACTGGTCGGAGCCACCCCACGGCAGATCACCCAGATCGCCACCGTCGAATCAATGTTGGCCGCGGTGGCCGGCACGCTCGCCGGGTTCGGGGTGTTCTTCGCGATCCGCGCCGGGCTCGCGCAGATCCCGTTCACCGGCGAGCCGTTCTTCGCCGACGATCTGTCCCTGTCGGCGGCCGACTGGCTTCTGGTCGCCGCGGGAGTCCCGCTCGCCGCCGCGGTCGCCGCCCGGATCGCGTTGCGGCGGGTGCGGATCTCCCCGCTCGGCGTCACACGCCGGGTCACACCAGAGCCGCCGCGCGCCTGGCGACTGATCCCTCTGCTGCTCGCCCTCGCCGAGCTCACCTCCATGGTCGGCAATCGGCCGCCGACCAGAGACGGGCAGACGATCGGATACCTCTCCGGCATCTTCGGCGTGATGATCGGGCTGATGCTCGCCGGGCCGTGGCTGACCATGACGGGGTCCCGGCTGCTGGCCCGCCAGGCCCAACACCCCGCCACGCTGATCGCCGGGCGCCGGCTCGCCGACGACCCGCGCGCCGGGTTCCGCGCGGTCAGCGGCCTGATGCTCGCCCTGTTCGTGACCAGCACCGCGACCGGCGTCATCACCACCATCGTCGCGGAGCGCGGCGGCGGAACGGCCGGCGTCGCCTCCCACGACTTCGTCTCGGTCGCCACGCTCAAGGACGACCACGGCGGCGGCGTCCCGGCGAGCACCCTGCGCCTGCCAGCGGACCTGAACGCGCATCTCATCCACGTCAACCCGGATGAGCGCCCGGACAACGAGCGCCTGCCCGGCTTGATCACCTGCGCCGAGCTGGCCACCATCCGCGGCGCCGGCACCTGCCCGCCGGGGGCCGAGGTCGCCGAGGTCTTCCCGGACCTGACCGGCCCGAAGAGCATCGCGAGCACAGCCACCGGCCCATTGTGGCCGGCCGCCGGCCAGTCCGCGGCACAACTGGCCGGACTCAACGTGCTGGACGTCGTCGTGCCGACCGACGGCACACCTCCCGCGATCGAGCGGGCAAGAACAAAGCTGAACCAGGCATTCCCGTACGGGCGTCTGGCCGCCACCGAGGCCGATTACGCCGGCGACTTCACCCGGCAGTTGTCGCAGTTCCAGCGACTCGCCGACGTCGCGATCATCTCCAGCCTGGTGATCGCCGGGTGCAGCCTCGCGGTCAGCGTCACCGGCGGGCTCACCGACCGGCAGCGCCCGTTCGCGATGCTGCGCCTGACCGGCGTACGCCTGGCCGAGCTGCGCCGGGTCGTGGCCCTGGAAACAGCCGTGCCGCTGCTGGCCGTCGCCGTGGTGGCGGTCGGCGCCGGCTTCCTCACCGCCCACCTGTTCCTGCGCTCCCAGATGCAATACGACCTGCACGCACCGGGCGCGGAGTACTACCTCATCGTGATCGCGGGCCTGCTCGCCTCGATCGCGATGATCATGTCGACGATGCCGATGCTGAGCCGGATGACCGGACCCGCCGCGGCTCGGTCCGATTGAGGCCGGTTCCGGCCGATCGCCGTGTCGGGACCAGCCCCGCCCACGACCTG
The DNA here is from genome assembly GCF_044388125.1 of Actinoplanes sp. NPDC020271. Lineage (NCBI taxonomy): Bacteria > Bacillati > Actinomycetota > Actinomycetes > Micromonosporales > Micromonosporaceae > Actinoplanes > Actinoplanes sp. NPDC020271. Next base: position 87,578 of record NZ_JBIRWQ010000024.1, read on the forward strand.
CGGTGGCTGGTCTCGGGATGGCGACCGATCCCGCCCGTGGCGGAGTGGCCCCGGCGTAGCAGCCGGCTTCATCGGCTGGTCATCAGATGGCCGGCGGCGCAGGCGTTGCCGTGCGCAGGGGTCTCCCGTAACCAGGCGGTGAACTTGTCCTCCGGCAGCGGCCGGGAGACGTGGTAGCCCTGCACCACGTTGCAGCCGGTCTCGGCGAGGTAGCGGTAGGTGTTCTCGTCCTCCACCCCTTCCGCGACGACGTGCAGACCGAGGGCGTGGCCGAGCTGCACGATGGAACGGATGAGGGCCCGGTCGCGGTAATCGTGTGCCGCATTCTGCACGAACGACTTATCAATCTTGACTTCGTCGATGGGCAGCTCGCGTAGCCGGGCGAGGGAGGAGTAGCCGGTCCCGAAGTCGTCGATGGAGATCTTGACGCCGAGGCGGCGCAGACTCTGCAGGACCACGAGGCTGTCGGCGGTGTCGGTCATCACGGTGCCTTCGGTGATCTCCAGGGTGAGTGCCGTGGCCGGGACGTCGTGCTCGGTCAACAGCCGTCTGACCACCTCGGGCAGGGCCTCATCCAGCAGCGTGTTCGGGGACAGGTTGACGGCGACGTGCATGTCGTGACCGGCTCGGCGCCAGGCCGCGCAGTTGCGCAGGGAAACGTCGAGGACCCGCAGGGTCAGTGGGCGGATGAGACCGGAATGTTCGGCGAGGGGGACGAACAGGTCCGGTGAGATGAACCCGTGCTCCGGATGGTGCCAGCGGGACAGGGCCTCGGCTCCGACGACCGTACCCGTCGCCGGGTCGAGCTTCGGCTGGAACACCACGAGAGTGCCGTTGCGCTCCACAGCCTCACGAAGCTCGCCGATGAGCGCGAGCCGTTGGGGGGTGTTCTGGTCGTCGGCCGCTCGATAGACGCGCACCCCGGCCCGGGCCTGTTTGGCCGCGTACATCGCAACGTCGGCCCGGCGTAGCAGCGTTCCGCTGTCCCGGCCGTGCTCCGGCGCCAGGGCGATGCCGATGCTGGCGCGTGGGTACAGGGTGAGATGGTCGATGTGCAGGGGGCGTTCCAGATCGCGGGCGAGATCCTCGGCGAGGACGGTGGCTTCCTGCGGTGAGGCGACCTGGACGACTACGGCGAATTCGTCGCCGCCCAGTCGCGCGACGGTGCCGCGGCCCTCCAGCCGGCGCCGCAGCCGCTCCCCCACGGTGCGCAGCAGAGCATCGCCGACATCGTGACCCAACCCGTCGTTGATCTCCTTGAAGCGGTCGAGGTCCATCATCAGGACGGCGGTGCAGGCGGCGTCCGGCTCGTGCGCGAGCGCGGCGTCGAGCAGGCGGTACAGCTGCCGCCGATTCGGCAGATCGGTGAGCGGATCGTGCAAGGCGAGGTGTTCCTTCTCGAGGGCCTCCTCGCGGAGCTGGTCCACCAGCCGGGCGTTGGCCATAGCGACGCTGGCGTGGTTGGCCATCGCCTGCAGCAGGCGCAGGTGCTCGGCGGTGAACGTGGGAATGTCGGGCAGACTCTCGGTGACCAGCAGCACGCCGGTCACGCCGTTGCCGACCGGGACGGGAACCGCCATGGCGTCCGCCGGACCATCGGCACGCGCCGGATCGGCGGGCAGAAGAACCAGTTCCCCGGTGGTGGCCGGCGTCCACCACGTTTCTGGTGCGTGGTCGCTGATCAGGGTCTCGTCGATCTGTCCTTGACCGGACAGCCGCACTCGCAGGCCTGGCGCCGTTGCGGTGGGCGGCAGGATCAGCTCGACGTCGTTCGAGCGCAACTCGTCGCGCACCTGCTCGAGGATCACGCGCATCAGCTGGCCGGTGTCCAGCGAGCTGTCCAGGGCACTGGTGAAGGCGTACAGGTTCTCGACCTGCTCGTTGCCCTGGCTCTGCCGTACATAGCCGCGGTAGCCGACGTGGACGACCGCGAACAGCACGGCGAGGAGCGCGACGGCGAACGGATTGCTCTGGATGACGATCGCACTGATCAGCGCGATGCTGGTGGCCACCATGACCAGGCCGAGGCCGCGCAGGGCCGACGGCAGGCGACGCCACTCCGACGGATCGTCGTGCAGGCTGATCACCGTGGTGATCAGGATGATGGCGAGCAGGTCGGCGGCGAGCATGGCGGCGTAGGCGGCCAGCCACTGGCGGGGGCCGGCGATCCCGTCCGCCGAGCCTGCCAGGGCGCCGTACACGACGACGCCGACCGTGGTCTGCAGGCTGATCTGCGCGATGTTGAAGGCCAGTTTGCGGCCACGCTGATGACGCAGGACCGCCAGGCCGGCGGTGGCGCCGGCGGTGCGGGCCAACACCACGAGCAACGGGTTCAGCACCGCCAGCGCAATGATCATGGGGATCTCGGTGATGCTCATGGCGTGGCCGCCACGCCGCACCCGGACATGGATCGCGAAGCCCTCGGTGAGAGAGAACATCACCGCCAGGACCAGGAACCACACCAGCGACCCCGGCCCGTCCAGCAACGGTCTCGCGCCGAAGAGCAGGAGCACACCGTCGGAGGCCAGCGCCGCGATGCCCAGCACAACGGTGAGCGCGGCGACCTGTTTGTCCGGGCGAGTCCATCGACCGCTCATTGTCTCCTCGAGTTCTGTGCAGTCCAGCGCCAGCCTCATCGGTCAGCGCCAGCGCCAGTTGAGGACCAGAGCCCCGCATCCGCTCCTGGGGGTGCGCCGGAACCGAAACGGTCGCGCAAATGCTCAGGTCGCGCGCACCCCGGTCGAAGGAAATCGCTATACGCAACGGGCCGGCGAACTCCGGCCTCATGCCACCACCTCCCCCGTGATGGCAATTGAAGGAGCAGTGGATGAGCACCAAACCCACACGACGCCCGGTCCTCGGCAGCAGGTGGCCGGCGGCCGTGTTGACCGCGGCGCTGGCCGCTTCCGGCGGTGCGGTCGCCGGTCCGACTCCAGCGCAAGCCGCTACCACGAAAACGACCAAGGTGAAGAAGGACTGGCTGGTCGACCTGGCGCTGACGCCCCTGCAAGTGGTCAACAGCGTGATCGGGGCACCGGCCGTGTGGTCGAAGAAGGACGCCACCGGCCGCAAGGTGACCGGTCAAGGCGTCGGAGTGGCGCTGATCGACTCCGGCATCGCCCCGGTCAAGGGCCTGGCGCAAGCCGGCAAGGTGATCAACGGTCCCGACCTCTCCTTCGAGTCGCAGGCCACCAACCTGCGTAACCTGGACACCTTCGGGCACGGCACCCACATGGCCGGCATCATCGCCGGGCGGGACCCGGACGCCCCCGCCGGTAAGGAGGACGACCCCAAGTACTTCGCCGGGGTCGCGCCCGACGCCCATCTGGTCAACCTCCGCGTCGGTGCCACCGACGGCGCCGTGGACGTGTCACAGATCATCGCCGCTGTCGACTGGGCGGTCGCCCACCGTAACGACACCGGCCTCAACATCCGCGTGATCAACCTGTCCTTCGGCACCGACTCGATGCAGGACCCCAAGTTCGACCCCCTGTCGTACGCGGTGGAGGCCGCCTGGCGCGCCGGCATCGTGGTCGTCGTCTCGGTCGGCAACGACGGGGCGACCGCGACCCGGGTCGGCAATCCCGCGCTCAACCCGTATGTCATCGCGGTCGGCGGCTCGGACACGGCCGGAACGCTGACCCGCGACGACGACACCATCGGCGCGTTCAGCACCAAGGGCGACAGCATCCGCCACGCCGACCTGGTCGCTCCGGGCCGGTCGATCGCCTCCCTGCGCGACCCGGGCTCCTTCATCGACACGAACTATCCCGAGGGCCTGGTCGCCGATACCACCGGCCGCTTCTTCAAGGGCAGCGGTACTTCCCAGGCGACCGCCGTCGTGTCCGGAGCAGCCGCCCTGCTGCTGCAGCAACGCCCGAGCCTCACTCCCGACCAGGTCAAAAAGCTGCTGACCAGTACGGCCGTTCCGATGAAGGGCGTCGACGCCATCGCCCAGGGCGCCGGCGAACTCAACATCCAGGCGGCGTCCGCCGCAGCCACCCCGACCACCGCCACACAGTCGTTCCCCCGGGCCCTGGGCACCGGCACCCTCGAGGGCGCACGCGGCACCGCACACGTCTCCGACTCCGAATCGGGCGTCGATCTCACCGGCGAGCGAGACATCATGAACCAGCCGTGGAACCCGGCGACCTGGACGGCAGCGGCGGCCGCCGGCCGCGCCTGGACCGGCGGCACCTGGAACGGCAACGTCTGGGCCGGAACCGGCTGGAACGGCGCCTCCTGGACGACGCAGACCTGGAACGGCACCGCCTGGACAGCACGCAGCTGGTCCGGCAGCAACTGGGCCGCCCGTTCCTGGAGCTCCGCCGTCTGGACCGGCAACAGCTGGTCAGCCGGCGCCTGGACGGCACGCTCCTGGTCGGCACGCAGCTGGAGCGGAAGCTACTGGTCCTCGCGCACCTGGCAGTGACACGGAACCTAACCCCCACCATCGATCGGTGCGGCGCCTCGGGGCGCCGCGCCCGCCCGCCGCCATGGTTGAGGCTGCGGCCTGCACCGTAGTGGCCGCGACTGCCGCCTCCGAGCAGCGGTTCCCGGAGGCTACTAGCAATCCACTGGCGGGTCGGGCTCTTCGGCCGACCGCGCGGGGCCGAACAGCCGGCGGGTGAGCATCGCGATCGCCAACACGATGGTGACCGAGAAGAGCCAGGCCCCGACCACGTCGCTGGGCCAGTGCACGACCAGCGCGACCCGGCTGACCCCGACGAGCACCGCCCATGCGGTAGTGGCGACCGTCAGCAGGACTCGGCCGCGGCGGGTCCGCAGCATCGGCCGGCCGATCATCATCAGGACCAGCGCCGCGGTGGCGGACGCCGTGGTGTGCCCGGACGGGAAGGAGTAGCTCGCGGCCGCGGCCAGCTGGTCGGCCGGGCGAGGTCGGGCGATCAGCGTCAGCACGACCAGGCGGAGCAGCGGTGTCACGGTCAGGGCCAGCGCGCCGAACGCCGCCTGCCGCCAGCGGCCGGTGGCCAGCAGGATCGCGCAGCCGGCCACCGCGAGGGGGCCGATCACCGTGAAGCTGCCGGTGACGGTCACCGCTGCCATGATGGAGCGCCAGAGCGGGTGGGCCAGTGCCAGCGCGTGAGCCGCGTCGCTGATGCGGGCATCGAACGAGAGCAGCGGGGTGGCTTTTGCTGCCACGGCGACGGCCAGCAGCACGAAGGCTGCGGCGGGACACCCGATCGAGAACGCGATGAGGTTCGGGCGGCTGCGGAGCACGTCGTCGATCACGCCATCCAGGCTATCTCCTACATTTTGTAGGTATCAGGTTGCCGATAGTCTCCAGGTGTGACGAAGGACAGGCGACGGCCAGGTGCCCTGGAGTCCGCGGTGATGACCGCGCTGTGGGGGGCCGGGGCGCCGATGACCGCCGCGCAGGTGCATCAGCAGGTGGGCGGTGACCTCGCCTACAACACCGTGCAGACGATCTTGATCCGGTTGCACGAGAAAGGCCAGGTCCAGCGGCGCCGGGCCGGACGCGGACACCAGTACTGGCCGGTGCAGGACGCGGCGACCGCAGCGGTGGTGCAGATGCGCGCCGCGTTGCCGGACGGCATCGACCGGCACGCCGTGCTCCAGCAGTTCGCCGCCTCGCTCGACGCCTCCGATGCGGCGCTGCTGCGGGCAATGCTCGACGACGATCGCCCGGCATGACCCTCGCCGTGTACCTGCCGCTGCTGCTGGCCCTGCCGCTGGCGCTGATCTCTTGCCGCGTCACCGGCCGGGGTGCCCCGGGCCCGGCGGCACTGACGCTGGCGGTGACCGCGATGATCGCGGCCGTCTCGTCCACGTGGTCGCTGACCATGCTGGCGCTGACCATGCTCGACGACGTGCCGCCGTTGTCGGCGCTGGACGAATCCCCCACGCTGGAGCTTCCCGAGCCGGTGCCGGGCCCGGTCGCGCTGGTCGCGGGGATTCTCCTGCTCGGTGGCGGGTTCCGGCTGTTGACGGACGTGCGCCGCCGGGTGAGCACCAACCGCGGGTTGCGGGCTGTCGGCGAGGTCCACGACGGCATGGTCGTCGCGGACTGGGCCAGGCCGATGGCCGTGGCCGTCCCGGGCACCGCCCGCCGGCCTGGGCACCTGCTGGTCACCACGGGAATTCTTCGGCTACTCGACCCTGACGAGCGGCGCGTGCTGTTCGCTCACGAGCGGGCCCATCTCGAGCACCGGCATCACCTGCTGGTCGCCGCGGCGGCGGCTGCGGCAGCGGTCAACCCGTTGCTCGTCCCGGTCCGTGACGCGGTCGCCTACCTGGTCGAACGCTGGGCCGACGAGGAGGCCGCCGCCCAGGTCGGCGACCGCCGGCTGGCCGCCAAGGCGGTCGCCCGGGCCGCACTGGCCGCCTCCGGCACGGACTCGGCCGGCGCGCTGGGCATCGACGGCGGCACCCTGGTGCGCCGGGTGCGTGCCCTGGGTCAGGCCACACCTGCCCTGCTCCTGCGCCGCCTGGTGGTTCCGGTCCTGCTCGGGGCGGCATTCGTCGTGATTGCCGGGATAGCCACCGAGGCGTTCGTGGAGCTGGCCCGCGCCTGGCTCTGAGCCCACCGCGGGCGGTGTCACTGCGGCGCTGCCGGCAGACGAACTCGCATGGCGGCGCCGGCGGCCAGGTCGTCGACGGTGAGCGTGCCGTGGTGCGCGGTGAGAATGTCGCGGGCGATCGCCAGGCCCAGCCCTGAGCCGCCGCCGCCGCGCGAGCGACTGTCGTCGAGGCGCACGAACCGGTCGAAGATCCGTTCCCGGTCGGCGGCCGGGATCGGCGGGCCATCGTTACCGACAACGATCTCGCCCTGCCCGTCGCCCGCGGCGAGGCTGATGGTGACCGTGGCACGAGCGTGCCGGACCGTGTTGTCGACCAGGTTGCGCAACACCCGGGTGAGCTGATCGCGGTCACCGGTCACTCGCACCGGCGACACGCCGCCCTCCACCCGCAGATGCGGATGCTCGGCCGCCACCCGCTCCCGCTCGGCGAACACCAGGTCGTCGAGGTCGACGTCCGCACGCCGTATCGGCGCCTGCCGGTCGTCGACGCGGGCCAGCAGCAGTAGATCCTCCACCAGGCGCGCCATCCGGGCGCTCTCGGTGCGGATCCGGTCGACGCAGCGGGCCGGTTTCTCGTCCAGGTGCACGCCGGTCAGCAGATCCGCGTTCGCCCGAATGGTGGTCAGCGGACTGCGCAGCTCGTGACTGGCGTCGGCGACGAACCTGCGCTGAACGGCGGCGGACGCCTCGATCCGGTCCAGCATGGTGTTCATCGTGGTGGCCAGGGCGGCGATCTCGTCGTCGGCGGCCGGCAGCGGCAGCCGGGCGTGCAGGTTCGTCGCGGTGATCGTCGCGGCCTGCCGGCGCATCGCCTCGACCGGTTGCAGCGTGCGCCCGACGAAGAAGAACGTGGCGACCCCGACCACCACGGCGAGCACCGGCAGGCCGAGCAGCAGAGCGGTCAGGATCGCCTCGGTGCTGTCGGCGACGGCGTCCATCGACTCGGCGACCAGCACGATCCGCTTGCCGTCCGGGGTGTCGACGCCGGTGGCCAGGATGCGCCAGGGTTCACCCTCACCGAGCGGCAAGTTCTTCGTCTCCTGAAGCCGGCGTCCGACCGTCGGTTGCAGCGCCGACAGCGCCGGCGCACCGGCGATGATGGTCGAAGCGCCGACAACCCGGCCACCGGTGGTGACCACCTGGGCCAGGCTGCGCCCGGCGCCGGACGAGCGCAGCGCGACCTCCAGCGCCGCCGTGTTCTGCGAGGTGAGGGCCGCGGTCACCTGGGCGGTCCGGTCGTTGGCGGCCGAGGTGACGTTGTCGAGCAGGATGCCGCGGGCGACGAACAGCAGGATCGCGCCGGCGAAGACCGAGGCGAGCACGACCACGATCCCGGCGGCGAGCGCCGAGCGCATCCGCACGCCGAGGCGCCGTCGTAACAATTGGAGCATGTCGGTCACGCTAACCGGGGCATGCTGAAGGCGTACTGAAAGCGGGTCTCAGCGATCTTTAAGCCCGCATCGGGAAAAGTGGGCCGGATGCGAGTACTCGTGGTCGAGGACGAAGTGGCGATGGCGGAGACCATCCGCGACGGCCTCACGCAGGAGGGGTTCACCGTCGACCTGGTGCACGACGGCACCGAGGGGCTGTGGACCGCGACCGAGAAACCGCACGGCGCCTACGACGTGATCATGCTGGACATCATGCTGCCCGGCCTGTCCGGCTACGAGATCTGCCGGCAGTTGCGCACGCGGGAGGTGTGGACGCCGATCCTGATGCTGACGGCCAAGGACGGCGAGTACGACCAGGCCGACGCCCTCGATCTGGGCGCCGACGACTACCTGACCAAGCCGTTCTCGTTCGTGGTGCTCATCGCCCGGCTGCGGGCGCTGATCCGCCGCGGCGCCCCGGAACGCCCGGCCGTGCTGCGCGCCGGTGACCTCACGCTGGATCCGGCCGAACGGCGCGTGCTGCGCGGCGGCACGCCGATCCCGGTCACGCCGCGCGAGTTCGCGCTGCTGGAATTCCTGATGCGCCACCGCGGGCAGGCGATGACCAAGACCGCCATCATCGAGAACGTCTGGGACGCACATTTCGACGGCGACCCGAACATCGTCGAGGTCTACATCGGCTACCTGCGCAAGAAGATCGACCACCCGTTCGGCCGCACCGCGATCGAGACGGTCCGCGGCGCCGGCTACCGGCTGGCCGACGAGGGCTGAGCCCGGCGCCCACGAAAAATGCGCTGAACGAGACGGCATTCAGCGAACTCTTAGCCTCCGATCGCCATTGTCTGCGTCATGACCAGCTACGGCGAGCACCCGACGCCTCGGCGGCATCTGAACAAGGCCCCGGAGGTGACGATCTCCTTCTGGATCGTCACAATCCTCGCTACTGCGGCCGGGCAGTCGTTCACCGGCCTGCTGGTGAACACCGTCGGGCTCGGATTGACTCGCACCACGATGGTGATGACCACCGTCCTGGGCGGCGTGATGGTCGTCCAGCTACGGGCCGAACGCCACGTCCCCGCCTTGTACTGGCTGGTCGTCACGCTGATCAGCATCGTCGGCACGCTGATCGGCGCCAATCTGACCGACACCTTCGACGTCTCCCCGGGAACGGCCACGATCGTGTTCGCCGCGCTGCTCGCCGGCACGTTCGCGGTCTGGTACGCCAAGGAACGCACACTGTCGCTCGGCGCGATCGACACGCCCGGCCGGGAAGCGTTCTACTGGCTGGCGATCCTGTTCACGTTCGTGCTCGGCGCGGCCGTCGGCGATGTCGCGGCCGAAGCGCTGAACCTCGGGTACGGCGCGGCTGTCACCGTCTTCGCGCTGGCCGTCGCCGCGATCGAGGCCGCCCGCCGGTTCCTCGGACTAGCCACGGTCACCGCGTTCTGGCTCGCCTACACCCTGGCCCACCCGCTCACGGCCGACCTGGGCGATCTGCTGTCACAGCCGACCGACGCCGGTGGCCTGGGCATCGGCACCCCCTTGCCCGGCCTGGTCTTCCTGGCAGCGATCGTCGCCATCATCGCGCACCTGACCGCCTCCCGCCGCAACCCGCAGCCGCACCACACGGCGGCGCACGACCCCGAGGACCGGTCATCGTGAGTATTGCCAACCCGGCCGGTCCGGTCGTGATCTTCTCGGCCGGCATCGGCGCCGGGCACGACGGCGCCGCCCGCGAACTGTCGCGCCGGCTCGCCGAACGCGGCATCCCGTCGGTGCGGTACGACTTCCTGGACATGCTGCCCGCCGGGCTCGGCACCGCCCTGCGCGACACGTACGCCCGGCAGCTGCGCACCGCCCCGGACAGATGGGGCTGGCTGCTGGACAAGATGGCCCGGCCACGTCTGTCGGCCGGGGCAGGCGCACTGTCGGCGAGCCTGGCCGCGCGCCGCATGCTCGCCGCGATAGAGCCGGACACGGCCACCGTCGTCTCCACCTATCCGCTGGCCAGCCAGGTGCTGGGCCGGCTGCGGCGCAGCCGCCGGCTGGCCGTCCCGGTCGCCGCGGTGATGACCGACCCGTCCGTGCACCCGCTCTGCGTCGCCGAGGGCGTCGACCTGCACCTGGCGCCGGGCCGGCACACCGCCGAGCAGATCCACGCCCTGAACGCGCCCGTCCTCGCCGTCTCGCCCGTGGTCGACCCGGCTTTCCGGCCGGCCCACGACCGGTGCGAGCGCGACACCCTGCGCCACCGCTTCGGCTTGCCGCTCGATGAACGCCTGGCCGTGGTCATCGCCGGATCGTGGGGTGTCGGCGACGTCGAGCAGACCGCGCTCGACATCGTCCGTGCCGGAGCGGCCCTGCCGGTCGTAGTCTGCGGTCGCAACGAGACGCTGCGGCGACGCCTGCACGAAACCGGAACCGCGATCGCCCTCGGCTGGGTCGACGCGATGCCCGAGCTGCTGCGCGCCGCCGACGTCGCCGTCACCAACGCCGGCGGGCTGTCCAGCACCGAGGCGATGGCCAGTGGCATCCCGGTGATCAGCTACCGCTGCCTGCCCGGGCACGGCGACGCCAACGCCGCGGTCCTGGCCGCGACCGGCCTGTCGCCCTGGCCGCAGACTCTCGACGCTCTCGCCGCCGACCTGCGCGCCGTGCTCGACGGCCCCGCCGGCCTCCGGCAGCAGGCGGTGTTCGCCGCCTCGCGAACCGACCCGGACGCCGCCGACGTGCTCACCCGTCACGACCGCAGCCCACTCCCGCCATTAACCATCACCATCAAAACCACACCCCGATTCCCGTACGCCATGAGCCCCGCACCGTCCCGAAAGGCCACCCGATGAACGTCGCAGGCACCGCCACCGCCGCCGCCCTCACCACGCTCGCCGCCGCACACGCAGGTCCCGCGCTCGCCGCGATCGGGCCGGTGCGCCGCCGCCTGATGCCTGCGCTGTCCGGCATCGGCGATCCCGGCCACGTGGCGCTGACCTTTGACGACGGTCCGCACCCGGAGGCCACGCCGCGGCTGTTGCACATGCTCGACGCCAACCGCGTACGGGCGACGTTCTTCCTGCTCGGCGCGATGACCGAAAGGCACCCGGAGGTCGCCCGGGCGATCGTCGCCGCGGGCCACGAGATAGCCGTGCACGGTTACGAGCACCGGCTGCTGCTCAAACGCCGGCCCGCCGAGACTCTGGAGGATCTGGCCCGGGCCACCGCCGCGATCACCGCGGTCACCGGGCAACAGCCGCGCTGGTGGCGCCCGCCGTACGGGGTGGCCAGCACCGCCGCCCTGATCGGCGCCCGCCGTCTCGGCCTCACCCCCGTGCTGTGGACCTGCTGGGGCCGCGACTGGACGCCCAATGCCACCTCGGACTCGGTGTTCCGGGCCGTACGACGCGGGCTGGCCGGCGGCGGCACGATCCTGCTGCACGACAGCGACCACAGCGCCGCCGCCCGTTCGTGGGAATCGACGCTGGGCGCGCTGCCCGCGATCCTGGTGCACTGCCGGGCGCGGGGGTTCACGGTCGGCCCGCTGCACGAGCACGGCCTGCGCCGACTTGACAATCTCCGACAGCCTGTAGGAGTTTGACGTGGTCAGGTAAGGCTCTACTAACCCAGGAGTTGTCGCTGTGGGCGGCGCGTTCTTCGCCAGTTATCTCATCGGCCTGCGCGACGGCTTGGAAGCCGCGCTCGTCGTCTCGATCCTCGTCACCCTGCTCGCCCGCTCCCAGCGCCGTGACGGGCTGCTCCCGCTGTGGAGCGGCGTCGCGCTGGCCATCGTCTGCGCCGCCGGCCTCGGCGCGATCCTCACCTACGTCGCCACGTCCGTGCTGTCCGGCGTACGCCTGGAGCTGTTCGAGGCGATCACCTCCCTGATCGCGGTGGCCATGGTCACCTGGATGATCTTCTGGATGCGCAGCAGCGCACGCACCATCAAGACCGAGCTGACCGGCAAACTCACCGAAGCCCTCGGCCTGGGCCGCTTCGCCGTCGCCGCGCTCGCCTTCGTCGCCGTCATCCGCGAGAGCGTCGAGATGGTGCTGCTGGTCTTCTCCGCCGCCCAGGCCGCCAGCGAAACCGTCGCCCCGCTTCTCGGCATGCTCGCCGGAGTGGTCTCCGCGGCGCTGCTCGGCGTGCTCATGTACGCCGCGGTCGCCCGGATCAACCTGGGCCGACTGTTCACCGGTACCGGTGTGCTGCTCGTGCTGGTCGCGGCCGGCATCGCCAAGTACGCCGTGCACGGTTTCCAGGTCGCCGGCTACCTGCCCGGCTCCACCGCGATCGCCTACGACTGGTCGGCCACCATCGAACCGGCCTCCTGGTACGGCACGCTGCTGGCCGCCACGATCAACGTCACCCCCTCGGCGACGGTGCTGGAGATCGCGGCCTTCACGACGTACACCATCGTGGTCTTGATCTTGTTCCTGCGCCCCGCCGCACCACGCCGGGCCGTTCCCGCCTGACCTTTCTCTCTCCCCTGGAAAAGGTCCGTCCCCGCAAGCGTGCTTGCGGGGACGGACCTGTCTCAGCGACTTACGGCGCCGTTCGCGACCAGTTCGAGCATCACCGCCGCGGCGATCGCCTCCGCCGCGAGCAGCCCGATCAGGACCAGCAACTGGGTGGCGCCGGCCTGGACCGCCGAGCCGCCACCGAGCAGGACCCCGACGAACGCGCCCGGCAACGTGACCAGCCCGACCGTCCGTGTCTGGTCCAACGCCGGCACCAAGGCCTGGCCCGCCGTCGGACGGCACACCTCGAGAGTGGCATCGCGCGGCAGAAAGCCCAGCGCCAGCGCTGCCTCGAACTCACCGCGCCGGTCCCGCAACTCGTCCAGCGCACGACGGCCGGACAGCGATGCCGCGGTCATCGCCCCGCCGATCAGGATGCCGGCGATCGGCAACACCGCGATCTCGGTCCACGGCACCGTCCCCGACGCGACCACGACGGCGTCGGCTGTCCCGGCGCCAGCCACGATCGGGACGACCGCGGGCCAGCCGCGCCGCAGGGTGCTGATCCGCCGCGCTGACGTAGCCGCCGCGACCAGCACCATCATCAGAACGAAGGCAGCCGTCGACCACCACGACCGCAACACCGCCGCGATCAGCAACGACACCCCAGCCAACTGCGCAACCGCACGCATCGAAGCGGTGACCACCGCCCGGGACACACCCAGCCGACCGGCCGCGGCCGCGACAGCCGCAACAAGCACGAGCGCGACAAGCACGACGGCCAGCACCGGGCCGATCGCGATCGATGCCTGGTTCACCCCGCTACTGTTGCAGACCCCACCCGGGAGATCCTCATACGGCCGTACACCGCGACCGCTCCCACGGCGAGCACAGCGATCACCGCCCCGGCCGCGATGTCACCGGGATAGTGGACCCCCACCCAGACGCGGGCCACACCGACAGCGATAGCCGCGACCATCAGTGCGACACCCCAGGCGCGGCTCAGGAACGCGAACACCGCGAACGCGATCGTGAACGCCGCCGTCGCATGGTCGCTCGGCAACGACACCCCCGGCTCGTGCGGGATCAGCTGATGAACGTGATGGCTCTGAAACGGCCGCAGCTGCCCGCTGAGATGCGACAACACCTGTGCGCCGGCGAAGCCCAGCACCAGGGCCGCGCCCAGCTCGGCCACCGGGCGGATCCGGCGCCGCCGTAACGCGGAGGCGGCCAGAGCCGCCGCGACCGCGAACACCGCGAATATCAGCCAGGTCGACGCGAACTCCATCACGTCGTCCAGCGAATCGGTCCGGCCGGCCAGGCCGTTGATCAGTTCGAAGAGCCGATAGTTCATGCCGGCAAACTGCCATCGCCGCCCTGTGAAACCGCTGAAGAACGACAGCTGGCAGGCGAGCAGCGGCGGCCGTGCAGATGGGCGTGCGCCGGGATGGCGCGTCGTGCCGTCCCGAACCTTCGATCCCCTCTTCCAGAACTCGAGCAGGTCCTTGTCGAATTCTTCCTGATATGGGCCGGCCATGCCGTGCGGGGCGCCCGAAGGTATCTCGGGCATGCCGTTCTTGACGAGTTGGTGGCTTTCTGCGCGGCGTCGGGAATCGGCACGATCGTTCGCCTTCGCCGCACCACCCATCCCCTAAAGCATCCTAGGATAAAATTGTCCTGCGTTGGTCAGAGGAGTCGCCCGCGATCCTGAACTGCGCGGGCGCGTACGGCCACCCGGAACGCCTCGTCGATCTCGTCACGGCGATCGTCCTCGATATCGTCGTCCTCGTCGGTGAGGTCGTCGGCGTCGGTGTACTCGGCGTAAAGCAGGCGGCAGGCGTGGATGCCGATCAGCAGATCTTCGAGTAGGTCGCGGGCCGGGCGTGACGGGTCCAGCAACGTCAGGCGTACCGGCTCGTCCTCGTCGTCGGCTTCCTCATCGCCGGGGGCGAGGTCGAGGTCGGCGGGTGCCAGGCCTTCGGCAATCAGCATCGCGTCGGAGATCATCTCGACGATGATGCTGCGTGGTGAGTCCGCGAACGGATACAGGCCGAGGACTGCGGTCGGTGTCCGGTACGGCAGCGCTTCGATGTCGTCGGCGGCCGCTACGACCTGCTCGGCGGGGATGCCCGACAGGTCACTGGTCACGTCGGCTGCGGCCTTGAGCCAGTGCGCTGCCGCGATCGCCGCGGCGGTCGGTTCCAGTTCACGGAACAGCTCGCTGCCGCCGAGCGGGTCCTTGTCGAGCACGGCATCGGCGGCAGCGACCTGCGACGGGCTGGCGTCGGTGCGGCTGAGCACGACCGCTTGGGCTGCCCGGCCGGTCAGATCACCGAGCTCGGCGTTCTCCACGGCGCCGATCTCGGCCTCGACATCGGTGACCACCGCGTCGGTCAGCGCCTGGTCGCCGATCGCGTGCAGTGCCCGGCCGACCCGGTGGGCGGTCTCCTGGACCGGGTCGTACTCGACGGTGAGGTAGCCGGCCTCGTCGACCAGGTGCGGGCTGCGGATGGCCTCGGTGACCGTGGCGAAGCCCTCACGGGTCTGCTGCCGGCGCCAACCCTCCGTGTTGCTTTCCGTGCTCGCTGCCGCGCTGGCCGGATGGGTGTAGCAGCGCCACAACGACTCAGACAGTGCAGACATCTGGGCAGCAAGGTCGAGTCGGTGCATCGCCGGAATTGAGGGAGGCAGCCTGGCAACGACGGCAGCCAGGTGCCCGTGACCGGTTGCCCAGGTCCGGATCAGGGTGTCATTGCCGTTGTCGATGGCGTACGCACTCACCAGCGCATCTCCCCCGCTCGCCTGACGCCGGCACCTACGAGTGAGTACCGGCACATCGCACACTACGCAGATCGAATGTCGCCCGGCAGCCGTGCACCTGAAGGAGCTACGCCTTCGGGCGCCCCGCCGCCGACCTGGGCGCGGAACAGCTCGAATCACGTCCGGGTACCGGTCCTCGGCGAAAACTCGCTTCGCCACCGTGATCGCGGAGATTGCTTGAAGTCAGCCCGCGTAAATGGCCGGGTGAACGGTCGCCTCGACGAGCTCACGACGCATCAGCGGCCCCTGCCCGGCGTGCCCGCGCCTTCGCCGAACGCTCCGCCAACTGCAACATGTACGCCCTCCGCGCGTGCTCTGCCATCTGAGCACGGACCTCGGGCTCCAACACGCCCAGCGGATCGACCTGTCTCTCGAACCGGGCCAGAAACGCCGACGTCGCCAGCGCCGTCCGCTGCGTCCGGTCCGCAGTCTTCGCCCACGACGCGTGCGCCGCGATCCGCGCCCGCCGAACCCGTTGCCGTTCCGTCAGCGCCATACCCGTCCTCCCCACGCTCAGACTCGATCGCCGATCCCCAGGCGCGCATGCATCTGCTGCGCCCGCTCGGCCGCCGCGCTCGCCCCGTAGCGGCGCGGCATGTCATCCGAGGACCAGCCGAGCACCAGCATCAGATCGCCGGTGTCACCGCCGGCCAGCTTCCACTCGTGCGCGAAGTTGTGCCGCCACCGATGCGCGTGCACATTCGCCACACCAGCGAGTTCCCCGCGGCGCCGCAGCATGATCTTCACGCCGTTGGCGGCAATGGGTGTCGCGCCTCGCTCGGGCAGCCACAGCGCCGACGAGTCCGCGGCACGGCGCCGGGCCCGCATCCGTAGGTAGCGGCTCAGCGCGCGCCCGGTCCTGCCGCCGAACCGCACTCGGCGGTCCTTCATGCCCTTGCCATGGAAGAGCATGGTGTCGGTATTCAGGTCGACGTCATCGAGCTGCAAGCCGGCGACTTCCGAAAGCCGGGCACCGGTGTTGTAGAAGACCCGGATAAGCGCCTCATCGCGCAGCGACAGAAAGTCCTTGCCCTTGCACGTCGCCAGAATCTTCGCGGTGTCGTCGTCCCCGAGGATCGGAATCAGCGTCTGCGCGGTCTTCGGCTGCTTCACCCGATCCAGCGGTGACCGCTCAAGATCCTCTTCCTCGACAAGCCACTTGAAGAACTGCTGTAGACCCTTGTGCTTGTTGAGCGCCGTCCCCGCCGACCGTGTCCGCACCATCCACGCCTGAAACTCCTCGACATGTCCGCGCTCAACCTCGGTCGGATCCTCCGACGCCTCCTCCGCCTCCAGCCGATCGACGTTGTCGAGCAGATACCGGTTCAACTGCGCAGCGGCAAGCAGATAGTTGTAGCGGGTCGTCTCCGGGTAATTGCCGGCCCTCAACGTACGGTCCCAGTCCCTTAGATAGCCGAACCACGTAGGCGCCAAGCCGTGACAGACCTTTTGGATATCCAGCACCGGCATCCCCCAGCATCCTGCATGAGCAGCTAATCACCTGATCATCGGTGAGCAACGGATAGCGCAGGAAGTTGTCACCGGTTGTCTCAGGTTGTCGCCGCGCCAATTAGGACTGGGCTAGGGAGCTTCGAGCAATGAAGGTGAACTACAACGAACGATAATGAATGACAAAGGCCGAATGTGCCGTCATTTGTGGCGCAAAAGAGTGGACGCTCGAGGATTATCCACCGTAAGATTGAGAACGGAAGAGGTCGAGGTATGCAGTGAATGCGCGGCCAGCACCGGCGACTCGAACCAATAACCTGCCGGGTCAGCTGTACCCACCCGAGTGTCACTCGAAAGAGTATCCGCAGTTCAGGGTACCCGCCTGCTTCAGCCATCGAGCAACCTCAGCTACGCAACCAGTGTAGCTCCTTGAGCTTGGGTATCGACGTCGGCAGCACCCGCAAACCATAAATTGCGCCAGTTCGGGTCGGATGGACTACCTCGATCCACTCACGGCCCGCGTAGTCCGTGAAACACCACTGCATTGCTCGCAGATAACGCAGCGAGAAGCCGGCGTAGTACGGCGTCTCCCCGGCTCGCACGTCTTTCCCATGCAGATGCAACTGGGAGGGGTCGATCCCGCGATCGATTAGGTATCCAAAAACGGCGCCAGCTGCCCGATACAACGGGCTGGTCGGCTGCCAACGGCCCCAGAGATGCTCTTCGACTACCGGGTGGGAAAGGTGACGCGGCTCCGCGTCTGGCAGCGTCACGCGTTCTACGGTGATCGCGCCGCTGTCGATCGCGGAAATGAAGTGCTCACGGTGCCAGCGGGGAAGCCAACGGTCCAGCCCCTCGAACTGTGGCAGCATCGCGTCCCGTTCAGCCCTTCCCGCCTCCGGGTCCGGCTTGATCTCGTTGAGCCGCGACATCGTCAGGTCAAGGTCGTCACCACGGCGCCACAACAGCGTCATAGGGAAGTCGGCATCCTCGTGGCCGCCGAACATGAGCTGCACCAGCCGTTTACGTCCCACCAACGGCTGCCGCAGTCGAACGTACGGATCGCGCCCGGCAGACATCGCGTTGACGAACCAGTTCGCCCACCGCTGGTCCCGTTCGATCTCCACGTCAAGGTCGACGTCGCCCGGCTGTAACGCTCCACGTGCGAACGAACCGAAGACGTACACCTCACGGACAAGGCATAGCGGCCACTCGTCCTGCTCCTCCATCAGGCGCCGCAGCACGTCTGCGACAAGTTCTACCGCACGTGACCGCTCCACAGTCCCACCTTCGTCGTCGGCCACCGCCTCGCAGAAAGACCGAACCACGCACGGGCGAGGCCGGGCAGCCCCTGTATGGGTGGACCCGGCCTCGCTCCAGCCTTGGCATGGACTCCTTGACTACATGAAAGGGCACGTAGTCGCCTGTCAGCGGTCCGCGACTTCATCATCGCGCAGCTGACCGCCACGCCGGAAGTTGTCTCTGGTTGTCGGAGGTTGTCGCCCTTCTGCCGAGTGAAGACGCTACGGTGCCGACCGCGGTCGAGCTGGTTCAGACGCGCTCGCCGATGCCCATCTGAGACTGGAGCTCCTGCGCCCGCTCCGCAGCCGCGCTCGCCCCGTACCGGCGCGGCATGTCCTCCGACGCCCAGCCGAGCAGCAGCATCAAATCGCCGGTGTTGCCGCCCTTCTTGTGCCACTCGTGGGCGAAGTTGTGCCGCCACCGGTGCGCGTGCGTGCCCTGCACGCCGGCCGTGGTCCCACGTCGCTTCAGCATGATTTTGATGCCGTTCGGCGCGAGTGCTTTCGCGCCGCGTTCGGCCATCCACAACTGTGGAACCTTGTCGACGTCTTTCCGCTTGGCGCGGGCCCGTAGATAGCGGGCGATGGCCCGGGACGTCTTCGGACCGAATCGCACCCGGCGGTCTTTGGCGCCTTTGCCGTGCAGCAGCACCGACTCGGTGTTCATGTCCAGATCGGTCAGCAGCAGATTGCCGATCTCGGACAGGCGGGCGCCGGTGTTGTAGTACAGCCGGATGATCGCCTCGTCGCGCAACGCCAGGAACGTCTTGCCTTTGGTCGAGTCGATCAATTTCTTCGTGTCGTCGTCGCCCATGATGGGGACGAGCTTCTGCTCGACGACCGGCTGCTTCACCCGGGCCATCGGCGACTTGTCAATCTCCTCTTCCTCGAGGAGGTACTTGAAGAACTGCTGGAGTCCCTTGTGCTTGTTCAAGGCGGTGGCCGCTGATCGGGTTTCGATCATCCAGGTCTGGAAGAACTCGCAGTGGGCCTTGGTCACCAGAGTCGGGTCCTGGGAAGCGTCGTCGGCGTCCGGATCCGGGGAGTGCTCCCCGAGATATTTGGCCAGCTGAGCCGCGGCCAGAAGGTAGTTGTAGCGCGTTGTTTCGGGGCGATTCGCGGAGCGAAGGGTGCGGTCCCAATCGCGCAGGAAGCCGGCCCAGTCGCCTTTCTCTAGGCCGTCGCACAGCTGGTCGAGCTTGAGGAGGGGCATCGTCTGTCACCTGCCGAGTCAAGGGGTCTACAAGCGGCGTGCTCGACCCGGCTGACGTCGCCAGACACGAAAAAGGGGCTTCCGCAAGTCTCTGACCTGTGGAAACCCCTTCGCTGTCGGGCTGACAGGATTTGAACCTGCGACCCCTTGACCCCCAGGCCGTTGGAGTAGGCGTTTCCGCACGTCAAGCCCGATGCGGAGCGTTCACACCAATGTCAAGTGTGCAGGTCGGCGCACCAGCGCTCATAGCGTGTGGTCCCCAAGTGGTCCCCACCGGTCCCCCCTCCCCGGCTAAACGTGAGTGACAGAGCCGTCTCCGCCCTGTCACTCACGTTTTCCCAGCTCATCCGCCGTGGAGTGACACCAGTGACAGGAGTGACACCGGTGACAGACCCCTGTCAGGCTCGGGTCTCTGCGGTGATCCAGTCAAGGTAGGTGCTCCATCCGCCAGTGATGGGCAAAACGATCAACTCAGGCACTTCGCCGCTGTGATTCTTCGGAAGCCACGCGACAAGGTCATCGACCTTGTCCGCCGCAGTCTTGATCCAGAGCTGCCACTCAGGCTCGTCGTAGATCTCGCCTTTCCAGCGGTAGACCGCCCGGATCTTCGAGGTCACCTGAACACATGCGGCAAGTCGGGCCTCTACCAGCTTGTGGGCAAGCTGCTGCCCCTCCTCCTCGGTCGGTGTCGTGGTTAGTGCCACAACCTGTTCAGTCGCCACTTCGATCTCCTTCGCTCTCAGCTGCCGTTCGCAACGCCTTGACACCTCGGGTGACCTTGAGGTCCCGGACCACCCTCACAACTTGATCCTCGGTCTTGCCTAGAGCACCCCACCCTGACAACAGATCGCCGTCGCGGCTCATGCCCGTCCATATGCCGAGGGCGCTATCCCCGTGAGCGGCAAGCCCGAAGTACAGGCTGCCCTTCGACGCAACACCACCGTCGTTCGCGGCATACCAGCCGATCAAGACACGGTTGTCCCATAGTCGCAGCTCACCGTGCCAGTGGTATCCCCCATCTTCGACAGTTAGGGCTACCCGCCGGTCCTCGCCTGCGTCCACCGTGCCACGCGATGTGGTCTGCATCGTGATCAGGTCTTCCTGCTGCATGAACTGGACGGTTTGCGCCGTGACCTGGTCGCGCCCTTCGCTGCTCGTCTGCCAGCTCATCCACCACTCGCCAGTGAGGTTCAGCCGCTGGCTAGGCCCCTCTCCAACCAACTCAAGGACGCTCATCCGTAGCGCGCGGGCGATAGCCACGCCGACGGACAGCAGTGGTTGTTGGTCGCCAGCCTCATAACGGCGGATCTGCCGGATGTTCACGCCCGCCGCCTCTGCCACCTGTACCTGCGACAGGCCCAGCTCCAGTCGTCGGCGACGAATGGCCGCCCCTGTCACGTTCTCAACGCCGTCGCTCATGCATCCAGTGTCGCGGACTTTTTGGTCCTTGACAACCGGACTCGTAAGGCCCAGTGTGGACTCATAAGGCCGGTGATGCGGACTAAAAAGTCCGCTCCCCCTCGTTCGATCGCTGGAGGTAAATCCCGTGAGGAAGCTTCGCCTGGTCACCGACGGTCCGTCGGCCGCCGACCTGCGGGCGGCTGAGGCCGAGTGGCCGCTGATCGCTGCCGAGCTGGACCTGTTGGACGCCGAGATCGCGCTGATCAACGCCGCTGACCAGGGCGGCCCGTCGCCGCTGGACTGGCGGCGGTTGCGCCGGGCCGAGGCCCGCGTGACTCGCGTCGCCGCCGAGCTGGCCGCGCGTCCCGTCGCCCGGAAGGTGGCCGCGTGATGACGCAGGACATCAACCGTCTCAAGCGCATCGGGTGGGGCGTCCGGGCCGTGTTCGGCCTCGGGATCGCGGCGTCGCTGGCGGGCAACGTGCTGCACGCTGCGGACAACCCGATCAGCCAGGCCATTTCGGCGTGGTCGCCGGTGGCGCTGCTGCTGGCGGTCGAGCTGATCTCCCGGATCCCGGCCCGGCGCGGCGGACTGTCCGTCGTCCGGCTGGGAGCGACTGCCGTGATCGCTGGCATCGCCGCGTGGGTGTCGTACTGGCACATGGTCGGCGTCGCCACCCGCTACGGCGAGGCTGACTCGTCGGCCTACCTGCTGCCGTTCAGCGTGGACGGCCTGATCGTGGTCGCGTCGATCAGCCTGGTCGAGATCGGCGGCCGGATCCGCGCCCTCGCCGACGACGCCGTGCCGGCCGAATCGCCCGCCCCGGCCACCGCCGAGGTCATCGCACCTCAGACGCCCGCCGCCCCGGTCACCGTCGCCGAGCCTGCCCCGGTTCCGACGGTCAAGACGTCGCCTGCGAAGCGCGTCACGCCGCGTCCCGCGTCGGCCGAGAAGGTTGCCAAGGCCGCCGCCAAGATGCCCGGCGCGACCGTCGCCGAGATCGCCGCCAAGGCCGGTGTGTCCGTCTCCACCGCGCGGCGTCACCTGCCCGCTCAGCGCGTCACCGATGCGTCACCGTTTGCCCCGGTTGCTGCGGAAACGCCTGCGCTGATCGCCGCCTGATCCCGAGTCGCCAGAGGAGCACCGATGAACACCGGAGACCTGAACGCCGAACTGGACCGTAACGAGGTGAGCGCCCTGCGAAACCAGATCGGCGCGCTGCGCGACTGGGCCGAGGACCGGCTCAACGAGGACTACGACCGGCAGTACATCGCCGAGCACATGACCGACGTGCTGAACGCGCTTCTCGCCTACGAGACCCCGCCCCCGCGCCCGTTCTGACTTCGCCCGGTGGCGCGGCCCCAAGCCTGCAAGCAAGCGCCGCGCCACCGGCCTCAACCCCTCGGTTCCTGACCTCAAGGAGAGGCCCCAATGATCGCGCACCTCGCCCACCGCGTCACCCTCGCCGCCCGCTGGATCCTCCTGTCGTGCGGCTGCCAGGTCACCCTCCACGGCAACGCCAAGGCCCCCACCTACTGCCCGGACTGCCGCAAGACCGTCACGTCGAGCGCGAGCTGAGGGGACCTGCCGTGACCGCCACTTTCGCCGCCGTGTTCGTCGCCCTCTACGTCGCTCACCAGGTCGCCGACCACTGGATCCAGACCCAGCACCAGGCCGACTGCAAGGGCCGCCCCGGCTGGCCCGGCCGCATCGCCTGCGCCGCACACGTCGCCACCTACACCCTCGCCGCGCTGGTCGCTCTCGCCGCCGTGGCGCTGTCGACGGACCTGGACGTCGCGCCCGGCAAGGTCGCCGCTGGACTCGCGATCTCGGCCGTGACGCACTACGTCGCCGACCGCCGCACGCCGCTCAAGCGGCTTGCTGACCTGTGCGGTGCGGGCCGGTTCTACCGCCTCGGCATCCCGCGTCCCGGCCGCGACGACAACCCGTCGCTCGGCACCGGCTCGTACGCCCTCGATCAGTCCTTCCACTACCTGTTCCTGTTCGTCGCCGCCCTCGTGATCGCCGCCTGAGACCGGAGGACACCGCTGTGAACACCCCCAACAACGGACCCGAGAACTTCGACTGGACTGCCGCCGAGGCCGACGTCGCCGAGGTCGTCGACCTGGACGCCGAGCGCACCACCCGCCGGGCCGCCGACGCGGGAACGCACTTCGAGCACAACCTGGACGAGACGCCGCAGCGCGGCGGGATGCCGGTCGAGCCGCCGCCGGTCGACGCGTCCGGGAAGCGGCCGATCGTGCCGGCCAACTGGTCGACGTGGCCGAACATCCGGCACAGCCTCGCGCAGGCCGCCGAGCTGACCGCCTACCGCGCCGGGTTCCACGCGATCCGCTCGCCCTGGTACGCGACCCTGGGCACGTTCTGGGCCGGGGTCGGCGCGTTCCGGCTGATCGGCCGCCAGCTCAAGTGGTGGTGGGTCACCGAGCAGTACGGCCTGCGGCAGGCCGCCGCCGACGCCAACGACCCCGGCATGTGGCTCAAGCTGCACCGCGAGGTCAAGGCCACCCGCATGTGGCGCGGCATCGTGCTCGCCGCCGAGGCGGTCGCGGTGTGCGTCGGCAGCCCGGTTCTCTACGCGGTCGCCCCGGTGTGGGCGCTGGTCCTGGCGACGGTCCTGATGGTCGCGTTTCTGGCGCATATCGGCCGCCCCGAGGACCGGCGCATCATCACCCCGGCCACCGTCTCCGGCCGGTTCCGCCGGGTGAACCCGGACATCATCCTTCGGGCGTACTACGCCGCCGGGCTCGGGCACCCGGACAAGCCGCATCAGCAGATCGGGTTCGGCTCGACCATGGCCCGCGACACGTCCGGCACCGGCTCGCAGGTCAGCATCGACCTGCCGTACGGCAAGACGTTCGACGACGCGGTCAAGGCACGCGGCGCGATCGCCTCGGGCCTGGACGTCGCGGTGTCGCAGGTCTTCATCACCCGCGACCCCAGCTCGCACCGGCGGCACACGCTGTGGGTCGCCGACCGAGACCCGCTCGCGCAGGGCGCCGGGCGTACGCCGCTGCTGCGGTGCAAGGCCACGGACATCTGGCA
Organism: Actinoplanes sp. NPDC020271; assembly: GCF_044388125.1. NCBI lineage: Bacteria > Bacillati > Actinomycetota > Actinomycetes > Micromonosporales > Micromonosporaceae > Actinoplanes > Actinoplanes sp. NPDC020271. The sequence goes on from NZ_JBIRWQ010000024.1 coordinate 111,233, forward strand.
GCCTGCCCCGTTCGGCCTGGACGAGCGCGGCAACAAGGTCGCCGTCGACCTGCTGTGGAACAGCATCCTGATCGGCGCGCAGCCCCGGCAGGGTAAGACGTTCGCCGCCCGGTCCCTGGCGCTGTACGCCGCCCTGGACCCGTACGTGAAGCTGACCGTCCTGGACGGTGGCGGCAAGCCGGACTGGCGCAAGTTCGCCCTGGTCGCCGACCGGTGCGCGTTCGGCCTGGCGATGACCCGCGACGGCGACCCCGGCGAGATCGTGCTCGAAGCCCTGCGCGAGATCAAGGCCGACGTGCAGGACCGGTACGAGCGGCTGTCCAAGCTGCCGGTCGACATCTGCCCCGAGGGCAAGCTGACCCGCGAGATCGCCCGTGACCCGAAGTACAAGATGCCGGTCCGGGCCGTGTTCCTGGACGAGTTCCAGGAGTACTTCGACCTCGGCGACATCAGCAAGGAGATCGCGTCTCTGCTGGTCTACCTGGTCAAGGTCGCCCCGGCGGCCGGGGTGATGTTCGTCGACGCCACCCAGCGGCCCTCGGGTGTCGGTGGCGGGCAGGTCGCCACGCAGTTCATCAGCTTCCGTGACAACCATCAGGTCCGGTTCTCCCTGCGTACCGGCTCGTGGAACGTCTCTGACCTGGTCCTCGGCGCGGGTGCGAACTCCGAGGGGTACGACTCGTCGACGCTGCTGCCCTCCTACAAGGGCGTCGGGATCCTGCGCGGCGCATCCGACGCGACGCCGACGGTGCGCACGTACCTCGCCGACGCTGACGACGCGGAGAAGATCCTGATCGCCGCCCGCAAGCTGCGCGAGGACGCCGGGACGCTGTCCGGGATGGCGGCCGGGGAGGACGTCGCCCGCGAGATCCGCGACGTGCTCGCCGATGTCCGCTCGGTGATCGAGCGCGGCGAGACCGGCGCGCAGTGGGAAGAGATCGCGGCCCGCCTCGCCGACCGGATCCCGGAGGCGTACGCGGACATCACCGCTGAATCGATCTCGGCTCAGGTCCGGTCGTTCGGTGTACGCAGCGTAGATGTGAAGCGGTCCGGCAAGGCCCTCAAGGGAGCTAAGGCCGACGACATCGACGCCGCGATCGCCCGCCGCAAGGCCGCCTGACAGGTCGCGGCTCGCCCGCGACCGGTCGCGCCTACGCGACTCAACCCGCGACCGGCCTGGTCAGCACGGATATTGACCGGTCGCGGGTTGCGCCGCCAGCCCTTCACACCCAAAAACGCCCTCTGGAGGCTTGCTGTGCCTGTCCTCGCCGCGACCGCAACCACCGAAACCACCATGATCGGCGTCCTGATCCTCGCCCTCGCCCTGGTCACGCTCGGTTACGCCCTCGGCTGCTGGCTCTGGCCGTTCGGAGCCTGCCGGAAGTGCCACGGCACCGGCAAGCGCCGCTCGCCGTTCGGCAAGGCGTTCGGTCTCTGCCGCCGCTGCCACGGCGACGGACGCCGCCTGCGTGTTGGCCGCCGGATCATCAACAGCCTGCGCGAGATCCACGGCAAGGGCACCCGATGAGCGCCCGCACGATGGCCCGGATCCAGCGGGCCGAGACGCCGCACACCGGATGGTGCGCCGCCGATCACCGCTGCGGCGTCGACGTGCACCGCTCGGCCGAGCTGATCGCCGACGGACCCGTCGGCGGCCGGGCCGTCATCACCCGCGTCCGGGCCGACCAGGTCGACTACGCCGAGATCCGCATCCGCGTCCCGCTCGCCCGCACCGAGGACACCGCCCGCCGCCAGCTCGGCACCGTGCTGCACCTGTGCCGCGAGCTGCTGGCCGCCGTCGCCGCGATCCGGCCCGCCGCCCTGCGCGGCCGGGCCGACCAGCAGCCCGCGATCGGCCGGAGGGCCGCCTGATGTCGCGGATCCGGGCCGCCTACCTCGATCCCGAGGGCGACCGGTACGGGATCCCGACGTACTGGTGGCAGGGTGCGCCGGAAGGCTACGCCACCCGGCGGCAGCTCACCGCGCGTGGCCTGCGGCCCGGCGGGCAGCCGGTCGCCGCGCAGGTTCTCTGGCGCGGTGTCGGCGGCGAGCGCGCGGCCTACCTGTACCGGCTCGACCTCGCCCGCCCGAAGCGCACCGCCAGCCCCGCGCAGCGCCGCGCGATCTCGGCCGCGCTGCGCGCCCGCCGCACCTGCCCGACCTGCCGTGAGGTGCGCGGCTACTACATCCCACGATCGCTCGGCGAGTGCCTGACCTGCCACGACGCACGGCCGGGCCGATGACCGGCGGGCACTGGATCGCCGCGAGCAAGGCCCTCGGCCGCCTCGTGCCGGCCGAATCGCCCTACCCGCACATCTGCGACCGCACCATCGCCGCCGAGGACACCGTCTCCGGCCAGCCGCTCACGGTCGCCCGGTGGGAGAAGCCCCGCTACTGCGCCGCCTGCGCCGAGGCAGCCATGCCGGACCGCAGGATTTCCCGTCCGACCCGTGGAGCTCCACTACCTCCACCGCAAATCTTCCTGTCCACACCCGACACCGGGAGGCCGAACACCATGCCCGACACCGCAACCCTGCGCGAGACGGCCCTCGCCGCCGCCGCGCGCGGCTGGCACGTCTTCCCCCTGCGGCCCGACGACAAGCGGCCCGCCTTCCCCGACCACCCGGCCGACGCCTGCACCGGCACCGACCGGCGCTGCCGCGACGGACACACCGGCTGGGAGCAGCGCGCCACCATCGACCCCGACCGGATCCGGCGCGGCTGGGCCAGCACGCCGTACGGCGTCGGCATCGCCTGCGGCCCGTCCGGCCTGGTCGTCGTCGACCTGGACGTGGCCAAGCCCGACCAGACCCCGCCGCCGGGCTGCCCGCACCCGACCGCGACCGACGGCGTCGACGTGCTCGCCGACCTGTGCGCCACCGCCGGACAGCCGTTCCCGTCCGACACCCACGCCGTGACCACGGGGAGGGGCGGCGTCCACCTGTACTTCCGGCACCCGGCCGCCGGTCCAGCCCTGCGCAACACGGCCGGGGCGCGCGGCAACGGCCTCGGCTGGCTAGTCGACACCCGCGCCCACGGCGGCTACGTCGTCGCGGCCGGGAGCACCGTCGCCGGACGGCCGTACACGGTCGCCCGTGACCTGCCGGTCGCCGACCTGCCCGGCTGGCTCGCCGAACGTCTCGCCCCGGCGCCGCTGCCGCCGCAACGCCCGGTTCTGGTCGACCTGCCGGGCGGCCGGGCCGGTGCCTACCTGGACGCCGCGATCGGCCGCCAGCTCGACCACCTCCGGCACGCGGCCGAGGGCGAGCGCAACCACACGCTCTACGTGTCCGCGGTCGCCCTCGGCCAGCTCGCCGCCGGGGGAGCGCTGCCCGCCGAACAGGCCGAGGCGCTGCTGACCGAGACGGCGCTGTCGATCGGGCTGTCCCCGTTCGAGATCCGCCGCACGATCCGCTCCGGCTTCACGGCCGGTGCGAAGCGTCCCCGGACGGTGGCCGCATGAGCCGCGTGCCGGCCGAACGGCCCGACCGCCCGAGCCTGCACGTCGCCGGGCCGGACGACGCCGCCGAGGTCCTGTCGCCCGAGCAGACGCGGCCCGCCCGGATCCGCACGTCCTGGTCGGCCGCCGACATCATGGCGATGGAGTTCGCCCCGCCCAAGTGGGCCGTGCCCGGAGTGCTGTCCGAGGGCGTCAACCTGCTGTGCGGCCCGCCCAAGGTCGGCAAGTCCTGGATGTCGCTCGGCCTCGGCGTCGACGTCGCCCTCGGCGGCAAGGCGTTCGGCTCGATCCCGGTCGAGGCCGGGCCGGTCCTGTACCTTGCCCTGGAGGACACCGCCCGGCGGCTGCAATCGCGGCTGTCCAAGGTCCTCGGCCAGCGTAAGGCCCCGGCAGGGCTCACCCTGGCCACCGAGTGCCCGCCGCTGCCGCAGGGCGGCGACCAGGCCATCGCCGCGTGGCTCGACCGCAACCCGGCCGCGCGGATGGTCATCATCGACGTGTTCGCCAAGCTCCGGGGCAACTCCGCTCCCGGCGCATCGGCGTACGACGCGGACTACGCCGCCGTGGGCCGGGCGAAGAAGGTCGCCGATGACTACGGCGTCGCGTTCGTGCTGGTCCACCACGTGCGCAAGGCTGGATCCGACGACTTCCTCACCGAAGTCTCCGGCACCAACGGCCTCGCCGGGGCCGCCGACGCGACCCTCGTGCTCAAGCGGGCGCGCAACCAGGGTGACGGCGTCCTGCACGTCACCGGCCGCGACGTCGACGAGAACGAGTACGCCCTGAGCTTCGACCCCGCTGTCGGTGCCTGGCAGATGCTCGACGGTCCGGCCGAGGACCACCAGGTCGGCGAGACCCGCGCCGCGATCCTGCGGTTCCTGCGGGCAACGCCTGGCAGCACTCCGGCGGGCATCGCCAGCGCCGTAGGGCTCAAGGCGGCGACCGTGCGGCAGACGTGCTCGCGGATGCTCGCCGATGGGCAGCTCGCCGCCGAACCGGGCGGCCGGTACCGCGTACCCGGTGTCACCGGTGTCACTCCTGTCACTGCCGTCACTCAACCCGCGCTGACCTGCGAAAACGACGGTGACACGGCCAGTGACTGTGAGGGGGATGACTGATCATGGGAGATTGGCTGAAACAGGGAGATAGCGGCACGATCAGGGCGACATGCATAGGAACACACCAGGCGAGCCGAGATCTTGGCTCAGAACGGCTCTCAGCGGGCCGCGCACAGGGCCGCAGAGACATCGACCCCCACACCCTCGCCATCACCGCACCGCAGCACCGGGAGGCCGTCACCGTGCGACTCAGGGCCGTCGACAGCATCGACACGACCGCCGCAGAGGCCGAACTGATCACCACCGAGGAGCTGGCGCGCATGCTGCGCGTCGACCCGTCCAGCGTGCGCCGCTGGCGTACCGCCCGTCCGATCCAGGGACCGCCGTTCATCGCCCTGTCCGAGCGCGTGATCATGTACGCGATCGAGGACGTACGGGCGTGGCTGGCGAGCCGTCGCGTCACTCCGGAGGCAGCGTGAGCAGCACAGCACAACACCCGCCCCTCACTGTTTCAGTCAAGTCCGACGTGGAGTACCGCGCCGGGCGACCCAAGCCCTACAAGGCTCGCGTGCGCTGGATCGACCCCACAACCGGGGACCGCCGGTCCAAGTCGCAGTCGACGGAGACCCGTGACGAGGCCGACGAATGGATCAAGAGCATGATCCAAGCGGCACAGGGCGGGATCGACCCCGCCGCCGCTACCCAGTGCCTCGCCGAGTACGGCGAGAACGTGATGCCCCTGGCGACCCGAGGGTTGGAGCGCAAGACCCTTGATCCGTATCTCGCGGGGTGGCGCCTGCGCGTCGTGCCGACCCTCGGCCACATCTCCACGGCCGCGATCACCAACGGCGTCGTGGACCGAGCTGTCTACTCGTGGATCGAGGACGAGTGCAGCCGATCCACCGTCAAGAACACCCTTGCCATCCTGGTCAGGGTGCTCGAACAGGCCAAGCGTGACGGCATCGTGGATCACAACGTCGCGCACGTGAAGGGCTGGCAGCGCGAGTACCAGCAGGCCGAGGACGAGTTGGACGACCCGCGCACGCTCGCCCTGCCGAGCTGGGAGGCCCTGACCACCCTCGCGGACGCCCTCGTCGCTCGCTCGCGCGGCCACTTCACCGGATGGGGGCACATCGTCACCTTCGCTGCCTGCACGGCCGCCCGGATCGGCGAGGTGTCCGGCGTCCGGGCCGGGGACATCGACCGGGCAACGTGGACGTGGACCGTGCGCCGGCAGACCACACCGGGACCGGGCGGTCTGATCGACAAGGGCACCAAGGGCAAGCGTGCTCGCAAGGTGCCGATCATCGAAGAGGTCCGGCCGATGGTGAGCGAGCGGCTTGCCTCGGCGGCAGGCCCGGACGCACGGCTGTTCACCGGACCGCGCGGCGGCCGGATCAGCACGGCGGTACTGCGCGACGCCACGCACTGGGACGAGGTGGTCGCCGCGCTGGGCTACGAGCACCTGCGTCGGCACGACCTGCGGCACACCGGCCTGACCTGGCTCGCCGACGCGGGCGTGAAGGTGCACGTCCTACGGAAGATCGCCGGACACGGATCGCTGACCACCACACAGCGGTACCTGCACCCGGATCAGCGCTCGATCAACGAGGCGGGAGACGCCCTCAGCGCCCATCTGAAGGCGCCCCGGTCCCCAAGCGGTCCCCAAATCCGGGCAGCCTAGTAGGAATATTCGGATCTAGCAGAATGACAGAAGGGCCGCTGACCAGGGTTTATACCCTAGCTAGCGGCCCTTCAAGATTGTCGGGCTGACAGGATTTGAACCTGCGACCCCTTGACCCCCAGTCAAGTGCGCTACCAAGCTGCGCTACAGCCCGATCCCGCCCCGAACCGCAGCCCGGCGCGACATCTCCTAAAGCTTACCAACCTCACCCATGCGCTTTCCCGCGACCCCCCGGCCCCGTCTTCTTGCGGGGTTTGACGGACAGCTCGATGGGGGTGCCTTCGAAGCCGAACTCCTCGCGGAGTTTGCGTTCGATGAAGCGGAGGTACCCGGCGTCGAACGGGCCGGTGGTGAACAGGACGAAGCGCGGCGGGGCGACTCCGGCCTGGGTGGCGAAGAGTGTTCGGGGGGCGCGCCCACCGCGTACGGGATGAGGGGTTGCCTGGGTCAGGGCGGTCAGCCACTGGTTGAGGGCACCGGTGGGGATCCGCTGTTCCCACGACTTGAGGGCGCGGCGGACGGCGGGGGCGAGTTTGTCGACGGCGCGGCCGGTTTTGGCGGAGATGTTGACGCGGACGGCCCACGTCACCCGTTTGAGGTCGCGGTCGATTTCCTTGTCGAGGTAGAACCGGCGGTCTTCGTCGACGAGGTCCCACTTGTTGAAGGCGATGACGAGGGCACGACCGGATTCGATCACCTGGGAGATGACGCGCTGGTCCTGTTCGCTGATGACTTCGCCGGCGTCGAGGAGGACGACACCGACTTCGGCGGCTTCGACGGCTCCGGCGGTGCGCAGTGCGGCGTAGTACTCCGTACCGGAGGCCTGGTGGACTCGTTTGCGCAGGCCGGCCGTGTCGACGAGCTGCCAGATCTCGCCGTCCATCTCGACGAGGCTGTCGACCGGGTCGACGGTGGTGCCGGCGACCGAGTCGACGACGGCGCGTTCCTCTTTGGCGATCCGGTTGAGCAGGCTGGATTTGCCGACGTTGGGGCGACCGACGAGGGCGATGCGCCGGGGGCCGCGCGGGGCGCCTTCGATGATCGGCGGGGTCGGCGGGAGCGCTTCGAGGATGTCGTCGAGCAGGTCGCCGGAGCCGCGGCCGTGCAGCGCGGAGATCGGGTGCGGTTCGCCGAGGCCGAGTGACCAGAGCGACACCGCCTCGAGTTCGAGGTTCTGGTTGTCGGCCTTGTTGGCGACGAGGATCACCGGTTTGTGGCTGCGGCGCAGCATCTTGACCGCGGCCTCGTCGACGTCGGTGGCGCCGACCGTCACGTCGACCACGAAGATCACCACGTCGGCGGTCTGTACCGCGATCTCGGCCTGGGCGGCGATGGCGGCGGCCCGGTCCTTGGCGTCGGGTTCCCAGCCGCCGGTGTCGACGACGGTGAATCGCCGGCCGGTCCACTGCGCGTCGTAGGGGACGCGGTCGCGGGTCACGCCCGGGACGTCCTCGACGACCGCTTGGCGGCGGCCGATGATGCGGTTGACCAGCGTCGATTTGCCGACGTTGGGGCGACCGACGACGGCGACCACCGGCACCGGGCCGGAGTAGGAGTCGTCGTCGACGGCGGATTCTGTTGACGCGAAGTCGAACCCGCCTTCGAAATCGTTGATGTCGAGCCCGGCGGGAAAGTCAGTCACTTACTTACCTTGCTGTTCAGCAGTGCGAGAATGTGCTGCACGACCTCGTCGATGCCCATTCCGGTGGTGTCCACCTCGATGGCGTCGGAGGCCTGGCGCAGCGGGTCGGTGGCGCGGCTGGAGTCCAGCTTGTCGCGGCGCGCCAGGTCCGCCTCGGTGGCGGTGACGTCGGTGGCGTCCTCGGCGCTGCGCCGTTGCGCGCGGGCGGCGGCGGACGCGGTCAGGTAGACCTTGAGGTCGGCGTCGGGCGCGACGACCGACGCGATGTCGCGGCCTTCGACGACGATCCGCGGGTGCGCCGCGATCACCGCTTTCTGCAGCGCGACGAGGTGTTTGCGCACGGCCGGGACCGCGGCGACGGCGGAGACGGCGGCGGTGACTTCGGGGCCGCGGATCGGCGCGTCGACGTTCGTCCCGTTCGCGGCGAAATGCGGCGCTTGCGGGTCGGTGCCGATCGACAGCTCGGTCTCCAGGGCGATCTTGGTGATCGCGTCCGGGTCGGTCAGGTCCGCCCCGGCCTGCAGGACGGCCCAGGTCACCGCGCGGTACATCGCACCGGTGTCCAGGTAGACGCCGTCAACCGTGGTGGCCAGTCGCCGCGAGACGGTGGATTTGCCCGATCCGGACGGGCCGTCGACCGCGACGACGCACCTCTCCGGCCGTTCTTCTAGCGCCACCGCTCCTCCTGACATCCCCACGGCAACAACCCTCCCATTGTGCCCGCCGCCGCGTCCCCCGACGAACGTGGGGCTCGAACCCCCTGCGCCTGCGGCGCGGAACCCCGCGTTTCCCTCACGGCAAGCCTCGGAGCAGGCCAATCAGGGGGTACGGACGGTCAGCGCCCCCGTCGCGGGGACGGGCCGGGCGGCCTCGACAGCGGGTCCGAATCCAGCCTACCCGACCCCCGGGTCACCCGCCGATCGGGTGAACACCCCTCTTGACCTGCGCATACATATGCCTAGGCTGACACCTACGTCGATCCGTCAGGAGTGTGGATGTACGCGGGTAGGGCCCGACCCCGATCCCTGTCAGAGCAGCGTCGCTGGCCGCGGTTCCCGCCACCGGACGCGATTCTGGAAGGCCTCGCCGTCAATCCCGCGCTCCCCGACGACCTCCTGGTGACCCTGATCCGGGTCCACGGCGGCCCGGCCGCGACCGGTCTGGCCGAGCGCCGGCCGCTGGCCGATGCCGCCGTGACCGCCATGGCCCGGCACCCGGATCCGTGGGTGCGCGCGGCTCTCGGCGCGAACGGCGCGGGCGGTCCGGAGATCCGGTTGCGGCTGCTCGGCGACCGGGATCCGTACGTGCGGCGGCGGGTGGAGCCCGACCTGCGCGACGAAATGCCCGATGAGCCGGTCGGGCCCGGCCGGCCGTGGAGTCTCGGCGACCTGAACGGCAGCCGTGGCTACGACCGCGCCACGATCCTGCGGGGGCCGCTCGACGACGAGCTGATGGCCTGGGTCCTGGCCGAGGGCGACGAATACGACCTGACCGATCTCGCCCACAATCCGCACCTGCCGCCGACGGCCGGCCTGGCCCGCTTCGCCGAGGACGCGCGTCCGCACGCCCGCCTGCTCGCCGCCCGCGATCCGCAGGTCGACCCGCGGGTCCTGCAGCGCCTGCTCGGTGACCCGGACGAATCGGTGCGATGGGCCGTCGCACGGTCACCGCTCATGCCCGTACGGGAAATAATTGCTCTTCTCGATGATGCGGAACTGTGCGGATCGGCGGCGGCGAATCCGGCGCTGCCGGTGGCGGAAATGGCGCGGCGGATCGGGTCACCAGACGTCGCCGTCACGCCAGTCGCAGATGATCGGGGCGAATTCGTCGAGTGATGCGCCGCCCGGCACGCGGCGGATCAGCGTGCTGCCGTCGTCGTCGGGGGTGCGGGTCACGCCGGACGGGGTCAGAGCCGCGGTGCCGCCCGGCCAGGGCTGCCAGCCGCGGCCGCGGTAGAGGTTGCCGGCGGCCCTGGACGCGGAGAGTGCGCCCAGGTCGTAGGCATGATCGATGAGGCGTTCGGCCTCGGCCGTGACGGCCGAGGCGCACCCGCGGCGGCGGTGGGCCGGTTGCACGGCGACCGCCTCGACATAGCCACATCGCAGTGACATTCCTCGATGTAAAAACTGTCGTTGAACGACCGATCCGTGTGCGATCAGGGTGCCGTCCACGCTGACCAGAATGTGCTGGCCACCGAGCGAATGGTTCCAGTCGTGGTCGTCGAAACAGCCACCGAAGGCCTCGTCCAGCAGGGCGCGGATCCGGGCGCGGTCGCCCGCGGTCAGGTCGGCGGTGTGCACCGTGCGGAGAACGGTCATGCCGCATGATCGCAGAATTGCTCCGCAAATGCGGTAATCGCCACGGATACGAAGGGTCACAATTTTGCACAGAACGCACTGGGGGCCGGCACAGTTCCCGCCCAGATTGCATTCCTAGGTTGCTGCCGGGAAGAAATTTGCTCTGTCCGGGAGGGACCAGCGCGATGATCTACGCGTCTACCAGACTCAACGAATCCGACGGGACGAAGGTGTTCGTCGATTCCAGCGGACGGCGGAAGCGGATTCTCGCGCTGTTCGGCGGGGCGGCCGCGCTCGGTGCGCTCGCCTACATCGGCGTGGTGATAGCCAGTGTCGTCCAGGCACCGGCGGCGGAACTCACGACGAAAGCGACCGTGTCGAGCACCGCCACGGCAACGGCCACCGCTACCGCCACGAAACCCGCGACCACCACGGCGAAGGCGTCGACTCCGGCCTCGGCGCCGCCCGGTTCCCGAAATCCCGGCCCGATGGGTGCGCCGGGCGGCCCGCGGTGATCCGGCTATCCGGTGAAAAGCGACGTGAACGCGTATTCGTCCTGCGAGATCCCGCTGCAAGTACCACTCAGCGTGCCCGCGGCGCAATCACCGTTGTCCCGATTGACCGACCAGAAGCGCAGAAATCCGAGCCCGTTCTCGCGGGCATATCCGGCGAGAGTCCGCGCGTCGTCGATCGTCGTGACCGCCCCGGTGTCATTGACGCCGATCATCGGCGTCACCCCGAGCATGCCGTAGATCTGCGCCGCGTTCAGACCTGTCCAGACAGCGGCGAGATCGCCGCGGACCGCCTCGGTCGCGGTCACCATCGCCGTCCCCCAGTCGCCACCCGCTGCGAAGTTCATCACCATCGCGTTGACGTTGACCTGCAGGTTCGCCGCCGCAGCCGCGCGCAGCAGGGAGACACCCCCGTCGGTCAGCCCGGCCGTCCCGACCGGAACGGTGAACGTGATCTCGGCGTCACGCGACTGCTGCAGGCTGGTCAGCGCGCTGATCACGGTGGTGACGTCGACGTCCTGCTCGATGTCGACGTCCAGGTGATTGCTCCCGGCAAGATCCAGGGCTTTCCCGTACGCCGTAGCCAGTTCCGTCGCATCACAGGACTGCTCGAGATACGTGCCGGTCGCCCCGCCGGTGGAAATGACCGCCTGCCCGCCGAGCGCCGTGATCTTCGCGATCTCGGCCTGAACAGCGCTGTCGGTGAGCGCTTTCGTGCCGCCCCACGTCGGCGTGCACGTCCCCGCCTTGTCAGCGAGCAGGAATGCGAGCGTGAAATCCGAGAGTCCCGTTGCCGCGTGAATCGCGGCGACATCCGCCGTCCCGCTGACGACATCGAGATAGGGCGCTACCGCGAACTCGGCCGCAGCCGCGCTCGGAGCGGTACTCGGCACGGCACTCGGCGTGACGACAACGGGATCGGCGGAACTGCACGCGCTCACGAGCAGAGTTAGCGCGGCTGAGAGACAGATCAGGCAGCGACGAATCGGGTCCATCGCCGGATGGTGACATCGCTTCCTTTGATCGCCCTATGGGAATGCCTGTCCACAGAAAGGAAAAATGTGCCGAAGGAACCGCGAAGAATCCGGGTGCCGAAACCACGCTGGATCGTCTTCGCCGTGCTGATCAGCCTGTTCGCCAGCATTCTGCTGGTGAACGGCCTGGTCCAGGGCGAATTCACCCAGGACGGCGCGACCGCCTCCACGTCGCAGACCGATCAGGTCCCGGGTGAGGCACTCGAGGGCGGCCCGATCATCCAGACCGACGGCACCACGACCACGACGGTCTCCGTCCCGGACAAGCAGATCGTGCTGACCTTCGACGACGGCCCGAACCCGGACTACACCCCGGAGATCCTCGAGGTCCTGCAGAAGTACGACGTCCCGGCCACATTCTTCATGATCGGCTCGCAGATCGCGGAGTACCCGGACGTCGTCAAGGAGGTCGCCGAGTCCGGCAACGAGATCGGCATTCACACGTTCACGCACCCGGAGCTCTCCGGCACGAGCGAGTGGCGCCGTACCGTCGAAATGGAGGAGACGCAGCTCGCGCTCGCCGGCGCCGCGGGCGTGACCAGCGTGATCTTCCGGCCACCCTACTCGTCGACGGTCGCCGCCCTCGACAACAACAACTGGGCGGTCATGCAGGACATGGGTGAGCGCGGCTACCTGACCGTCGTCAACAACCTGGATAGCCGCGACTGGGAGGCCGACGTCACGGTCGACGACATCGTCGACGCGGTCACGCCCGACGACGGCTCCGGCGCGATCCTGCTCTTCCACGACGGTGGTGGCGACCGTTCGCTGACCGTCGAAGCCCTCGAGAGAGTGATCCCGGCACTCAAGGCGGCCGGTTACACGTTCACCACCGTCGCCGCGACCTCCGGAATGGACACGGTCAACCCGGCCGCGACCACCAACGAGCGTCTGCTCGGCTCGGGGATCGTCGGGGCGGTGCAGATCGCCGAGAACGTGTCGATCTGGTTCACGGTGTTGTTGCTGGTCTTCGGCGTCCTCACGGTCGCCCGGCTGCTGATGATGCTGGTGCTCGGACGGCGGCACGCGCGGCGTGCCCGGAGCGGGCACGTGTGGGGTCCGGCCTATACCGAACCGGTCACGGTGGTCGTTCCGGCGTACAACGAAAAAGAATGCATCGCCGACACGGTGCGATCGCTGGCGGCGAGCACCCATCCGATCCGGATCATCGTGGTCGACGACGGGTCGACAGACGGGACGGCCGAGATCGCCGAATCGCTCGGCTACCGCAACGTCACGGTGATCTGGCAGCCGAACAGCGGCAAACCGGCCGCGCTCAACACCGGCATCGCGGCCGCGGACACCGAGGTGGTCGTCATGATGGACGGCGACACCGTGTTCGAACCCGACACCGTGCGCCACCTGGTGCAGCCGTTCGCCGACCACCGCGTCGGGGCGGTCGCCGGCAACGCGAAGATCGCCAACCGAACCGGGATGATCGCGCTCTGGCAGCACATCGAATACGTCGTCGGGTTCAGCATCGACCGTCGCGCCCACGACGTGATGGGCTGCATGGCGACCGTGCCCGGAGCGGTCGGTGCCTTCCGCACCGCCGCATTGAAGCAGGTCGACGGCCTCAGCGACGACACCCTGGCCGAGGACACCGACCTGACGATCGCGATCGTGCGAGCCGGCTGGCGGGTCGTCTACGAGGAGCAGGCGCGGGCCTGGACCGAAGCGCCACGGACCGTCTCGCAGTTGTGGCGGCAGCGGTACCGGTGGAGTTACGGGACCATGCAGGCGATGTGGAAACACCGCGGGGCGCTCGTCGAGAAAGGCAGCTTCGGACGCCGCGGCCTGCTCAACCTCGCGCTGTTCCAGACGCTGATGCCCCTGCTGTCACCGCTGATCGACGTGTTCCTGATCTACGGGCTGCTCTTCCTCGACCCGGTCGAGACGATCGTGGCATGGCTCGCCATGCTCGCCACGCAGATCCTCAGCACCGCCTACGCGTTCCGGCTGGACAAGGAGTCGCTGAAGCCGCTGTGGCGGGTACCGATCCAGCAGTTCGTCTATCGCCAGCTCATGTATCTGGTGCTGATCCAGTCGACGCTCGCCGCCGTGGGCGGGATCCGGCTCGGCTGGCAGAAACTTCAGCGGGCCGGCGGGCTCAGCGCCCTCCTCGGATCGAGAGCGTCCTGATCTCTCCGCCGTTTTGAGTGCTCCGGCAGCTTTCGGGCGACACGCTGCTTTTAGGGTGCCTCGGCTTCTTCTAGGATGCCTCGGCCGCTTCTGGGGTGCCTCGGCCGCTCCTGGGGGTGCCTCGGCCGCCGCCGCGCATATTGCGGCGGCGGCCGAACAGTCACGGCTCTACGGTGTGCCCATGTCCGTCTCCGCTGTGCCCGACGACCGCGTCCGCCCCTCGATCACCGTCCTCACCGCCGTCGTGATCACGGTCACCGCCTGGGCGTCCGCGTTCGTGGCCATCCGCGCCGTCCACGCACACTTCTCCGCGGGCTCGCTCGCTCTCGGACGCCTCGCGACCGGCGCGGTGGCGCTTACCATCGCGGTCCTCGCGACCCGCACCTGGGTCCGGCCGACCGCCCGTGAATGGGTCCGGGTCGCAGGCGTCGGCGTCATCTGGTTCGGCCTCTACAACGTCACCCTCAACGCCGCCGAGCAGCGCCTCGACGCCGGTACCTCGGCGATGCTGGTCAACGTCGGACCGATTCTGATCGCCGTGCTGGCCGGGATCTTCCTCGGCGAGGGCTTCCCCCGCAGCCTCCTGACCGGCGCCGGCGTCGCCTTCGCCGGCGTCCTGCTGATCGGCTTCGCGGGCCGCGGCGGCGCCTCCGCCGACCCGCTCGGCGTGACCCTCTGCCTGATCTCCGCCGCCGCCTGGGCCGTAGGCGTCACCCTGCAGAAACCCACGCTCCGCCGCCTGCCCGCCCTGCAGGTCACGCAGATGGCCTGCGTCGTCGGCATGATCGTCACGCTGCCGTTCGCCGGCAGTCTCGCCGGCGACCTGCGCTCGGCCCCGGCCGGCTCGATCGCCGGTGTGATCTACCTAGGCCTGGTCCCGACCGCGCTGGCGTTCGGCACCTGGGCCTACGCCCTGGCCAACATGAGCGCGGGCCGGCTGGGCGTCACGACCTACCTCGTGCCACCGCTGACGATCCTGCTCGCCTGGCCGACCCTGTCCGAAACCCCCCACCTCCTGGCTCTCGTCGGGGGCGCTGTCGCCCTGGTCGGCGTGGCCCTCGCCCGCCGCCGCTGACCAGGTGGCGGCCACGCGCCGACGTAGGCGCCGCGCAACTCGCCGAACGCGCGGCCCCCGCCCACCGCCGCCGACCCCGGGCGGCGGCCACGCGTCGACGTTGACGCCGCGCAACTCGCCGAACGCGCGGCACTCGCCTGCCGGCCAGGACGCCACGCGAGGCTCACCCGGCGTTGACCGCACGCTGCGGTCCAGGCGGGCGCCATCGGTGCCGGCCTCAGTCAAAGGCTTTGCCGGTACGGCCGTGGGACCGGCTCGCCGTCGATGATTCCACGCTCCGAAGATCGTTTGGAGTTGTCCACAGTGTCGGTTCGTCCACAGGGCAGCCCCACGATCTTCGGATTTCGCGGGAGAATGACGGTGGGTAGGAGCTCCCCCCTCGGGAGGGTGGGGTCTGCGCTTCGGCGGGGCGGATCGGCGGCCGGATCTTGGCCGAGTGACGGTGTCCCAGCTCGGCCGTGCACCCGGGTCGCCGACACGGCCACCGGACAAGTGGCCGGCTCGCGGGATGTGCCATCGGCCGCACGCGCCTCATTCCCGCGGGCTCGTTCCACCGATCGGCGCACGCCCCGGTCACAAGAGCTCGTTCCGGGCGACCGACACGCGCCGCACTCCCCCTGGCCCGTTCCGCCAGCCGACACACCTCGGGCTCCGTGCCCGCCACTCGAACGATCACCGCGCCGGGGCTTTCACGGCGTACGCCGGAACGCTTTTGATCGGAAACCTCAGACGTCACGCACGGTAGCCGTCGAACAGTGGACCGCCGGCGTTCTCGAGCACCTCCTTGACGAGCGCGGCCGGGTCGTCGCGGGCCGACAGCCGGCGTTCGGCGAGGATCGGGTCGTGTTCGCGCAGCTCGCGCAGTAACCATTTGCCGCTGCTGACCCAGCGTCCGCCCAGGGAAAGCATCGCCTCCCCTACCCGCGTCCAGAAGGTCGTCGCGATTACTGTGCGTTCGCCCGGGTCGGTGGCGTGGTGCAGGTCGTCGAGGCCGTCGGTGAGGCGGTAGCGCATCCAGTCGTGTTGTTCGCGGGTCGGTGGGCCGGGGCCGTCGGCGAGGACCCGCGCGCACCGGGCGGGCAGGTCGCCGGGGTCGCCGAGCAGGACGACGCCTTGGGCGAGCATGCGGTGGGTGCTGGGTTTGCGTTTGGCGCGTTCGCTTTCCAGGGTTCCGGTGAGTCCGGCCCGGGTGTGGACGAGGAGTTCGACGGGCCAGCCCTCGTGGCGAGGGCTTTCGCGGTGTCCGGGGTCGGTCTCGTCGAGCACGACGATGTCCAGGTCGGAGCCGGCGGTGCGGTGTGACGACGCTGCGGGTGAGCATCGCCCAGTCCGCGGGCGGGGAGCGCCGGTGGACGAGTTCGCGGGCGACATCGATCGGGTCCATGCGGGGGTCATCCCGCCTTGACCGGTTCCGACCATGCCGGGCGGAGCGGACCACCCGTTCGCTCGATTCGGGCAATTTTTTCCAGCTTTTTTGAACAGCGCTGTGACCTGCGATTTCACCCCCTGATGCGGGCTGCTGGGGCGGGGCGGTCGCGGATCGGTGTTGAACCGGGCGGGCTGCGGGCCCCGTATGGCCCCCCAACCGGTGAACATCGACGTCCAACGACGAGGAGTGATCATGAGGTCGCGCACGTACCGACGTAACCTGGGTAACCGGCGGAAGACGATCGGCGCGGTGGTGGTCGCGGGGGTGCTGGCGGTGTCCGGCGTCGCCGGCGTGCAGTTCGCGAACGCGAGCACGACGCCCAAGGCGGGCAACCTGTTGAACGTGGACGGTCAGCAGTTCGACGTGTCGAAGTGTCAGCAGGTGCAGGTCAACGCGGGTGCCGTGGTCTGTGACGGCGAGGAGTTGCAGCCGGTCAAGGCGCAGGACGCGGGTGCGGCGGCGACCGGTGCGGCGCAGGCTCTGGAAGTGGCGTGTGACCAGTTCGCGGCGGATGCCGCGGCGGCTGCCGGTGAGCAGGCGGGCGCGGCCGCGGACCAGAGCGCGGCGGAGAACAAGGCCGACAACAAGAAGCTGGCCAAGAAGTATCTCAAGTCGTTGAAGGGTGCCAAGGGGGCCAAGGGCGCCGGTAAGCAGGAGGCGGCCGGCCGGCCGGGCGCGGCCGACGACCAGAACGCCGAGGATCAGAACGCGGGCGATCAGGGCGCGGCCGACCAGAACGCCGGTGACCAGGGCGCGGCCGACCAGAACGCCGGCGACCAGGGCGCGGCCGACCAGAACGCCGGTGACCAGGGCGCGGCGGCGAACGATGCCGCGGCGACCGCGGTGACCTCCGCCCAGGCGAGCCTGCTGCAGGCGTGTCTGGCCCTGGCCGACGCGAAGGCCGTGGTGGCTGCTGGTGCCGGCGCGGGCGCTGACGACCAGGGCGCGGCGGGTGACCAGGGTGCCGGTGCCGACGAGCAGGGCGCGGCGGGCGACGCCGGGGCGGCGAGCTCGGCTCCGGCCACCAAGAAGAAGTAACTGCCGACGGCGTACGGGAAATGGGGGGGCTTTTCTGCCTGCCCCTTTCCCGTTTTCCTGCGGTCGGGCGGCGGGCATTCCTAGAGTGAATGGTCATGCGCCGCCTCACCCGTTTCCTGGCCGCTCTGACGACCGGCATGGCGGCCTCCGCGCCCGTCGTGGCACCGCCGCCGCTGCATCAGGGCTGGATCCGCCCGAAGGCCGACGACAGCCGTTGCCTGACCGGCGGGGCGGCCGGAACGATTCTGAGCCTTCGTCCGTGCGGTGACGG
Source organism: Actinoplanes sp. NPDC020271 (assembly GCF_044388125.1). Classification (NCBI taxonomy): domain Bacteria; kingdom Bacillati; phylum Actinomycetota; class Actinomycetes; order Micromonosporales; family Micromonosporaceae; genus Actinoplanes; species Actinoplanes sp. NPDC020271. The sequence continues at coordinate 128,875 of NZ_JBIRWQ010000024.1, forward strand.
AACGGCCGGGCAGGAATGGTTCCAGGCGAGTACCGGAAAGTTCTACAACGGCGAGAACTGCATCAGATCCGAGGGTACGGTCGTCCGGGTCGCCGCCTGCAACGGCGCCGATCCGGCCCAGGAGTGGTGGTTCGTCGACACCATTCGCAACGGCCGGTACGGTCCGTGCCTCACCGAGGAGCACAACGGCCAGGTCCGGCTGCGCGCGTGCACGGGGCGGATCGAGCAGAAGTGGGTTTCCACGTCTTAATCGGTTGACCGTCCGATCCGCCGATCCCTAGCGTCGCCGCCATGCGCGCAGTGGTAGCGACCGGCTATGGCCCTCCCGAACAGTTCACGCTCGCCGAGGTGCCGACCCCGGAACCCGGCCCGGGTCAACTCCAGGTGCGGGTCGCGGCGGCAGCATTGAACCCGGCCGATCTCGCACTGCCGCGCGGCGATCTGCGCAGCCTGGTCGAGCTGCCGTTTCCGCACGTTCTCGGCAATGATTTCGCCGGGACGGTCACAGCCCTCGGGGCCGGCGTGTCCGGCTACGCGATCGGCGACGAGATCTTCGGCCACGCGGTGCCACGGGTCATGCGGACGATGGCCGGTTCTGATCGGCCGTCTCTCGGGACCGGAACCCTTGCCGAGTACGTCGTGATCGAGGCCGCGACCCCGTTCGTCGCCCACCGTCCGGCCGCCCTGTCGCCCGTCGACGCCGCGGCGCTGGGCACCAGCGGCCTGACCGCCCGGGCCGTGGCGCTCACCGCAGCCGTCGCACCCGGCGAGACGGTGCTGGTCGTGGGAGCCACCGGCGGGATGGGAACCGTGCTGATCCCGCTGCTCGACGCCGCGAAGGCCACGGTCGTCGCCACCGGGCGGGCCGGTGACGCGGAGCTGCTGCGGGGGCTCGGCGCGACCGAGGTGATCGGGTACAGCGACTATCCGGCGGGGGTGGACGTGGCGGTCAACTTCGCGGTGCCGGGCCCGTCGCTGGCGCCGATCGCGGCGGCGTTGCGTCCGGGTGGTCGTCTCTACACGGTGACGTTCCCGCCGCCGCGACCGGAATGGATCGGGCGCGACGACGTCTCGTACCAGCTGGTCCTGGACACGAACGCGACCCTGGGCACGATGACCGACGTCGCCGCCGACGGGTTACGGGCGTACGTCTCGGCGCGTTACCCGCTGCCGGAAGGAGCCCGTGCCTATGCCGACCTGGCGAAGGAGCACACCGTCGGGAAGCGCGTGATCGTCATGTGATGATCAGCGAATGGATCCTTCCGCGTGGGACGAGATCACGGCGACGATCGAGGCCGCACCGTACCCGGTCCGAGTGCTTCCGGCGGATCCGGAGAATGCCGAAGCCGCGCTGGCCGCACTCGGTGTGACCACCAGGTCGTGGCTCGGCGCCGTGGTCGCGAACACCGGCGGCCTGTTGATCGATCACGGCTGGATGCGGGTGCTGGGCAGTGGCGCCGAAGGCCTGCCCGATGTGCTCGCCGGAGCAAATCCGGAATTGCGCGGGCTGATGGTGGCCTACGACATTCTCGGCGGGCAGTTCGCGTGGATCCCGAACGAGCCGGGCAAGCCGCCGACCGTGCACTACTTCGCTCCTGACACCCTCGAATGGGAGGACCTGGGGCAGGGCTACACCGATTGGCTGTACGCCGTGCTGGCCGGCTCGCTGGACGCCTTCTACGAGAATCTGCGCTGGCCCGGGTGGGAGTCCGAGGCCGGCGCGCTCGCCGCGGATCAGGGTCTGACCGTTTTTCCTCCACCCTGGACCAAGGAGGGACAGGACATGGCGGCGACCACGCGCAGCCCTGCTCCGCTGCTGCAGATCGTCGACTTCCACCACGACGTGGTGCGACAACTGGGTGGGTACGACTGATGTCAATGCCCACGTGGACGCGGCATGGGTTGTGGAATGGCGTGAGGGCGTGCGGCGACTGGTGCCTCGGGTGATCGACGGGTTCGAGGAACGGTTCGGGTTTCCGCCCGGTGAGCACGAGGTCGCCGACGGCATCGCCGGGGAGGAGTGGGACGGGGCGGCGGCTGACGACGTACCGGGAGCCGCAGACTGAAGCCCGCACCCTGTTCCGGGGTGCGGGCTTCAGAGATGTGAGCAGGGCGGTCAGGCGGTGCGGCGGGTGGTCATCGCGGCGACCGCGGCGAGCAGGCCCAGCATCAGGACGACGAAGCCGGTCATCGCGGCCAGCGCCGTGAACGTCTGGGTGGCGAGTCCGACGCCGATCACCGGCAGGGTCAGGCCGAGGTAGCCGATCAGGAACAGTCCGGCCAGTGATTCACCGCGGCGGGCCGGGGCGGCGAGGGCGGTGACCGAGCCGATCGCGACCTTGAGCAGGGTGCCCGCGCCGACGCCGACGATCACACCCCCGACGACGAAGGTCGGCAGGCTGGCCAGGTACATCCCGGTGAGCAGGATCAGGACGCCGGCGGCCTGGGCGGTGAGGCCGAGGGTGAGTTTGGCGGTGGCACCGAGCCGGCCGGTGAGGGCCTGGGTGACGGCCGCGGCGCCGAAGACGGCGAAGACGAGGGCGCCGGCCAGGATGCGCGACGGGTGGTGCAGCGTGCCGGCCACGAATCCGGGGGCGACCGAGGTGAACAGGCCGAAGACGGCGAACGCGGCGAACGCGGCGGCGAGGTATCCGGCGACGGTGCGGTCCGCGCTGATCTTCTGCGGGCGGTAGGCGGGCTTGACCGGCCGCTCCTGCACGGTCTCCGGGGTCAGGGCCACGGCGACCAGCGCGAGGACGAGGAGGACGGCGAAGACGACATACGGCGTGCGGAGCGGCGAGACGACGTACGCGGAAAGCAGGCCGGCCACCAGCGACCCGGCGCCGAGCCCACCGGTGTTGGCCGCGGTGGAGACCACCTCGAAGCGCTGCCGGGACGCCCCGGGCCGGTGCGCCGCGTGCAGTTCGTGCAGGTAGGCGGTCGCCGTGGCGGTGATCAGGCCGACGCCGAGGCCGGTGACGAACCGGGCGGCCAGCAGCACCGGCAGGGACGTGCCGGTGAGGAAGAGGACGGCGGCGACCAGTTCCAGCCCCAGCGCGGGGATCAGGATCTTCTTGCGGCCGACCCAGTCGGAGACGTGCCCGGCGAGGATCAGGCTGATGATGACGCCGACGGCGTAGACGGCGAAGACGATGGTCACGGTGAACGTGGAGAAGCCGTCCCGGGCCACGTAGAGCGGGTAGAGCGGGGTCGGGACGGTGGAGAACGCCATCGCGATCAGGAAGACGGCGGCGATCATCCAGAACCCGGCGCCGTGCCGGGTCTTCACAGGCGCTTCGGTGAGACGCGGAGCAGGAGCCAGAAGTGTCATGCCCTCAGCTTCCGCACCAGCAAGCATCACGTCCAACGAAAGATGGTGGAGAGAAGAATCAGTTTCAGTGATACTTGCAGCGTGGAGCTGCGCCAGTTGGAGTACTTCGTCGCGGTCGCCGAGGAGCAGCACTTCTCCCGCGCCGCGACCCGCCTGCACGTCGTGCAGTCCGCGGTCTCCGCGGCGATCAAGAGCCTGGAACGCGAGCTCGGCGCCGCGTTGCTGGACCGTAACGCCAAGCGGGTGCTGCTCACCGACGCCGGCGCGGCGCTCCTGCCACGGGCGCGCATCGCGCTGGACGCGGCGCGCGACGCCCGGGACGCGGTCGGCGAGGTGCGCGGCGGCCTCCGGGGGACGTTGCGGCTGGGCGTGCTGACCTCGATCCGGCTGCTCGACCTGCCGTCGCTGCTCGGTGAGTACCATCGCCGGCACCCGGGCGTGCTGCTGCAGACGACCGCCGCGCCGTCGGGTTCGGCCGGCCTGGTCGAGCAGCTGACCGAGCACCGGCTCGACCTGGCGTTCGTGTCGGTGCCCGGGCCGCCGCCGCCCGGCATCCGGCTGATCGACCTGGCGTTCGCGCCGCTGCACCTGGTGGTTCCGGCCGATCATCGGTTGGCCGGGCGCGGGAGAGTGCCGATCACCGCGCTGGACGGGCTGGACTTCATCGACTCGCCGGTCGGTTTCGGCAACCGGGCGGTCGCCGACCGGGCGTTCGCCGCGGCCGGCGTCCGGCGCCGGGTCACGATCGAGATCAGCGACATCAGCACCGGCCCCAGCTATGCCGAGCACGGGCTGGGCGTCGCACTGCTCCCCGGTTTCGTGCTGGAGGGCGCGGCCGGCGTGGCGGTCCTGGAGGTGACCGGCGCCGACCTGCAGTGGCCGATGTCGCTGGCGATTCCCGCCGACCGCGCGCCGGGCGCGGCCACGCGAGCCCTGATCTCCCTGGTCAGGTCGGTTTTCCCCGATCCGGGGTAGTGCTGTCACCACCCCTGGGACTAACGCCTGCAGGATCGATACGGTCCCTCCGGATCCCTAGCGTCGTTCTCATGAGGACACTTCGACGCACCATCGCGGCAGTGCTGTTCGCGGCCGTCGCCGCGACAGCGGTCACCACGCCGGCCACGGCCGGCACACCCCCGGCCGGCCGAGGCTCACTGGTCTCGGCCACACCCCTCGCGACCTACGATTCCCCGGCCCGGGTCCGCGACCTGCTCTCCGCCGGTGGTTTCGCCGACCCGATCACTCGGTACGGCGTGAGCCTGCAGCGCCTCGTCTACCGCACGATCGACCCGCAGGGCCGCCCGGCCGTCGCCAGCGGTCTGCTCGTGCTCCCGCTCAGCACCGCCCGTCACCTGCGCACGGTGTCGTTCGCGCACGGCACGTCGGTCTATCGCGGCGACGCCCCGTCGGTCGGCGAGGACACGTTCCTGACCGGCCCGGCGATCTCCTTCGCGAGTGCCGGGTTCGCCGCGGTCGCCCCCGACTACCTGGGGCTCGGCAGTGGCACCGGCCCGCACCCGTGGATGGACGTGCGCAGCGAGACCAGTGCTTCGCTCGACCTGCTCCGCGCGGCCCGGGTGTTCACCGCCCGGCAGGGTACCGGGCTGGACCGTGAGGTCTACGCGTCCGGCTTCTCCCAGGGCGCCTCGGCCGCGCTGGGACTGGCCCGGGCGCTGCAGGAGGGAGCCGACCCGTGGTTCCGGATCGCGGCGGTGGCACCGGTCAGCGGGGCCTACGCGATGCGACGGGTGGAGATCCCGGCGGTCTTCACGCCCGAGGTGCAGCCGCGGCTGGCGGCGGCTTACATGGCCTACCTGCTGACGTCCTACGACCGTCTGCACGACATCTACCGCGATCCGGCCGAGGTCTTCATGCCCGCCTACGTCGGGATCGGGGACCTGTTCGACGCCGGCCATCCGGGGCCGGAAGTGCTGGCAGGGGTGCCGGACACGGTCGACGAGCTGCTCACCGACGGCGGAAAGGCGTTGCTGCGGCAGCCGAACGACCGGTTCGCGGCGGCGCTGCGCGAGGCCGACAGTGTCTGTGAATGGGCACCCCGGGTGCCGGTACGGCTGTACTTCTCCCCCGGGGACGAGCAAGCTGTCACCGGCAACACGGTCGCCTGCCGGCAGTCCTTCGCCACCCACGGCGTCCGCGTTCCGCCGGTCGACGTCGGGGTGGACACGTCCTACAGCGGGATGGTCCACGAGGGGTCGGAGCTGTTGGCGGTTTCACAGATCGTGCGCTGGTTTGCGGGTCTGTAGTTAAATGCGCGGTTGGCCCGATCCCCCGTGATCGGGCCGACGGCATGACGACCGTCACACTTCTCGCCGAAGGACTAACCGGGGCCCTCGCTGATGCGTCTATCTCACGTGCGAAACAACTTCACAAAGGTGTCGTCCCTGCTGGTGTGCGGTCTCCTGGCCGGTGTGGTGGTGGCCGCGGCCGCCTTCCCCGCCGCCGCGATGTCCGGTCTCGCCGCCAAGGCCGGCGGGACGTCGTTCGCAAGCCTGCCCAGTGAGCTGAAGGATTTCAGTTCCCCACAGGTCACTCGCGTCTACGCCTCGGACGGCCGCACCCTGCTGGCGCAGTTCCACGACGAGTTCCGCAGCGATGTCCCGATCAAGGACATCTCCAAGAACATCCAGAACGCGATCATCGCCGCCGAGGACCGGAAGTTCTACCAGCACAACGGCGTCGACCTCAAGGGTGTCGCCCGCGCGTTCGTCAGCAACAACCAGGGCGGTTCCCAGCAGGGCGCCTCGACCCTCACGATGCAGTACGTGCGGATGGCCCTGGCCTACTCGGCCACCAACCCGCAGGAGGTGATCGATGCGACGAAGGACACCCCGACGCGCAAGCTCACCGAGATGAAGTACGCGTTGCAGATCGAGAAGGAGCTCACCAAGGAGCAGATTCTCGAGCGCTATCTCAACATCGCGCCCTTCGGTAACCAGGCCTACGGCATCTACGCCGCCAGCCAGGTCTACTTCAACAAGACGCCCAGCAAGCTCGACGTCGCCGAGGCGGCCATGCTCGCCGGCATGGTGAAGGCCCCGACCAGCTTCAACCCGACCATCAAGACGGGCCACGAGCAGATCCAGGCGCGGCGCGACAACTACATCCTGCCGGGCATGGTGGCGATGGGCGCGATCACGCAGGCCGACGCCGACAAGGCGAAGACCGAGAAGATCCCGACCAAGGTCAAGTCCATCGCGAACGGCTGCATCTCGGTCCCGAAGAACAACTGGGGCTTCTTCTGCGACTACTTCTACCGCTGGTGGATGGACCAGGACGCGTTCGGCGCCACGACGTACGACCGGGAGCGCCGGCTGAAGAGCGGCGGCTACAAGGTCGTCACCACGCTGGACATCAAGGGGCAGAACTCGGCCCGGGCCGAGATCACCGAGCGCCAGTCCGACAGCAGCCAGAACGCGCTGCTGCTGGCCGGCGTCGAGCCGGGCACCGGCCGGGTCCGGATCCTGGCCACCAACCGGACGTACGGGCTGGACGACCCGGCCCACCCCACGAACAAGCTCTCGCCCGACCCGGCGAAGAAGGCCAAGAAGATCCGCGGCTCGTTCCCCAAGACGACGAACCCGCTGATCACCGGCGGTGGCGACATCACCGGTTACCAGGCCGGCTCGGTCTTCAAGATGTTCACGATGGTGGCCGCGCTGGAGAAGGGCTTCCCGCTCAGCTACCCGATCAACTCGCCGGCCACCTACCACTCGCAGTACAAGACGTCGCCGAGCGACTCGTCGGCCTGCCCGAACTCCAGTGACTGGTGCCCGAGCAACGCGAGCGCCAAGGAGGCCGGCGTCTTCAACATGTGGACCGGTTTCGGCAAGTCGGTCAACACGTACTTCGTGCCGCTGGAGGAGAAGGCCGGCGCGGAGAACGTGGTCGACGTCGCGAAGCGGTTCGGCGTCCAGTTCCGCGTCCCGAAGGAGGCCGAGATGGCCAACGACGAGGACCAGGCCGCCGGCTGGGGTTCGTTCACCCTCGGCACCATGAACTCCACGCCGCTGGACATGGCGAACGCGTACGCGACGCTGGCCGGTGACGGCAAGCACTGCGACCCCACGCCGATCACCCAGATCACCACCGAGAGCGGCGAGAAGATCGACGTCGGCAAGCCGCACTGCACGCAGGCCACCACCAAGGACGTGGCCCGGGCGACCATCGACGCGGCCCGCTGCCCGGTCGGCGACTCGGCCCAGCTCGGCAGCTGCGCCGGTGGCACCGCCGCCGACACCCACGGGATCGTCGGGCACCCGGTGTTCGGCAAGACCGGCACCACCGACGCCGACAAGACCGCGTCGCTGATCGTCGGCACCACGTCGCTGGTCGTGGCCGGTTACATGGCCAATCCGGACTGGCAGAACCACAAGGAACACATGTCCCACGACGTCATCAACGACGCCGTGCAGCACACGCTGGCCGACTTCATGAAGGGCAAGCCGAGCGTCCAGTTCAAGACGCCCGGCAACGACAAGATGTCGACCGGCGACCTGCGCAACGTGCCGGACGTGACCTGTGACTCGATCGCCGACGCGAAGGACAAGATCAGCGGCGCCGGCTTCGACCCCGTGGTCGGTTCCAAGGTCGACTCGGACTGCCCGGCGGACACCGCCGCCGGCACCTCCGAGAGCCGCACGGTCAAGGGCGGCGCGGTGACGATCCAGGTCAGCAACGGCAAGAAGAACCAGCCGCAACCCGGGCAGTCCGCGCCGGGCGGCAACTAGCGATCGGTGCTGACGGACGGGCGGGAGACGAGGTCTCCCGCCCGTTCCCGTTCCACGGTGCTCACGCGGTGAGCTGCTCGCTCAGCAGATCCAGGCGCAGGATGACCGGCTCGACGGAGCGGTGCCGCTCCACCTCCGGGCCACTGCTTCTTTCACCCAGGACCCACGAGCATCGACCCGAAGGGAAGCGGCCCGGTGGCGGGGACACCCGCTCAGCGGCTGGGGGCCCGGGCCGGGGCCGGTGCGGCGGCGCTGAGCCGGATGCTGGTCGCGGGGGCGGCGGAGACCAGGCTGAACAGGCCCAGCAGCGTCGGCTGCTGCTGGGTGAGGCCGTCGGCGTAACCGAGCAGGTTCTCCGGGGTGGTGGACGCGGCCGCCTCGACCAGGTCGTGCAGGAAACCGGCCAGCGACTCGGGCTGGTCGTGCGGGTCGGCCAGCAGCTCCACATACGCCCGGGCCAGGTCCTCGTCGGCGGCCAGCAGCGCACCGGCCGGGACGGTGGTGACCTCCAGGACGAACCGCGGGGCCAGCCGGGTCATGGCGTCGTCGCCGAGCACCACCGCGGCGGCCTCGTGCACGGCCGCGGAGCAGGACGCCCGGACCGGGCGGGGAAGCCTACGGGTGTCGAGCTGGTCGGCGAGGGCCGCCCGCAGTTCCCGGACCACCGCGGAGTTGTCGCGGCCGGCCCCGGCGTGGGCGAGGATCTCCCGGATCGGCGCGAGGCGCAGCGGGTCGTCGTGCGGGACCTCGGCCCGGCGGACGTGGACGTGGTCGACCTGGGTCAGGTCGCAGTTGTCGGTGCCGGCCGGGGACGTGGAGTCGCGGGCGTGCACGGTGTACGGCGGGAACATCACCCCGAGCCCGTACGTCCGCGCCTCGGCCCCGCCGTCCAGGGTGACCGTGTGGTACTCGGGGCGGATCCGGCCGGCGCTGGAGAAGCGCAGTTGATAGTTGCGCAGCGGCCGGGCCTCCACGTCCAGCCCCCGGCTCTCCAGCTCGCCCTGCCGGAGCAGGCTCAGCAGCCCGAAGACGCGCAGGTCGTCGGCGGGCGGCTCGGCCTGTTCCGGGGACGGGGAGGGCGGGAAGATCAGCATCTCGATGGAGGACGGGGACACGGCGGGTTCCTCCTCGTGCTGTTCCGGGCGGGATGCCGGAGGAGAAGACGGGACCTCGCGCAACAGACACCCCCCACGGCTTCGGGACGCAACTCATCGAGCCTGACAGATCGCGAGCGGCGCGGACAGAGCCAGTCGGCGCAACTTTGATCGACTTCGGAGCGCCGGAACCGATTACGGGCGCTCGGTCCGGGTCGGATCACCGCGGATCAGGTCGTCGTGCAGGCGCCACCGGGCGGTGACCGTCGCCTGCCCGGCGGTCGCGTCCGACCTCTGCAGACGCTCGCGCAGAAGGTGCAGGGCGAGCCGCCGGTTCAGCGTGAACCGGCGTTCGGTGTCCACCGTCTCCACGCGGTCGACGACCACTTCCCGGGTACGGGCGTCGGCCTCCAGCCGCCGCAGCAACTGCGCGACCGCCCACGAGCACTCCTCCGGCCCCCGCCCGGCCGACATCAGCAGATGCGTGCTCATCGGCGGCCCTTGCGCTCGCGCGCGACGTCCGCGGTCTTGTACGTCACCAGCGGCACCGTGCTCACCACCCGGGTCGCCAGCTCGAACGACACCAGGTCACCGATCACCTGCTCGATGCGTTTGTACGCGGTCGGCGCCTCCTCGAACAGCAGCTGCCGGTCCCCGCACACCACGAGCGAGCCCAGCGGCGTACGCCGGAGCTCCTCGACCGTGTGTTTGGCCTTGCCCCGCCGGAGCGCGTCGGCGCGCGACATCTTGCGCCCCGCCCCGTGCGCGACGGAGTAGCCCGCCTCCGCGCCCGCGTGCCCGGCGACCGGGAACGACGGCGTGCCGCGGGTCCCGGCGACGAGCACGTCACGCCCGTCGCCGTTCGCGGCACCCTTGCGGTGCAGGTAGAACCCGTCGCGGACCTCCACCGAGTTGTGGCACTCGTCCACGATCGGCGGCTCGTGATCGGCGCCGAGCGCGTCGGCGATCCGGGCCGCCATGACCCGGCGGTTGAGCGACCCCCAACGCACGGCGTCGTCGTGCGCCGCGAGATACGCCGCCGGGTCCTCCGCCGGGCCGGCGCCGTGCACCTCGGTGTGCGCGCGCAGGATCCGCTCACCGAGACCGCGGGATCCGCTGTGGACGATCAGCACGAGGTCGCCGGCGGCGAGCCCGAGCCGCTCGGCGTGATCAGAATCGAACACGGTGCCGACTCGGGCCAATTCGGCGAAGTGATTTCCGCGGCCGACGGTGCCGAGGCTCTCGGTGTGGCCACCGGGAACGCCGGCCGCGTCGAAAAAAGAATGGTCGACGACGTCCAGGTCGGGGAAGCGGGCGGCCAGCTTCTCCGGCACCGGGCGCTTGAGCCGGAACGGGAAGACGGCGACGCCGCAGCCGATGTCCGACCCGACCAGGAACGGGTAGAGCACCGACGAGGTCATCGCGGCGCCGATCGGGGCGCCCTTACCGGGGTGCAGGTCGGGCAGGCCGGCGACGTGCCGCATGCCGGGCAGCGCGGCGACCTGGTGGCACTGGTCGACGGCGGCGGACTCGATCCAGCTGGACGGCGAGGCGAAAATGGACACGCGGGAAGACAAAGCAGATGCTCCACAGGAAAACGGCAGCACGACGGAAGGCGTGCCGGCGAAAGACAAGGACCTGGGGGTGGAGACATCAGTAAGTCATGCCCGGCACCTTTCCCGATCGCGTGCGGCCGGGCAACCGATTAACGGCGGTGCGTGATCGTAAACGGACAACGACATCACTACGGGACAGCCCGGCAAGCCTGGCATGATCCACCCATGCCCTTGCTTGCCGCGCTGTTGCAGGACGCCGACGTCGCCGACTTCGTGGTCACCCCGGACCGGCGGGTCACCCGGCACGAACTGCTCGGCTGGGCCTGCGGGCTGGCGGCCGGGATAGCCGGCCTGCGGATCGTCGCGGTGGAGGCGGCGCCCGGCCTGCCGACGATGGTCGCGGTCACCGCGGCGCTGCTCGCGGGCGTGCCGATCGTGCCGATCCCGCCGGACGCCGGCGAGCTGGAGCGCGCACACATCCTGCGGGACTCCGGCGCGCAGCTGATCCTCACCGACGAGCCGGCGGGGAGCGCTGCTGACGACGTACCCAGGAAAAGAATTTCCGGGGTGAAAGCCGGCAGCGTGCCGCCGGAGCCCGACCCGAACCTGCCCGGCCTCGTGCTCTACACCAGCGGCACCACGGGCGCGCCCAAGGGCGTCGTGCTCTCACGCGCCGCGCTCGCCGCCGACCTCGACGCACTCGCCGCCGCCTGGCTGTGGACCGCCGGCGACACGCTGGTGCACGGCCTCCCCCTTTACCACGTGCACGGACTCGTCCTGGGGGTGCTCGGCCCCCTGCGCATCGGCTCGAAACTGCATCACACCAGGAAACCCACCCCTGAGGCGTACGCCGAAAGCCCGGGTTCGATGTTCTTCGGCGTCCCCACGGTCTGGTCGCGGATCGCGGCCGCCCCGGTCTCGGCGGCCAAGCTGAAGGGGGCGCGTCTGCTGGTCTCCGGCAGCGCGGCGCTCCCCGTGCCGGTCTTCGACGCGATCCGTGAGCTGACCGGCCAGGCCCCGGTCGAGCGGTACGGCATGACCGAGACCCTGATCACGGTCAGCGCCCGTGCCGACGGTGAGCGCCGCGCCGGGCACGTCGGCCTGCCGCTGGAAGGCATCCACACCCGGCTGGTCGACGAGGTCGGCAACCCGCTGCCGGACGACGGAGTCAGCATCGGCAGCCTGCAGGTGTGCGGGCCGACGCTGCTCGACGGCTACCTGCGGGCCGGCGGGGTGCGCCCGGCCGAACTGATCGACGGCTGGTACCCGACCGGCGACGTGGCCACGATCGGGCCGGACGGCTGGCACCGGATCGTCGGCCGCGCCTCCACCGATCTGATCAAGAGCGGCGGCTACCGGATCGGCGCCGGTGAGGTCGAGGACGCGTTGCTGCTGCACCCGGCGGTGCACGAGGCGGCCGTGATCGGCACGCCGCACGACGACCTGGGCGAACAGGTGACCGCGTTCGTGGTGGCCGACCCGGTCACGCCGGAGGAGCTGATCGCGTTCGTCGCCGAGCGCCTGGCCGCCCACAAACGCCCCCGCACGATCCACTTCGTGTCCGGTTTGCCCCGCAACGCGATGGGCAAGATCCAGAAAAAGCAGCTCCTGGGCGATTAGCGTCTCTTGTGTGACTTTGACCCTCGACGAGTTCAGCGAGTGGAACCAGCAGCACCTCGCCCGCCAGGCCGTGACCCGGCGGTCGTTGCTCCTGGCCACGGCGGCCGGGCTGGGCAGCCAGTTCGCGGTCGCCCGGCGGGCGTTCGCGGCAGCCGGCGGCACGGCCGGGAACGCCGGCGTGGTCGTCTCCGGCCGGCACCTGTCGTTCGTGCCCGGCGCCGGTGACGTGCCCCGCGACGCCATGGCGGTGACCGCGCAGCTGGTCAGCAGCACCGGGACCATGCCGGCCGGGCTGCGCGCGTTCGTCGACGTCGGCGACGCGCCCGGAGCGTACGGCACCCGGGTCGAAGCCGGGATCACCCACCTGACCGGGCAGTACGCGATCCCGGGCGGCCCGGTCGGCAGCCAGTTCTACGCCAAGGCGCGGATCACCGGGCTGCGACCCGGCACCGTCCACCACTACCGGGTGCGGCTCTCCGACGGCACCGTGACCGGAGACGCCCATTTCACCACGGCACCGGAGACGGCCCGGCCGTTCACGTTCACGGCGTTCGCCGACGTCGGGACGGACACCGCGCCGAAAGATCCCGCGTACGCGTGGAAGGGCACGCCCACGGTCTGGCCGAAAGGGATCTTCGACAACGACGCGTACGGCATCCTCGACCCGATCGGCGGCCCGAAAGGCACCGACAAACAGCCCGCGTCGACCATCACCCGGCTGATGGGAACCCAGCGACCGGCGTTCACGCTGCTGGCCGGGGACATCTGCTACGCCAACCCGTCCGGGACGGGACTGCCGGCCGACGACACCACCGCACTCACCGGGCGGCCTCCGGTGGGGAAGAACCTGTTCAACCCGTACGTCTGGGATGTCTTCCTGAATCAGATCGAGCCGCAAGCGGCCTACACGCCGTGGATGTTCGCGACCGGCAACCACGACATGGAACCGCTCTACGGCAACACGAGCTACCTCGGCGGCAGCCCGGCCCACGGATACGGCGGGCACGTGCAGCGGCTCGACTTCCCGGCGACCGGGCCGAAGGACTGCCCGTCGGTCTACCGCATGGTCTACGGCAACGTCGGGGTGATCTCGCTCGACGCCAACGAACTGTCGTGGGAACTGCAGACGAACACCGGGTACTCCGGCGGGGCGCAGGTCACCTGGCTCAAGGAAACCCTCAAGCGCTGGCGGGCGGGCGGATCCGGGGTGGACTTCATCGTCGCGTTCTTTCACCACTGCGCGTTCTCGACGGCGCACAACCATGCGTCGGACGGTGGGGTGCGGGCGGCGGTCGATCCGCTGTTCACCAAGTATCGGGTGGACCTGGCCGTGCAAGGGCACAACCACCTCTTCGAACGAACCGACCCGATCAAGCACGGCAAGCGCACGAAGGCGGCGCCGGACGGGTCGACGGTGTACCCGGCCGAGGACGGGACGGTCTATGTGTGCGTGGGGTCGGGTGGGCGGCCGCGGTATCCGTTCCGGCCCGCTCCGGGCGCGGAGGCGCCGCCGCCGGCCGGGGTGACACCCAAGGGCGAGCAGAAGTTGCCGGAGGGGCAACGGTTCCGTGGGCACAAGCCGAGCGGCCGGGAGAACACCTCGTCGGCCGTGGCGAACAGTTACTTCTGGGCCAAGGAGAAGAACAAGCCGAAGAAGGGCAAGGGGGCGCCGACCGGGCTGCGGGTGCCGGAGGCGGTGGAGTGGTCGCAGGTTCGGTACGACGGGTACGCGTTCATCGCGGTCGACGTGGTGCCGCCGGCGCAGGCAAACGGGGAGACGACGCTGACGGTGCGGACGCTGGCGGACGCCTTGCCCGGGACCACCGACCCCTACACCGAGATCGACCGCATCACCCTCAAGCGGACGTCGTCTCCGCTCATCACCGGGTAGCCAGAACTGGCCTGCCTGATCAGCGGGCCTCGGGGGTGGTCTCGTGATCCCGGCGGCGCCAGGGCACCACCGACGAAACCACCCCCGGCTGACGTCAGCTGATCCGCTTCTCCTCGCCGGCCTCCAGCCCGGCCACGAAGGCCAGCCAGCGCACCGCCTCGGACGGGAACGGGCTGTCCTCGTGCTCCACGAGCATCGTCAGGCCGCGGCCATCATCGTCGAGGCGGACGTCCTTCAGGGTCCAGAACTCGTTCTCCGAGGAGAACCAGTAGAGCCAGCCCGACGCGGTCCAGCCCGACTCGTTCATGAACGCCACCGGATCGTCCGAGGCCAGCCACCGGGCACGCCACTGATTGCTCTCCTCGTCGGTCCGTTCCGGCGCGAAGGCGTCGACCAGCCAGCCCGGAAGGTCCTCGAGGACAAGCTGCCAATCATCGTCAAGACGGGTCTTCAGCAGCTGGAGCAGGCCAACAGTTTCCTGAACCCGCCCGTGCCCACCGGGCGCCGGGGCCAGTTCGATTTCGCTTATCATCCGCTGCCTATCCGATCTTTCCGCTGTTGGGAACAATGAATTCCATCATCAGCCCCAGATGAAGCGGCCGTAACCCGTACTGGTCCTTGTTGAAGGTTCCGTCCCGCTTCTTCTTGGTGAAGTCGACCAGGAACGGACGCGTCTTGAACTTCTTGGCCTCGGACTCCAGAACCATGTCTTGCCGCAGGTACTCAAGGAACTCGCGCCGGACCTTGAAGCTCTTGATCACCGTGTCCGGGAACTCGTCGATGTGCATGTCCCGGAATTCCTCCGCCCGAGCTCGGTCACCGAAATTCAGGAACAGTGGCTTCCGCTTGGCGTCCCTGATCAGGAAGCTGCCGTCGCCGTGCATCCTGATGCGTTCGTTACCGGCGCCTTCCACCCGGTAGACCGTGACCGTGTCGTCGCACTCATCGGCGTCGGCCTTGTTGTTGTTGTGGACCAGGACGGGATCCGCACCGGCCAGCACATAGTAGGTGTGGACACCGGCGACGGTGAGGTCACGCATGACCTCGGCACCGGCGAAGTTACGGACGCCGGTGACGTACTGGGTTTCGCCGTCGGGGCCGACCAGGGTCGACTCGCCGGGCACCAGTTCCGCGGCGTCGACCCACTTCTCGGTGGTCGCGTCCCAGAAGGGATGGTGCGCGGTCGTCTTGAGGGTCGTGGACTCGGTCGGTCCGCGGGTACTACGGCCGCCCTTGCCCTCGACCTGGGTCTCGGTTCCGGTCACGGCGTCGGCCGGCTTGGCGGAGACCGTGACGTCGGTCAGGTCCAGGTCACGGTTGGAGTGCAGCAGGGTGACCTGCCGCGAGCTGATCTCCCCGGTGGCCGGGTCCTTGGTCAGAACCGAGTCACCGACATTGACCTCGGAGATCGGCCGCGTCGTGCCATCGGCCATCAGCACCAGCGTCGAGGGATCGAAGCTGTGCGTGTTTTGCTGCACCTGCCGCTGCGGAATCGGGCAGGACGCCCCGCCGGTCTCGTTGTCGCTGTCCTCCCGATCGTCGTCGTCATCGTCCTCCTGCCGCGACGACGACTGCTTCTTCTTGTTCTTGCTGGGCTCGGACTTGTTGGCGGCCTTCGACTTCGTCTTCTGGGGCTTGCTCTTGTTGGGCTTGTCCTGCTTCTTCGGCGCCTTCTCCGGCTTCGGTTTCTTGGCAGGCTTCGACGGCGCCGGCTTCTTCTCCGGTTTCGGCTTCGGCTTGGGCTTCTTCTTCGCCGGCGGCTTCGGCTTCTTCTTCGGCGGCTTCGGCTTCTTCGGCACCTTGTTCATCAGGTCACCGAGCTTCTTACGCGCCGCATTCACCAGGTCCTGGGCCCGGCGCATCACCGTGCGCGCACCTTCGACGATGCGCTTCCACAACCGGTACCCGGAGAACGCCCGCTCAGCGGACTTGAAGAGCGACCGGCCGATCTTGAGTGCTTTGAGCGGGCCGACAGCGCTCAACGCCAGATCCACGCAGTCCATGATGCTGCCGCCGAGACAACCGACCACCGAGTTGTAGCCGATCATGTCGAGCAGCATCCCGACGCCGACCTGCAGCAGGATGTCGAGCAGGTTGGTGTTGCTCTCCCGCAGCGCCCGGACGTACTCGGCCTCCTGCGCCACGATCTGCGCGCCGACGGCCTTCATGTCCCGGTCGCGGGCCTGCATCGCCAGGTTGTAGACCTGCAGCGCGGCCTGGTACTTCTTCACCTCGCAGGCGTAGTCGTACTGACCGCACTTACCGCCCACACCTTCACCGGACGGGTCGGTGTTGGTCAGCGGGTTGCCCTCGGCGTACGCGAACCGGTTGGCTGCCCCGGAGTCCGGGTTCGGGTTGTTGTTCGCGGTGTCGCGGGTGTCGAACGCGCCGGTCTCCGGGTCGTACCAGCGGGAGTGCATGTTGACCTTGCCGGTGCCCTGGTCGGTCCACTCCTGCTGGAAGCCCAGCTTGCCGACCATGCCACCGGACGCGACGACCTTGCCCCACGGGTCGTAAGTGACCGAACCCGACAGTGTCGTGCCGGCCGCCCCGAACTCGCCGACCACATCACTGTGCACGTCGGTCCAGGCGTAGCGCTGGGTGCTGCCGGAGACCACACCGACCAGGTCGTCGGCGACGTCCCGGACATAACCCGTCGCGCCGTCGGAGGCCACGTCGTTGCCCAACCCCGTGTAGGTCAGGTTCGGCAGGATGACGCGACCCACGCCGTCGTACGAGTAGGTGGTCGTGCCCCCGGTCTTGGTGCCCTGGGTGATCACCTGGTTGAACGCGTCGGTCGTGGTCCTGGTCTCGATGCCGTTGACCACCGTCGAGGTGAGCGTGCCCCGCAGCGAGTACTCGTAGCTGGTGCCGGTCGAGTTCTCCCGCAGCAGCTCGTTGCGCTCGTCGTACTCGTACGTCTTCGTCCCGGCCTGAACCCGGTTACCGGACTTGTCGTAGGCGTAGACGACCGGGGTGACCCCGTTGTCGTAGCCGACGAGCCGGCTGGCCCAGTCGTACTTGTAGGTGTTGGTCCCGGCCCCGTTGAACCCGGTGGTCGTCTTCTTGACCATGTTGTCGTCCAGGTCGAACCCGTAGGCGATCTTGCCCACCGACGCCCCGGCCGACGTCTTGACCTCGTCGGACTCCAACTGCTTGTACTTGTTGTACGTGAACGTGCGGGTGTTACCGCCGTACTGGATGTCCTTGACCCGCGACAGCGCGTCGTAGCCGTACACCATGTGCACGCCGGCCGTGCTGTTGTCCACCTTCGACGGACGACCCAGGGTGTCGTACCCGTAGGTCGTCGTGCCCGCCCCATCGGTCCGCGACGTCAGGCCGCCGTCCGGGTTGTAGGCGTACGACGAGTTCCCCGACACCCCGGTGATCTTCGTGACCAGGCCACGGTCGTCGTACTCGACACTGTTCTCACCCGCCGAGCCGGTGAACGACGTCACGCGACCCGTCTTGTCGTACGCGAAGGTGCGGTCCTTGGTCGTGGCCTGCGCCCCCGTGCCGGAGCTCTTCTTGAGCCGGCCCATCACGTCGTACTCCGACGTGGTGCTGACCCCGCCCGGCGAGTCCAGACGCGTCGCCCGCCCCGCGGCGTCGTACGACATCGTGAACGTCCGGTCGTTGATCCCCGGCGTCCGCGTCGTGGCCGGCTCGATCTGCGACTCCGGCAACCCCCACGCGTTGTACGTGGTGATGAACCGGTTACCCCGGCCGTCGGTGAACCGGGTCTGCTGCCCGGCGACGTCGTAGCCGTACTTGGTCACGATCGCATCCGAGCCGCTGATCGGCTCCCGCTGCACCACCAGCTGCCCGAGCTCGTTGTACTCGAACGTGGTGTCGTGCCGGCTGCCGGCCGCATCGGTGTTCGCCGCCACCGCCGGGTTGTACGCGTTGCTGGCCGCGAGGGTGTTACCGGCGATGTCGAACCGCTGACTACGCGTCCGCAGCAGCTCGGCAGTACCGGCCGCGTACTCCGACGAGCTGACGCCGCGGCCGAGCAGGTCGTAGGTGACCGTCGAGTAGCTGCCGTCCGGCGCGATCGACTTCACCGGACGCCCGGCCCCGTCGTAGCGCGTCTTCGTGGCGTTGCCCGCGGCGTCGGTCACCACGGTCTGCTCACCCAGGCTGTTGTACTTCAGGCTGGTGACCACCCCACCGGCCGACTTCACGCTCGTCGGCCACGGGCTACCCGCGTCGTACGTGTAATTGGTCGTGAACCCGGTCCCGGCCTGCCGCACCGCCTCGGTCGCGGTGATCGTGCGACCCAGGTAGTCGACCGTCGACAGCGCCTGCGCCCCGGTCGGGTCGGTGTGCGCGAGCAGCTCACCGTTGTCGTCGTAGGAGTACCGGGTGACCCCGTCGTCCGGCGTGACCACCTTCGTCGTCCGGCCCAGCTGGTCATAGGTGTACTTCGTGACCGCACCCAGCGGATCGGTGCTGGTGATCACCTGACCGACGTTGTTGTACTCGACCTTGGTCTTGGCCCGGATCGCCGTGGTCGTGCCCGGCGCGGTGTACGCCGGCGACTCCTGCTCGATCATCTGACCCAGCGCGTCGTACTTGTTCGTCACGACCCGCCCGTACGGGTCCATCTGCTCGGTCGTGTCGCCGAACGTGTTGTACCCGATCCGGGAGATCGCCCGCTGCCGCACCTCGGCCGCGTCCCCGACGACCGTGCCGACCTCCGGGCTGACCGTCACGACCGGCCGGCCCACCTCGTCGTTGGTGACCGTCGTGACCGCACCACTCGGATCGGTCGCCGACGTCACCGTGCCGTCACTGTCCAGCCCGTACGACGTCCGGCTGATCTGCGCCCCGGCCACCGGCAACGTACCGGCCTGCACCTGGCCGACCTCAGCCGCGCTCAACGCCTTCTGGTACGCCTGCACGTCGTCGATCTGCCCGGCGAAGATCCCGGACGTCTCGTTCTGACCGCCCACGATCAGGCCGGTCGCCTGGTTGTTGAACTGCTTGGTCGTCGTCAGCGACGCCTTCACCACACCGTTGACGTACAGCTGAGCGACGTTGTCGCCACCGGCCACCGCGTTCGGCGTGACCGTGACCGCCAGATGCGCCCAATCGCCCGCGGTCGCCGACCCGCTCGTGTACGTGCTGGCACCACTCGGCCAGCTCGTCTCACCATTCGGCTCGCGCACCGCCATGGCCAGACGCCACGAGTCGGTCGCCTTCTCGTAGTACACCTTCAGCGCCGAACTGCCGATGTCACCACCGAGCGACGCCACGTACCGGTCGGCGTCCTTGCTGCTCAGCTTCGCCCACGCACTCAACGTGTACGGCTGCAACGTGTCGACCGGCGCCGGACCACTGATCGTGCCGTTCGCACCACCGGCGAACGACGCCGCCCCACCACGCTCCGTCGACCGGGTCACCGCACCCGCCAAGGTACCGATGCTGTTACCGGCCGCGTCCGCGGTGGTGGTCCCGGACGTCTCGTCCAGCTTCCACCGCAACGTCGGCGTGACCCCCGTGGTCAGGTAACCGGTCTGCTGCCGGATCCGGCCCAACCGGTCGTACGTGCTCCCGCCCGTCCCGAGGACCGTCGAACCGTCGCTGAGCGTGGTGTTCAGCAACTCGTCCTCAGCCGAGTACGTGTACGTGCTGATCCGGCTGGTCGCCGCTTCGTTGTCCTCGGTCACGTCGACCGTCGCGGTCAGGTTCCGGCCCGCCGCGTCATACGTCCGGGTCGTCTTGGTACGCCCGTTGTTGGTGATCTGCGTGACCAGGTTCCCGGCCACGTCGTAGGAGTTCTTCTCCAGGACGAACGCCTGCTTGCCGTCCGTCCGCGTCACCGACACCAACAGGTTGTTGTCGGTGTAGGTGTACTGGTTGACGAACCCCATCGCGTCGGTCTCCGACGCCAACCGGCCCGCCGGGTCGTACGCGAGCTGCCGCACCTTCAGATCACGCGCCGTCGCCGGCGCGTCGGGGTCACCGGTGAAGCCCTTGACGACCGTCGACACCTCGTTGCCGACCGCGTCGTAGTTGGTCATCACGGTCGAACCGTCGCTGTGCGTCTGCCGGTTGATCTGCCCGAACGAGTCGTAGCCGAACTCGACCGAGTTGCCCAGCTGATCCCACTCGGCGATGCGCCGCCCGTGGTCGTCGTAGTCGTAGGCGACCGTCCGGGACGCGTCACCGCCGGTGGCATCCGACACCGTCTCGGTCGTCATCAGACCGTCGACGTTGTACGACATCGTGGTGACCGGCGTGTGCTTGGCACCGGTGACGGCGTTGGTGATCACCGAGTCGGTCACCGTGACGACCCGGTCCAGGCGGTCGTGGATGTAGGAGACCGTGGAACCGGCGACGCCCTTGACGACGTCGATCTCCTTGAGCGTACGGCCGAGGCCGTCGTACTCGTACCGGGTGGTGGCGCCGGCCGGGTCGGTCGTCTCGGCGATGTCACCGTTCGGGTAGTACAGAATCGTCTGCATACCGCCACCGGGCTTGACCACCCGCCACGGCAGACCGGCCGGAGCCGCCCCGCCCTGGAAGCCACCACGCGTCGTGCCGTCGGTGTAGGTGATCGTCGTCCGCCGGCCCAGCGGGTCGGTCTCGCTGGTGCGGTTGCCCTGGTCGTCGTACTCGTACTTGGTCAGGTACTTGTTGTCGGCCGCCGACGACGAACCGGCGCCCCGGAGTTCGACGAGCTTGTCGTTGCGGCGGTTCTTCGGGTCCGGGTTCTGCGTGGTCGCGTCCGGGTAGTACAGCGAGTACGAGGTCGAGCAGTTGTTCTCCGACCGGTCCTGGCACGTCGTGACCGAGACGACATTTCCCCGTACGTCGTACTCGTTGATGGTCATGTTGCCGTTGGGGTCGGTGACCGTGCGCAGGTTGCCCTTGCCGCTGTAGCCGTACCGGGTCTCCTTGCCCAGCGCGTCGATCTCGACGACCTTGCGCGCGTACTGCAGGTCGTTCACGGTCGTGGTCCTGGTGACCTTGCCCTCGTAGTCCTTGGGCCCGGTGACCACGTAGTTGATCTGCCCGGACGGCGCGCCCTTGACCGCGTCCCGCGCCTTGAACTGGTACTGCGCCTGGGTCGCGTCGACGTCGGAGGCGTAGAACGCGACCTCGGCCAGGCTGCCCTTGTAGTACGGCGTGGTGTTGGAGTCCAGGTAGAACCAGTTGTTGCCGGCGGTCGAGCCGTCGACGTACCCGGCGCCGAGCGTGTACGTCGTCGGGTCGGACCCGGTCAGCTGGGACGGGGCCATCGGCGTGGTGCCGGTCGACGACTGGGTCTTCGCACCGTCGACGTACAACGCCTGCGAGAGGCCGTCGGTGGCCAGGACCACGTGGTGCCACTTGCCGTCGTTGACCGCGGTCTTGCTGGTCAGCGACGGGATCCAGGTCTGCGCGGCGCTGGCGTTGCAGGTGTACAGCTGAAGGTCGGTGCCGTTGGTCTTGGACGAGCTGGGCAGGTCCAGGCACATCCCCGAGTTCGGGTTCTTCAGCCCGCCGCTGACCGGTTCCCAGTTCTGCGACGCGTTGGCGTTACAGGTGGACAGCACGATCTTCGTGTTGATGGTCTTCGCGTTGTTCTGCGGTGTCAGGCACTTGCCGAACGCCCGGACCGTGCTCAGGTTCCCGTTGAGCGCCGTGCCGGGGACCAGCGTCCAGTTCTGCGCGTTGGTGTTGTTGCAGTCGTAGCTCTGCACGAGCGTGCCGTCGGCCGTCCCGCTGCTGGTCACGTCGACGCACTTGCCGGCGACCCCGACCGAGTTGAGCGGGCCGGTCGGCGTCAGCGACGGCGACAACGCGCGCAGCTTGCCGTCCGGCGTGATCCAGATGGTCGGCGTGTCGTAGCGCGCGGTGGTGCTCGACTTCATGCCGAGCAGCACGTCCTTGGTGGTGGTGGTGTTGAACCACATCGAGACCGAGCTGGGGCCGACCGGCGCGATGCCCTTGGGCAGGGTGACGTACGAGCTGGTGCCGTTGAACACCGCCGCCTTGCCCTGACCGGCGCCGAACGGGCCGTCGACCGAGCCGAGCGTGACCGAGTTGTAGGTCGCGGTACCACCGTTGACCTGGTTCACCGCGTCGGTGACGCCGGACTCGGCCATCCGCCAGTAGTTCGTCGGCGCGCCGCCGAGGACCCCGCTCTCGTACACCTTCGTCGTGCCGACGATCGCCGGCGTCTCGGGGACCCACGACTCGCCGTTGCCGTCCACCACCTTGCTCACCCGGCTGGAGACCGGGTCGTAGGAGATCTCCGCGGTGGCGTTGCCGGACGGACGCACGATCTTGGTCAGCAGGCTGACCGCGCTGCGCGAGTCGTACAGGTCGGCGGCCAGCTGCCCGTCGACCGACGTGTCGAACTGCGCCACCTCGGCGATCGAGCCGGTGAAGTAGTCCCGGGTGCCGAGGTTGCTGTTCGCGTTGGCGTGCGACTGGTTGGGCCAGCCGCCGCCGAGGAAGCCCTTGCCGATGAAGGACGAGGCCGGGGCGGTGTCCTGCACGGTCACCCCGGTCTCGGACGCGACCGGCTTGCCGTCCAGGTACAGGTCCTGCCGGTTGCCGGACGAGGTGAGCACCACGTGGTGCCAGGTGTCGTCGTTCACCTTGACCGGCGAGGTCACGCCGTTGACCGTGCTGGTCGCGGCCATCGGGGTGTGGATCCGGGTCAGGAACAGCTGGTCGACCGGGCGCGTCTTGCCACACGCCCAGATCTGCATCAGCGCGCCGGCCTGCGAGCCGTCACCGACCGAGTCCAGGCACAGCCCGGAGAAGTCGCTGACGATCTGGCCGTCGGCCTGCACGTCCCAGTGCTGGCTGCCGGCCGTCGAGGCGCAGGTGTTGATGACCAGGTCGGTGCCGTTGACCGCCTCCTGGTCCTCGGTGTCCACGCACTTGACGACGCCACCCGTGGTGACCTGCAGCTGCCGGGTGGTGGTCCAGGTGAAGACCTGGTTGGCGGTGCCGGCACAGGCCGCGAGGGCGAGCCGGGTCGCGTTGGTCGACACGTTGCCGGGAACCGTGAGGCACTGGCCCTGGCCGACCGCGGTGAGGGTGCCCAGCGAGGCGCCCAGCTTCGGGGCCTTGGCGAAGCCACCCATCAGCTGGCCGTCCGAGCCGAGGTAGAGCGTCGGGTTGTACGCCGTCTTGGTGGTGGCCGCGGTCGACGCGGCCGCCTCCATCGACTGGCCGTACAGCACGCCGTCACCGCCGTTGGCCGGCGCCTTGAACCACATGCTGATCGCTTGGTTGGCGCCGTCCGCGGCCAGGTTCGCCGGGA
Organism: Actinoplanes sp. NPDC020271; assembly: GCF_044388125.1. NCBI lineage: Bacteria > Bacillati > Actinomycetota > Actinomycetes > Micromonosporales > Micromonosporaceae > Actinoplanes > Actinoplanes sp. NPDC020271. The sequence continues at coordinate 152,383 of NZ_JBIRWQ010000024.1, forward strand.
TCTGCACCTGCGACGACGTGCCGTTGAAGCCGGCCGCGGTGGAGGTCGTGCCGGCCACCGGGCCGGGCTGGCCCAGCGTCACGCCGCTGTACGTGCCGACGTCGGCGCCGCCGTTCTCCAGCATCGAGCTGGCCGCGGTGGTGCCGGTGCTCTCGTTGAGCCGCCAGTACGAGTGCGGGCGCGCGTTGACCATCGCGGTCGAGTAGAGCGAGCCGGACGCGTTGTACTGGTAGGTGTTGCAGTCACCCCAGTTGTTGGGCGGGCACACCTTGGTCAGCGAGTTACCGGTGTACTCGTACTTCCAGGTGTTGACCGAGTCCCCGTTGCCCGGCTCGGCCGGGTCGGTGGCGACGTACTCCACCTTCTTCGGCGCGTTCGCGCTCCAGTACAGGCTGAGCGTACGACCGGACGCCGCCGTGATCTTGGCGAGCAGTCCGTTCTCGTACGTGAAGGTCTGGCCGCGCCCGGAGACGTCGGTGATCGACGCGACCGGGAACTGGTCGGAATCCGCCTGCAGCCGCTTGAACTCGTAGGTGGTGCCGTCCTTCTCGGTCAGCCGGTAGCCGCCACCCTCCTCGGCCGGGATCTCCCGGAACGTCGAGGCGAGACCGGCCGGTGACAGGTAAGAGCCGTCGTTGTTGCGACCGAAGGCCAGCTCGCGCCCGGTCGCGTAGGTCACCACGACCGTGTTGATCCGCTGCGTGCCGTTGATCGTCACCGGCTTCTCGGTCGCCTTGACGTCGGCGATGCTGGACCAGCCCGCGCCGAACGCCTGGCCGTCGCGCGGGTCGCTGCTGTTGTACGACCGGGTGATCTCCAGCGGCGGGCCGACGGTGTTGACCATCGCGTCGCGGACCGAGGTGGTGTAGTTGCCGATCGCCGGGTCGAAGCCCTGACCGGGGTTCTGCGACAGCACCGAGGTGATCGACGGCTGCGGGACCGGCGTGGTGATCAGGTTCTTGACCAGCGCGTCGTGGTTGTCGGCGAGGCCGTCACGGACCTGCACCGTCCAGTAGTACGACTCGTTCCAGGTGAACGTGCCGGCCGGAACGGTCCAGGACTTCTTGGCCTGCCAGCCCGAGGTGGTCAGCTGGACCTTGTTGTCCTTGTCGTAGACGAAGAAGTTGTATTCCAGCGTGTTCGGCCAGTTGTCCGGGTCGTGCGCGTCGGCGATCAGTTCCGGCGTCAGCGTCGCCGTGGTCGCCCCGTACGCCGGGTACTGCTCGTTGACCTGCGGGTCGGTGTTGTAGTCGTAGGTGACCTCGATGCGCGGGTCGGTCTCGTAACCGCCGTAGTTGGCCGAGGTGAACCGCTTGAACGCCGTCGAGTCGGTCTCCGACGCGGTCAGCGCCAGACCGAAGTTCGGCAGCGACCCGGTCGACCAGCCGTTGAACGTCTGCGTCGGCAACGACACCGAGCGCATCGCGCCCTTGCCGCGGTCACCGCCGGTGTTGCTGCAGGCCGGGCTGTTGTCGCTGATCACCCAGTTGGCGATCGGCGAGGAGTAGGTCGGGCCGGAGGAGAGCACGCCCTTGGCGTCCTCGATGCCGGCGACCGTCCAGGTCTTGGTGTTGCGGCGGATCTGGATCGGCTCGTGGTCGCCGCAGTTGTACGACCAGGTGTGGAACATGAACAGCTTGGCCGACTTGATCTGCGTGCCGACCAGGCCGTCGTCGTCGAACTGGTCGAAGTGCATGAACGAGCGGGAGATGGTGTCGCCGCCGTCCCACGTCCCGACCGGCAGGTTGTCGCCGTTGTGGGTGACCGTGGACGAGCTGTTGTCGACGAAGATGTCGCCGGTGTCGCTGGTCTCGATGGTCGGGTCGATCTTCACCGGGTACTGCCGGGCCGGGTCGTTCAGCCACGCCTGGTCGGCGGTGACCTTCAGCGCCGGCGCGCCGTCCACCGTGATCAGCTCGTAGGTGACCGCGTCGGACTCGGCCGGGGCGCCGGAGTGCGGGTCGACCTTGGAGTCCTGCATGTAGCCGCGGGGCACGCGCATCGCGACCTTGCCGTCCGCGTCGAGCAGGTCGAGCGAGCCGTCCTTCTGCGCCTTCGGGGTCAGGCCCTTGAGCTTGAGCGGGAACACCCACTCGTTCCCGGAGGCCGGCGAGTCCAGGACGATGGTCTCCTTGAGACCGTCGTTGGTCGACCGCAGCTGCAGGTCGGTGCCGGGCAGGATGTCGGCGTAGGTGGCGGTCGAGCCGTCCACGGTCGCCGGGACCGCGGCCGCGCCGGTCAGGTCGTACGCCATCGAGTGGCCCGAAGCCGTGGTCACCGTGGCCAGCGGGTCGTCGACCGGGGTCGCCGGGGTGGCGTCCGCACCGGTCGCGTCCAGGGACACGTCGATCGAGTTGGCGCCGCTGTCGAGCCGGCCGCCGCTCGCGGTCAGGTTGGTGTCGATCGGCTGGTAGGAGCCGTCGGCCGCCTTGTAATTGATCCGCGAGTCGAAGAAGACCCGGGTGTACGACCCGTCCTCGTTCTGGAACTCGTCGTACCGGGCAGTCGAGCGCTTCGGCAGCCGCTTGCTGGTGCCGCGGTCGAAACTGTCGGCGTTGCCCTGCCCCTTCGGGGTGGTCGTCGCCTTCTGCTGCGGACGGTCCGGCTGCGCCGCGTCCTTGATGCCCTTGCCCCGGCCGGGGGCGGTGCCCACCCCGCCGTTCGCCCGCGTCTCGTCGACCGGCACGTAGTGGTCGACGTCGCCGATGGCCCCACCGCGCGGCTGCCTCGGGATGCCCGTCGTCACCGCGGCCAGCGCGGGGATCTGCCGGAAGGCGTCCACCAGCCCGGAGATCGGCCATCCGTCGGTTTCCTCGGGCACGACTCCCGGTGGCACGCCCACCGACAGACCCAAGGCCAGCGCAGCTACGACAGCTATACGCCGTCTCATGTAGAGCCCCCGCTCTCAGCTTCCTTCAAGATTCGGCGAAGCATGCGGGACGATCATCAATATTCACAAGATCTTGTTCGAACGGCGTTCATCTGCATACCCTCCGTGGCGGCACGAAAAGACGAGGTCACGGGGGTTCTGCAGGTGAGCAAGTCACAGTTGCGTATCGACAGTCTTAGAGGACGTCTGATTAACGTATTTTGTGGTGTTATGCGATTTGAGGGTCTCGCCAGGTTGGGGTGTTTTCGTCCGTCAGCCGGCGGGCGAG
>NZ_JBIRWQ010000025.1:0-148255 GCF_044388125.1 Actinoplanes sp. NPDC020271
TGCACTGCTGGAGGCCTTCACCTGTTCGCGAGATGGATCAACAATCCTCAGATCGAGTGGTCACACTTCCTCGACCAACGTCCCCGGATATCACACCTAGCCCCTGCGCAAGTGCACCACGTGATCGGCTGTGCGCCACTACGCGGCTGATCACGGGCGCCCCGATTGCGCCGTCCTGAGCGGGGGTAGCGAATTGGGTTCTCGTGACCGCACGACTTGGTTGAATGACGAGTACCTGATTGTTGGGGATCTCTGGCAGCGTCGGGGTCGGTCGGTGGGAGCCAAGGACGCGGAAGTCCGGGAGATTGCGGAGCTTTTAGGACGCAGCCCTGCTTCAATTAGCTGGCGGGTTGCCAACTTCGCCGGAACCGACCGTCCGGGTACCGGCGGGAAGCCGATTACGGGCGAGCCCCTAGCGCTGTGGGACCGCATGCGGGGGAATCGGGCGGCCCTTCAACGTGCTGTGATTCAAGCGCGACTGCGGATGTCCCTCTTGACCAGCGGCATGGTGATCAATCACCTGGACGACGTCGATATCCGCATCGTTGCCCCCGAGTTGCCCAGCGTGGAACCGGTGGCCGTCGTCACCAAAGAGGCCGTGCGAGCAGCCGAGCAGGCCGAGGCGGCGCTGCGTGAAGACTTCCGGTCTTGGCGGGATCGCAAAGGTGATCGGCTACGCGGAATTTCCATCAAAACGCCCACATCGACGCTCCGCGTTGATCTGTACGACCCCATGGCCGAAGTCCTGATCGAAGTCAAGGCGAAAGCCAACCGAGACCATTTGCGATACGCAATCGGGCAGCTGTATGACTACCGACGCTATCTCGACTTCGACGTCGATCTAGCAGTTCTGGTTCCGAGCAGGCCCACCGAGGATTTGATGGGCCTGCTCGAAGCGGCCAGTGTCGGTGCGATCTGGAAGTCCGGATCCGCCTTCGCCGATTCTGCGGACGGCCGCTTTCTCCGGAGCTGACGACCGGCGTCACCAGGCGAGGAAAACGCTATCGGTCGATGGTCGTAGACGGTGTCTGATTCCTAGCTGAGGGCGTGCGTCGCACCACCTGCCAGCCCTAGGCGATTGCTGCGGCGAACTGGGCATATAGGTCTCCAGAGAGCGGCGTCTTGAGTCGCCACGTCACGGCCATCGGGCGCTCACCTTCATGGCTGACGTATTCGGCCGGCCCAAGGAACCAGAACGACCGGTCGCTGGCACGAGCCCGGGCGAAGAGCAGAATCGAGCGGCCCAGCCGCACGTGATTCTGATAGCGCTGCCCGGTCGCACTGGCGGCACTGGTCGTGGACTGACTCTCCCAGTGGAACAGGTCTCGGCTGATCGCATAGTCCCGGTAACGGGTGGTGGGCGAGAAGTCGCCGCTGGTTTTGTCGATCGTGATCATCAGTAGGTCGGCGCCGATGCCTTTGGCGTCCTTGACCCCCTCACGCCAATCCGGCGTCTTAGCGTATTCACCCTCGCCGGCTGCGGCGAGGATCTCAATGCGGGTGTAACGACCGTGGACTTGCAGCGGCACGTCGGGCAGAGCCGCCTCCTGCATGTGGTCGGGCGCGTCTCGCAGTACCTCCATGAGTTCGTGAAACTCCGCCATAACCTGTGGGTGTGACCAGACCAGGTTGACCGCCTCGTGGAGTGCAGTCTCCTTCTGGAATACCTGATTGCCGAGAGACGCCGTTAACATCCGGAGCAGCCGCCGTCGGGTGCCGTCCGGCATTTCCAGGTCCGGAGGGGTTGATGCGGTCAATTCTCGATATGAGGTCAGTCGCTGTCGGTCGTCAACGTGATACATCCGCCCGAGCGCACGGCGTAGTGCCTTCTCCTCCGGCCCGGCCGCAGCGACCGGCAGGCCGGCTTCTTCTCGCATCTCGGACCAGGACCGGTTGTTGGCGTAGATGTCGGCCACCTCGAGCCCGGTTTCCGTCAGATAATCGGCGAGTGTCACCGTTTCGCGGGTTTGCGCGAGGGCCCGCAACTCCCGCAGTTTCGACTGCCAGGTGGCCGGGATAGCCTCGCGGATGCTGCGCAGCACCACGTCCTGGGCGACCGAGTCCAGCTCCATGTGGCAGCCGGCCGGCAGATAGGGGAAGCCCTCTTCGATGGCGTTCTCCAAGTCCTTCCGGCTTCCACCGAGCAGGGCGCGATACCGCTGATCGAACCGGAACTCGCGGCGGTGCGAGCCGACGAAGTCCAGCACCGTGCAGACCGTCTTGCCCTCCTTGAGCCGCAGGCCGCGACCCAGTTGCTGGAGGAACAGAGTGGCGCTTTCGGTCGGGCGGAGGAACAGCAGGGTGTCGACCGCGGGAACGTCGACGCCTTCATTGAACAGGTCGACCGAGAAGACCACCTGAATCCGGCCGTCCTCAAGGCCGCGAAGTGCTCCTCGCCGCTCGGTATCCGAGCTGGTGCCGTCGACGGCGACCGCGGCGACGCCCAGTTTCTGGAACTGGTCGGCCATGTAGCGGGCGTGCTCCACGGTCACACAGAAGCCGAGGCACCGAATGGTTCCGACGTCGTCGACGTGGTTCAGCAAACGGTCGTAGACGAATCGCACCCAGCTGTCGTTTCGGACGTACGCCTCGGTGAGTGCCGTCAGGTCGTAGCCCTGGCCGCGGCGCCATGGAATGTGGGTGAGATCGGTGCCGTCGTGAATGCCGTAGTACACGAACGGGGAGAGCCGGTGCTGCTCAATCGCGTCCCACAAGCGCAGCTCAGCAGCGATCCGGCCGCCGAACCAGTGCAGGATCGTGAGCCCGTCGGCGCGTTCTGGAGTAGCGGTCAGGCCGAGCAGCTCTTGCGGTTTGAGGTGTTGGAGAATCTTCTCGTACGAGTTGGCCGCCGCGTGATGGAACTCGTCGATGATGACCACGTCGAAGTGGTCAGCAACCAGGTTCTCCGGCCCGAAACGGTCCAGGGTCTGAATCGACGCGAAGACGTGCTCATACGACTCCGGCCGTTGTCCACCCAACCAGAGCTCGCCGAAGGTGTGATCTCGCATCGCGTGTCGGAAAGTGCTCCGACTCTGGATCAAGATTTCCTCGCGATGCGCGATGAAGAGCAGCCGGGCTCGCCCGAGGCGTTGGCGTAAGCGCGCGTAATCGACGGCCGCCATGACCGTTTTGCCGGTGCCGGTCGCTGAGACCAGCAGGTTGTGGTGCCAACCGTTCTGCCGCGAGACCTCGATCTTCTCCAGTAACCGTTCTTGGAAGGGTTCTAGGCGGATCTCGATCGGACTCAGTGTGGTTTCGTGGCGGTCGCCGCGCCGCTGACCGGCCTCGATGGCCGTACGGAACTGCTCCTCGACATACGGCACGAAGTCGCCACCGACCCAGTAGCTTTCGAAGACGGCCGCAACCTTGCTGACCACGTCCGGGTTGCGGGCCGCGGAGACGCGGACGTTCCATTCCATGCCGTCGATCTGCGCCGAGTGGGTCAGATTGGAGGAACCGACGTAGGCGGTGCTCATCCGCCCGTGCCGGTGGAACAGCCAGGCCTTCGCGTGCAGCCGAGCGGTCGTAAGGTCGTAGGAGACCCGCACCTCAGCGCCGAGCGCCGTCAGCTGATTCAGTGCCTCCCGCTCGGTCGACCCGGTGTACGTCGTCGTCAACACCCGCAGCGGCTTGCCCTGTTCACAGTGCTTTCGTAGGGCGTCCATGAGCTGCCGCAGACCGCTGCGCCGAATGAACGCCATGACTACGTCGATGCCGTCGGCCGACTCGATCTCGGTGTGCACCTGGTGGCCGACTCGGGGTTCACCCGGTGCGTTGGTCAACAGGGTGGTGTCGATCAACGGAATCTTGGGCCGGCGCGGAAAGCGCGGGCTGCCACCCAGGTCGTAGGTGCCGATGCCGACCAGGTTCTCGCCAGCGGCCAGTGGGCGCTCACCCGTGGATCCGGCTTTGGGGAGACGTTCGTGCAGCGTTTCGAGGAGGGTCCGGGCGACCTCGACGCTGACCCTGACCCGGTCCTCCTCGCGAACCGTCTCCAGGGCCCGCTCGATCTGCTCGGCAAGGAGCCGAGCGAATCGGTCCGGGGCCTCGGCGGGACGCACCCCCTGACGCTTGACCAGCTGCTCATCGACGTGGGCGAGTTTGGCGAGGAGGGACTCCGTGACGATGTCCTCGTAGATCCCCGCCGTCAGGTCATCAGACACAGCGGTCAGTTTGCCCGACCGTCGCCAGGAGAAGGCAAAAACTGGGCGCGATCAGTGCGGTATTCGGCGGTTCGATAGCGTGAGCAGGCACGCCTACCTGCCACATTTGAGGGGATCACGTGGAGCTGCTGCACTCCGGCAAGGTTCGGGATGTCTATGCGGACGGGGGCGACCTGCTCCTCGTCGCCTCGGATCGGATTTCGATCTTTGACGTGATTCTGCCTACGCCGATTCCGGACAAGGGGAAGATTCTCACCCAGCTGTCGCTGTGGTGGTTCGACCAGCTCAGCGATGTCGTGCCGAACCATGTCATCTCCTCGACCGACGTGCCGGAGGAGTGGGCGGGGCGGGCGATCCGCTGTGAGCGGCTCGAGATGGTGAAGGTGGAGTGCATCGCCCGGGGTTACCTGGCCGGCTCCGGGCTCAAGGACTATCAGCGTGAGGCAGCGGTGAGCGGGGTCCCGCTGCCACCCGGGCTGGTCGAGGGGTCGCGGCTGCCGGAGCCGATCTTCACGCCGAGCACGAAGGAGGCGGTCGGCGCCGGGCACGACCAGCCGATGACCTTCGAGCAGGTGGTGGAGCAGGAGGGCAAGGACCAGGCCGAGGAGTTCCGGCGGATCACGCTGGAGATCTACCGCCGGGGGTCGGAGATCGCCGCGACCAGGGGGATCCTGATCGCGGACACGAAGATCGAGCTGGGCACGAAGGACGGCGAGTTGAAGCTCGGCGACGAGTTGCTCACGCCGGACTCGTCGAGGTTCTGGGCGGCTGACGAGTGGCAGCCCGGTGATGTGCAGCGTTACCTGGACAAGCAGGTGCTGCGGGACTGGGCGATCCGCGAACACGGCTGGGACAAGTCCGAGCCGGGGCCGGAGCTGCCGGAGCAGGTGGTCGAGGCGACCAGGGCGCGCTACGTCGAGGTTTACGAGCGCCTCACCGGGGACAAATGGTCCTAGGCAACGAGCCGGTACCACTGGTCCCAGGCGACGAGCCGGCGCCACTGGTCCCAGGCGACGAGCCGGCACCAATGGTCCTGGGCAGCAAGCCGGCACCAATGGTCCTGGGCGGCGAGCCGGCCGAGCGCGGGATTTCGTCCCTAGGCTTCCGCGGTGGGGCGGCGATCCGGCGACGAGGGTGAGGAGGAGCGGTCGGCGCGGTTGCGCTTGTGCATCAGCCAGGCGCCATACCCGACCGCCAGCACCGCCTCCAGCGCGCCCGTCCACCCGCCGTAGAACAGGCAGATCGGCGCGATGGTCCACAGCAGAATCGCCGTGACCAGCCAGCGTCTGCGTTGGCGGAGTCGCAGCCGGTCGACCCGGCGTGCGAAGCCTGGGTCGGTATCCCGCAAACGGGCCACCAGGCCGTCGAACTCCTGCTTTTCCCGCGGCTCGAGCACGCGCCGTCACCTCCATGGCGAGGATGGACGGGATCGAAACTACCCCCTCCTGGGGGCGGTCAACCGCGTTTGTCACCAGACGGGCACGCGAGCATCAGCACAGTGCACGCGTGAACTTACACACTGTTACGCCGTACGGGAAAAAGCGCGACGGTCCGGCGGTTAACTGCCGGACCGTCCCTTTTTGCGAATCAGGCCCACTGCAGGGTGGTGGCGGTGTCCAGCCGGGGCAGGCGGTCACGGTACGCGTTCTCGCCCGGGTGACCGAGATTGACCACGGCGAGCGATTTGAAGCGGCCGTCCGGGAAGAACTCCGCGTCGACGCCGGCCTTGTCGAAACCGGTCATCGGGCCGGCGTAGAGCCCGACCGCGCGCGCCGCGATGATGAAGTAGCCGGCCTGCAGGGCGGCGCTGAACGTGCCGTCCGCGATCCGCTTGTCCGGGTTCTCCTCGAATACGTTCTTGAGGCCCGGGTTGTGCGGGAAGACCTGCGGCACGTGTTCGTGGAACTGGGTGTCGAGTGCGAGCACCGCGACCACCGGCGCGCTCTGCGACTTGGGCCGGTTGCCTTCGGCGAGATGCTTGACCAGACGTTCCTTGCCCTCGGCGGTGCGCACGTAGAGGACCCGCAGCGGCTGCGTGTTGGCCTGCGTCGGCGGCCACTTGGCCAGGTCCCAGATCTCGCTGAGCTCCTCGTCGGTGACCGGGGTCGGCGCGAAGAACGAGGCGGTGCGCGCGTCGGTGAAGAGCAGGTTGCGGCCTTCGGCGGGGAGTTCGGTCAGGCCAGCTTCGGAAAGAGTATCCACTTCTGAAAAGCTAGCGACCGGAAAGGAAAATGCCACTGGGAAGTTGCGTGAACAAACTCACCGAGGCAGGTGCTCGTCCGCCCAGAGCGCGATCTGCTCCAGCGCCGGCATCAAGGCGCGGCTGGCCGTGGTCAGCGAATATGACACCGAGACGGGCGGGCCGGCCGCCACCGCGCGAATGATCAAGCCGGCGCTGGTCAGGGCGGACAGCCGATTCGACAGCACCGAGTCGCTGATCCCGTCGATTGCGCGGGACAGCTCGCGGAAGCCGGACGGCCCGCGATGCAGGGCGCCGAGCACCTCAGCGTTCCACCGGCGGCCGAGGAACTCGAACGCGCGGGCGAGCGAGGCGTCCTTGCCGCGGCACGACGTGATCGGATCCTCCGCCGCCTGCATGGATGCCAAGCTACACGTGCCGGTCGCCGTCAACATTCGTGTAGACGGCCACCCGACATGACACGATCAAATTCACGAACTTCATGTCCTAGGTCCGCCGTGGTTCAGGCCCGCTGCTCCCGCGGGGACCCTTCCGAGCTGAGCAGGGCGCGGGGCGCCCAGAACGCTCAGCTCGCAAGGGCGGCCTCCGTGGGTGGGCGCGGTCAGAGCAGAAGACCACTACGGAAGAGAATCAGTGATGGGAAGCGGCGGCCTGCTCCGGCCAGTGCACGCTCATCTTGCAGTCCCCACAGGTCAGTTGCTCGCCGCAGGTCGGGCACCAGTCGTTGGTGCGCCGCAGGTACCACCCGAGGGCGACGCCGGAGAAGAGGCTGAGCAGGCCGACGATCGCGGCGACGGTGACGGCGCCGGTCATGACGCGAGAGGCTTCCGCCGGACCAGGCGCAGACCGCGGTTGTCGAGCGTGGGGTCGTCGTCCTCGCGCGACGTCACATAGGGTGCCGTGAAGGTGTCGACGCCGGTGCCGCGGTGCGTGCCGGGGTGGTAGGTCACCGTGACCGCCCGCGGGGAGGCCGCCTCGATCACGCCGGCGCGCCACCCGTCGCGGTAGACCCAGACCGGGTCGGCCGGACGGTAGCTCTCGGATGGCGCCACATCCGCAGGGTCCCGCTGAGGCGGGGTGACCGTAGGCGTGGACGTCATCAACCAGTTCGACATCGCGGTGCCTCCACAGCTCTCGAGGCGGCGTTCAGGGGCCAGCAGGCAGCGCCGACTGCGCGCAACAACCGAGCAGCCGAAGTTTTCGGCACGCTGCGTTAGCAGTCGGTACGTTCCTGTCAGCTATCATGCTCGTCATCAAGTGCGTCCGCAAGGCCGTCTGCACGTGCATCCGAGCGCGCATTCGCCACCGCAGGACTAGGCTTGACACTGTTTCGCGGTAGACGATCTCCGCTCTAGGATGCATCCGACTGCATTCCGGCAGTCACGACGTGGCGACGAGGAGTCAGGTGAGCGCGGGTACGCAGGAGGAGGCGCCGGGCGGCGGCCCGACCGTGCTGCGCATTCTGCTCGGCTCCCAGCTCCGGAAGCTGCGTGAGTCGAGAGGGATCACTCGCGAGGCGGCGGGGTATGAGATCCGCGCCTCCGGGTCGAAGATCAGCCGGATGGAGCTCGGCCGGGTCAGCTTCAAGGAACGCGACGTCGCGGACCTGTTGACTTTGTACGGGGTGGCCGACAGCCAGGAACGTGAGCAGCTGCTGAGCCTGGCCCGTCAGGCCAACAACCCCGGCTGGTGGCAGCAGCTGAACGACGTCCTGCCGTCGTGGTTCCAGGCCTACCTGGGGCTCGAGGCGGCGGCCACCCTCATTCGTACCTATGAGATCCAGTTCGTCCCGGGCTTGCTGCAAACGCCGGAATACGCGCGTTCGGTGATCATGCTCGGGCACGCCGGTGCGAGCGCCGAGGAGATCAACCGCCGGGTCGAGGTGCGCCGGCAGCGGCAGGCGATTCTCACCCGTTCGGGTGGCCCTCAGCTCTGGGCGGTGATCGACGAGGCGGTGCTGCGGCGCCCGATCGGCGGCGTCGACGTGATGCGGGGTCAGATCGAGGCGCTCATCGAGGCGTCGAAACTGCCGAGCGTCCGGCTGCAGATCATCCCGTTCACCGCGGGCGGGCACGCGGCGGCCGGTGGTCCGTTCGCGATCCTGCGCTTCCCCGAGCCGGAGCTGCCCGACGTGGTCTACGTGGAGCAGCTCACCAGCGCCATCTACCTCGACAAGCGCGAGGACGTGGATCAGTACGCGATGGCCATGGAGCGCGTCTGCATCGACGCCGAGCCGCCGAACCACACGCCGGAGATCCTGGGGAAGCTGCTGAACGAGGTCGGGCGCCCGATCTGACGGCATAGAAAAGGGCGGCCCGGTGGGCCGCCCGCTGTTTGTGGTCATGGTCCGGCCGGGTGCGAGCCGGCCGGACCTATTTTTTGCGCGACTGGCGTTCGGGCCGGGTGGCGCGGCTGGTGTTCAGGCCAGCGGGTGTTCGTGTCTGCGCCGGGTCTGCCCGGCGCGGCTGGTGTTCAGGCCAGCGGGTGTTCGTGTCTGCGCCGGGTCTGCCCGGCGCGCTGGTGTTCAGGCCAGCAGGTTGTCGAAGTCCCCGTCCCGCACGCCACCGAGGAACGCCTCGATCTCGGCGCGGGTGTAGATCAGCGCGGCACCCTCGGGGTCGCGGGAGTTGCGCACGGCGACGTCGCCGCCGGGCAGGACAGCGCACTCCACACAGTTGCCACTCGGGTTGCTGCGGCCGCTCTTCTGCCAGGTCACGCCCTGCAGCTGACCGGCTGGCATGCCGTTGACCACGTAGGTCATTCCAAGCTCCCTTGGTTCGCCCGGATCGCCGTTCGACCCGGGATGTGTTGTCCACATGGCTATTTCGGGCGGTGATGCAAATGCACGTGCATCTGGCCTTGCGTAGTCACGGGATTCTGAGCATGATAACGCACGTGAGTCCATCGAAGGAGGGTCACACAGAGTGAACTTCTTTCGGTGATGGGTCGGTCGCGGAGCGACAGTCTGCGGCCTCGGCGCAAGGCTCCCTGGCGGGGGCGCTCAAGCGAGAGGTGACGATGATGTCGATACCTAATATCGGCCCAGAACATCCCGATCCGGGCAGCCCCGGTGCGTCCGAAAGTTCGCGCCGGGGCAATCCGCCGCCGGTCTACCGGGATGCGGAGATCACCGACGAGGTGGTCGCCGCCTCCACGAGGGCCAGCGCGGTCAGTCACCGATTCGGCGGTGTTCGTTACGCACTGAGTCGGCCCGGCGGGACAACCGTCGCCGAGCCGCCGGCCGAGGAGGGTGAGTCCGACGCGCGCGATTGAACTCGTTCGTTGTCACGGGCACCGGTCCGTGGGTCATCCGCACGCCCGTTCGCGGTGGATGGCCTCGGCGCCACGGGTCCGCGACGACCGGCTGCGACCGTCCCGGCCGCGCTGGCCGGTGCACGAGTTCGCCGAGTCCGACTACTGCTACGGCATCGGCCCGATCCGGCTCCGCGTGGTCCGGGTCGACTGGCACAAACCGATCCCGCACGAGGGTGAGACCTGGCTCGGCGTGCGTGGCATCGTGGTTGACCCGGACGGGCGCGAGGGCGTCGTCCGGGAGGTTCTGATCCGTGCCGGCCGCGTGCCGGTCCCGCCGGCCTGCAAACGGCCGCGACTTCGGGTGTTGCGAGACACGCCCGTCTGACGCCGGGTGGGTGGCCTGGTTCCCCGTGCTGGGCCACCCATCCGGTCCATCCCGTTATCGGGCGGTTCGGCCACCGGAGTGGGGTTCTCCAGGTGGTGTGTGTGAGTAGGAAGCCGCGTCGCCGGCTGTCGCACCGGCCGGCGACGCGGCCACATTCGTGGGCAAAGGATCGGCCCCGCCCGGGCAGTGGGCGGGGCCGATCGGGGTGCACCTCAGGTCCATTGCGTGGAAGAAAACCTGAGGGAGCACGAACGAGGGGCGCGGATCAGGGCTTGCGCGCGACCCCGGCCCAGTAATAGGCGGCCTGGGGGTTGTCGACCTGCGCGTCCGGACGCCAGGCGGAGACCGGGACCAGGCCCGGGTCGAGCAGCTGCCAGTCGCCGAAGAAGCGGGCGACCGCCTCCTGCGTCCGGGCGACCAGAGTCATCCCGGCGCTGGTGGCCGCGGCCACGGCCTGGTGCACCTCGTCGGGGCTGAAATCCGCCGTGGGATGTGTGATGGCCAGGCAGCTGCCGGACGGCATCGCATCGCGCAGCGCGGCGACCGTCGACCACGGGTCGTCCTCGTCGGCCAGCAGCATCAGGATGGCGATCAGGGTGAGGCCGACCGGCTTGGTCAGGTCGAGCGTGTCGGTGAGGACCGGGTCGTCGAGGATCGAGCGCGGGTCACGGATGTCGGCGCTGATGTACTCACTGCGGCCCTCGGGGTGGCTGAGCATGAGGGCGCGCGCGTGGACCAGGACGATCGGGTCGTTGTCGACGTAGACGACGCGGGTCTCGGGGGCGATCGACTGCGCTATCTCGTGCAGGTTGGGCGAGGTCGGGATGCCGGTGCCGACGTCCAGGAACTGGCGGATGCCCTCCTTGGCGACCAGGTCACGGGCGGCCCGGTGGACGAAACGGCGATTTTCCCCGGCCATGTAGCGCATGCCGGGAATGGCTTGGATCATGGCCTCGCCGACCGCGCGATCGACGGCGAAGTTGTCCTTGCCGCCGAGCCAGTAGTCGTAGATGCGGGCGGAATGCGGGACGTTGGGGTTGACCCCGGGTGGCGCCACCTCGTGCTGCACGACCGCCTCCTTGCGCCCGACATCCACCGTCGATCTTCGACAGTCCGTCAAGCCTAGCGCCAACGATTGACCGATATCACCCCCGGAATCCGAAGGTGGTCACGGAGTGGCACGAAGCTCTCAGGCGGCTGAGGCGTGCCCGGCATACCCCCGAAGATCGGCTGCCGACACCACGCGGTCACGTCCGCCGTGCTTGGCAGCGTACAGATGACTGTCCGCTGTGGACAGTAGGGGCGCCTGGCCGCTTTCCGGGGCGTCGCCGGGGCCGGCCACACCGATGCTCACCGTGACCGGCAGGTGCCGCGTGATCGGCGCCCAGTGCTGGTTCCGGATGGCGCGGCGGATGCTGTTGAGGCAGGCGGTGGCACGGGGCGTCGGCATGCCCGGGAACACCACCAGGAACTCCTCGCCGCCCATCCGGGCCACGAAACCCTCCGGGCAGGCGGCGGTGACCTCGCGGGTCAGCACCTGCGCGACCCGGACCAGCACCTGGTCACCGACATCGTGCGAGAGTTGGTCGTTGACCTGCTTGAAGTGGTCCAGGTCGACCAGTGCGACGGTGAGCGCCGGGTCGGTCCGGATCAGGCCGGGAAGGCGCTCGTCGACATAACGCCGGTTGTGCAGGCCGGTGAGCGGGTCACGGCGGGCCTGCTCGCGGAAGCGCTCGGCCTCCTGCCGCGCCTCGGTCGTCTCGAACATCGCCTGACGAGTACGCGCCCGGGCCTCCCGCTGCAGGGACTGCTGCTGGTGGTGCACCTCGAAGAACTTCTTGTGCGCGGCGAACGCGGCCGCGTAGTCACCGCGGGCGGCGTGCAGCTCGGCCTGCTCCTGGTGCATGCGGACCAGCGACTCGCCGAGGTCACGCTCCAGGCAGAGCCGGTACGCCTCGTCGAGGCTGGCCTGGGCCAGGTCGTACTGCCCGAGGCCGCGTTGTGCCTGGGCGAGTGTCACCAGGTATTGCGCCATGTCGTTGGCGTCGTCCCACTTGCCCTCGGCGTGCCGGGCCAGGCACAGGCGCATGGTTTGCTCGGCCGCCACGAACTGCCCGTCGCCGACCTGGATCGAGCCGATCGTGTCGAGGAAGGCCGGCTCGAGCGGGATGTCCCACTCGACCGAGAGGTACTGCAGACGGTCGGCCAGCTCCACGGCGTGCTTCTGATTGCCGGAGCAGGCCTCGACGTACGCATAGTTGTTCAGCAGACACAGCAGCGCCGGCGAGCCCAGCCGCATGGCCAGTTCCTCGGCCTGGTCGTAACGCACCCGCGCGGTCTCGATGTCGTCGGCGAAGTAGAGCGCGTCGGCCAGTTTCGTCCGGTGCCAGATCTGCATGTGCTCGGTCGCGTCCTCGTCGAGCAGCTCGACGGCGAGAACGGCGTGCTCCAAGCCCTGCTCGGCATCGCCGAGGTGCAGGTGGATGGCGGACCAGACCAGATGGGTGCGGGCGAGCAGCCGGCGGGCGTCGTGCTCGACGGCCCACTGGTGCACGTGCCAGATCTGCTCGGCCGCGGCGGCGACGTCGCCACAACGCATCCGCATGTTGATCTGGCAGAGCCGGGCCCGCGCGACGAGCAGCTCGTCGCCCAGGCGGTGGGCGGCCCGTTCCAGCTCGATCGTGCGATCGAGTTCGGCGTGGGCGTCCCAGGATCGCCGGTCCTCGATCGTGAGCAGGACTGTGGACAGCGTCTCGGCGTCCATCTCGCGCTCGTTCAAGCCGGTGCTCCTCTCCGCGGTCAGCTGGACCATTCGGTCGCGGGGCACGTGGGCTGAGGAAAACCGTGCCGATGATCAGCGCTCCGTCAACCGAGGTTAGCTCTGTGTCAACAAAAGGTTTCGCCTTCGACACCGTGATCTGAGTCGCCCCCTGCGCAGGCGAGACCGGTCGGCTGGCTTCCCGGGGACCTCAGCATCTCTGAGACCCCGGGAAGCCAGCCGAAAAGCCGGCGCCCGGGCAGGAGAGCCCGGGCGCCGGTGAGGAGGAGCGGAGGAAGGGTTACTTGGCGGCGACGGCCAGCTCCGGCTCGTCGGCCGGCTTGGGCGCGGCCAGGTCGACCGTGCTGCGCAGCTTGCTCGGCTTCATCGCGACCGCCGCGATCACGCCGACCACGGCGATGACCATGGAGATCAGGAAGATGTGCCCGGTCGCGTCGCCGTACGCCGACCGCACGATGTGCTGGATTGCCGGCGGCAGGCTGCCCAGGTTCAGCGCGCTGATCCCGGAGCCGCTGCCGGACGGCGAGGCGCCGGTCGCGGCGAGCTGGCTGGTGATCGAGTCGGAGACCCGGCGGGCGAGGACCGCGCCGAGGACCGAGACGCCGATCGTGCCGCCGAGCGACCGGAAGAACGCGATCGTCGAGCTGGCGGCGCCGATGTCCCTGAGGGCGACGGTGTTCTGCACGGCGAGGACCAGGTTCTGCATCGACATGCCGACGCCCGCGCCGACCAGGAACATCGCGATGCCGACGTACCAGAGCGGGGTGTCGTGGTCGAGGACGGAGAGCCCGGCGAAGCCGAGAACCAGGATGATCGTGCCGGTCACGACGTACGGCTTGATGTTGCCGCTCTTCGTGATCAGCCGCCCGGCGACGGTCGACGCGCCGGCCAGCCCGAACATCATCGGGATGGTGAGCAGGCCGGCCTCGGTGGGGCTGTAGCCACGGCCGATCTGGAAGTACTGCCCGAGGAAGACCGAGCCGCCGAACATCGCCATGCCGACCGCGAGGCTGCCCAGGATCGCCAGCGCGGTGGTGCGCTGCTTGACGATCGGCAGCGGGACGACCGGCTCGGCGGCGCGCGACTCGACGAAGGTGGCCAGGGCGAGCAGGACGACACCGGCGCCGACCATGGCGAAGGTCTGCCAGCTGACCCAGCCGAACGAGCTGTCGACGAACGAGACCCAGACCAGGATGACGCTGACGCCGGCCGCGATCAGGGTGGCGCCCAGGTAGTCGATCTTCGCGTTCTCCCGGCGCAGCACCGGCAGGTGCAGGGTCTTCTGCAGCACGACCAGTGCGATGACGGCGACCGGGATGCCGATGAAGAAGCACCAGCGCCAGCCGAGCGCCGAGTCCACGATCACGCCGCCGAGCAGCGGGCCGGCGACGGTGGCCAGGCCCATGACGCCGCCGAGGTAACCGTTGTAACGGCCGCGCTCGCGGGGCGGGATCATCGCGGCGATGGCGACCTGGACGAGCGCCTGCACGCCACCCATGCCGAGGCCCTGGAACGCGCGGGCGGCGATCAGCTGCTCGGTGTTCTGCGTCAGGCCGGCGATGATCGAGCCGAGCACGTAGACCACGATCGCGATCTGGACCAGCAGCTTCTTGCTGTAGAGGTCGGCCAGCTTGCCCCAGATCGGGGTGGAGGCGGTGGCGGTCAGCAGGGTCGCGGTGACGACCCAGGTGTACTGGGTCTGCGACCCGTTGAGGTCACCGATGATCGTCGGCAGGGCCGTGGAGACGATCGTGGAGCTGGACAGCGCGACGAACAGCACCAGCAGCAGCCCGGAGAGCGCCTCGAGGATCTCGCGATGGGTCATCGCCTTGGTTTGTGGGGCACTCATGTGCGCTGCCCTTCGTTCGTAATGGTTGCTCAATACAACTATCGCCAACGCTTGCGCACTGAGCAAACTTTCCCGTTGGGAAGTGACGTTCGTCGCCAGTACTCTCTCTGCCATGAGCGAGCTCGCGAGCGCATCAGTTGGCTCGGTCAAGAAGTCATGCCGACGCCGGAGCGCAGCGGAGGTGTCGGCATGACCGAGACGACGTCCGAGCCGGGCCTGCGGGAGCGCAAGAAGGCGGCCACCCGGCAGGCGCTGCACGAGGCGTCGCTGCGTCTGGCGTTCGAGCACGGGCCGGAGAACGTCACGGTCGAGGCGATCGCCGACGAGGCGGGCGTCTCCCGGCGCACCTTCTCGAACTACTTCGCCAACAAGGAAGAGGCCCTCTTCTACGGCGACCTGCAGCGGATGCGCCTGCTCGCCGGCATGATCCACGAGCAGCCGGCCGGGTCGTCCCCGTGGCAGGCGCTGACCGCGGCGGCCGAGGGCTTCTACCGTGAGCTCGGCGACCTCGACCCGGAGTGGATCGCCCGCAGCCGGATGGTGCGCCGGCATCCGTCGCTCGCGGCCGCGCAGGTGCAGACGTTCGCGGCGCTGGAACGGGAGATCTCGGCCGAGGTCGCGCTGCGGCTGGGCGCCGAGGACCCGCTCGGCGTGCGGGCCACGCTGATCGCGGCGACGTTCCTGGCGGTGCTGCGCGTGTCGCTCAACGTCTGGCTGGAACGGCGCCCCGACGTCAACTTCTGGGACATCGCGCGGGACTCGCTCGCCGACGCCGGCCGTGGGTTCGCCTGACCCGCACCAGATCAAGACCGCTTCCGGCGTACGTCGTCATCGGCTCTTGATCGTGAAAAAGCGCGACCCCGGGACGTCTCCGCCCGGGGCCGCGCTGGTGGAGCCGGCCGTCAGCCCTTGAAGCCGGCGAAGATCTTGGAGAACTCGAACGCCGTCTGCGTCACGTTGGTGCACTGGAAGAGCGCGCCGTTGCAGGCGTTCTTGTCGCGCTGCATCTCCCAGAAGGAGACGAAGCCGATGTGGTTGGTGTTGGCGAACGCGACCAGGTCCTTCGCGTCGGCCTGCGAGAACGTGCCGCTGTCGTCGTTCTTGCCGATCATCGGGGTGACGCCGACCATCTTGAAAGCGGCCGCGTCGGAGTTGCCGTAGAGCGACTTGATCTGGTCCTTGGTGGACTTGACGGCCTGGATCGCCAGGTCACCGTAGTCCTGGCCGGAGCGGCCGTAGTCCATCGCCATGATGTTGACCAGGTCCAGGTCGACGCCGGCGCTCTTGGCCGACTTGACCACGTTCAGGCCGTCCGCGGTCAGGCCCTCCGGCAGCACCGGCAGGGTCAGCGAGATCTTCAGGCCCGGGTTGGCCTTCTGCAGCGCGGCGAGCGCGGTCGAGCGGCGGTTGATCGAGGCGGTGTCGGCCGAGGCCGCGCCCTCGATGTCCAGGTCGATGTACTTCAGGTTGTACGCGTCGACGACCGCCTGGTACTCGGCCTGCAGCGCGGTGGTCGAGGTGCAGGCCTGGGCCAGTTCGACGCCGGTCGCGCCACCGAAGGACACCTTCACGTCGCCACCGGCCGCGCGGATCGCGCTGATCTGGTCACTGAACTGCTTGGCCCGCGGGTCGAACGCGCCGAACCAGCTCGCCTTGCAACCGGACGCGGTGACGAAGGCCAGGCTGAAGGACTTGACGTTGCCGCCGGTCGCCAGCGACGACAGGGTGCCGCCGTTGGAGAGCACACCCATATCGACGTACGGGGCGACAAGCACCCCGCTCGACGAACCGGACCCGCTGGTCGACGTCGCGGTCGGCGTGGCCGTCGCGGTCTTCGTGGGCGTCGCGGTGACGGTCGCCGTCGGGGTGGCCGTCGCGGTCTTCGTCGGCGCGACGGTGGCCGTCTTGGTGGGCGTGGCCGTGGCCGTGGCGGTCGCCGTCGCGGTGGGGGCCGCGGTCGCTCCACCGGCGGTGCACGCCGCGCCGTTGATCGTGCAGCTGATCGGATCGCCCTGACCGGCCACCACGAAACCGAACGAGACCGAGGCGCCGGCCGGGATCGTCGGGTTCCACGAGGCGTTCTTCGCGGTCTCGACGTTGCCGCTGGTGGTCACCGTGGCGTCCCAGGCGCTGCCGAGCTTGGCGGTGGCCGGAAGACCGAAGACCAACTGCCAGCCGTTCACCGCGGCGCCGGTGTTGTTGGTGATCGTGTAGTGCGCCTGGTAGCCGGTGCCCCAGTCGCTCTCCTTGGTGAAGGAGGCGGACAGGGTGCCCGTGCTGGTGGTGGCCGCGACGGCCGCGCCGATGCCGCCGCCGACCGCGAGCACCGCGGCCGTGGAGTAGATGGCGAGCCGCAGACGGCTGCGTTGCATGTCGAAACTCCGATCACGGGGGATGGTGACGGAGCTGATTCTTGGCTGTGCGCGGCTTAAGGTTCTCCGGCACAAGCCTTAAAGATCCTTAAAAGCCGCACGGTGACCGGATCGTCACCGGGTCGCCAGGCCGCCGATGACCAGGGACAACTGGCGGCGCCAGGCGTTCGGCTCCTTCGCGTGCAGGTTCACCCCGGCGTTGGCCATCATCACCAGCCACAGGTCGTGCCGGGTGAAGTCGGCCCGCAACCGGCCCGCCCGCTGCGCCCGGACCAGCACGTCCACCGCGCGCTGCTGAGCGGCGGCGCGCAGGGCGGAAAGCCGCTCGTCGTCGTCGAACGCGTCGGTGACCAGCAGCTCGGCCAGCCCTCGATCGGTGGCCTGCAACTCACAGACCCGGGTGAGGTAGCCGACGAACGCGGCCCACGGATCCGGATGCTCGCACGCCTGATCGGCGAGCCGGACCGCGGCGGTCATGTGGCTCGCGAACACCTCCGCGATCAGGTGCCGGCGGCTGGGAAAACGCCGGTACAGCGTGGCGTTGCCGACCCCGGCCCGGCGGGCGATCTCGTCCAGCGAGGCGTCCAGACCCTGCTCCGCGAAGACCTCGCGAGCGGCGGAGAGCAGGGCCGCGCGATTTCGGCGGGCATCCGCACGCAGCCGGGGGGCCATGCGCCACAGAATACGACGTTTACCCCAGAAAGCGGCTAGCCTCGGGGTGATCTTGATGGATCGACTCGGAGGAAGCGGACATGCACCAGGCATCGATCGACGTTCCGGCCGCTGACGGCGTGGCCGACGGGTACTTCGTCAAGCCCGACGGGCCCGGGCCGGTCCCGCCGGTCCTGCTCTTCATGGACGCGTTCGGCCTCCGGCCGCGGCTGCGCGAGATGGCCGACCGGATCGCCGAGCGTGGGTACGCGGTCCTGGTGCCCAACCTGTTCTACCGCTCCCAGCACAGCCCACTCGTGGACCCGGCCGACTTGGAGGATCCGGAGAAGCGGGGCGCCGCGTTCGCCAAGCTCGGCCCGATGATGCAGGCGCTGACCGCCGAGCGGGTCACCGCCGACGCCGTCGCCTACCTGGACTTCCTCGCCGCGCAGGACGGCGTTGCGGCTGGACCGGCCGGACTCGTCGGCTACTGCATGGGCGGGCGGAACGGACTGATCGTGATCTCCGCGCTGCCGGACCGGATCGCGGCGCTGGGCAGTTTCCACGCCGGTCGCGTCGTGACCGAGGAGGAGAACAGCCCGCACCTGGCGGTCGGGTCGATCACCGGCGAGGTCTACTTCGGTCACGCCGACAATGACGGCTCGATGACGCCGGAGAACATCGCGGCGCTGGAGAAGGCGCTGACCGACGCCGGGGTGAAGTACACGTCCGAGCTGTACGAGGGTGCGCCGCACGGATTCACGATGTCCGACACGGCGATGTACCACGAGGGCGGCGAGCAGCGGCACTGGTCCGCCCTGTTCAACCTGCTCGACCGCGCGCTGCCGCACGGCTGAGTCCCGTGACGACGACCGTCGCGAGGTGAACCCAGCCGGGACCGGGGCGCGGCCGGGGTCTCGCCGAGCGGGGGTTGCGGGCGGCGGCGGCGCGTGGGCGGGCGGCTCACGACGTACCGAATAATCAGTTTTTGTAAAGGTCTGGGAAGTAACGGTCGATCGCAGTGGTGTCGTAGACGTGGCGGATCTCGGTGATCCGGTTGTTGTCGACGGCCAGGAATTCGACGAGGCGGGCCGTGCCGAACGGCGCCGCGAGGTCGTAGATGACCGTCGCTCCGTCGAGTGCGTCGGTGCGCGCCGCGACCGTGACGCCGTCGGCGAACGCGGCGATCCGGTGCAGCACCTGGAGCAGTTCCTCGTCGTCCACAGGGGCGTCCAGGTTCCACTCCACCTCGACGTCCGGGGTGAGCAGCTTCCGGGCGGCGGTCAGGTCGTCCGAGGTCCAGGAGCGGATCCAGAAGTCCACCGCGTCCATCTGTCTCTCCTCAGTGCTCATGGGCGAAGGCCGCCGCCCGGGGAAACCGGACGGCGGCCTTGTCGGAATACGGGCGCTCAGCCGTTCAGCATCGTGTCGGCGCTGACGAACGAGTACCCGAGGCCCTTGATGCCGGTGACCAGGTCCTTCAGGTGGTCCGTGCCCAGGTAGGCGTGGTAGAAGCAGCTTGCCACGCCGTCGCGGACGACGAGGTTGCGCTCGGCCGAGGCGATGATGTCGGCCGGCAGCCGGACCGGGTGGTTGTTGAACGCCTCGATCTCGACGTTGCCGACGTTCTCCGGGACGACGACCGAGCCGTAGACGTCACGCACCGTGAACGGGAAGAATTGCCCGAACTGGCGCGAATAGTCGTACTTGGCGCCGGTCAGGACACCCGGGAAGTACAGGCCCCGGTCGTAGCGCTTGCCGAACAGCGCGTTGACCGCCTCGTAGTCCGGCGCGCTCGCCGCGTAGTGCGGGAACTCGAAGATCTTCGGCGCGCCCAGCCCCGCGGCGGTGAAGACCATGCCGGAGGCGACCATCCGGGCGCTGGCCCAGGCGGCCGAGTCCTCGGCGACCGGACCGTCGTAGACCACGTTGTCGCCCGCGTCGACGTGCGCCTTGTAGAACTCGAAGTCGTTCGCGCTGACGCCGTCGTACGGGTTGGCCACCGAGCCGTACTGGTGGGTGTACCCGTGCATGATCAGCGTGCCGCCCTTGGACTGCATGTACTTCAGCGCGGCGACCACCTTCGGCTTGTTCAGCAGCGTGTAGTCCTGCGCCTTGCCGGTACCGACGCCCTTCGGGTCACGGAAGCGCGGGTAGACCGCGACGCTGAACGGCACCTTCTCCGCGGCCAGATAGTCGGCGACCGCCTTGAGCTGGTCCGGGTCGGCGTCCGGCCCGACATCCTCGATGCGGATCAGCGCGCGGTGCCGCTCGGTGGTGCCGCCGCCCAGCGAGTCGAAGAGCAGATCGGCGAAGGCCAGGTAACGGTCGTCGTGGGTGACGTACGCGAACGGGATCTCCCCGACATACGTCAGGTTCCCGGACCGGACCGCCCACGGGAAGCTCGTACCGTCCGCGCGGACCGCGGTGGCCAGCGTGGTGACCTTGGTGCTGTCGCTGATCGACAGGCTCATGATCCCGGACTTGTTGTCGGTGCTCCGGGTCAGCTTCCGGCCTTTGTACCCGACCTCGGTGATCTCGGCGAAGTCGAACGCGCCGCTGGCGAAGCCGTACCTGGCGGCGAACCCGTCCTTCGCGGCCAGCTGCCAGATGTTGTCGTAGACCCAGGTCACCGGCTTGGTCGTGGCCATCACGTCGGTGAGGAACGCGGCCGGCAGCGGCTCGTCGTACGTTGACCCGAGATAGATCACCGCGGTGTAGGCGCTCATGTCACCGGACTTGTACTTCGCCGCCGGCGCCGCGGTCCACGTGCCGAATCGCGAGGTCAGGTTCGCGGTCTGGGTGGCGTAGACCTCGCCCAGCCAGCCGAAGTCGCCCGTGGTGTCGTACAGGACCAGGGTCTTCGCCGTTCCGGCACCGGGTGCCGCCTTGCCGGTCTTCGTCGCCGAGGCGGTGTTGGCCGGAATGGTCGTCGCGGCGTCGGCCTGCATGGTGCTGAAGCCGACACCGGCGGCCACCGCCACGGCGGCGGCGCCGCCACCGGCGATGAGGGCGCGCCGGGTGACCTTCGAGGTGCTGCTCATCAGGCGATCGCTCCGATCTCGGCGGTGGACTGCTGCACGGGCATGGCATCCGGCGCGGGGGCGAGCCCGAGCAGCGCGGCGGTGGCCTGGGCAGTGCGCTGGGCGGCGCGGCCGTCGCCGTACGGGTTGCCGCCGGAGGTCATCGAGTCCCGCAGGACCCGGCTGTCCAGCAGGGCGGACGCCTCGGCCAGGATCATCTCCGGGTCCGAGCCGACCAGCTTGGCGCAGCCGGCGTGCAGCGACTCGACACGCTCGGTCACGTCGCGCAGTACCAGGGCCGGGACGCCGAACGACGGCGCCTCCTCCTGGATGCCGCCCGAGTCGGTCAGCACCAGATACGCCTCGGAGAGCAGCCGGGACAGATCCGGGTAGGGCAGCGGGTCGGTCACGGTGACCCGCTCGACCCCGGCCAGCGCGGCGTCGACCTGCGCGCGGACCGCGGGGTTGGGGTGGCTGGGCAGCACCACGTCGATGTCCGGGTACCGGGCGATCAGCTCCTTGACCGCGCCCAGGATCCGGTCCAGCGGCTCACCCCACGACTCGCGGCGGTGCGCGGTGACCAGGACCAGGCGGTTGGTGCTGCCGGCCCGGGCGGCGGCGACGGCGGGCGTCTCGTACGGCAGGCGCCGCGCGGCGATCGCCAGCGTCGCGTCCACCACGGTGTTGCCGGTGATCAGCACGTCGCTCGCGGCGATCTTCTCGTCCAGCAGGTTCATCGCGGCCAACGGCGTCGGCGCCAGGTGCAGCGCGGCGACCTGGGCGACCAGACGGCGGTTGCCCTCCTCCGGGAACGGCGACTCCAGGTCACCGGAGCGCAGCCCGGCCTCCAGGTGCACGACCGGGATCCGGCGCCAGAACGCGGCCAGCGCGCCGGCCAGGCTGGTGGTGGTGTCGCCCTGGACGATCACGGCGGCCGGGGTGCGTACCGACCAGAGCTCGTCGAGCTGCTGGATCATCGCGGTGAGCAACTCGGCCTGGGTGCCGGTGGAGCGGTCCACAGTGAGCGTGATGTCCGGCTCGAGGTCGAACGCGGCGAGCGCCTGCGTGACCATCGCCGGGTGCTGACCGCTGGCCAGCAGGATCGGGGTGAGCAGCCCGGCCTCGCGGAAGGCGAGGGCGACCGGGGCGAGTTTGACGGCCTCGGGGCGGGTGCCGCCGATCAGGTGGACTTCGCGAAGGGACATGGGGGGAGCCTTCCTTCACTTGCATGGGGGGAGGGGTGGTGCCGGTGGTACTTCGCCCGCGGGAAATCAGGCGGCTTGCCGGGCTTTGCTCATGGCAGGCCTGAACCCGAAAGGGATCAGGCGGCTTGCCGGGCTTTGCTTACGGCAGGCCTGAACCCGAAAGGGATCAGGCGGCTTGCCGGGCTTTGCTTACGGCAGGCCCGAGCCCGAAAGGGATCAGGCGGCTTGCAGGGCGATCGGCTCCTCGACGAGACGCTCGGTCTTGGCCCAGGAGGATCGGCCGGTGAGCTGCCGGCCCAGCGCCCGATAGGTCGCGGTCAGGCCGAGCAGCAGGAACGCCGGGTAGGCCAGGGCGGCCAGCAGCATCCGGGGCAGTGACTCGTCGCCGCGCTTGGTCCGGTGCACCAGCACCCAGATCAGGCCGGGGAACGTGCTGACGACGACCCAGATGCCGATGCTCGTGCCGAGCGCGAGCCAGGTGGGCAGGAACGGGACCGGGTGGCCGATCAGTAGCCCGAGGAAGCCGGCCGTGCCGGTCAGCGAGAGCAGGATCGCGATCATCGCATTGGCCCACGGCGAGACGAGGTAATGCAAGATCTCGATCAGCGACGTACGGGCGATGTTGCCCGACTGGAAGAGCGAGCCGAGGTATCGCGCGCACTGCAGGTTGCCCTGCGCCCAGCGGGTGCGCTGCCGGGTGAGCCGTTTGATGTCGACCACCGCCTGCTGGGTGACCGACGCCCGTGAGGTGTAGCGGATCGACACGCCCTGCAGGTGCATTCGCAGGCCCAGTTCCATGTCCTCGACCAGGCACTCCGACCAGGGTGCGGTGCCCAGCGAGATCAGCGTGGAGAGCCGGCTGAACTGCCCGTTGCCGCCGAGCCCGACGGTGTCCAGGGCGTTGCGCATGTTCTGGCTGGCGTCCACGATCGCGCCGAACTCCAGGTCCTGGACCGCGCCGAGCAGCTTGTTGCGGTTGCGGATACGGACCTGCACCTGGACCGCGCCGACCCGCGAGTCGCCCATCAATCGGCCGACCTCGACGAGGATGTTGTCGCTGCCCTGGCCGTCGCCGTCGATGATGCCGAGCACCACGCGGTCGGCCGGCACACCCTCGTCGGCGGTGAGCTGCGCGATGAAACGGTAGGCGGCGTTCAGAGCCTCACCTTTGCCCTGCCGGGCGTTGGGCAGGTCGCGTCGCATGACGTGCAGGCGCGGGTGGTCGATGGCGGCGAGAACTTCCGGCGTACGGTCGTCGGAGCCGTCGTCCACGACCAGCACCCGGGCCAGTGTGCCGGCCGGGCCGCGCAGCCCGAGTGCCGCGTTGACCGTGTTGGCGACCACCGCTTCCTCGTTGAGTGCCGGCACGATGATCCAGAAGTGCTCGGGTTTTCCGCCGCCGCTGGCCAGCGCCTTGTTGACGACCGAGGCGCGGTGCGTGCCCGTGTAGTGGACCGCGAACCAGACCAGGATGACGGTGGAGAGCGGCCAGGCCAGCAGGACCGCGTAACCCGCGACCGCGATGAGCCAGCCGTCCGATGCGGACATCGTCTCCCCCGTCTCTGTTCCCGCCACTGTTGTCGTGGACGTAATAGGACATTACGGATCTGTTGTGGGCCGCTCAATAGACGTGGTCCGGCCGTTGCCGCATACCATCCGAATGGCCCATGTCAGACATCTCAGACGTCTCGGGCGGGGCAAAACCGTGCAAATTCCGCGATTACCCACAGCGAAAAGGCGGTCACCGTGAGGTGACCGCCTTTTCGTCCGGAGCTTCAGTCGTTCAGAAGGTTCGGGTTGTCCCGCAGCATCGCGGCCAGCCGGCGCGCCGCCATCTCCGCCTCCTCCGCCTGCCGTTCCGCCTGGAACGGGATCGGCGTCGCCAGCGGCATCGGCATCGGCATCGGCGCGGGAGCCGGCACCGGCTCCTGGAAACCGGCCGGCTCGGCGTGCGGCTGGCGCTGCGGCGGCACCGGTGACGGCGAGTACGCAGCCGGGGGCGGCGGTGCCGGCGGCGTCACGAACGGGCGCTCGGCCGTCGGCGGCTCCGAATACTCATAGTCCGTCGGACCGAACCGATCCTGGTCGTCGTGACTGCCCCGCGGCGGCGGCTCGTCCTCGACGTTGATCTCGAAGTCCGCGTGCGCGCGAGCCGGTTCCGCCGGCGTCGGGGCAGGCACCGCGTGGTCGGCTCTGACCTGCACGGTGCCGTCGGCGAACCCGAAGTGCAGCAGCACCGGGTCACCGGCGCCCTCCACCCCGACCGTGACGCCCAGGTTCGGGTACCGAGTGATCACCCCGGCAATGGCCTCGACCAGCTCGCTCACCGCGGGCGGCGGCCCGGGGTTCTCCCCGGCCGCGGCGCGCTTACGCAGCTCGTCACGGCGGGCAAGCTTGTCGAGCGCGTCGTCCAGTCCGCCTCGCACGTCACCGTCCTCTTTCTCGCAACGGTCGCCCGGTACCTATGAGAATGCTTAGCAAACCGGGCGACCCGCGCACACCCTACGACTTCATCTTTATCGCCTTGTCGAGAGCCTGGTCCAGAACGACCAACAGGGCATCTCGCACAGAAGCACGGAAGCGAGCGTCGTAAGAGATCACCGGAACGTCCTCACGAACCGCGAGCGCCCAGCGCACCTCGTCGAGGCTGTACGCCATGTTGCCGTTGAACGTGTTCACGCCGACCACGAACGGCAGGCCGGCCCGCTCGAAGTAGTCGACGGCCGGGTAGCAGTCGTCGATGCGGTTGGTGTCGACCACGACCAGCGCGCCCAGGGCACCCTTCACCAGGTCGTCCCACATGAACGCGAACCGGGTCTGGCCCGGTGTGCCGAAGATGTAGAGCTTCAGCGTCTGGTCGATGGTCAGAACGCCGAAGTCCATCGCGATCGTCGTGGTGGTCTTCGTCGTGGCCTGACCGACGTTGTCGATGCCGATCGACTCGGAGGTCATCTCGGCCTCGGTGGTCAGCGGCGAGATCTCCGAGATGGCACCGACGGTCGTCGTCTTGCCCACCCCGAAGCCGCCGGCCACGATGATCTTTACCGGAACCGGCGCTTTCTTGGTGGGCGCGGTTCCGCCCGGTATGCGCGCCGTACCGACTACGCGGTTAGCTGATGGATCGAAGTCCACGGATCACTCGCATGATGGTCTCGGGGTCAGGGGTGTCGTTTTCCAGCCCCTGGATGTCCACCTGGCCGGCGGCGCGCAGGTCGCCGACGAGGATCTGACAGACACCCAGGTGCAGGCGCAAGCGTGCGGAGATCTCGGCCACCGAGATCGGGTGCTCCTCGAGGAGCGCCACGATCGCCCTGGTTTCCGGTGAGAACCGGGACGGCGGTGCACCGGGCACCACCGACACCTGAGTCTCCATACCGATATCGGGGTCTCCTCCATCGGTACGCCCGGCCGTTATGACGAACGGGCGCAGAGTGTTGCTCTGTCCTTGCTCGACCGGCGGATGTTCCCCGGTGGGGGTGTATCCGCCGGCCGAATGCTTCGGACCGGATTGCAGGAAGGGCCGGACTCCGGGGCGCGCCGGAGCAACCGGTTCGTCAGCGGGGTCCGGGTACGTCATTGCTGGACGGCGTTCTTCAACTCGGCGATCAGGCGCGGGCTCAGGGCGCCGCCGGCCCGGGTGGCGAAGAGCGTCATCTCGTACGCCAGGGTGCCCAGGTTCGCGGACCGGTCGGCGATCACGCCGAGCACCGAGCCGGCGCTGATCGCGGTCACCAGCAGGTACCCGTCGGCCATGTCGATGATGACCCGGTTCAGGGCGCCGAGCCGGTACCAGCTGGCGGCACCGCCGGCGAGGCTGGTCAGGCCGGAGACCACGGCCGCCAGGCGCTCGGCGTTGGGCCGGTCCTTGATCGCCGACATGGCCATCAGCAGACCGTCCGAGGAGACGGCGATGGCCTCGATCACACCGGCCGTACCGGACGTGAAGGAGTCAAGCAGCCAGTTGAAGGTTTTGGCTTCGGCGCTGAGCTGACTTTGCGCGGTGGGGTAGGGGGAAGTCATCGCGGTTGTCCCTCGGGTTGTGGCTGAGTTTCATTCAGTGCGAGTGCGACGCCGTACTCGAACTGATCCATCAGAGCGCGAGCCTGCTCCGGGTCCATGAGGGTCGGGGCGGGCGGAAGGATCGGTTGATGCGGCTCGCTCGGCAGGGTCGCCCCTGGCACGCGGCGAGTCAAGCCCCCGGCCGCGGGCGACGGCGGAGCGGGGACGGCCGCCGGAGCGGGAGCATCCCACTGCTGCGGCCGGGCCGGCTCGGGAGCCGGCGTGTTCCACTGTGGCGCGGCCTCGGGCGCGGCAGCCGGCGCCGGAACGTTCCACTGCGGGGCAGGCATCTCGGGCATCGAGGCCGGCATGCTCCACTGGCCGCTCGCGAAGTCCGGAGCGGGGATCGTGGTGCTGGTCTCGTGCGCCCGGCTGACACCCTGCTCGAACGCGTCGAACGCGGCTCGGGCGGCCAGGGCGTCGTCCTGCGACGGCGCCGCGGCGTGCTGCTTCGGACCGGTTTCCATCGGGAGCTGGCTGCCCGGAACCCGGCGGCGCAGCGGCTTGTTGCCGCCGTTCTGCTGGGCGACCACCGGCTCCGGAGCGGTCGGCTCCGGGACGGGGGCCGAGTAGCCCGAGTTGCTGGCCGGAGCCATCGGTGCCTCCACGGCCGGAGCCGGGGTGTTCCAGGCCGGCTCGACCGGAGCCGGCGTGTTCCAGTTGGTCTCGGCCGGAGCCGCGGTGTTCCACGTCGCCTCGGCCGGAGCCGGGGTGTTCCAGTTGGTCTCGGCCGGAGCCGGGTTGTTCCAGCTCGCCTCGGCCGGGGCCGGGGTGTTCCAGTCGGTTCCGGCCGGGGCCGGGGTGTTCCAGGCGGTCTCGGCCTGTGCCGGGATCGTCCATGCCGTCTCGGACGGCTGCGGGGCGCTCCAACCCGGGCCGGCCGGCAGCGCCGGCTCGTTGCCCCAGGCCTGCGGACCGGCGGCGGGCAGCTCGGGCAGCGCGACCGGGTTACGGCCGGCGACCGGGATGCCGCTGTTGTACGCGTGCGCCAGGTCGGGCTGCTGGTACGGCGCGACCGGCTCCTGGTACGGCACGCCCGGCGAGTAGACCGGCTCGGCGTCGTAGACCGGCTGACCGGCGTACGGGTCGTCGGCGGCCGGCTGGCCGGAGCCACCGAACGCGTTCCACGACGGGGTGGCCTCCAGCGTCCGGGTGGCCCGGTTCAGCACGTTCGGGTCGAACGGCTGCTGGCTGCCCGGCACCGTGCGGATCGCCGTGCTGGCGATGGCCACCTCGGCGGTGTTGCCGCGCAGCGCGCCACTGATGGGCGGCCCGACCGTCTCGTAACCGGACGGGATCTCCGGCATCGCCGCGGGCGCCGGGACGGCCGGGGGCGCCTGCACCGCGGCCGGGGCGAGGCTCTCCACCCGGGCGATCAGGTGCTGCGGGCTCAGGTCGATCCAGGCGGTCAGACCGCCGTCGGGCGTGTCGGTCAGGGTGACCTCGATGCCGTGCCGGCGGGCAAGCCGGCCGACCACGAAGAGACCGAGCACCTCGGTGGGGGCCAGGTCCAGTCGCTCACGGCGGGTCAGCCGGGCGTTCTCCTCGGCCAGACGCTCGGGCTGCAGACCCAGGCCGTGGTCGATGATCGCGACCCGGGCGCCGCCGCGCAGCTCCTCCGCGGAGACCGTGACGGTGGTGTGCGGCGGAGAGAACGTCGTCGCGTTCTCCAGCAGCTCGGCCAGGAGCAGCGTGAGGTCGGCCAGGACGGCCGGCACCACGACGATCTCCTCGGGGACGTCCACCTCGACACGGGTGTAGTCCTCGATCTCACCGAGGGCGAGACGGACGACGTCGGAGAGCGCCAGCGGCGCCATGTGCTCGTTCGCACCGGCACCACCGGAGAGCACGACGAGCGCGGACGCGTTCCGGCGCAGACGGCTGGACATGTGGTCCAGGCGGTACAGCTCGCGGAGGCGGTCGGAGTCGGTCTCCCGGCGCTCCAGACCGTCGATCAGGGACAGCTGACGACCGACCAGGTTCTGCGTACGCCGGCCGACGTGGCCGAACATCTGGGCGACGTTACGGCGGCCGAGCACCTGGCGTTCCACCAGCCGGGCGGCGGTGGTCTGCACCCGGTCGAACGCTCGGGCCAGGTCACCGATCTCGTCCTGGGCCTCGACGTCGACCGGGTCCAGTCGGATCGGTCGCACCTGGGCTTCGGACTCGTCGTCGGCGACGCGTTCGAGCTCGGACTCGGCGGCGCGGGCGATGCGGTCCGCGGAGACGGTCAGACGACGCAGCGGCCGGGCGACCGCGCGGGCCATGAAGATCGAGAGCGTGACCACCAGGATCAGCAGCAGCAGGGCGCCACCACCGATGTAGATCGCCTGCTGGATGGCGGCGGACCGGTTGTCGGTGACGGAGACGTCCACGTCCTTCGCCACGCGCTTCTCGACGAAGCCACCGAGAACCATGACGGACTGCAGCGACGGGAACAGGTTCTTGACGGTGAGGCTGCTCAGAGCCTTGTTCGGGTCCTTGGACAGGGTGTCGGTGAACGCCGAGCCGACCCGGGACTGGAACGCGTCCTGGGTGTTCAGGTAGAGCTTGTACTGCGCGTCGGTGAAGTACGGCTTCGACGACGTGATGATCGACTGGATCTGGCTGAACGTCTGGTTGAACAGCGACAGGGTCAGCGTCGCCCCGGCCTTCTCCTCCTTGCTGCCCAGATTGTGCTGGTAGGCCGCAAGGGTGAGGTAACAGGAGGCCTGGCTGATCAGGTCGTCGGAGCGCATCGAGCGCTCCAGGGCGAAGACCTGCTGGCCGACGGCGGTGGTGAGGTCGGCGTGGGTGCTCAGCCCGAGACCGTCGATCATCGGCGTGATGACGTTGGTGAAGTCGGTGACGACACTCGCCGGGTCGGTCAGGTTACCCAGCACGTTCTGCCGGGTACTGGACAGCTTGGTCGCCAGGATGACCGATCGGCGCAGCCCGGCGGGCAGCTCGTACTCGCTGTCGAGCAGGTCGGCGACCTTCTCGGCCGACTCGGCCGACTGCACGACCATGGTGGGCTCGTCGACCAGCTTCAGCAGGTAACCGACGGAGAGCAGGCGCTCCTCCTGGAGCTCCAGGATCGCCGAGCTGACCTCGGTCGCGAGCTGGACGCTGTCCGAGGTGCCCTGCGCCTCGTTCGCGGCGTTGGCACGGTTGATGAGGATCGGCACCGTCAGGGCGAGAACACCCAGCAGCGGTACGAGCACCAGCAGGGCAAGCTTGCCCAGGATGCGGAACTTACCGAAGAGCACCGGAACGCTCCCGCCCGCCGCCGTAGTTGGGGACCTCGCCGTAGTTCGGCGCCGAGTCGTACGGGCTGCCGCCGTAGGGGCCGGCGTTGGAGGCGTTGCCACCACCGGTGTTCGAGGACCGGACGGAGACGTCGCGGCTGCCGTCACCCGCCTGGTCGGAGGAGCCCGGCTGCACCTGGCGCGCCCGGCCCCGGGACCACACGGTGGCCAGGGCGATCAGCACGATGGCGACGCCGAAGAGGACGTACGCCTCGATCTGCTTGTAGGTCAGCGAGCCGGACCGGTCGTCGAGCAGGCCGGAGATCTCCTTGAGGATGACGCCGGAGAGCGCGGAGAGCGCCGTCTGCAGGGTCGACTGCGCGGTCACCAGGGTGGACACGTTCGGGTCGCCGCCGCCGAGGTTCGCGCCACGGTTGGCGGCCTCGATCCCACGCCGGAACGAGTCGAGGTTACTGACCAGGTTGCCGCTGAGCGTGTCGCTCTTGGTCTCGTCGACCGCCTCCTGGAGGCTGTCGGTCAGGCTGCCGACGGTCTCGGCGACCTTCAGCGACTGGTAGCCGAACTGCGTCTTCAGGTTGGCCTTGGTGGCGCCCGAGGAGGCGGCGACCATGTTCGCCAGGTCGCTCAGCCGGGAGACGGCGGTGATCGCCACCGGCATCTGCTCGGCCACGACCTCCTGGAGGAACCAGATGTCGCTCTCCGGGTCCCGGTTCAGCGTCGAGTTCTCCCGGACCACGTCGAAGATCTCGATGGCCAGGTCGGCGACCTCGACGTGCGCCGTGAAGACCTTGCTGTCCGAGCCGTTGGTGGTCGGCAGCTTGGAGATCTTGGTCTTGAGGTCGGCCCACCGTGCCTTGGTGCCGAGCTCGTCACCGAAGCGCTCGTCCACGCCCTGCACGCGGGCGACGGCCGCGGTGACCGAGGCCGGCTCCGAGAGGACGTCCTGCAGCGCCGCCGACTGCGACTCGGCCAGCGCCGAGACGAGGGGGCTCAGCGCGGTGAGGTATTCGACGCCGTCCTGTTCCAGCTGGACGTTGTCACGCTGGTTCGAGTTCTCTTGCAGGACCCGCAGGAACAGGCCTGCGGCAGGCAGCAGGACAAGAACCGTCAGCACCACCGCGAGAGCGGAGCGTAAACGGGTTCGCCGGCTGTTCACCGAGACTGACATTGCTTTCGTCCTCCGCCATGCACACACGCGATGGGCCATTGGGGGGCTACCGAACGTAGCCATGCGGGCGCACCGATCTGGGTCAATCTATCCGAGAAATCCTCAAGAAACCCCTTTCCAAGGGTCAGAGTTCGCTCGGCTGATCGGGGGATACGCAGCACTGCCGACCGCGCTCTCACAAGGTTTCTGTCGGCAGGGTGACAAGTGCCGCGCAGATGGTATCCGTATCGCGGGGGAGACGTGAATATGAGTTCTACTTCGGATTCGTTACGTCTTGGGTGCAGTGCGATACACGGAAAGTGCCACAGCAATTACTAATAGGCACGAAAACACTTTGAGTGACTGATCCAACACATCAAAAAGGGCCTCTCCGTCCCGTTTTCGGTACGGAGAGGCCCTAATGACTCAAATCCTGCCCAGTGCCTTCCGGAGCGGGTCCAGGCCGAGCGAGCCGAGGTTCAGCGCGTCCCGGTGGAACGTCTTGAGGTCGAAATCACTGCCTTTGCGCTGCTTCGCCTCGTCCCGGGCCTGCAGCCAGATCCGCTCGCCGACCTTGTACGACGGCGCCTGCCCCGGCCACCCCAGGTACCGCTTCCACTCGAAGCGCAGCACCTCCTCGTCCACCCGGGTGTGCCCGCGCAGGAACTCCCAGCCCAGCTGCGGTGTCCAACGCTCGCCCGGGTAGAAGCCGAACGGGTTGTCGCGGGGGATCTCCAGCTCGAGATGCATGCCGATGTCGACGATCACCCGGGACGCCCGGAGCGCCTGCGCGTCCAGCATGCCGAGCCGGTCACCGGGATCGGTGAGGTAGCCGAGCTCGTCCATCAGCCGCTCGGCGTAGAGCGCCCAGCCCTCGCCGTGCCCGGAGCACCAGGCCAGCAGCCGCCGCCAGCGGTTCAGCGAGTCGGCCCGCAGCAGCGTCTGGCTGACCTGAAGGTGATGGCCGGGCACACCCTCGTGGTAGACGGTGGTCACCTCACGCCAGGTGGAAAACGTCTCCTGACCGGCCGGCACCGCCCACCACATCCGCCCCGGACGGGAGAAGTCCTCGCTCGGGCCGGTGTAGTAGATGCCGCCGTCGCTGGTCGGGGTCAGGCAGCACTCCAGCTTGTGGGCCGGCGCCTCGATGTCGAAGTGGGTGCCGTTGAGCTCGCTGATCGCCCGGTCGGAGAGCGCCTGCATCCAGTCCCGGAACCGCTCCTTGCCGGCGATGTTGCGAGCCGGGTCGGCGTCCAGCGTCGCGACGGCCTCATCGATGGTGGCGCCGGAACCGGCGATCACGGCGGAGACCGCGAGCATCTCGCGCTCCAGCCGATGCAATTCCTCAAAGCCCCAGAGGTACGTCTCCAGCAGGTCCACCTTGGCGCCCAGGAAGTACTGCGAGGCCAGGGCGTACCGCTCCGGCCCGGCGGCCTCCTTCTCCCGTCCGCGCGGGGCGAGCTCGTCGCGCAGGAATCGGCCGAAGTCCGCGGTCGCCGCGGTCGCTGTCCCGGCCGCGGTGCGCAGCTGCGCGGCGAGCGCGCCGGAGGTGTCGAGCCGGTCGGCCAGCCCGTGGAAGAAGTTGTCCCGCGCCGGGTCGGTCCACGCGTCGCACTGGTCGGCCACCGCCGCGAGCTGGGCTTTCGCGCTGACCAGGCCCTTGTCGGCGCCCTCGAGCAGAGTCCGCCGGTACTGCGTGAGCGCGGCCGGGAACGCGTCGAGCCGCGCGGCGATGTTGGCCACCGCCTGCTCGCCCTCGGTCGGCATCAGGTCCAGCGCCATGCGCAGGCTGTGCAGGCCGCTGGCGATCACGTTGACCTCGGTCGCGCTGAACCCGGAGTCGAGCCGGGTCAGCTCCAGGCCGAGCCGTTCCAGCATGGCTTCCTTGGCGACCTGCTCCGACTCGTGCTCCGGATCGATCACATCAAGTTCATTGACGGTACGGCGTACCAGTTCCGCCTGAGCCGCGAAGCCTTCCGGGGAGAGATCGTCGGTCTTGTCGTCGTAGCCCGAGATGCCGACGGAGGTGGCGCCGGTCGGGTTCAGCTCGGCCCATTCATCGACGTATCGGTTGGCGAGTTCGTCAATTTGTCCCACCGCCCGACTCTATGGGATTCATAACTTGCGCAGGCATCACTTTTTCGACGCGTGCGACGCCGTCCACGCCAGCAGGCGATCGGCCGTCCAGGTGTTCACCACCCGATCGGCCGGCACCCCGCACAGCACCGCCCGCTCGCAACCGAACCCCTGCCAGTCGAGCTGCCCCGGGGCGTGCGCGTCGGTGTCGATGCTGAACCGGCAGCCGGCCTCGACCGCCACGGTCAGCATCCGCTTCGGCGGGTCCAGCCTGTCCGGCCGGGAGTTGATCTCGACCGCCTTGTCGTGCTCGATGCACGCGGCCAGCACCTTCTCCAGGTCGAACGTGCTCGGCGGGCGGGTCCGAGCGGTCCGGTGCGCGGCGTCGCCGGCACCCTGAGCGGCCACCTTGCGCCCGGTCATGTGGCCGAGCACGTCCAGGTGCGGGTTCGCGATCGCGGCCAGCATCCGCCGGGTCATCCTCGGCGAGTCGTCGCGCAGTTTGCTGTGCACCGACCCGACCACCACGTCGAGCCGGGCGAGCAGTTCGTCCTCCTGGTCGAGCGAGCCGTCCTCCAGGATGTCCACCTCGATGCCGGTGAGGATGCGGAAACCGTCCGGGAGCTGCTCGTTCAGCTTCGCCACGTGGTCGAGCTGCCGGCGCAGCCGCTCGGCGGTCAGCCCGTTCGCGACCTTGAGCCGCGGCGAGTGGTCGGTGAGCACGAAGTACTCGTGGCCGACGTCGGCCGCGGCCAAAGCCATCTCCTCGATCGGCGAACCGCCGTCCGACCAGTCGGAGTGCACGTGCAGGTCACCGCGGAGCGCCTCGCGCAACGCGGCGGCCGCGGCCGGCAGGTCGGTGCCCTCGGTGCTCAGCAGCCGCCGCAGGTAGACCGGCTCCGCACCGGCCAGTGACTCGGTGACGCAGCGGGCCGTCACGTCGCCGACCCCGGGCAGTTTCGCCAGCGTGCCGGCCGCGGCCCGCTCGGCCAGCTCGTCGGCCGGGGTCCGGGACACCGTGGCGGCCGCCGAGCGGAAGGCCTTCACCCGGAACGTCGCCTCGTTCGCCCGCTCCAGCAGGAACGCGATGCGCCGCAGGTCAGCGACCGGATCACGAGATGCCATGCGCCCCACACTAGGCGGTCATCGACCCGCTGCGCGCCCGATCTTGTCCGGTGGAGATCGACGCCGGTATGGTCCCAGCGCCGCCTCGGAGAGGGAAGAACCGCCATGCCGGACACGCTCCACGCCACTGCCCCGGTCGTCCCGTCCCCGCCGAGGCCTGCCGCGGACATCCTCGGCGTGCTGCCGAACGCGCTGGTCGACGGCCGCCCGGCCGACGTGATCGTGCTGGACCGGGGCTTGATCGTGGTGCCCGCGCCGAAGAACTCCGATGACGGCGGACGGCGGGCCGACGCGCTGCTGGCCGCGCACAGCTCAGCCGAACTGGCCGTGCGGCACCGCTTCCTCACCTACGAGAGCGTGGCGACCGCCCGGATCGAACGGGTGACGCCGCTCGACGCGATCCTGCTGCTGCACGACGGCCGGACCGTCACCGTGCGGGAACGATGGACGGCCGGTCCCGGCGGCGACGCACTCCGGAAGATCCTGGGAGCGCTCCGCGGTCGGTAGTCTCTTTCCCCATGCGGACGATCGACTGGGTGGACGGGGCCGTCGAGATCATCGATCAGACGGTGCTCCCGGGTGAGCTGCGGGTGCTGCGGCTGCACACGGTCGGGGAGCTGGTCGCGGCGATCCAGTCGCTGGCGGTGCGCGGCGCCCCGGCGCTCGGCGTGGCCGGGGCGTTCGGCGTCGCGCTGGCCGCCCGGGTGCACGGCGACGACCCGCTGGCACTCGACACCGCGGTCCGGAAGATCGAGACCGCGCGGCCCACGGCGGTGAACCTGGCCCGCGGCGCGCAACGGGCGGCGAAGCTGCTGCCCTTCGGCCCGGAAGCGGTGCTCGCCGAGGCGTGCGCGATCCGGGACGAGGAAATCGCCGCGTCGCGCTCGATGGCCTACCGCGGCGCCGACCTCGTCGTCGAGCTACGCGGTGACCGGCCCCGGCTGCTCACCCACTGCAACACCGGCGGGCTGTGCGCGGTGACCGTCGGCACCGCGCTCGGCGTGATCGGCGAACTGCACCGCCGGGGAACTCTGGGCGGCGTGATCGCCTCCGAGACCCGTCCGCTGCTGCAGGGCGCGCGCCTGACCTCGTGGGAGCTGACCCAGTGGGGCGTCGAGCACCGGGTCGCGGTCGACTCGGCCGGCCCGTTCCTGATGGCCCGCGGCGAGGTGGACGCGGTGATCCTGGGCGCCGACCGGATCTGCGCCAACGGTGACGTCATCAACAAGATCGGGACGTACGCGCACGCGCTCGGCGCCCGCCGGGCCGGCATCCCGTTCGTCGTGGTGGCGCCGGAATCCACGGTGGATGTGGCCACCCCGACCGGCGCGCACGTGGAGATCGAGGACCGGGGCGCGACCGAGGTGACCGCGTGGAGCGACGCGGCCAACCCGGCCTTCGACGTGACCCCGCACGACCTGGTCACCGCGATCGTCACCGACCGCCGCGTGATCCGCCTCGACCGGGGCCAGCGGCCCTAACTCTCCTTCTTCCAGGGCTTGAGCCACGGCGTCTCGGGCCAGCCCTCGGCCGCCGCCATCAGCGGGTACGCCGTGGCGCCGTCGACCGACTCGCGGATGATGTCGGCGTGACCGGCGTGCCGGGCGGTCTCCTGGATCAGGTGCAGCAGGATCCAGCGCACCGTGAAATGGTCCAGGTCGGGCCGGTTCCACGGGACCGAGTGGTCGACCGGGATCCGGTGGTCCAGCCCGAACTCGGCGACTGTCTGCTCGGTCTCGGCGGCGGCCCGGTCGTAACGCGCGAACAGTTCCTCGACCGTCTCGCCGTCGGCGAGGGCGAAATTCTTCTGGTACGTCGCGAAGTCCGGCTTCTGCTCGGCCCCACGGACCTGGCCGATCCAGTTCTCCTCGGTCGACGCGCAGTGCTTGATCAGGCCGCCGACGCTCAGCGGGCTGGCGCTCGGTGCGGCCCGGAGCTGCTCCGGGGTGAGGCCATGGGCGGTCAGCTTGATCACGTAGCGCATCTGGGTGAGGTAGGCGAGCAGACCGTCCTGCTCGTTGCCGATGGGTCCGACCTGACCGGGCATGCCGACTCCTGTAAGTCGTGGATTCTCCGTCGAGAACCACGCTAGGAGCTATAGCGGTCAGTTTCCGGCCGCATCGTGACGAGTTCGCCTTCGTGAACCTCGGTCACCCAGCCCCCGGCCCGGCCCAACTCCAGGAGGGCGTGCGCCGGCGCGGCGAGGAGCTTCTCGTTCGGGACCGGCGGCCAGACCATCTGCTGCGCCACCCCGGCGGTCGGCGGCCAGCCTTGCCGGAGCCTCGAGGCCTGCTGGAGCGTGGGGACCAGCGCCTGCACGGGATCAGTCGTCTCGAGGTCCTCGCACATGGCTTCGAGGTCGGCGAGCACGGTCCGCAGCTCGCGGACCACGGCGTTCGCGTTGCCACCGCACATGGCCGCGGTCAGCTCGGCGCGCGTGGCCGCGACCCGGGTGCCGTCCCGGAACGAGCCGGCACCCAGCACCGCGGCCAGCGGGTTTCCCTCGATGAGCAGGGTGAGCGCGGCGGCCAGCAGGTGCGGGACGTGACTGATCGCGGCGACCGCGTTGTCGTGCTCGGCCGCGGTGATCGGCAGCACCCGGGCGCCCATCGTGGTGAACAGCCGGGCCAGCGTCACCCAGTCGTCCAGGTCGGTGCCGTGCGGCTCGACGCAGAGCACCCACATGCAGCCCCGGAACAGCTCGGGGTCGGCCGCGATGAACCCGGACGCGGCGGTTCCGGCCATCGGGTGCCCGCCGACGAACCGGCGCAGCCCGTGCTGTTCGGCGAGGGCCCGGACCGGGCCCTTCACCGAGGTCACATCGGTCACCAGGCCGCTGTACCCGGCGAGGTCCGCGAGGACTTGCGGCAGATGCGGCAGCGGTACGGCCACCGCCGCCACCTCGGACCCGTCGACCGCCTCGGCCACGGAGTCGAGGATCCGGTGCCCGGCCGCGCGGGCGAGTTCCCGGGTCGCGGGGTCGGCGTCGAACCCGGTCACCTCGTGCCCGGCCGTGGCGAGGGCACGCAGCAAGGAGCCGCCGATCAGTCCCAGTCCGATGACCGCAATCCGCACGTCTCGGTTATAGACGCCGGGGCCCGTGCGTGTGCACGGGCCCCGGCGTCGTCTCGGTTTTCTTGCTCTGACCGCCCCCACCCACGGAGGCCGCCCTTCCGGTTTGAGCGTTCAGGGGCGCCCCGCGCCCCTGCTCGGACCGGAAGGGTCCCCGCGGGAGCGACGGTCTGTACCCCAGCGGAGACAGGCAATGGAGATCTTGAATCAAGCCTTGCAGTGGTGGGTGTTCCGCCAGTACCGCATGGCCGAGCCGGGGTTCTTCTGGCCGCCCTTGCGCCACGAGGCGAGGAACGTGTACGGCCAGACGACGCCGCGGCGCACCTTCCAGTCGCCGACCTTGGCGCACGGCGGCGAGATGCCGTAGTGCAGGTGGCAGACGCCGCTCGCGTTGCCGGTGTGACCGACCTTGCCGAGCAGCTGACCGGCCTTGACCCGGACGCCCTTCTTGATGCCGGTGGTGACCGACTGCAGGTGCGAGCCGTAGTAGCGCACCCCGTCGTCGCCGAGGATCGAGACGAACAGGCCACCGTTGTACGGCCCGTCCTTCATCCCCTTCTTGAACTTGTCCTTGAGGCTGATCTCCAGGACCACGCCGTTGGTCGTGGCCACGAACTTGGAGCCGCAGGCCGCGAAGATGTCGGTGGCCGGGTAACC
This sequence comes from Actinoplanes sp. NPDC020271, assembly GCF_044388125.1. Classification (NCBI taxonomy): domain Bacteria; kingdom Bacillati; phylum Actinomycetota; class Actinomycetes; order Micromonosporales; family Micromonosporaceae; genus Actinoplanes; species Actinoplanes sp. NPDC020271. The sequence continues at coordinate 37,267 of NZ_JBIRWQ010000025.1, forward strand.
CGAGTGGGTGTTGTGCCACGACGCGTTCTTGGCCGAGACCGGGAAGACATACTTCTTCGCCGCGGCCGTCGTGACCTTCGCCGGCGTGGCGGCAGTCGCCGCGCTGACCGTGGTGACGGCGGCGGCCGGCTGCAGGTCGGGCTCGGCCGCGGCGGCGACGCCGTATCCGGTCAGGACCACGGCCGCGACCATCAGGCCGGAGAGAATTCTGGGTACGCGCACCGCGTCATCCTGACAGACCCGCTCCATCCCGGTCGTCCCGGATAGTCTGGGCTCCATGCAGCCTCAGCCGCCACCGGGCCTCTACGCGGGGCTCCCGCCGCGCCCGGTCTACCGCGAGCCGCACCCGATCGGGGCCGGCCCGGTGCTCAGCGGGCTCGCCGCCGCCGCGGTGTGGATGGCGCTGTTCGGCAGTCTCGGGCGTGACCTGGCCTCCTACGCCTGGTGGTCGATCGGTGCCGCGGTCAGCGCCTGGCTGGTCGCCCTGGTCCTGACCCGGCTCGGGGACCGTGGCGTGGCCCTCGGCGTGGCCTGCGCCAGCGGCATCGGCCTCTCCGTCACGATCGCCTTCGTGGCCCTGCGATGGGTCGACACGCTGGACTTCCCGCTCTGGTGATCAGCACGCTCCGGAGGGCCTTGATCGCTTTCCGCACCGGTGCTCGCGAAGTGCGGAACGACCCTTGACGAAGGCCGGTTCCGATCGGCAGTCTCGGCAGCATGGCCCCCTTACCGCAGCGCCTCGACGAGGACCGCTGCCGTCGCCGTCTCGAACTGCTGGCGGCCCTGGCCCACGCCAAGTCGGTGCGTGAGTCGGCGCCGCCGCAACGGGTGCGTGGCATGCGGTTGCGCGAGCTGATCGCCGTTCGTCGCCGCGCCACGAACTGATCTCTTCGCGAGCAAGGGCGTGGCGCGTCACACCCGCCGCCCCACCAGCTACCGTCAGGCGCTGAGGATTAGAACCGCGTTGGGGGAATCGTGTCGATTTTCGCTGCCGCTGTCGCCCGGGGCAAGAACGGGTGGACTGCGTCGGAGCTGGACCTGACAGGCCTGGCCGACATCGACGAGGTGGTGGATGCGCTCCGGGATGTCGAACCGGATGCCGAGCTGGCGCTGTTGTTCGCCGAGAGTGACGACGAGTACCTCGCGATCCTGCGCCTGGACGACGGCGAGGACCTGCGGGTCTTCGGGTCGGACTCGGCGTTCGCCGAGGAGTCCCGGATCGGGTCGGTGCTGCTCGGCGAGGTGGAGACACCGGCCGTCGAAGTCGACGACCTGGCCACTCCGGCCGAGAGTGACGACGAGGAGGAGCGGCCGGCCGCGGACCCGGACGCCGACCCCGTCGGTGACGCCGAGTTGCTGAACGACCTGGGCATTCCCGCGCAGCGCCTGCTGGCCCTGTGCGGGATGGAGGGCATGCTGCCGTCCGACATCACCGCCGAGATCTGCCAGAAGATCGGGTGCGGCGATGAGATGGAGGAGCTGCGCGAGGCGTGATCCGTCGCGAGCGGCACGAGCTGTGGATGCGGCGGGCGCTGTCCGTCGCATCCACCTCGCCGTCGGACGTTCCCGTCGGCGCGATCATTCTCGGTCCGGACGGCGCTGAACTGTCCGCGGCCGGCAACGAACGAGAACTCACCGGCGACCCGACCGCGCACGCCGAGATTCTGGCGCTGCGCCGGGCCGCGGCCGTCCGCGGCGAATGGCGGCTCGAGGACTGCACCCTGGTGGTCACACTGGAGCCGTGCACGATGTGCGCCGGTGCGCTGGTGCTGGCCCGGATCGCGACGCTGGTGTTCGGCGCTTGGGAGCCGAAGACGGGCGCGGTCGGCTCGCTGTTCGACGTCGTCCGCGACCCCCGGCTGAATCACCGGCCCGAGGTTTACGGCGGCGTGCTGGAACCCGAGTGTGCCCAGCTCATGCGTGATTTTTTCCGTTAGACCCATTTCCCGTACGGCGTGGAGCCGTCCCGTACTCCGCCGGTCGTCCCGCGCTCCGCCGGCGGCGTCCCGCACTCCGCCGGCGGCGTCCCGCACTCCGCCGGTGGCGTCCCGCACTCCGCCGGCGGCCGTGACGCCGAGCAGGCCGTGCGCGGTGCTCCTGTGCCCGGGATGGACCCGTAGTCGCGCGTGCGCGGCCTGGTCGGCTGGTCCGGGCCGGGGCGAGCACACGATCCCGGCTGGTTCTCAGGGTCGCTGTTCGTCCCTCATGGCGACGCTGAGAACCAGCCGGGGTGCCGCTGCTGTCAGGCGATGATCGTGTCGAGGCCGATCTTCACCATGTTGCTGAAGCCCTGCTCGCGCTGGCTGGACTCCATCGCCTCGCCACGCTTGATGTGATCACTCACGGTCAGGATCGTCAGCGCCTTGGCGCCGTAGCGGGACGCGATCGTGTAGATCGCGGCGGACTCCATCTCGACCGCCAGTACGCCGTAGAGCGCCAGCGTGTCGTAGAGGTCCGGCCGGTCGGTGTAGAACGCGTCCGCGGCCAGGATCGGGCCGACCCGCATCGGGACGCCCCGCGCCTCGGCCACGTCGACCGCGGTCCGCAGCAGACCGAAGTCGGCCACCGGGGCGTAGTCGATCAGACCGTCGAAGCGGGCGCGGTTCATGTTCGAGTCGGTGGCCGAGCCGATCGCGGCGACGACGTCACCCAGGTTCAGGTCCATCGCCAGGGCACCGCAGGAGCCGATCCGGATGACGGACTTCACCCCGTACTCGTTGATCAGCTCGTGGGTGTAGATGGACGCGGACGGCATGCCCATGCCCGAGCCCTGCACCGAGACCCGTTCGCCCTGGTAGGTGCCGGTGAAGCCGAGCATCCCGCGGACCTGGGTGTAGCAGACCGCGTCCTCCAGGAACGTCTCTGCGATCCACTTGGCCCGCATCGGGTCACCCGGCAGCAGCACCCGCTCGGCGATCTCCCCGGGCTTGGCCCCGATGTGCACGCTCATGTGGTTTCTCCGTCTCGTTCGACAACTCTGCCGATCTTGCCAGGTCAGCACGGCCGCGGGCGGTTATGGGTGACCCGGCGACGAGCGCGCTCAGGCGTCCGGTAACGTACTTCCCGGTGGTGTGTCCGAGCGGCCTAAGGAGCACGCCTCGAAAGCGTGTGAGGGTTTACGCCCTCCAAGGGTTCAAATCCCTTCACCACCGCCATCAGAGAGCCCGATCCTCACGGATCGGGCTCTCTTGTTTTCTTCTGTCACATCCGTCACTCTGTGTGCCCTGATTCCGGATCGCCCGGGCGGGTGGCGCCGGCCTCGTCCGTTCGGTTGTTAGCCATGATCAGCGGCGGTTGTGTAACAACGAGATGTCGTCGCACGTCAACGCCTTGAATTACGGTGCGTAGTGAATCATGGACGGCCCAGCAACATAGGGTGTTGCGCAAGTCACGCAACCCAAATACACCGGATCAGACAATGCGGTTCCGACCGGGCGGTGAGAAACATTCACAGAAACGCCCCAAGGCAGGTTCGTCGATGCCTGTCGTAGATTTGACACGTGAGAGTTGAGCATCACTGGTGGAATGGCGACGTCCGGCTCCAGCGCCGCGATGTCTACGTCCGCACCGACGGCAGCACTTGGGAAGTCGAGGCCCAGCTGGGCGGACCCGAGGGCAAGTCCAAGGTGCAGCAGTGTCCCGGCAAGGCATCAGCAATGATCCTCGCCGACGCGTGGCGTGGTCCACGCTGGCGGTGGCGCGAACTGTAAATCGCGCCAGGAGCCCGGGCTGCGCCGTCGGTGCTTGACTGTCTCGGCCAGCCTTTGAGACGGGCCGGACCCACCAGGGGTCCGGCCCGTTCGTATTTTCGGGACCCGGTCACCCGATCGTCCAAGATTTTTCGCGTGTGCCGCTTCGGCCGAAGTGTCAAGCCGGTCCGTGACGCACGTTCAGTCCGATGTGCGCGAATCCTCGCAATCTACGCTGACATTCCGTCGAAACTGGGTAGAAAGCGAATGCCATGCGCGCCTCCGTCACCGAGCACCGGCCTGATGTGGCCGTGCTGCACCTCAAGGGCGAGCTCGACGCGGACACCGCCGAGGAGCTGCGCGTCGTCTTCACCGAACTGCTCGACCGGCCCGTCCCGCGGATCGTCGTCGACATGACCGAGCTGAAATTCTGCGACTCGATCGGGCTGAGCACCTTCATCATCAGCAAAGAGGTGATCGCGGCCCGGGGCGGATGGCTCAGCTTCGCCGCCGCGAACCCGTTCCTGACCAGGCTGCTCCAGACGGTCGGGCTGGCCCGGTACTTCGCGATCTTCCCGGAGGTGGACGACGCGATCGCGGCCGGGCAGCTCTGACGGTCGGCGGGGTGCCGGTCGGTTCCAATGTTCAGCGAGGTGCCGGTCGTTCCGGTGTCAGGCGGAGTGCCGGTCGTTCCGGTGTCAGGCGGGTGCCGGTCGTTCCGGCGTCAGGCGGTCGCAGCCGGCTCTGACCTCGAGCGGGCGGCGACGGTGCCGTGAACAGGTGCGGAAAACGACGAGAGCCGGCCCGATCGGGGCCGGCCCTCGTCTGCACTGTTTTCGTGCCGGAGCATATGAGACGCGCCGAGCGCCTCACGCAGCGGCACCCTCTAGTCACGGCGCGCGTGCTCACGGCGTACGCGCAAATGTCTTTGACCTTCCGGTCCTGCATCGACGATGGCCACGGACCACCGAAGCGGCTCCCGCGACGCCCCATTCCGCGATGGGGGTTGTCATAGTCGCGCTGCTCGCGCCGCACCTGATTACGGGCCTCGCCGGTCTCGTGCAGGCCGAGGACTTCTGCCGCCCGGCACACGCCGAGCTGTAGCGCGTGAGCCTCGACCTGCACGTCGCAGGACCTTCTCGCCGTGGGCCGGGCGCTGCTCGGCACCGCGCCGGAACCCGCGTGGCCGGACCCGATCTCCCTGACCGACCGCCGCTCGCTGCGCCCGTTCCCCGCCGCCTGCCTGCCCGGATGGCTCGCCGGGATGGTCAGCGCCGTCGCCGAGTTCACCCAGACCCCGATCGCCCTGGCGGGCTGCATCGCGCTCGCGGCGCTGACCACCGCGGCCGGCGGCCGTGCCGAGGTCCAGATCAGTTCTCCGGGGGAGTGCCGCTGTTGAGCGTGACCTTGTTGCAGACGCCGGCCAGAACCCATGACTGGTTCTGCAGGGTCTCGCTGTTGTCGTCCCAGTAGTGGGTGTGCCCGTGAGTGTCCGCCTTCCAGCGGCGCGCGGGGCAGTCGAGAGGGTCGTGGCGGACGGATCCGTCGGCAGCGTTGAACGGGCCGGATCGTCGCAGTGAGACGGAAGATGAGACGGAGATACACGAAAGGCCGGACCTCTAGGTCCGGCCTGCTCGCGTCTGCCCTGCTAGGGCTGGCGGAGGATACGAGATTCGAACTCGTGAGGGTGTGTACCCAACACGCTTTCCAAGTCTGCGCTGCAGCGTCCGTTGGCATGCGACACGGTCTGTGACCTTTTCTCGGCAAGCTCACTCCAGCGCTGAAAACTTCGCTGGGCCTGAGCGAGCGAGACGGAAACTGAGACGGCGACGGTTTCCTGGCTATCCATGACATCGCAGGTTGAGCAAAACGCCACTATTCGTTGTATTGGTGATGTTTCGAGCGCTGTGTAGTCCGCAAAGTGAGCAGGAATGCTGGTTTCGGGCGGGTGCGGGAGCCTGGAGGGGTCGAGAAGTGGGCTGACGCACTTGGGTCGAGGGATTCGCCGCGCCTCGGTAAAAGCCTAGACCGAGGCGAGCTATCGAGTCGCGTGTACGTGCACCGGCGCCGAACAGTCAGATTCTTTCGAGCACTCGTAGAGCCTTGTTAGCGTCCGCTAAGCCAAGTCTCAGATCGAGATAGAAAGACTTGAGCAGTTGAATCGGAAAGAGTGGATACGCATCCGAGTGAGCAGCAGCCGTGGTTAGTTGACAAGACCAGGAAAGCGTGCTTAGGAGGTTGCATGAAAACTTTTCAGCAGAAGTCGAAGGCGGATTCGTAGAACGACCGACAACGTGGGCCATCGTTTGATGCCATTGGAAGTCAATTTCCTCAGGTAGGCGAAGAGCCTGACTGAGTTTTCGGGCAAACGAAGGAACTCCTTCCGGATGCGTCTTCTGCATCTGGCGCCACAGTCTAGCGACCAAGGACCGTCCCTCACGCAAGCTCGGCCGGAATGAACTTGGGTCACGAACATCAGTACGACTTTGAGCAGCGATGGCGAGGAAGTCATCGTAACGTTCGCCGTGAGCGCCCAGAGCCGACCAAAGCGCTTGTCCCGAGGTCCTATCCGCCTCGAAAACCGCGACTAGCCTTTCGAGAAGTCCACCTTCTAGATCGAATATCGATTGGCGCAGTCGCGCCACGGCACCCTCATCCGCGGCTAGTCCAACCTCTGCTCGCCATGTCAGATCTTCGATACGCACCCTGATCTCGGTTCCCCCAATATGGGGGAACCAATCGGGCACTGTCGCCGGCGATGATAGCTGTGGCATCCGCATCTCAGCGCGGGCTAGTAGAACTACACTGAGTTTGCTGCCGCGTGGGGCGACAGAGAATTTATCCAAGCACTGCTCTTTGCACTTCTCCACAACCTCCATAAAGTCATTGAGAAGTGCATGTGGGTTATCGAATGAGGCACCACGAACTACAGCGATTACTGACAGTGAATCACGCAACTCGTCACGCAGTGAGTTCGCGTACTGTTCTCTATCGCCGAGGACCTGGTACCAATAACCAGTCAGATCCGCCTCAGCTATTTCAATACGGCCGCGAAGAGCCTCCGCGAGCTCCGGCGGTGTGACCTTCTCCAGCGCATCTGTCATGCGTACACCTTCCCTTCAGATATAGCCGCAATCCGACCGAGGAGGCGGACCTTCGGCCAAACCCAGTGGCTATCGTAAGCAATGAAGTTACTGGCCGCGGCGGTTGTTAACAGTTTTTGTGGATCTCGCGTCACAGATTGCGCTATGCCCTCGAAGTCGGAGACTGAACATCGGAATGTATCTGGCGAGGCCAGCACAATTTGTTTCATGCATGCATACACATCATGCAGCCACCGACTATGTGCCCTTCCGAAGTCCCCCAACGCCTCCTCGGCTGCGCTCCGGAAGAAATCATATTCCGAGCTGCGGCCAAGCGCGGACGGTGTTAGGGCGCGATGGTAGAAGTCCGCAGCATCGTCTCTATCGATGGTCAAATCTGACTGCGGACGCCCCTGGTCGATCAACGACTGCACGAACTCCCGCAGCAGATTAACCGTAAGATACGGATGTCCCGAAGTCTCTTCATATACTGCATCCACAAATGTAACGTTCGGCGAGATTGCATTGCCCAGGGCCTTGGCGACGAGTTCCGAAAACTCGCTACTCTCATCGCCAGGCGTATGCGGGAATAGGGGAAATGGATCCTGGCGTACCAGGGGACTTAATTGATTTTGATCCATCATAATAAAATGCGCGTTGGGCTGTTGCCCCAAAAATATGAGTAGATTCTCTCGCGAAAATCGGACCATTTGATTCATCAGTGGCTGTACCACCGTGAAGCGAATATCAGGATCTCGGCGTAGGAAGGATGCAAGCTGGCCGAAAAGTGTCTCATACTCATCCAAGACGAAGACGAAACGCCCGTGTTCGACGGTCTCACGATCCGAGCAGTGCCTAATAAGATCGGAGACGAAGTCTTGCGGGATTCGAACACCTTTGTCCAGCGCCTCGGAAACGGTGTCGTAAAAAACACTGTCATGGGGACGCTGACCAGTAGTATCGCAAGTTTGGCTGATAATTGTCGCTTGGCCGCTGGACGAGCCAAGATCAAATCCCGCCGTGGTCTTCCCACTCCGACGTACACTGCACCACAAACGGACGCCATTGCGGCCCTCGTATGTTCGCAACAAGTCCTGCACGCTGCGCCGTCTTACCCGGTAGAAACGAAGCTTTCCCGGCTCTGCAAGTGGAAAATCGAGCGCTGGGTTATACGACAATGGTAGATGCCTATCGGCCCTCGTCTCAGCTCGGTAAGCACGATTGACGAGCATAGCGAATATGGCTTCGCGGGCATCATCGGCCTCACTCGCTTGGTCACCGCGAGACGCGACGACCATGCGACTCAGGCGACTATCACGCGCAATCTCGGAGCGGAGATCAGGCCTGAGCGGCGCAACCACCACGGCGACATCCCGCCGATATGCCTCAGTCAAATCAAGCAGATCGACACTGTCTTGGAAATAGCACTGGACTTCAATCATGCGAGAGTGCGGTGACAGATCGGAGGGGCGCAGCGAAATATCGAGACGGCTCTCGTTTACCCGAAACTGCGAGATGGCCGGTAATGGTACGTGAAGACGCCGTAGTCCGAGGTCGTCGATTGCGGCCGAAGTCGGTCGAACGATTTGCGTTATTCTTTCACTCAGTATGCTGCTACCCAGCGCATGCTGCACTCGATCTAGGTCCGATGCAGTGAGAAACGCAAGAGTATGAACCCATGATGGGTACTCCGCGATTAGAATCTGCCATCCTTTTAGCAGTCCAAAGTCCACTTCAGCAAAGCCGGCCAAGATGGCGCTTAGCATAGATGAAGTAAGTCGTCTTAAATTTTGTGCCTGCCGGGTTTGGTTTGCGCTTGCTAAGCGAGCCGAGTAAAAGTCGATGGGTAGATCAAGGAAGTGCTGCAAGCCGTTTACGTTCTTGGACTGAGCATATTCTTGACTCTCGCCCCGACCCTGTTGATGGTTGAATCCTTTTTGGAAAATCTCGGTAGAGTGGTTCCGCAGCGCGAGCTTAACCTGTTCGAGGAAATCTTCTGCAAATGTAGACCCGTCGACAGCTTGGAGGAACCTGTCGAAGTCGTCTGCTAGCCAATCGTGGTAGTACGTTGACCACTCGAATATGTGCCTGTCGCTGAGTTCACGTAGGCCTCCGTCAAATTGATCTAGGAGTTCCCACGCAGTAGCCGGCTCCTCATGCTCGGCCACTTGAGCCGTCGACTCTTCCTCTGTCGATGGCTCCGGCATGGGGAGACGATTCGTGAGTGCGCGAATAAGACGCGTCCGGCGTTTGGGTAAAAAACTTCCTTCGATCATATCCCGGAGTTTTTCCGAGTAATGATCGAGCTCGCTTTGCGTAATGATCTCGATGAGAGTCATCGCTGCTTCCTCAGCCTCACCCATTTTGCCGCGGTACGCCATCTCGCCGATCTCAGCGATTCGACTTTCAATGTCGTCCACCTGATCTCCTTCAATGCCAGAGAATCGCTGATAGATCGGCTCTTCGGTCAGTACCCGCAAGGCCTACGCACGTTGCTCAGTCTAGGTGACTGGTGCTAAACGAGGCAGAACCATAGAGCCCTTTTCATCGTGCGTAGCGGTTCGCTTCGACGTGGTGCAGGACGAGGATGGCTTGCACGATCGCAGTGGCCCGGCGTGGGCAGCAGCGCAGCTTGACGAGGATCTTCCAGGTCTTGAGTGTGGCGATCGCGCCTTTACCGCGGGCGCGGATCTTCGCGTGGGCGCGGTTGACCGCCTTCTGCCGGCGTGACAGCTTCGGCCGGAAGCGGCGCCGCTTGAACGGAGTACGCATGCTGCCGCGGGCACCTTGATATCCCTAATGGAGTCGGAGCGGGTCGGGTCCTATTGGTGACTCCTTTGGTATCCCCGGCGCTTGACGCCTCATGACAAGGCGGGAGCTGCGTCTGGACCCGATCCGCTCGGCTTGATCGGGTCCGCTTGGATCGGTTCGTGGTTCGAGCCCGCCAGCACGGAACATCCCTCGGTTCTCCCGGGGCCAGGAGCCCTCGACATAAGACGGGGAGCCGTGCCGGTCGCTGGGATCAACGACGGCTCATCGGATGTCAGGCCCTCGAGCCTTTCCATTAGGGCGCCGCATGATCCCGATCAGGGCACAGGACAGCCCAAACCCTGGCATGGAGGTGAAGATTGAAGGTCTTCTGCGGCATCGACTGGGCCGAGAAGCACCACGACATCGCGCTCGTCGACGACAACGGCACGCTGGCAGCGAAGGCCCGTATCACCGAGTCCGTCGAAGGATTCCAGACACTGTTAGCGATGCTGGCCGACGCCGGCGACAGCAGCGACGGCCCGATCCCGGTGGCGATCGAGACGCCGCGTGGCCTGCTGGTCGCGGCGCTGCGCGCCACCGGTCGCAAGATCTACCCGATCAACCCGATGGCCGTCGCCCGCTATCGGGAGCGTTACTCGGCGTCGGGCAAGAAGTCCGACCACGCCGACGCCGTCGTGCTGGCGAACATTCTGCGGACCGACCTGCACGTGCACCGCCCGCTGCCTGCCGACACCGAACTCGCCCGTTCGATCGCGGTCCTCGCCCGCGCCTGCCAGGACGCGACCTGGCGGCGCACTCGAGCCGGCAACGAGCTGCGGTCGCTGCTGCGCGAGTACTACCCGGCGATGCTGGAAGCCGCCGCCAATCGCAGCGGGAATCTGGCCACCTCGCTGACCCGCGCCTTGCTCGAACTCGCCCCGACACCCGCCGCCGCGCTCACGCTGTCCAAGGCCCGCATCGCCGCGGCACTGCGCCGGGCCGGCCGATCCCGCAACATCGACCAGGTCGCCGCCGAGCTGCACGCCATCCTGCGCCGGCCCCACCTGCGGCAGGACCCGCTCGTCGAGCAGGCGATGGGCATCCAGGCACTGCGACTGCTGGCCACGCTGACCACAGAGCGCGAAAGCATCGAAAACCTGTCGGCGGCCGTCGAGACCGCGTTTCAGCAGCACCCGGACTACGACATCATCACGAGCTTTCCCGGCATCGCCGCCCAGGCCGGGGCCCGGCTGCTCGGTGAGATCGGCGACGACCGTACCCGCTTCGCCGGCGCGCGATCGCTGAAGGCCTTCGCCGGTGCAGCACCGGTGACCCGTGCTTCCGGCCGCAGTCTCGTCGTCTCGCAACGCCGGATCAAGAACGACCGACTCGCTGCTGTCGGCTTCACCTGGGGACTATCGGCCCTCAACCAATCACCCGGCGCGCGAGCACACTACGACCGGCGCCGGGCCACCGGAGACGGCCACGCCGCGGCCTTCCGCCACCTGTTCAGCCGCTTCCTCGGCTGCCTACACCACTGCCTGCAAACACGACAGCCCTACCGAGAAACGACAGCCTTCCCGATTGCAGCCGCCATCACTGCTTGACAGTTACACCCATCGGATGTCTTGTCCGCGAAGGTCATGACGTCTGCACTGGTCAGCACGTCGATGATGCCGTGGGTGCGGGCGACGGTCAGGTCGTGGGTTGATCCGGACAGCGCCGGCGAGGCCCAGACGAGACGGCCGACCGCGTCGGCGATGACCTGCACGTTGACGCCGTGCCGTTGGTGGTTGCCGGAGTAGTACGGCTTCTGGTCGGCGACCCGGTCGATCGGGACAAGGGTGCCGTCCAGGATCGCGTACGCCAGTTGCCGGATGCGTCGCATTGCACTGGCGAGGTTATCGACTGCCGCCCTTAGCAGGGCGATCGCTTCTGGACTTCCGACCGGCGGCCCGGTGGGAGACCGGTGAACCGGCTGGTAAGGGCCCTCTGCTCAGGGGCGCTCGTAGCAGGGGGAGTAGACGAAGACAGCGAATCCGTCCGGGTTGGCTTTCTCGATGTCGAGTTTGTAGCCGTCTGGCGTCTTGGCGGCCACGACACCGTCGTCGGTGCCGACGGTGCGGTCGTCGGTGATCGTGTAGCCCTTGGACTTCCAGTCTTCGTGGACCTTGCGGATCACGGCCAGGTGCGTTTCGCCGGCGGGGGGCGCGAGGTTGTAGACCCCTTGGACGGAGTAGATGGTGTCGCTGTCTTCTCCGAGCTTGCCGGTGCACGGGCCGGCCTGCAGCTTGGGGTTCTCCAGCGGTTGCCCGGCGACCTTGGCGATCTGCTCCGCGTGCTGCTGCACCACGGCGTTCACGTCGGCCTCGGATTTGGTTTCCACGTCGTCTCCTGAGCAGGCGGACAGGGCCAGTGCCGCGGCGGCCATGCATGCCGCCACCGCGCGGATCTTCCTTCGAGCAGTCATCGCCAGTTCTCCGGGGGAGTGCCGTTGTTGAGCGTGACCTTGTTGTAGACGCCGGCCAGAACCCGTGACTGGTTCTGCAGGCTTTCGCTGTTGTCGTCCCAGTAGTGGGTGTGCCCGTGAGTGTCCGCCTTCCAACTGTTGGCGCCGAAGCTCGGGGTGTCGGGCGCCACGCCGTGCAGATCGTCGGCGGTGGTCTCGGCGAACTCCTTCAGCGGTGAGCTGTCCACCAGGTCAGAATTCGAATCCAGCCACGCACCGGAGTGGGCGACGGGGTCGCTGGCGGAGGCGCCGGCCCATACATGCTTCGGGTCGACCATCAGATCGCTCGCCGAGTCGACGTGCATGCCGGGGCTGCCGGCCACGACGATGTCGTCGACCGGTAGCTGGTGAGTCTTGGCAGCCTCGCCCACGACCGTCGAACCGTAGGAGTGGCCCATGGCCACCAGGTGTCCGCCGTCGGTCTCATGGGTGGCCCGCAGGCCCTGCATGAAGTCGAGATAAGGATCGCGGCCCGCCATCGACCGCTCGTTCTCGAAGACGGAGGCGTTGTCCAGATCTGGGGCGTCGTAGCCGAGCCAGTACACGGTGGAGACGTCACCCGAGGATTCACGGGTCAGCGCGTCAGCCGCGTTGTTCATTTTCATGATTCGTTCGATATTGCCGCTGGTGCTATCCAGGGTCGTGCTCAGACCGGGCACCCAGACGCCGGTGTGACGTGCGGTGTCCGGGTTGCCCAGAGCAACGACAAGCTTGCCGTCGCCGGAGTATGCCGAGGTGTCGAACCCGAGCAGAAGGCCACGTGGTCCTAGCTTCTGTAGACCCTTCTCAATCGTCTCCACTCGCCCCAGTTCGTGTAGAACTTCCTGCCGCTCGTACCACGAGTCCGCAGCCGCCAGCCGATCGTTCAGGCTTTGCTTCTCCAGATCCAGCCCGAAGCGATTGGCTTTGTCTCGGTCTACGGCAGGTACCCCATCGAGCCAGCCGATGTCCCGAGGGAAGTCATGAATCGCCTGGTCCTGCTGGTCGCGGGTCAAGCTGTTCCACCAGTCCCGTACCTGGGCCGGATTCTTGCCTGCAAGGGCAGCCAGATCTTCCTTGGCGATCTTCGGGCCGGTTTTTCCGGAGCCGGGCTTTGGCGGTGGCAACTGCCCCAGCGCCTCGGCCGTCTCCCGGTCCAAGTCTCTGGCCCGGGTCAGCAGCTCGTTCAGCTGCCCGTTGTAGCTCTGGACGAGTCCGGCGACCTGGGCTGCCTCCGTGGCATCCGTCAGGTGATTCTTCGACGAGACGGTTCCCGTAGCCAGGTCCACGGCGAGTCCGGCTGCTGCGCACTCGCTTTGGATGTCGGAGAGCATGCCTTGCAGGCTGAGCACCGTGTCGGCGTGCGTGCGCAGGGCGCTGCTGATCTTCCGGCACGGCTCGTAGGTGTTGCTCAACTCCGTCCGTAACGCTGCGAATCGCTCCTCTGCCGCGGTTCCGGTCGGCCAAACAGCCGGTAGGTACTGGCCGGCGGCGATGTACTTCTCCAAGCCGGCGTCGAGGTTTGAGGCGACCCGACTCCACGCGTCAGCGGCCGAGGAGAAACTGGCCGCATTTGTCTCGGCGACCTGCTGCAGGGTGATCTCACTCATTCGGCGTACCCCTGATGCGGCCCGTGATGTGCACGCGGAGTGGGGAAGGTGGCAGTGATGGAATCAGCAGACTCTTGATCTGTGGTCTGGTAGTCGATGGCAGCACCGACCATCCCGGCACCGTGCAGACGGATCCGCTCAGCCAGTTCTCGTAGGTACGCAGACCAACCGTCCGCTCGCTCCGCGATGGTTGTCACCGCGGCCCAGGGCGCGGCGGCGCTCGCGGCCGTCAACCAGCCGCTCTCCTTGGCGATGGCGTCACTGACCGCCGTAGACGAGTCTTGTACCTGGGTCCCCGTACGGACCAAGCCCTCGACATCGATCTCCAGGTGCGGATACATCCCCGTAACTCCCCGTACTAGGCACGTGTACAGAGATTACGTTTCATGCGCCATCTCGGTTCGGTCAGGCATCGAGGACGGCGCGCGGAGCAGTGGAGAGGGTCGTGGCGGACGGATCCGTCGGCAGCGTCGAACGGGCCGGATCGTCGCAGTGAGACGGAAGGTGAGACGGAAGCTGAGACGGAGATACACGAAAGGCCGGACCTCTAGGTCCGGCCTGCTCGCGTCTGCCCTGCTAGGGCTGGCGGAGGATACGAGATTCGAACTCGTGAGGGTGTGAACCCAACACGCTTTCCAAGCGTGCGCCCTAGGCCTCTAGGCGAATCCTCCGTGCGCCAGAGTAGCGGGTTTCGCCGACCCCGTTGCGCGGGGGGCGGGCGTTCCGGGTTTCGCCGGGCCGGGTAGTGTGATGGTCAGCCCCTCGTGCGGCGTCATCCTGTGAACCTCCCCAGGGCCGGAAGGCAGCAAGGATAAGCGGGCTCTGGCGGGTGCACGGGGGGTCCTTTCGTTTCTCCTGCTGGCATGCACGACCGGGGCATGTCGTTTGTTCTTGTCACACCCTCGACGGAGAATGGCGCGGTCGTTCAGGAGGTGGCAGGAGTGGCTCTCGCCCTCTACCGGAAGTACCGTCCTCGCACGTTCGCCGAGGTCATCGGTCAGGAGCACGTGACCGAGCCGCTGTCGCAGGCGTTGCGCAGCGGCCGGCTGAACCACGCTTATCTCTTCTCCGGGCCACGCGGCTGCGGCAAGACGTCCAGCGCGCGCATCCTGGCCCGCTCGCTCAACTGTGAGCAGGGTCCCACTCCGGAGCCGTGCGGCGTCTGTGCGTCCTGCAAGTCGCTGGCCAACGACGGTGCCGGCTCGATCGACGTGATCGAGATCGACGCGGCCAGCCACGGTGGTGTCGACGACGCCCGTGAGCTGCGGGAGAAGGCGTTCTTCGCCCCGGCCAACAGCCGCTACAAGATCTACGTGATCGACGAGGCGCACATGGTCTCGTCGGCGGGCTTCAACGCGCTGCTCAAGCTCGTCGAAGAGCCGCCGGAATACGTGAAGTTCATCTTCGCGACGACCGAGCCCGACAAGGTGCTCGGCACCATCCGCTCGCGAACCCATCATTACCCGTTCCGGCTGATCCCGCCCGCGACCCTGCGGCCCTACCTGCAGCAGCTCACCGAGGCCGAGGGCGTCACCGTCGACCCGGCGGTCTTCCCGCTGGTCGTCCGGGCCGGCGGCGGCAGCGCGCGGGACACGCTGTCGGTCCTCGACCAGCTGATCGCCGGCGCCGGGCCCGACGGGGTGAGTTACGCACGGGCCGTCTCCCTGCTCGGCGTCACCGACGTGGCCCTGATCGACGAGATGTGCGACGCCCTGGCCGACGGGGACGGCGCCGCCGCCTACCAGACCATCGACCGGGTCGCCGAGGCCGGCCACGACCCCCGGCGCTACGCGTCCGACCTGCTCGAACGCCTTCGCGACCTGATCGTCCTGCAGCAGGTGCCGGATGCGGTGACCAAAGGCCTGATCGACGGCCCGGCCGACCAACTGGATGCGATGCGCGGGCAGGCCGGGCGGCTCGGCGCGGCGACCCTGTCCCGCTGCGCCGACATCGTGCACAACGGCCTGGTCGAGATGCGTGGCACGACCGCGCCCCGCCTGCTGCTGGAGCTGATCACCGCCCGGATGCTGCTGCCCGGCGCCGACGATTCGACCGGCGCGCTGCTGCAGCGGTTGGAGCGTCTGGAAAAACAAGGGCCGATTTCCGCCGTACGCGGGTTGGCTGACGCTCCGCCGCCCGTCGCCCCCGCCGCGTCGCCCGCTTCCCTGCAGGCGTTGTCGGAGCCGGCCCTGGAGGACGGGCCGGTTCCCGGTGGGCCGGGTGGTGGTGGGCTCGCCGCTGCTCGTGCCGCGGCCGCGGCGGCTGCCCGTGGGCGGTCCGGTCCGGCGCGACCGGTTTCGCCGGCGCCCGTGGCCGGCGCCCCGGCCGCTGCTGGGGTTGTCGCGCCGGTGTCCGCCCCTCCGGCTGCGCCGGCTTCCGACGCGGCGGCTTCTGCCGGGCTTGAACCGGTCTCGGCTCCTTCCGGCTCTTCTGAAGCTGTTTCTGCGCCGTCGGTCGCGGTGGAACCGGTCTCCGGGCCGCCGACCGCGTCCGAGCCCGTTTCTGCGGTCCCGGCCGTTTCCGAACCGGTTTCCGCCGTGTCGGCGCCGGTCTCCGCGCCACCGGTTGTGTCCGAGCCGGCTTCCGCAGATCCGGTCGCGGCTGAGCCGGTCGTCTCCGCCAATGCTCCGGCTGCCGAGGATGCTTCCGGGGCGGTTCCCGAGGTGGACTGGAATCGGGTCGCCGACGGTCCGGCGGGGGAGTACTACGACGACGAGCCGCCGTGGGACGACGAGCCCCCGGCCGATCCGGAGCTGACCGCGCCGACGCGCCCGCAGCCGGGGCTGCCCCGGGTCCGGACGGTGTGGCAGGCGTTCGGGGCCAAGGACAGCACGATCAAGGTGATGCAGAACAGTGGCATCGGCCTGCACGGCGTCGACGGCGACACGGTTCTCTTCCTGGCGCCGACCCCGAGGTATGCGGAGCGGTTCCTCACCTACACCGATCTGATCACCACCGAGTTCGCCAACGAGCTGGGCGGGCGCTGGCAGATCCGCTGCGAGGTCGGTGACGGGAGTGCGGAGGCGCCGTCCCGCAACGCCGCGCCGCGCAGCCGGCCGCCCGCCGCGGACCAGTCGGCGGCTCGGCGGATGCCGGCCGGTCGTCCCGCGGCGCCGGCTTCGGCCGCGCCCGAGCGGAACACCGGCCGCACGGAGTCCCGTCCGTCCCGGCCGCAGCGTCCGGCCGCCACTGACTCCGACGACGACTGGCCGGCCTCGGCCGCTCCGGTCACTTCCGCCACGGCGTCTTCGCCCACGCCGGACGCTCCGTCGCCCGGTGGGAACTTCACGGGGTCGCCGGCTGGGCGGGACAGCACTGCCGGGCGGCCGGTCAATCCCGGTCAGCCGGCGAGTGCCGGTGGCGACATCGAGTCTCGCTCGTCCGGGGCGAACGCGGGTCCGGGCGGTTCGAGTCAGCCGGTCACCGCCGCTGGGGACACGGATTGGCCGGAACCGGTTCGCCCGGGTTCGGTCGCGCCGCGTCCGGCGCCGGTCGTGGCGGACGACGGGTGGCCGGAGCCGGTGAAGCCGGGTTCCCTGGCCCGGCCCGTTCCGGGTAGTACCGAGAGTCAGCCCACCCAGGCGGCCGCCTATTGGGGCGCGGACACCACGGGGGCTGCTGCGCCGCCGGAGGCCGTTTCTGACGGCAGCGATGCCGTCGAGCCGTCGTTCGGCGGGCGGGCACTCTCGCCGGGCTCGGTCACCCCGGACAGGTCACCGGAGGCTGTTGTGCCCGCCGCGAACCTGCCGTCAGCGGACTTCCCGGCCGGGCCGGCCGGCTCAGGAGGGTCTGGCGAGTCGCCGATGGCGGCTGCTCCGATCGCACCCGTTGCGACCGCTGCGCCGATTGCTCCCGTCGCACCAGCGGCTCCTGCGGTGGCAGCTCCTGCGGCACCGGCTGCTGCGGCAGGAGCTCCGGCTCCTCCGGCGGCCCCTGCTGCTTCGGCCGCGCCTGCTGCTCCGGCTCGTTCGGCTGCGATGGAGGCGGCCCCTGCTGCTTCGGCCGCGCCTGCTGCTCCGGCGGTTCCGGCTCGTTCGGCTGCGATGGAGGCGGCTCGGGCTGCTGCGGCTCGTGGCGGGAACGCGAGCCCCAACAGTGGCCTGGCCGCCGCCCGGGCGGCGGCGGCCAACGCTGCCAAGGGGGCTGTCGGGCGCACCGCCGCGGCTCCGGCTCCGGGGGCTGCTGGTGGCGGTTCGGCCTGGTCGGATGGGACTCCGATCGGGGAGGCGCCGTATGACCCGGAGTACGACGGTCCGCCCAGCGCTGCGGGCTTCGAGGGCTTCGATCCGGGCGATGAGCCGCTCGACGAGGTGATCGACGAGAAGACGGCTCGTCAGAGCAGCGAGGAGCAGGCTTTCCAGCTGCTGCGGGACGCCTTCGGGGCCGAGAAGATCGGCGAGGTGTAGCGGAGCCGGTCGCATGGTGGATGCAGCCCCGGTTCGAGGGGCTGTCGTGCGGGGGCGGCGGCCGCGGGTGTGGGCGCCGAGGGGTTCGGAAGCGGCCGAGGGTGAGAGGCGGTCGCGGCGTCCCCGCGGGGCTCTGGCTCGGCGGGCGGGGCTGGGGGCGCGGCTTGCGCTTTTGCCGCCGGGGCTCTTCCGGTTGGGCGGGGGCGGCTCACGGCGTACAAGGAAAGCTAGAAGAGTGACCATGCCGCAGCCGGAGGCCGGCGGCGGACCGTGGCGTGAGCATGCGCTGACCGGGTTCTGAGGGCGCGGCGGCTACGCTGGCGGCGGTTGACCGGATGGCCGTGCGGGAATTGACGGCGGTCGTCCAGCAGGAGTGAGCGACTACTTGAGGAGCAATGCGATGCGCCCCGGTGCACAGCCGAACATGCAGCAGCTGATGAAGCAGGCGCAGAAGATGCAGCAGCAGGTCGCCCAGGCGCAGGCCGAGCTGGCCGAGGCCGAGCTGACCGGGACTGCCGGCGGGGGTCTGGTGACGGTCACGGTGACCGGGCTGGGCGAGTTCAAGGCCGTGAAGATCGACCCGAAGGCGGTCGACGCGGATGACGTCGAGACGCTGGAGGATCTGGTGCTCGCCGCGATCCACAACGCGGCTGAGGCGCAGCGTGAGCTGACCGAGCAGAAGATGGGTCCGGCGACCGGCGGCCTCTCCCTGCCGGGGTTCTGATCTCGTGTATGAGGGTGCCATTCAGGACCTGATCGATGAGCTGGGCCGGCTGCCGGGCGTCGGCCCGAAGTCGGCTCAGCGCATCGCGTTCCACGTCCTGTCGGCCGATCCGGCCGATGTGAATCGGCTGGCTTCGGCGCTGCGTAAGGTGAAGGAGCTGGTGCGGTTCTGCACCACCTGTTTCAACGTGGCCGAGTCGGAGCAGTGCCGGGTCTGCCGGGACACGCGCCGCACCAATGAGGTGTTGTGCGTGGTCGAGGAGCCGAAGGATGTCGTCGCGATCGAGCGGACCGGCGAGTTCCGCGGGAGGTATCACGTGCTCGGCGGGGCGATCAACCCGTTGGAGGGCGTCGGGCCGGACAACCTGAAGATCCGCGAGTTGCTGATCCGTCTGGGGACCGGGGAGGTCAAGGAGCTGATCCTGGCGACCGACCCGAACACGGAGGGTGAGGCGACGGCGACCTATTTGGCGCTGCTGGTGAAACCGATGGGGATCGCGGTGACCCGGCTGGCGAGTGGGCTGCCGGTCGGCGGTGATCTGGAATACGCGGACGAAATCACCCTCGGTCGGGCTTTCGAGGGCCGTAGGGCGATTTAAATATCCAAAATTTACATGTGGTAACGCCGACGTAACGCGATGCAAGCAGTTTGGCCCGGATTGGCTACTTGCGAGCCCCTTACGCGGTACCTTCCGTTTGTTCGGCGTCTAGGTCACGGTGACATCACGAGGGAGACACGGAAGCATCCGCGTGCGGTCGGTGAGCTTGACCCGAGCACCGCACTAGGTGAATGTTCCTCTCGATGGCGGCCACACCCGTCGTCAGGTGCCCTCGTGGCCCCGGCCCGATCTGGGCCGGACGCGACGAGGGCCGGCACTCGAGGCATGCGATAACCGATCGGTTTACCGCTCGCAGCGTGGGCCATCGTCTCCGGGCCGTGGGAGCTTCCGTGCCACGCGCCTGAAGGCCGTGGACTCTCTGCTGCTGCGTGGTGGCCGGGAGAGGACCGGCGAAACAGATGTCGCTTGGCCCAGAAGCGTCGGTCACCGACGAGCAGTCGGCACCGACGGCCGACGCGGCTGAAGTGCGGGGGCCCGCCGAAAAGGCAATTGCCGGCCGCTCGCTGAAGCAGATCGCTTGGCGCCGCCTGAAGAGGGACAAGGTGGCCCTCGGTGGCGCCTGCGTCGTCATCTTCCTGATTGTGGTTGCGATCCTTGCGCCGTTGCTCACCAAGTGGCTCGGTCATCCGATCGACGAGTACCACAACGACCAGATCGACGCGACTTTCGGAACTCCGGTCCGCGGCTGGGGTGGTATCAGCAAGGACTTCCTCTTCGGTGTCGAGCCGGAATCCGGCCGCGACGTCTTCAGCCGGATCCTCTACGGCGCGCAGACCTCGCTGACGGTCGCCTTCCTCTCCGCCTTCCTCTCCACCATCCTCGGCGTGATCTTCGGTCTCATGTCCGGCTTCCTCGGTGGCTGGGTCGACACGGTGATCAGCCGGGTCATGGACTTCCTGCTCGCCTTCCCGCAGCTGCTCTTCTCGATCGCGCTCGTCTCGGTCCTGCCGTACCAGTTCCTCGGCCTGAACCCACGATGGTCGCGGGTGGCCGTCCTGGTCTGTGTGATCGGCTTCTTCGGCTGGCCGTACATCGGCCGGATCGTGCGCGGGCAGACGCTGTCGCTGCGTGAGCGTGAGTTCGTCGAAGCGGCCCGGAGCATGGGTGCACGCTCGCCCCGGATCCTGACCCGGGAACTGTTGCCCAACCTGGCTGCGCCGATCCTGGTTTACACCACGTTGATCATCCCGACGAACATCCTGAACGAGGCGGCGTTGAGCTTCCTCGGCGTCGGTATCCCGCCACCCAACCCGTCGTGGGGCGGCATGCTCTCGGATGCCGTGCGGTTCTACCAGATCGATCCGATGTACATGATCGTTCCGGGCGTAATGATCTTCATTACCGTGCTGGCCTTCAACCTCTTCGGTGACGGCCTGCGTGACGCGCTTGACCCGAAGGCCCGCTGATCTTCAGCGGTGACTGGAACATCGCATGTTTCGCGGACCGGCTCGGTTCCGCTGTTCGAGGAGGTAGGAGTACAGGTGTCAAGGAAGACTAGGGCGATAGCGGCGGCCGGCGTCGCGCTCGCGCTCGGCCTCACGACCGCCGCTTGTGGCGGTTCCAAGGGCAACGACAACAAGACCAGTGGCTCGGGCAACGGCAAGTCCGCCTACAACGCCGCTATCACCAGCGTCGTCAACCCGTCGACGACCAAGGGCGGCACGCTGAACCTGATGTCCGCGCAGGATGCGGACTACTGGGACCCGGCGCGTGGCTACTACGCGTTCGTCTGGAACCTGAACCGGCTCTACACCCGCAAGCTCGTCGACTACGCGTCAGCGCCGGAGAAGCCGGGTCTGGAGCTCCAGCCCGACCTGGCCTCGGCCATGCCGGAGATCAGCGCGGACAAGCTGACCTACACCTTCAAGCTGAAGAGCGGCGTCAAGTTCGACGACGGCACGCCGATCACGTCGAAGGACATCAAGTACGGCATCGAGCGCATCTTCGCGCAGGACGTGCTCTCCGGCGGTCCGGTCTACCTGATCGACATTCTCGACCAGGGCCAGGGTTACAAGGGTCCGTACAAGGACACCGACCCGAACAAGCTGGGCTTGAAGTCGGTCGAGACGCCGGACGACTCGACGATCATCTTCAAGCTGAAGAAGGCGCAGTCGGACTTCATGTACCTGCTGGCGATGCCGGGCGCGGGCCCGGTGCCGCAGAAGCGGGACACCGGCGCGAAGTACAACGCGGCGCCGGCCTCCTCCGGCCCGTACATGTTCAAGGAAGGCAGCATCCAGCCCGGTAAGGGCGCAGCTTGGGTGCGCAACCCGAACTGGGACGCCTCCACGGACACCATCCGCAAGGCGCTGCCGGATCAGATCAAGCTGACCGTCACCACCAACGCCGAGGACATGGACTCGCAGCTCATCGCGGGCACCGCGGACCTCGACGTCGGCCAGACCGGTGTGCAGGCCGCCGCGCGGACCAAGATCCTCCAGGACCCGACCCTGAAGGCGAACGCGGACACCCCGACCACCGGCTTCATCCGGTACGCCGCGCTGAGCACCAACGTCGCGCCGTTCGACAACGTCGACTGCCGCAAGGCGGTCATCTACGCCTCCGACCCGACCTCGCTGCAGACCGCGCGTGGCGGCCCGATCGCCGGTGGCGACATCGGCACCAGCATGCTGCCGCCGAACATCGCGGGCTCGGACACCAAGTACGACCCGTTCAACCGGCTCCAGGGCAAGCCGCAGGTGGACAAGGCCAAGGAGGCCCTGACCGCGTGTGGCAAGCCGAACGGCTTCGACACCAAGATCGCCGTTCGTAACAACAAGCCGGCCGAGGTCAAGAGCGCCGAGGCGCTGCAGGCCGCTCTGAAGGCCGTCGGCATCAACGCCGCGATCGAGCAGTACGACGGTGGCAACATCGCATCCGTCATCGGTTCGCCGGACAACGTCAAGGCCAAGGGCTACGGCATCGAGATCGCCGGCTGGGGCGCCGACTACCCGACCGGTTCGGGTTACCTGCAGCCGCTGGTCGACAGCCGCTTCATCCTGAAGAACGGCAACTACAACCTGCCGCTGATCAAGGACCCGGCGATCGACGCCCTGTTCGACCAGGCCGCGGCCGAGACCGACGCCACCAAGGCGGCGGACCTCTACTCGCAGATCAACCACAAGACCATGGAGGGCGCGTACTACCTGCCGTTCGTGGTCGACAAGGCGCTCAACTACCGCAACCCGCGGCTGACGAACGTCTACATCCACGACGCTTTCGGCATGGTCGACTTCCAGGCCCTCGGCGTCAGCGACGGCAAGTAACCAGTCCTGATCGCATCGGGTAATTCGAAGGGTTGGTGAAGGCCGCCCGCGGCGGGCGGGCGCCGGTTGACTCCGGCGTCCGCCCGTCGTTCGGCCGAACGACGTGGTGGCTTATCTCATCCGGCGGCTGATCAACGCCGTCCTCACGCTGCTCGTGGTCACGCTCGTGACCTTCGGCATCTTCTTCATGGTTCCGAAGCTCACCGGCAGCGACCCGGCGTTGCTCTACATCGGCAAGCAGGCCGACTCCGTCGCGCTCGAGGGCATCCGCACGAAGATGGGCCTCAACGACCCGATCCTGGTGCAGTACGGCAAATTCCTGAAGGGCATCGTGGCCGGCCGCGACTACGCGAACGGCCCGGACGTCCAGCATTGCGACGCTCCCTGCCTCGGATACTCCTTCAAGACCGAGCAGGAAGTCACCCCGCTCCTGTTCGACTCGCTACCGGTGACGTTGAACCTGGCGATCGGCGCCGCCATTCTCTGGTTGCTCGGCGGCGTTCTCGCCGGTGTCATCTCGGCGCTGAGAAAGGGGACGTTATCCGATCGATTCGTGATGACGCTCGCCCTGCTGGGCGTCTCGCTGCCGATCTACTTCACCGGTCTGTTGTCCAAACAGATCTTCGTGTACTGGCTGGGCTGGATCCCTGAGGGTAGTTACGTGCCGTTCGTGGAAAACCCGGGCGAGTGGTTCATCCAGTTGCTGCTGCCCTGGATCACCCTGGCGTTCCTCTTCGCGGCCACCTATGCCCGGCTGACCCGGGCGAACATGCTGGAGACGCTGGGTGAGGACTACATCCGTACCGCCCGGGCCAAGGGCCTGCGGGAGCGGACGGTGATCGGCAAGCACGCGCTGCGCTCCGGCCTCACCCCGATCGTCACCGTCTTCGGTCTCGACCTGGGTGTGCTGCTCGGCGGTGCCCTGCTCACCGAGAACGTCTTCAACCTGCGCGGCCTCGGCTACCAGGCGTACGCCGCGATCAAGGGCAACGACCTGCCGGTGATCCTGGGCGTCACGCTGCTCGCCGCGTTCTTCATCGTCATCGCGAACCTGATCGTCGATCTGGTTTACAGCGCCATCGACCCGCGCGTGCGGCTGGGCTGAGGGGAGAGCGAATGTCACGCCCATTCCTCGAGGTCAAGGATCTCAACGTCCGGTTCGAGACCGACGACGGCATCGTGCAGGCGGTCACCGGCTCGACGTTCTCCCTGGAGGCCGGCAAGACGCTCGGCATCGTCGGCGAGTCCGGCTCGGGCAAGAGCGTCACCTCGCTGGCGTTGCTCGGCCTGCACCGGACCCGCAGCAACGCCAAGGTCACCGGCGAGATCTGGCTCGACGACCAGGAACTGGTCAGCGCGTCCGACGCCGACGTGCGCGGGCTGCGCGGCGGCAAGATGTCGATGATCTTCCAGGACCCGCTGAGCGCGATGCACCCGTACTTCACGGTCGGGTCGCAGATCGTCGAGGCGTACCGGGTGCACCACCCCGGGGTGAACAAGAAGGTGGCCCGTGAGCGGGCGATCGACATGCTCGCCCGGGTCGGCATCCCGCAGCCGGCGCGCCGCTTCAACGACTACGCCCACCAGTTCTCGGGCGGTATGCGCCAGCGCGCGATGATCGCGATGGCGCTGGTCAACGACCCGAAACTGCTGATCGCGGACGAGCCGACCACGGCTCTGGACGTGACCGTGCAGGCGCAGATCCTGGACCTGATCCGGGACCTGCAGGAGGAGTTCGGCTCCGCGGTCATCATGATCACCCACGACCTCGGCGTGGTGGCCGAGCTCGCCGACGACGTCCTGGTGATGTACGGCGGCAAGGTGATCGAGAAGGGCCCGACGATCGACCTGTTCCAGCGGCCGCAGCACCCGTACACCTGGGGTCTGCTCGGATCGATGCCACGCCTGGACCGGGAGGTGCGCGACCGGCTCATCCCGGTCAAGGGCTCGCCGCCCAGCCTGATCAACCTGCCCTCCGGCTGCGCCTTCCACCCGCGCTGCCCGTACGCGGGCCGCAACGGCAACCGGTCGTTCACCGAGACGCCGGTGCTGACCGGTGGTGTCCACTCGGTCGCCTGTCACCTGCCGGCCGAGGAGCGGGACAGGTTGTTCAAGGAAGAAGTAGCACCGAACCTCTGAGCGGGGAAGAGAGAGAACGATGAGCGAGAACCTGCTCGAGGTGACCGGGCTGCAGAAGCACTTCCCGATCACGAAGGGGCTGTTCAAGCGCCAGGTCGGCGCGGTCCGCGCGGTGGACGGCATCGACTTGACCGTGCAGGCCGGCGAGACGCTGGGCCTGGTCGGCGAGTCCGGCTGCGGCAAGTCGACGGCCGGGCGGCTCTTCACCCGGATCCTGGAGCCGACCGGCGGCAAGATCGTCTTCGAGGGTGAGGACATCAGCCACAAGACGGTCGCCCAGATGCGGCCGATGCGGCGCGACGTCCAGATGATCTTCCAGGACCCGTACTCGTCGCTGAACCCGCGGCACACCATCGGCACGATCATCTCCGCGCCGCTGCAGATCCAGGACATCCCCACCCCGCAAGGCCTGAAGAAGGCCGTGCAGGAGCTGCTGGAGCTGGTGGGCCTCAACCCGGAGCACTACAACCGGTACCCGCACGAGTTCTCCGGCGGCCAGCGGCAGCGCATCGGCATCGCCCGGGCGCTCGCCCTGCGGCCGAAACTGATCATCGCCGACGAGCCGGTCTCCGCGCTCGACGTGTCGATCCAGGCGCAGGTCGTCAACCTGCTGGAGGACCTGCAGAAGGAGTTCGACCTCACCTACGTCTTCATCGCGCACGACCTGTCGGTGGTCAGGCACATCTCCGACCGCGTCGCCGTGATGTACCTGGGCAAGGTCATGGAGATCGCCAACCGCGACGACCTCTACAAGAATCCGCGGCACCCGTACACGGTGGCGCTGATGTCGGCCGTCCCGGTGCCGGACCCGGTCCGTCGCGACCGTGCGCAGCGCAACCGCGTGCTGCTCACCGGCGACGTGCCGAGCCCGATCAACCCGCCGTCCGGCTGCCGCTTCCGCACCCGCTGCTGGAAGGCGCAGGACATCTGCGCGACCGAGGAGCCGCCGCTGGTCACGCGGCTCGACGACCCGGCGTCGCACCTGACCGCCTGCCACTTCCCGGTGGTCAACGACGAGGCCGTCGCGGGCCGCACCCCGGCCGCCACTCCGGCTTAAAGATCCAGAACCGATTATTCGGTACGTCATGAGCCGCGCTCGGGAAGCCGGCCGACTCTCGAAGCAGGGCCCTGAGCCGCGCTCGTGAGAGTCGGCCGGCCTTCAGGACACGCTTTTTGTGTCGGGCTGGGGGGAGTCGGCCGGCCTTCAGGACACGCTTTTTGTGTCGCGCTGGTGAGAGTCGGCCGGCCCTCAGGACACGCCTCTGAGCCGCGCGCCCGGAGTCAGGACCACCTGACCTCGGGCGCCCGGTAGAAGTGCACGCCTCGCCGAGCCCACTGCCGGCCGTAGAGGCCCAGCCGGTCCCGGAACGAGATCCAGTCGTGGGCCGATCGTGGTGACCAGCCCAGCTCGGCGATCGCCGCCATCCGCGGGAACGCGCTGAACTCCACCTCCCCGTAGTCGCGCAGCGTCTCCGACCAGAGCGGCGCCTCCACTGCCAGCACCGCCTCCGGCGGGACGCCGTGCGCCCAGGTCGCCGGGTCCCAGTCGTACGCGGTCGGCAGGTCGATGGGCCGCGCCCGGTGCAGCCCGCCCGGGGTCAGCAGGTCGTACTGCATGTCCAGGTACGTCCGATCGGCCGGTGACATGATCACTTTCGCTGCCCCGCGGCAGGCGAACCGCGGCCGGTCGCGGATCACGCCGGTCGGGATGGTCCAGTCCTCATGACGTACCGTGCTCGCCTCGACGGCCGGGGAAGCAGCTGCCGCAGGGTCTGGAAGCCGGCGAAGAGACCGGCGGCCTCGTTGGCGCGCAGCGCCACGCCCTCGGTCCGGATCTCCAGGCGATAGCCCTCGTCGCCCAGCCACGGGTCGGCGACTTCGTTGATCCGCAGGTCGACGGCGCCCGCGCCGCTCAGCTGCACCGGGAGCAGGAAACCGGTGGCGGGGCGAAGCGCGGCGGCGACTTGATCCGCGACGGGGACCGCGGCGCCGGACGCCGTGATCACGGTGAGCCGGAAAGGCTCCGCATGCGACGGTACGACCTCGGCCGGCGCCGGGATGACACTACCCGGCGTCATCTCCGGTGGAGGCCGATGAGCCGCCGATCCGGTCGTCGCGGCCAGCACCACCGCCGCCGCGACGACCAACCGGAACAGCCTTCGAGTCTGCACGCCTCGGCAGACTACGAGTGTCGATCAACCTTCGGGGCGGTTCAGCAGTCCTACCGCGATGGCGTGCACCGCGTCCAGGTCGGCGGGGTCGGCGAGGGTGGTCTTGCCGCCGGTGACGGTGTACCACTCCTCGGCGTCCTTGTACTGCACCCTCAGGGTGAGGTCCTTCCCGGCGAGTTCGCTGCGCAGGGTCAGATCGCCCGTGACGACGCCGACCTCGTCGGTCATCACGCCGCCCGGACCGGGCACGATGTCGGTGCTCTGGCCGGCCGGCTCAGCCTTCGGGGCGGGCGCCGCTGCCGGAGCCGGCTCGGCTTTCGGAGCCTCGGCTTTCGGGGCCGGCTCGGCTTTCGGGGCCGGCTCGGCTTTCGGGGCCGGCTCGGCTTTCGGAGCTTCGGCTTTCGGGGCTTCGGCTTTCGGGGCCGCGGGCGCGCTCTGTTCAGAATCGGTCATCAGCAGGTCCCCAGCATCTCCTTCAAGGCGTCTTTCTCCTTCTGGGTCACGGTCAGCTTGTAGTAGCTCTTCACCGTTACCCAGTCCGTGGCGTAGGCGCACCACTCGTCCTTGGCCGGCGGCTTCCACGTCGACGGGTCCTGGTCGCCCTTCGACCGGTTCGAGCCGGCCGAGACCGCCACCAGCTGCGGGCGGTCCAGGTCGTTGGCGAAGCCCTCGCGCTGGTCGGTGGTCCATTTGTCGGCGCCCGAGCGCCACGCGTTGGCCAGCGGCACCATGTGGTCGATGTCCACCTGGGAGGGCGCGGTCAGCGTCTTGTCGTCGTAGATGCTCTTCCAGGTCCCGGCGACCACGTTGCAGCCGGACTTCTTCACCTTGGTGCCGTCGCGCTCCAGCACCGAGTCACGGACGTCGCAGTTCTTGCCGGTGCTTTTCCAATGCGGGAACTTCTCCCGGCTGTAGCCGGACATCGACCCGGTCTTGGCGACCACGGTCAGCTTGCCGAGCGACGCCTCGGCGTCCTTCGAGGAGCCGGAGGACGAGCCGGACGTGGAGCCGGAGCCGTTCGTCGACCCGGTACCGGGGTCGCCGGCGTCGACGGTCTCGCAGCCGGCGGTGAGGGAGACGGTGATCAGAAACGGAAGGAACCAGCGAGCAGCGTTACGTGGAGGCACCCGCTCAGCGTAAAGCCGTCCCCCGCGTGTCGCCTCCTGGCAGCACGCGGGGGAGTGAGTTTGTTACCTCTCAGCGGGCGCGGTTGATCGCGCTGGTGACAGCCTTGATCGACGCGCTGACGATGTTGGCGTCGATGCCCACGCCCCAGAACGAGCGGTCCCCGACCTCGACCTCCACGTACGCCGCGGCCTGCGCGTCACCGCCGGAGGTCAGCGCGTGCTCCTGGTAGTCCAGGACCCGGGCCTTGATCCCCAGCGGCTCGACGGCCTGCGTGAACGCGTCGATCGGGCCGTTGCCGACGCCGACCAGCGGCCGCCGCTGCCCGCGGTGGATCACCTCGACGTCGATCTCGACCTTGCCGTCCACGGTGGCGGTGCTGTACGCCTCGATCTTGAAGGCGCTGCCCAGCTGGTGCTCGACCAGGTACTCCTGGGCGAAGATGTCCCACATCTGCTGCGGGGAGACCTCGCCGCCCTCCTCGTCGGTGTGGTGCTGCACCACGCCGGAGAACTCGATCTGCAGCCGCCGCGGCATGTCGAGCTTGTGCTCCTCCTTCATGATGTACGCCACGCCGCCCTTGCCGGACTGCGAGTTGACCCGGATGACCGCCTCGTACGTCCGGCCCAGATCCTTCGGATCAACCGGCAGGTAGGGCACGCCCCAGGTGAAGGAGTCGATGTCGGTGCCGGCCGCGTCCGCGTCGGCCTGCAGCGCGGCGAAGCCCTTCTTGATCGCGTCCTGGTGGGAGCCGGAGAACGCGGTGTAGACCAGATCGCCCGCGTAGGGGTGGCGCTCGTGCACCGGCAGCTGGTTGCAGTACTCCACGGTGCGCTTGATCTCGTCGATCTGGGAGAAGTCGACCTGCGGGTCGATGCCCTGGGAGAACAGGTTCAGCCCCAGCGTGACCAGGTCGACGTTGCCGGTGCGCTCGCCGTTGCCGAACAGGCAGCCCTCGATCCGGTCGGCCCCGGCCAGCAGGCCCAGCTCGGCGGCGGCCACCGCGGTGCCGCGGTCGTTGTGCGGGTGCAGGCTCAGGATGACGCTGTCGCGGCGGGGCAGGTTCCGGTGCATCCACTCGATCGAGTCGGCGTACACGTTCGGGGTGGCCATTTCGACGGTGGCCGGCAGGTTGATGATCAGCGGCCGGGCCGGCGTCGGGTCGATGACGTCGATCACGGCGGAGCAGATCTCCAGTGCGTACTCCAGCTCGGTTCCGGTGTAGGACTCCGGCGAGTACTCGTAGAAGATCTCGGTGTCCGGGGTGTGGATCTCCGCATACTTCTGGCAGAGCCGCGCACCCTGGGTCGCGATGTCGGTGATCCCGTCCTTGTCCAGGCCGAAGACCACCCGGCGCTGCAGCACCGAGGTCGAGTTGTAGAAGTGCACGATGGCGCGCTTGGCGCCGCGGATCGACTCGAAGGTCCGGTCGATCAGGTGCTCGCGGCACTGCACCAGCACCTGGATGGTGACGTCGTCCGGGATCAGGTCCTGCTCGATCAGCTGGCGGACGAAGTCGAAGTCGGTCTGGCTGGCCGCCGGGAACCCGACCTCGATCTCCTTGTAGCCCATCTTCACCAGCAGCATGAACATCCGCCGCTTGCGTTCCGGGGACATCGGGTCGATCAGGGCCTGGTTGCCGTCGCGCAGGTCGACCGCGCACCAGCGGGGAGCGGTCTCGACGACGCGGCCGGGCCACTGGCGCTCGGGCAGGGAGATCGAGAATTGCTTCTGGTACGCCTCGTAGCGCTGGAAGGGCATCGAGCTGCTGCGCTGGGTGTTCTCGAACGTGGACATGTGACTGCTCCAGTCAGGAAGAAGACGAGCAGGCGGCGCGCGTCACCACCGCGACGAGGTGCCGGCCTGGAATGAGGCCCCGTCGCGGCAGAGAAGGAGGAGGTTCACCTGCCACATGTCGGAACCCACGTTACGTGATCCACTTCGGGGCGGCCATCCGAACGACCGGATGGTGGGATTCACCCCCCGCTGGTGGCGACGGACGGCACCGCGGCCGGATCAGCCCCGCCCATGCCCATCGCCTCGCCGCCCACCTCCGGGCCGGGGAACTGCACGGTGGCCGGGGCGGCGACCTGCCGGACCAGCTTGAGCACGCCGAACCCGACCCGGGCCGCGGTCAGCAGGCCGTCCGTGGAGTAGCAGTAGACGCCGACGTCGACCGGGGCGTCCAGCGACGCGGTGATCGAGTCCACCGAGTAACAGCTGCCGGAGGCGCCGGCCAGCGGCTGGACCGCGGAGACCGCCAGCGCCGAGTTCCGGTCGGTGAAGACCGGCAGCCACTGCCGGAACAGTCGCTGCACCTTCGGGTCGAACTGGCTCGGCACCTTCTCGCCCTTGGCCGTCACGTGCACGCAGGCGGGCGTGACCGGGGCGCCGGTCATCGACAGCATGCACTGGTAGACGCCGTTCGCGTTGTGCACGATCGAGACGTCGGCGGCCCCGCCGAGCGCGCCGTTCGCGATGTCGACCCGCCAGGTGCCGTCGTTGGCGACCGTGGCCACCACGTTGCGGGCCACGCCGTCGCCGCCGGTGAACGAGTAGAGCGCGGCGTAACGGCGGTCCATCGCGAGTGCGGCCAGGCCGGCGAACTGGACGCGGGCGTCCGGGCTCCCGCCGGCGGTCGCCGACGCCGAGGCGGACACGGTCGGGGTGGCGGCGGGCGCGTCGTCACCGCCGCAGCCGGCCAGGCCCAGGGCCAGCGCGACGGCGGTCAGTGCGGACAGGCCACGACCGGAACCGGAGGGAAGGCGCACCGAGACATTCTCGCCTCATACCGCCCGGAGTACGCGACACGCCCGAATGTGAAGTCGGCGTGTCGCGGCCGGATTCTGGGATCGTCTGTCGAGGTCGTCACCCCGCGCGGCTAGTGTGGTGGCGATTGCGCTGAAAGGATTGGTTGGCCGTGGCTCTTGTGGTGCAGAAATACGGTGGCTCGTCGGTGGCGAACGCCGAGCGCATCAAGCGCGTGGCCGAGCGCATCGTGGCCGCTCGCAAGGCCGGTGACGACGTGGTCGTGGTCGTCTCCGCGATGGGCGACACCACCGACGAGCTGATGGACCTGGCCAACCAGGTCAGCCCGCTGCCACCCGGCCGTGAGCTGGACATGCTGCTCACCTCGGGCGAGCGGATCTCGATGGCGCTGCTGGCCATGGCGATCCACAACCTCGGTTACGAGGCCCGGTCCTACACGGGGTCCCAGGCCGGCGTGCTCACCACCTCGACGCACGGCAAGGCGCGGATCATCGACGTGACCCCCGGCCGCCTGCGGACCGCGCTGGACGAGGGCGCCATCGCCATCGTCGCCGGTTTCCAGGGCGTGTCGCAGGACACCAAGGACATCACCACCCTGGGCCGCGGCGGGTCGGACACCACCGCGGTCGCGCTGGCGGCGGCCCTGCACGCCGACGTCTGCGAGATCTACACCGACGTGGACGGCGTGTTCACCGCCGACCCGCGGATCGTCCCGGACGCCCAGCACATCAAGAAGATCACCTACGAGGAGATGCTTGAGCTGGCCGCCGGCGGGGCGAAGGTGCTGATGTTGCGATGCGTGGAGTACGCGCGCCGCTTCAAGGTGCCGATCCACGTACGCTCTTCGTACTCGAACAAAGAAGGCACGCTCGTCACCGGCTCGATGGAGGACCCTGACGTGGAGCAAGCACTGATCACCGGGGTCGCGCACGACCGCAGCGAGGCCAAGATCACGATCGTCGGGGTCCCCGACGAGCCGGGCTCGGCCGGCCGGATCTTCGAGACCGTCGCGCAGGCCGAGATCAACATCGACATGATCGTGCAGAACGTGTCGACCGAGGGCACCGGCCGCACCGACATCTCGTTCACCCTGCCGAAGGCGGACGGGGCGACCGCGATGAGCGCGCTCGACAAGATCAAGGATCAGATCAAGTTCAAGAGCCTGCTCTTCGACGACCACGTCGGCAAGGTCTCGCTGATCGGCGCCGGCATGCGCTCGCACCCGGGCGTCGCCGCCTCGTTCTTCGCCTGCATCGGTGAGGCCGGCGTGAACATCGAGATGATCTCCACCTCGGAGATCCGGGTCTCGGTCGTCTGCCGCGACACCGACCTGGACACTGCCGTCCGCGCCGTGCACGACCAGTTCGAGCTGGGCGGCTCGGAGGAGGCCGTCGTCTACGGCGGTACCGGCCGGTAAGCCGGACGATGGCGCGGCCCACGCTCGCCGTCGTCGGAGCCACCGGTTCCGTCGGGACCGTCATGCTCGACCTGCTCTCGTCCCGGCGCGACGTCTGGGGCGAGATCCGGCTGATCGCCTCCACCCGCTCGGCGGGCAAGTCACTGATGTGCCGGGGAGAGTCCCTTCCGGTCGGGTCGCTGACCGCCGAGTCGTTCGACGGCGTGGACGTGGCGATGTTCGACGTGCCCGACGACGTGGCGGCGCACTGGGCCCCGATCGCGGTGTCCCGGGGTGCCGTCGTGGTCGACAACTCCGCCGTGTTCCGCATGGAACCGGACGTGCCGCTGGTCGTGCCCGAGGTCAACCGGGACGTGCTCGGTCACCGGCCGCGCGGCATCGTCTCCAGTGCCAACAGCACGGTCGCCGCGATGATCATGGCGGTCGCTCCGCTGCATTTCGAGTACGGGTTGCGTGAGCTCGTCCTCGCGTCGTACCAATCGGCCTCCGGGGCCGGCCAGCTCGGCGTCGACACCCTCCACGACCAGCTCACCAAAGTCGCGGGGGATCGGCTGCTCGGGTCGCGCCCGGGCAACGTGCGGCAGGCGGTCGGCGACGATCTCGGCCCGTTCCCGGCCCCGCTGGCGCTGAACGTGGTGCCCTGGGCCGGCCAGGCGGCGGCGCTCGGCTGGTCCACGGAGGAGCTGAAACTCCGCAACGAGAGCCGGAAGATCCTCGGCGTGGCCGCGCTCAAGGTCTCCGCGACGTGTGTCCGGGTGCCGGTGGTGACCGGCCACTCGGTCGCCGTGCACGCGGTCTTCGCCGCCGAGGTCACCGCGGACGGCGCCCGCCAGGTGCTGCGCAACGCCCCGGGCGTGATCCTGGTCGACGACCCGGATGCCGGCGAGTTCCCGATGCCGATCGACGCGGTCGGCACCGACCCGTCCTGGGTCGGCCGGATCCGCCGCGCGATGGACGACCCGCGAGCCCTGGACTTCTTCGTGACGGGCGACAACATGCGCAAGGGCGCTGCCCTCAACACCGTCCAGACCGCCGAACTCCTGGCCGCCGAGTTCAGTAAGTAAGCCAACCGCCGCAGTCCCTGACGCCGCGTCCCGGCTGGCTCTCACGGTGGTGATCCGGCCCGGATGACAACGGTGACGCCCAGCCGGCGAGCGCGGGCTGCGGCTGGGCCCGGGCCACGGTGAGTACCAGCCGGCGAGCGCGGGTCGCGGCTGGGCCCGGGCCACGGTGAGTACCAGCCGGCGAGCGCGGGTCGCGGCTGGGCCCGGGCCACGGTGAGTACCAGCCGGCGAGCGCGGGTCGCGGCTGGGCCCGGGCCACGGTGAGAACCA
The DNA here is from genome assembly GCF_044388125.1 of Actinoplanes sp. NPDC020271. Classification (NCBI taxonomy): domain Bacteria; kingdom Bacillati; phylum Actinomycetota; class Actinomycetes; order Micromonosporales; family Micromonosporaceae; genus Actinoplanes; species Actinoplanes sp. NPDC020271. The sequence goes on from NZ_JBIRWQ010000025.1 coordinate 70,858, forward strand.
GCCGGGGCCGGGAGGGCGCTGCCTGAGCTGTCAACCGCCCACCTCGCGGGCTCCGGCGCGTGGGACCGGGCGGCCCGGGGTGGCCCGTGGGCAGGTTTGTTGCCCTGGGCGGGACCACCCACGGAGGCCGCCCTTTCGGGCTGAGCGTTCTGGGCGCCCTGCGCCCTGCTCAGCCCGGAAGGGTCCCCGCGGGAGCGACGATCTGTACCCCGGCGGAGATGGGCAATGAAGAATTTGACCTTGTTCTGACGCTTTTCAGGAGGCGGCGGCGTCCAGGTCGGCGCGCGTGAGCAGCGCGCGCAGGGTGATGCCGGCGTCGGCGAGGGCCTGGGTGCCGCCCTCGCCGCGGTCGATGACGCAGATGGCGTGGTCCACGTGCGCGCCGAGTTTGCGCAGCTCGCCGGTGGAGATGACGACCTGGCCGCCGGAGGTCACGACGTCCTCGACGACCAGCACGCGACGGCCGGCGACCTCGGCTCCCTCGGCGAGGCGGGCGGTGCCGTACTTCTTCGCCTCCTTGCGGACGAAGGCGGTGGGCAGCCCGGCGTGCCGGGCCAGTGCGGTGACGACCGCGATGCCGCCCATTTCCAGGCCGGCCAGCACTTCGGTGCCTTCCGGGATCAGGACGGCGAGTTGCTCGGCGAGTTTGTCGAGGAGCACGGGGTCGGCCTCGAACTGGTACTTGTCGAAGTATTCGTTGGCGATGCGGCCGGAACGCAGCGTGAATTCGCCGGTCAGACGGCTCACGGAGCGCACCTGCCGGGCGAGGTCGTTGGAGTCAGTCACAAGGTCCCAGCTTGTCAGGCGAGGGTGTGGCGACACACGACCACCCCGGTCGTCACCCGTTGGCGTACTTGATCTCCGCAATACGGCATTCTATGTCTGTTTGGGGTAGTTTTCGCCTAATTAGCGGCTTGTGCCCGGAAGGAACATCGCTGTGACGCCCTTCGCCATCCTCTTCCTGCTCGCCTTCGCCGGATCGTCGTGCTTCGCGCTCGGCCGGGCCTTCGGTCGGGGCGAGCGTTACGAGCGCGGCTACCGGGAGGGCTTCCGTGACGGCGAGACCGGATCGCTGGCCCGCGCGACCCGATTGATGCAGCTCGGGGAGCGGCAGACGATCGCGCCCGTCGTGGAGACCATGCTCGGCCCGTACTGCGTGCCGCAACAGATGGCGCCGCGTCCGGTCGGGCCGTCGGTGGCCGGCGTCCCGGTCCGGCCCCAGTTCGCCGTGTGATCGATCGCTCGCCGATGAGTGCGGCGGCCGGAACGTCAGCGGCCGGTCAGCGAGGGGCCGGAACGGCGGCGGCCGGGCCGTCACGGCGATCTTGAGACCCTGACGGCGCTGTTGCGAACAGAGACGCGTCCCAGGCCGGTAAGCGCCTCCTGGGGCCGCTCAGCGGTCCGCAAGGCCCATCTGAGAACCGGCGGGCCATCCGTTGCCGACACAAAGCGAGAGGCCCGATTTCCGTTTCCGGAAACCGGGCCTCTCGGCAAGCTGGTCGGGGTGGCGGGATTTGAACCCACGGCCTCTACGTCCCGAACGTAGCGCGCTACCAAACTGCGCCACACCCCGTTGCTGCGAGAAGAATACTAGCGGACCTTCCCGCAGGCTCGAAATCCGGGACCCCCCTGGTGTGTTCCCGCAGGTCAGCGCGGGATGAGGGTGAGGACGGAAGCTTCCGGCCGGCAGGCGAACCGGATCGGCGCGGTCGGGTGGGTGCCCAGTCCGGCCGAGACGTGCAGCCAGGAGTCCGAGCCGGGCCACCGGTGCAGCCCCTTCGCCATCCGGGTCGGCAGGTCGCAGTTGGTGGTCAGCGCGCCGTAGCCGGGCACGCACACCTGCCCGCCGTGGGTGTGCCCGGCGAGCAGCAGTTCGAAGCCGTCGGCCGCCATCGGGTCGAGCACGCGGGAGGCCGGCGTGTGGGTGACCCCGAGATGCAGGTCGACGCCGGCGCTGATCGGCCCGGCCACCGACGGGTAGTCGTCGCGCTCGACGTGCGGGTCGTCGACGCCGACCAGCTCGAGCGAGCGGCCCCCGGCCTTCAGGACCGTGCGCGCGTTGTTCAGGTCCGCCCAGCCGGCGTCGGTGAACGCGGCTCGCAGGTCGTCGTAGGGCAGGTCGACGCCGTGCACGTACTCCCGGTCGGAGAGCAGGTACTGCAAGGGGTTCTTGAGGACCGGGCCGGTGTAGTCGTTGCTGCCGAACACGAACGCGCCCGGCACGTCGAGCAAGGGTTCCAGGGCGCGCAGCACGCCCGGCACCGCGTACGGCGAGGCCATGTTGTCGCCGGTGACGATCACCAGGTCCGGGTCGGTGCCGATCAGCCCGGCCACCCACTCCTGCTTGCGCCGCTGGTCAGGCATCATGTGCAGATCGGAGAGGTGCAGGATGCGCAGCGGTTCCGCGTCCGGGTCGAGCACCGGGACGTCGAAGCGGCGGAGCGTGAACATGTTCCGTTCGACGAGTGAGGCATAGGCGAAGGTGGCGCCGCCCACGGCGGCCAGCGCGGCGGCGGCGGAAATAAGGGAGCGCTTACGCATGACGGCAAGGGTAGTTTCTCCGTCCATGGGAACGCTGAAAGACCGCCTGAACGATGACCTGCACGCCGCGATGAAGTCCCGGGACGACCTGACCACCTCCACGCTGCGCCTGGCCCTGGCCGCGGTGCGCACCGCCGAGACGACCGGCGACGAGGAGCGGGACTTCTCCGACGACGAGGTGCTGTCGGTGCTGACCAAGGAGGCGAAGAAGCGGCGTGACGCGGCGTCGGCGTTCGCCGGGGCGGGCCGGGCCGAGCAGGCCGCGAAGGAGACCGCCGAGGGCGAGATCCTCGACCGCTACCTGCCGAAACAGCTTTCCGACGCGGAGATCGCGGAGATCGTGGCGGGGGCTTTGACGGCCGGCGGCTTCTCCGGCAAGGCCCAGATGGGCCCGGCGATGAAGGCGGCGCAGGCCGCCGTGGCGGGACGCGCGGAAGGCGGCCGGGTCGCCGCCGAGGTGCGGCGTCAGCTGGGCTGATTCGCAAAGACGATTTGCGCGTACGCGAGAAGGGGCGGGAGACCGTGGTCTCCCGCCCCTTCTCGGATGCCCTGGTGCCTATCGCCGACCGGGCTTGGTATTACCCGGCTGGGGAACCTGCGGGTTCTGCGGCTGGTTCTGCTTGCCGTTGCTGACCTCGATCGTCACCGCGCCACCCTTTATGGTGCGTTCCTCGGAGGTGCCCGCGGCGGTGCCGGCCGGGCAGTCGGAGTCGACGGTTTCGCCGACCACCGGGTCGAAGCCGGCGCCGCTGATCTTGTCCTTGGCCGAGCCGATCGAGTCGCAGGTCACATCCGGGATGCTGCGCAGATCGCCGGTGGTGATCTTGTCGTTGCCGGGCGTCTTGAACTGGACGCTCGGCTTGCCCTTCATGTAGTCCCGCAGCGTGTACTGCACCGTCTTGTTGATGATCGGGTGCGACATCTGGTCGGTGTGGTTCTGCCAGTCCGGCACGGCCATGTAACCGGCGACGACCAGCGACGTGGTGCCGATGATCAGCGAAGCGGTCTTGCTGTTGTCGGTGGTACCGGTCTTGCCGAACACCGGGTGGTCGACGATCCCGTGGGTGTCGGGAGCGGTGCCGCCGCCGCCGCAGCTGCCGAGCTGGGCCGAGTCGCCGACCGGGCAGCGGGCCGCGTCGATGGCCGCACGGGCCACGTCCTTGGTGGTGGCTTGGATGCAGTGCGGCTTGCCGACGTCGATCTTCTCGCCGTCGTTCGTGGTGATCTGCTCGACCGGGGTGGCCTCGCAGTACTTGCCGTCACCGGCCAGCGTCGCGTACGCGTTCGCCATCTCCAGCGGGGTGGAGTCCATGACGCCCAGGGTGAACGCGCCCCAGCCGGCTGCATTCTTGGCCTGAAGGATGTCCGTTTCGCTGCGGAACTGAATGCCGAACCGCTTGGCCACCGCGACCACGTTGTCCGCGCCGACCTTCTGCTCCAGCGGCACGAAGAACGTGTTCACCGACTTGCCGAAACCGGTCCACATGTTGAAGACGCCGGCCTCCTTGGCGCTCGCGTTGCGCGGGCACCAGTCACTGGAGTTCGGGCAGGCCGACGAGTCGCTCGGGGACGTCTTGTACTTCGAGTGGAACACCGCCGGCGCGTTGATCGGGTAGCTGAGCGGGATGCCCTTCTCCAGCGCGGCGACCATGGTGAACATCTTGAACACCGAGCCGGCCTGGTAACCCGAGATGTCGCCACCACCGGTGATCAGCGGGTTCGTCGTCTTGGGGAACGAGCCGCGGATCTTCTTCGCCTTCTTCTTCGGGTCCGGCGAGATCTCGTTGGTCGGGTGATCCGGGTCGTCCAGCGCGTACTTCCGGTTCGTCGCGAGGATCCGGACCTTGCCGGTGCCCGGCTCGACGCCGGCCAGCAGCAGAGCGTTCTTGCTGCTGTCGGGCTGCCGCTCGGAGATCTCGGCGCGGGCCGACGCCTGGCCCTTCAGGTCGATCGTGGTGACGACCTTGTAGCCACCGCTCTTCAGCCGGCGCTCGCGGTCATACGTCGTGGCGCCGAACGCCTCCTGGCTCATCCACCAGCGGTAGAAGTAGTCGCAGAAGAAGCCCCAGCTGTTCTTGGCGACCGAGACACAGCCGTTGCCGACCGACTTGACCTTGGTCGGGATCTTCTCGGTCTTCGCCTTGTCGGCGTCGGCCTGCGTGATCGCGCCCATCGCCACCATGCCCGGCAGGATGTAGTTGTCGCGCCGCGCCTGGATCTGCTCGTGACCCGTCTTGATGGTCGGGTTGAAGCTGGTCGGGGCCTTCACCATGCCGGCGAGCATGGCCGCCTCGGCGGCGTCCAGGTCCTTCGGCTTCTTGTTGAAGTAGACCTGGCTGGCGGCGTAGATGCCGTAGGCCTGGTTACCGAACGGCGCGATGTTGAGATAGCGCTCGAGGATCTGCTCCTTGGTGAGCTGCTTCTCGATCTGCAGCGCGTACTTCATCTCGGTGATCTTGCGCTTCGGGGTGTCCTTCGTCGCGTCGATCACCTCCTGCGGGTTGGTCGCCGAATAGGCCAGCGACATTCGCACGTACTGCATCGTGAGCGTCGAGGCGCCCTGCTGGGAGCCACCCTGGTTGTTGCTCACGAACGCGCGGGCGACACCCTTGAGGTCGACGCCGTTGTGCTCGTAGAACTTCCGGTCCTCGGCGGCGATGATCGCGTTCTGCATGTTCTTCGAGATGTCCTTGAGCGGGACATCACTGCGGAACTCGTCGTAGAACTGCGACAGCAGCGTTTTGCCGTCCGAGGCGTAGACACGGGTGATCTGCGGGGAACTGAAGTCCTTGAGCTCACTGGGCAGGCTCGCGAACGACGTTCCGCCGGCCTTGGCGGCGAGACCGGACATCGCGGCGGCGGGGAAGGCGGCCGCGGCCACCACCACACCGGCCAGCAGGCCACACACCAGCAACGATGTCGCGTTCGTGAAGATGTTGTGATCGCGTCTGCGCATCCAGGAGGTCACCCGAGGCAGGATACGCGAAGAGTGCACGCGACCGCCCGTCGAGCAGGTCGCCTTCGCCCGTTTTGAGTGTGACCTGTCACCCGGGTCGGCGGGTCGCTTTCTCCGATCTGCACCAAAGATACCCCCGTTCGGTCCTTGCGCTCGGGTCGCTTTGCCCGGAACTACCGGGCTATACGTATTTGAGGGACAACGTTGCGTAATCACCCAACTACAGAGCATGATGGTCCGGCGAGACATCTCGCATGACGTCTGCGTGGCCTTGGGGGACATGGGCAGCCGCGCTGGACGTTCGGGGGTGAAATGCAAGGGGGGACGTTTACCAATGGGGATGATCAGCGACTGGCCCAGCATGGCGGCATGTCAGAGTGGCGACCCTGACGCGCTGTTCGTGCAGGGCGCCGAGCAGAACGTGGCGAAGAGGATCTGCCGCAGCTGCCCGGTGCGCTACGAATGCCTCGCCGACGCCCTGGACAACCGGATCGAGTTCGGCGTCTGGGGAGGCATGACAGAACGGGAGCGACGCGCCCTGCTGCGCCGCCACCCGCACGTGGCGAGCTGGCGGAAGATGTTCGAGGCCGCTCTCAAGGAGAAAGGCGCCGACAAGGTGCTGGTCTCCACCCGCTGATCCGCTTTCCGGCTTTCCAGGTGAGCCTTCCGGCTCTTCCGGCAAGCCCGGCTTTTCAGGCGAGCCCGGCTTTTCAGGCGAGCAGAGTGCCGATCGTTCGCAGCCCGTCGACGTCGTGGACGTCGGCGGGCTGCGCCGCGATCGCGGTCGTCGGGACCTGCGGGAACGCCTCGGTGAACCCGGCCGCGACCCGGCTCTCCCGCTCGGCCTGCCGCAGCAGCCCGGCGTGGATGCGCAGCACGTCCGCGGCGACCGGCTGATCCCCGGCCTCGTCCAGCCGCACCGCCGCCGCCTCGCTCTCGGAGGCCGGCAGACCGGCCTCCTCGGTCTGATGCATCCGGTTCAGCACCAGGCCGGTGAGCGGCATCCGTTCCGCCACCAGCCGCTCCGCGAAGTACGCGGCCTCCCGGATGGCATCCCGTTCCGGCGCCGCGACCAGCAGGAACGCGGTCTGCGGGTCCTGCAGGATCCGGTACGTCTGGTCGGCGCGCTGCCGGAAGCCGCCGAACATCGAGTCCAGCGCGGCGACGAAGCCCGACAGGTCGGTCAGCAGCTGGGCGCCGAGAATCTTCTGCACCGCCCGCGAGAACAGCCCGAACGACGCGGTCACCAGGCTGAACATGCTGCGCCCGCCACGGGCCGGGGCGAGCAGCATCCGCAGCATCCGCCCGTCGAGGAACCGGGAGAGCCGGGCCGGCGCGTCCAGGAAGTCGAGGGCCGAGCGCGACGGCGGGGTGTCCACGATGATCAGATCCCACTCGTCGCCGGCCCGCAGCTGGCCCAGCTTCTCCATCGCCATGTACTCCTGGGTGCCGGCGAAGGTCGAGCTCATGGCCTGGTAGAAGGGGTTCGCGAAGATCTCGGCGGCGCGCTCCGGCTTGGTGTGCTGCTCCACCACCTCGTCGAAGGTGCGCTTCATGTCCAGCATCATGGCGTGCAGCTCGCCACCGGATGCGGACACGTCGATGCCCTTGACCTGGCGCGGAGTGTTGTCGAGCTCGGTCAGGCCCATCGACTGGGCCAGCCGGCGGGCCGGATCGATGGTCAGCACCACCGTGCGCCGGCCGTGCACCTCGGCGGCGCGCAGCCCGAGGGCGGCGGCCGTGGTGGTCTTGCCGACCCCGCCGGAACCGCAGCACACCACGATCCGGATGCCCGGATCCGCGAGCAGAGCGTCGACGTCGAGCCGTGGAGCGGTCACATCAACCACACACCCCAGAGTAAGGCGTCTTGATCGGACGCGACGTGATCAAACGCACTGAGCTGACCCGCGGCGGAAAACCGAGGTCACACCGAGAGAAGACGATCGGCGAGGACATCGAGACCCGCGCGATCCACCCCGTCGGGCAGTTGGGGCAGCTCGACCATCGGGCGGCCCCGCTCGGCCAGCTCCAGGCGCAGCGACTCCTCCAGCTCGCGCCGGGTCAGATGGGCCTGCGCCTCGGTGGCCAGCCGCCCGACCGTGGCCGGGGCGGCCGGCAGACCCGCGGCGACCAGCCCCCGCTTGATCTCCGCCTTGGTCACCTTGCCGCCGGCCAGCAGTGGCGGCCGGGCGCCGTTCACGATGATCCGGCCGACCCGGATGCCCAGGGCGGTGAGTTCCTCGACCGCGTCCAGCGTCTCCTGCACCGGCATCTCCTCCAGCAGCGTGACCACGTGCACCGCGGTGATCGGCGAGCGCAGCAGCGAGGAGACCCCGTCGCTCTGGGTCTTGATCGGGCCCATCTTGGCGAGCCGGGCGGTTTCCGCGGTCACGTTCAGGAAACGGCCGATCCGGCCGGTGGGCGGGGCGTCGAGCACCACCGCGTCGTAGACCCGGCGGCCGTCCTGCGAGCGGGTGGTCGCCTCCTTCACCTTGCCGGTGAGAAGAACGTCACGCAGGCCCGGGGCGATCGTGGTGGCGAAGTCGATGGCGCCGACCTTGCGCAGCATCCGCCCGGCCGCGCCCAGCTTGTAGAACATGTCCAGGTACTCGAGGAGAGCCTCCTCGGGGTCGACCGGGAGTGCGCGCACCTCGCCGCCACCGGTGGTCGTGGTGATCCGGCGCTCGGAGTAGGGCAACGGCTCCAGCCCGAAGAGCTGGGCGATGCCCTGCCGGCCCTCCACCTCGGCCAGCAGCGTGCGCCGGCCACCGGCGGCCAGGCCGAGAGCCAGTGCGGCGGCGACGCTGGTCTTCCCGGTGCCACCCTTGCCGGTCACGATGTGCAGTCGTTCCGGCCAGTTACCGTGATGCTCGCCCATGTCGTCCACGTTACGACGTTCGGGAAATCCGGCTCAGCCGGAGACTTCGCAGACCAGCCATCCGCTTTTGCGCACGACCGTGAACTCCAGGTCCTGGGCGGCGGTCTTCTCGTCCTCGGTCGACATGACGACGCGTACGCCCACCTGCGCCTCACCGCTGTTGCCGGCGGTCACGGCGGGGTCGTCCCAGCGGAACGTCGCGCCTTCGTAGCCGTCGGCGTAGTCGCGGATCTGCTGCACGCGGTCGCTGAGCTTGGTCGCGTCCCGGGCCTTGCGGCAGACCAGGTCCTGCGCGGCGCCGGCGTCCTGCTGGGTGTAGACGGCGGTGAGAAAACGGTTCACCGCGGTCGCCGGGTCCGGCGAGCCGGGGTTGTCGGCGTCCCGGAACAGCAGGTACGCCGAGACGGCCCCGCCCCCGCAGAGCGCCATCGTGGCCACCAGTGCGGCCGAGACGAAGAGCGACGAGCGCCGGGAGACCGGTCCCCGGCCGGGCACGGACGGGCCGCCGGCGGGACCGACCCAGATGGGTTCCGGCTCGGGTGGCTGCACTTCGGCCGGCGGGGAGTGTTCCCAGGCCAGGTGCTCGGGTGGCGGGTACTGCCACTCGCCCGGCTTCTCGTGCCGGGCGTGCCACGGGCCCTGCGGCGGCGGTTGATGCCACCCCGGGACGACCGGGTGCTCCATGGTCGGCTCGGGGAGCGCGTGACGGCCCAGGTGGGGTGGCTCGGGCGACGGGAGCGGGTCGGGAAGTGGTGCCGGAGGCTCGGGCTCGGGCGCCGGCGGTTCCGGATGGCCGGGCTGCGTCACGTCACCCTCCGCGGTCGATCACGTGCTCTCCGTGCGTTTTCCCGCTCAGCCTAGCCAACCCGCGAACACCTCGGGTCCTAAGCTGTGCCGGTACCCGACGAAGGAGTGTCTTCAGCCATGCAGAAGTGGGAGTACGTGACCGTGCCCCTGCTGGTCCACGCGACCAAGCAGATCCTCGACAACTGGGGCGAGGACGGCTGGGAGCTGGTCCAGGTCGTGCCGGGGCCGAACCCGGACAACCTGATCGCCTACATGAAGCGGGCGAAGCAGTGACCACGCCGATCGCCGGTGAGGGCGCCGCCGACGCCTACGCGAAGCTGGCCGAGCTGGGTCTGACGCTGCCGACCGTGGTTCCGCCGCTGGCGTCCTACGTGCCGGCTGTCCAGTCCGGCAACTACGTCTACGTCTCCGGCCAGCTGCCGATGGTCGACGGCAAACTGCCGGCGACCGGCAAGGTCGGCGCCGAGGTGAGCGTCGAGGAGGCCACCGAGCTGGCCAAGATCTGCGCGCTGAACGCCCTGGCCGCGATCGAGTCGCTGGTCGGCCTGGGCCGGATCGTGAAGATCGTCAAGGTGAGCGGCTTCGTCGCGTCGGCGCCGGGCTTCACCGGTCAACCGGCCGTGGTCAACGGTGCCTCGAACCTGTTCGGCGAGGTGCTCGGTGAGCAGGGCCGGCACGCCCGCAGCGCGGTCGGCGTGGCCGAGTTGCCGCTGGGTGCGCCGGTGGAAGTAGAGGTCATCGCCGAAGTGGCGTGATCTTGTGCAGGTTCGGCCGGGTTTGCTGACCCAAGGTGACCGGAACGGACATCGTGTCTCGGCTCACGCCGGAATCGCGACGTACGATTCTCGGCATGGGGGGTGCTGAGCCCGCGTCGGCTTCGGATCGTGATCCTGCCGACCGGCTGCCGGGTTGGGTGTCGCTGTTGCGCGCTCCCAACCCGGGCCCGATGACCCTGGACGGCACGAACACGTGGATCCTGCGGGCGCCCGGGGCGGAGCACGCCTTCGTGATCGACCCCGGCCCGCTGGACGAGGGGCATCTGCGCCGGATCGCCGAGCACGGCCCGTTCCGGTCCATCCTGATCACGCATGGTCACCATGATCACGTGGAGGGGGCCGCGCGGCTCGCCGAGTTGCTCGGCGGTGTCCCCATTCTCGGTGCGCCGTTCGACCCGAGCACGATCCCGGGGGAAAACGGACTCGAAATACATGTCCTGAACACTCCCGGACACACCGGTGATTCGGTGTGCTTCCTCGTCGAGTGTGAGGGCGAGCGCGTGATGTTCACCGGCGACACGATCCTGGGCCGCGGCACGACGGTGGTGGCCGCGCCCGACGGGAACTTGAGTGACTATCTGGCGAGTCTCGCGCTGCTGAAGACGTACGGGCAAGTTGTGATGTTGCCCGGTCACGGGCCGGCCCGCAGCGACACCGCCGCCCTCGCCGAGGAGTACCTGACCCACCGGAGGGAACGGCTCGCGCAGGTCAGAGCCGCTATGGCGGCCGGCGCGCGGACACCGGAGGCGGTGGTCGACGTGGTCTACCCGGACATCGACCCGCGGGTGCGGTTCGCGGCGCAATGGTCGGCGGCCGCGCAGATCGATCACCTGTTACGGGAATCAGCGGCGGGGGCCGACGGTTTGGACCGGCTGTGACCTGCCCTGTGTGTGGGACCGTCGCCGTCCCCGGTGCGCGCTTCTGCCACCACTGCGGTTCCGCGTTACCCACCGCCGCGACCCTGCCCGCCGCCGAGCGGCGGATCGTCACCGTGCTCTTCGGCGACCTCTCCGACTTCACCTCCTGGTCCGAGGACCTCGACCCGGAGCGGGTCGGCGCGGTCACCGACCGGGTCCTCGCCGCGCTGGCCGGCGCGGTGAAGACGTTCGGCGGGCACGTCGACAAGCTGACCGGCGACGGGATCATGGCGGTCTTCGGCGCCCCGGTCGCCCACGAGGACGACGCCGAGCGGGCGGTCCGCGCCGCGCTGAGCATGCAGCGCGCGGTCCGCCGGGTGCTCGACGACGAGCGTGGTGGTGGTGCCCCGCTGGGCCTGCGCGTCGGGCTGAACACCGGCGAGGTGGTCGCCGGCATGCAGGCCGGCATCGAATACACCGTCATCGGCGACACCGTGAACACGGCCGCCCGGCTGGCCGACGCCGCCGCGGTCGGCACGGTCTACGCCGGTGAGCGCACCAGCAACGGCACCCGGCACGTCGCCTCTTGGCGGCAGTTGCGTCCGCTGCGGCTCAAGGGCAAGCGCGAGCCGGTCCCGACGTACGAGTTGCTCGGCCTGCACGACGCGCCCGGCACCCGGTCGGGTCTGGGCGACGAGGCGCCGTTCGTGGGCCGGGAGACGGAGCTGGGCCGGGTGTCCGGGCGGCTGGCCGAGGCGATCGACTCGGGCACGCCCCGGGTGCTGGTGATGACGGCCGAGGCCGGCATCGGCAAGTCCCGCTTCGCCGGCGAGGTGAAACGGCTCGCCGCGGGTTACGAGGTGGGCACCGGGCCCTATGCCGGGCACGGCGCCCGCGTGCTGCGCGTGCGGTGCCGCGCGTTCGGCGAGCGCCGGCGCTACGCGCCCCTGGCCGACCTGGTCCGCAAAGCCGCCGGTCTGCCCAAGGACGTGGTGACCACGGTCGGCCGCACGGTCGTCGAGGAGCGGCTGCGCAAGGTCGCCCAGCGGCTCGGCGTGACCCTCGACATCGACCGGCTGCTGGTCCTGCTCGGGTACGGCGAGGCCCCGGTCAACCCGAGCGGCCCGGCCGCCCCGGCGGACTGGCCCCGCAGCGCCAAACGGGTCGACGCCGAGGCCATCTCGGTCGCGGTTGCCGACCTGTTGAACGCGATGGCCACGACCACCCCGCTGATGGTGATCGTGGACGACCTGCACGACGCCACCGCCACCACCGTCGACGCGCTCGGCAGCACGCTGTCGCTGCTCGAAGGCCCGGTCGTGGTGCTGCTGCTCGGGCGGCCGGAACTGGTCCGCACCGGCGCGCTGACCCGGGTCGCCGACGCCGAGGTGCACAACCTGCCGCCGCTGCGCGGGGCGGACGCGTCGCGGCTGCTCACGTCGTACCTCAGCGGTGGGAAACTGCCGCAGCCGGACACCGACCGGATGCTCGCCACCGCCCAGGGCAACCCGTTCTACCTGGCCGAGATGGTCACGTTGCTGATGGAGCGCGGCGCGCTGACCCCGGCCATCGGGGCGAACGCGGCCGGCAAGTGGCAGCTCGCGGCCGGCTCGCTCGGCAGTCAGCTGCTCTCGCGGGACCTGGCGGCGGTGCTCGCGGCGCGCATCGACGCGCTGGCACCCGAGCCGCGGTCGGTGCTGCGGGACGCGTCGGTGGCCGGGACGACCGTGCCGACCGGGGTCCTCGAGGCGTTGCAGGAACGACGCGCGCCCGGTGAGGAGCTCGAACCGGCGGTCGACGAGCTGCTGCAACGGCGCATGATCCACCGCAGCCGGGGTGGGTTCCAGTTCACGACGCCACTGATGCGCGAGGCGGCGTACGCGGGAATCGGTAAGGCCGACCTGGCCGAGCGGCACGCCTACCTGGCGACCTGGGCCGCGCCGGAGACCGTCGGGCGGCACGCCGACGGCGCGTCCCGGCTGAACCTGACCGACAACGAGCGCGACGCGTTCGTGGCCACCCACGCCGAGGCCGCGATCGAGCTGGCCGACGCCGTGCGCCTGCGGCCGGACGCCTCGGCCCGCGAGGTCGTCGCCCTGGGCGTGGCCGCTCTCGGGCGGATGGCCCGCCGGGCGCTGGCCAACATCGAGCCGGCCGCCGCCATCGAGTACGCGGAGCGCGCGACCGTCCTGGCCCACGGCGACCTGCCGCTGCCGGATCAGCTGGTGCTGGCCCGCGCGCTGCTGCGCCTGGGCCGGGCCGAGGAAGCGCTGGCCTCCGGGGAGAAGATCACCAAGAGCGCCGCCGACGACCCGGTCTCCCGCGCCGAGGCGCTGATCGTGGTCGGTCGCGCGCACGAGGCGCTGGGCGAGGGTGGCCGCGCGGTCGCCGCCTGGCAGGAGGCGCTGGAGGTGGCGACCGAGGCGCAACTGCTGCCGGAACGCGCCAACGCGATGCGCCGGCTCGGCATGGCCGACTTCCTCAACGGGCGGCTGAGCCAGGCGAGCAGCCGGTTCGCCGCGGCCTACCAGGTGACGCTGGCCGCCGGTGACCGGCACGGCCAGGCCTGGGCCCTGCAGAACCTGGCCTGGGTGACCACCACCCGGGGCGACTTCGCCGGCACCGACGCGGTGCTGGGCCGGGCCGCGCGGCTCTTCGCCGAGCTCGGCGACCCGGTCGGCCGGTCCTGGCTGCGCGGGACGACGGCGTTCGCCCGGCTGCTGGCCGGGCGGCTGCAGGAGGCGCGCCGGCTGGCCCGGATCTTCCTGCCCTTCGGTGACCGGGTCGGCGAGGGCTGGGCGGTCGGCACGCTGCGGGTCGTCGAGGCCTACGCCGCCGCCGAGCTGGGTGACCTGGGCGCCGCCGACAGTCAGGCCCGCCGGGCGTACCGGGAGTTCCAGGAGGTCTCCGACGACTGGGGCTGCGGGCTGGCGATGGTGGTGCGCGGGGTGATCGCACGCGGGCTGGGCGAGTTCGACCACGCGGCCGACCTGCTCGGTGACGCGCTCTGGTTCGCCGACCGGACCGGTCATCCGCTGCTGATCGGCATGGCCGGCACGCTGCACGGGTTCGTCGCCATGCAGCTCGGCGACCTGGCCACGGCCGAGGCAGCCGCGCGCCGGGTGATGACCGCCGTCGAGCCGCACAACGCGCTGGCGCCGGCCCAGGTCGGGCCGCGGGTGCTGCTCGCCGAGGCGCGGACCCGGGCCGGGGATGCGGCGACCGCGATCGGGTTGCTGGCGCCGATCGCGAGTGACACGTCGGCGCCGTCGCTGCTGTTCTCGCGGCGGCACGCGCTCGCGTCGTACGCGTCCGCCCTGCTTGCCGAGGGTCGCGTCGGCGAGGCGCAGACCTGGATCGACCGGGCCCGCGAGGTGCCGGCCGAGGATGTCCGCAGCGGGGTGGTGGCCTCGATGGTCCGGGCCCGGGTGCTGGCCGCCGCCGATCGGTACGTGGAGGCGCGTGCCGCCGCCGAGGACGCGGTCCGTCTGGCCTGTTCCACCGAGCAGGCCAGCGAGCGTGCCGCGGCCGAGGAACTGCGCGACACGCTCGCAGTGACCGAGGTCGAGGCCGCTCCGGCGGAAACTGTCGCCTACGCGTCTGACGTGCCTGGATGATCTCCGCGTCCGCTGGCGTATTTTCTAAGCCGTGACGGAGACACCGCCTGGCGCCCTGCCCGTGCCATATGTCCCGGGCATGTCCGGCTTGTCGGTCATGGCCCGTGGGGGATACGCGACCGTTTACCGGGCCACCCAGGATTCCGTCGGCCGCGAAGTCGCGATCAAGATGGAGAACCGGACCCTCGACAACGCGCGGGACCAGGCCCGGTTCCTGCGCGAGGCCCGGGCCGCGGGGCGGATGTCCTCGCACCCGCACGTCGTCGATCTGTTCGACGTGGGCGTGACGGTCGACCAGCATCCGTACCTGATCATGGAGCTCTGCGACGGGTCGTACCTGGACCGCATGCGGGTCAAGCCGCTCACCGCGGCCGAGGCGCGCGACGTCGGCGTGAAGATCGCCGACGCGCTCGTGCACACCCACGCCAACGGGGTGCTGCACCGCGACGTGAAGCCGGCCAACATCCTCTACTCGCAGTTCAACCAGGCGGTGCTGGCCGACTTCGGTCTCGCCGTGCTCGGTGAGATGCGCGACTCGTCGGTCACCCTCGAAGTGCTGACGCCGGCCTACGCGCCGCCCGAGATGTTCCGCCATGAGCAGCCGTCCGGCGCCGCCGACGTCTACTCGCTGTGCGCGACGCTCTACGCCGTGATGAGTGGCCGTCCGCCGCGCTGGGAGTCCGACCGCAGTCCGAGTCTGATCACCCTGATGGACCTGTTCCTGCGGCCCATCCCGGAACTGCCCGGGGTGCCGCGCGCGTTCATCGAGATCCTGCGCCGCGGCATGCACAACGATCCGCGTGGGCGGCCCTCCGCGCAGGACCTGCTGCAGGAACTGAACAGCCTGCACCTGGACCCGACCGCGCCGCCGCCCAACGTCTACCGCTCCACCTCGACGTATGCGGCGCCGCGGCCACGGCCGATCCCGCCGACGACGCCGACCCTGGACGAGACGCCGACGGTCAGCACCGACCGCAAGGGGTTCTTCGCGAAGTGGTTCAGCTGGTGATCTGAAGATCAACTTCAAGATCTTCAGGTCCTGGGTCCGCTGTGGTCCTTCTCCGCCGCTCCCGCGGGGACCCTTCCGGGCCGAGCAGGGCGCGGGGCGCCCAGAGCGCTCCGCCCTCCAGGGCGGCCTCCGTGGGTGGGCACGGTCAGGGCAGCAGACCTGCCCACGCGCTTGAGCAGGCCGCGCAGTTCCGCCGCCGGTAGTCCGCGACCTCCGCGGCGGGTCCCGGCCGCAGCACGCCCCCGGAACCGTGAGCCGCGCAACTGGCCGGTCGGGCACGAGGCTCGCGCCCCCAGCCCAGCCGGCGGAAGCGGCGCGGCCGCAGTCTTCGACGCGCGAGACGTCTCGGGCAGCGGGCGCACGTGGGCGGGGGTCTTGCTCTGACTGGGACCGACCACGGACATCGCCCTTTCGGGTCTCGCGTTCTGGGCCGCCCGCGGCCCTGCGAGGCCCGGAAGGGTCCCCGCGGGAGCGACGGTCTGTACCCCGGCGGACATAGGCAATGAAGAATGTGAAGTTACTCGGGGTCGAGTACGGCGAGTAACTCCCCGGTGTCGACCTCGGCGCCAGGATGGACCGGCAGGGACGCCACGACGCCGGCTGACGGCGCGTGCACCGGGTGTTCGAGCTTCATCGCCTCCAGTGTGAGCAGCAGCTCACCGGCACGAACCCGCTGGCCCGGGACCACCAGGACGCGCCGGACCGCACCCGGCAGCGGCGCGATCAGCGAACTCTCGGCCGCCTCGGGAGCGGGCAGCGGAAAGCGCGGGATCTCACGCAAAGTGACCGAACCTTCGGGGCTGTCCACGTACGAGACGTCACCGACGCGGTGCACCAGGACGGCCAGGCGGATGCCCTGGACGTTGAGGACGACTCGCTCGCGGCTGGCCGAGACCACCGTGATCGGCGGGTGCTCGTCGACCGGCGCCTGACCGAGACCGGCCAGGTCCAGTTCCTCGGGGTCGACCGGGCGGACCCACCAGCCGGCGAGCTCGCCGTGCCGGTTCATCCGGTAGCCGACCTCGACCGGGCCGGTCGGGCCGTCGTAGACCGCGGTCTGCGAGCCGGACGGGACGTTGCGCCAGCCGGACGGCAGCGTGCCGAGCACCGGGGCTCCGGCCCGGCGGTCGGCCGCCCCGGCCAGCGCGGAGGCCAGGCAGGAGAGCCGGACCGCGTCGACCGAGGAGAGCAGCGGCGCGAACACCTCGGGGTGCCGGTCGAGGAAGCCGGTGTCGATGTCGCCGGACCGGAACGAGTGGTGCCGCAGCGTGCGGACCAGCAGGTCACGGTTGGTCACCACGCCGTGGAGCTGGGCGCGGGCCAGCGCGGACGCCAGCATCCGCGCCGCCTCCTGCCGGGACGGCGCCCAGGCGACCAGCTTGGCCAGCATCGGGTCGTGGTGCGGCCCGGTGACCGAGCCGTCGGCGACCCCGGAGTCCAGGCGCAGGCCGGGCTGCGGCAGCGGGCGGAACGCGCCGGCCACGTCGGGCACCGCGAACCGGTGCAGGGTGCCGGCCGACGGCAGCCACGCGTAGGCCGGGTCTTCCGCGCAGATCCGCACCTCGATGGCGTGCCCGCGGATCGGCGGCGGCCCGGGCATCGGCAGGCTCCCACCCTCGGCGATCAGTAGTTGGAGCCGGACCAGGTCGTAGCCGGAGGTGCACTCGGTGACCGCGTGATCGGTCTGCAGGGTCGGGGTGAGTTCCAGGAACCAGAAGTCCCCGTCCGCGTCGAGCAGGAACTCGACCGCCCCGGCCCCGACGAAGCCGAGCGCCCGGACCGCGACGATCGCCGCCCGGCACAGGTCCTCGCGCAGTGCCGCGTCGACCGCCGGTGACGGCGTCTCCTCGACGATCTTCTGGTAGCGCCGCTGCACCGAGCATTCGCGCTCGCCGAACGGCACGACCGCGCCCATCGCGTCGGCCAGGATCGGGACCTCGATGTGCCGGACGTTGGGGACGTACGGCTCGCAGAACACGTCACCGTCGACCTCACGCCGGGCCACGCCGACCGCCTCGGCCAGCGTCGACGCGTCCCGGACGACTCGCATGCCGGCGCCCCCGATGCCGGCGTCCGGTTTGATCAGCACCGGGAACCCGGGCACGGTGGCCGGGTCGGTGAAGGTCGGCAGCACCGGCACCTTCGCCTCGGCGACCAGCTTCTTCGTCTCGGACTTGCGGTGCAGGGTGCGCAGGGTCGCGGCCGGCGGGCCGACCCAGATCATCCCGGCGTCGGTGACCGCGGCGGCGAACTCCGGGTCCTCGGCCAGCGACCCGTTGCCGGGGTGCACGGCGTTCGCCCCGGCCCGTTTGGCCGCCGCGATCAGCGCGTGCTGTTCCAGGTACGTCGTGGCCCGGGTGCTGCCCTCCAGGTGGACGGCGTAGTCGGCCTCGTTGACGTGCGGGGCGTCGGTGTCGACGTCCGAGTAGACGGCGACCGTCTCGATGCCGACCAGACGGCAGGTGGCGAACACCCGGCGGGCGATCTCACCACGGTCGGCCACCAAGAGTCGTCGGATCACTGGTCTACCTTTCAAGGTCGGAACACGCCGACGTGTTCGGCACCCGCCACGGCGGCGCTGTGCACTGCGGAGAGGCAGAGGCCGAGGACCGTACGGGTGTCGCGGGGGTCGATGACGCCGTCGTCGGCCGCGGCGGGCTCCGCCGAGGGACGCGGCCAGCTGAACTGGAAGCGGGGGCGGTCGGCGCGGTCCGGCGGGCCGGGGTGCTCCGGTCCGATGGTGAGGACCAGGTGCGGCACGGTCGACTTGGCGACCGCGTGGACCAGGGGGGCGTCGTGGCGTACGTCGGTCTCGTCGCTCTTCTTGATCTCTCCGGGGTGGCGCAGGAACAGGACCGGGGTGGCCGTCGCATTGGCCAGCTGCAGGAAGTGCACGGCTTTGCGGGACTCCGCCGGGGAGAGCCAGACGCCGGGGCTGGCCAGCACCCCGATCGGGTATCCGTGCAGCTCACCCCAGCCGGCCACGAGCACGCTGCCCTGACCGGGCTTGAACTCGTCGAAGTCGGAGTCGTCCAGGATGCGGGCCAGCACCTCGCGCGCGTCGAACCCGGTGGGGCCGGCCGCGGCCAGGCTCAGCAGCGCCTCGGTGTCGTAGCGGGGGGCGCGCGGGCACGTCGTCCGGGGCGAGGGACCTTGTTTGCGCCAGTTGAATCGGCGTACGCACTGACGGGCCAGCCGCAGCCCGTCCCGCTCGTCCTCGGCCAGCTGGTCGGCGGGCCCGGGCGGACCGGCCGGCACCACCGGGGTGGCCCGCACCTCGACGCCGCTGCGTTGCGGGTGGATGGTCAGCACCTTCGCGTGACCGCGCACCACGATCGTGTAGTCGGAGAGCGCCGGTAGGTACGCCGCGTCCCCGCTCGTGGTCCCGAAAACCACGCACACGGTCGGCACCCGGTCCGCGGTGAGCCGGCTCAACTCCCGCGCGATGCTCCCGGCCGGGGCCGCCTCACCCGACGACTCGACCAGGTTGACCAGCGGTAGCCGGTTCTCCGAGGCGATCCGGGCGGCCCGGCGGATCTTCTCCGCGGTGTACGGGTTGACCGCGCCCCCGGCCACGGTCGGATCGTTCGCGATCACCACGCACTCGACGCCCTCCACGGCGCCGATGCCGGTGACGACGCTCGCGCCGACCGGGAACTCCGAGCCGCGGGCCGCCACCGGGGACAGCTCGAGGAACGGGCTGTCCTGGTCGAGCAGCATCTCGATCCGCTCCCGGGGGAGCAGTTTGCCGCGCGCGTGGTGCCGGGTCACCCACTTCTCGCCGCCGCCGGCGCGCGCCTCGTCGAGGGCGGCCTCCAGCGCGGCGAGCCACTGCAGGGTGCTGCCGCGACCCTCCAGGTATGCGGGGTCGCGCGGGTCCAGCGTGGTGTCGAGGACGGTCACGTCGACACCCCGATGCGCGCTACGCGCCTACCTGCGTTCAATGCCGCGCCCTTCCCTGTCACGCCGGTGCCTCTCGGCCACCTCCGTAACGAGCGGCTGTGCGGGCGCGACACGGATCACGGGTTCTGGGCCCGGTCACCAGGAAGAGTGGATCAAGCACGTTTAAGGGGCTGCCCGTGTGGACAGCCCCTTGTGACGAAGGGTCAGACCCGAGCGCGCCGAGCGAGACGCTCGGGATCGAGAATGATGACGCTCTTACCGTCCAGCCGCAGCCACGCGCGGGAGGCGAAGTCGGCGAGCGCCTTGTTCACCGTCTCGCGGGACGCGCCGACCAGCTGGGCCAGCTCCTCCTGCGTCAGGTCATGCGTGACGCGCAGCACACCACCGTCCCGGGTGCCGAACCGGCCGGCCATCTGCAGCAGGTTCTTCGCCACCCGGCCGGGCACGTCCGTGAAGATCAGGTCGGCGAGCGCGTCGTTGGTGCGCCGCAGGCGACGGGCCAGTACGCGCAGCAACTGCTCGGCGATCTCCGGCCGGTTGTTCAGCCACGGGCGCAGCGACGACTTCTTCAGCCGGGCGAGCCGGCTGTCGGTCACCGCGGTGGCCGTCGCGGTG
Source organism: Actinoplanes sp. NPDC020271 (assembly GCF_044388125.1). NCBI lineage: Bacteria > Bacillati > Actinomycetota > Actinomycetes > Micromonosporales > Micromonosporaceae > Actinoplanes > Actinoplanes sp. NPDC020271. Next base: position 90,817 of record NZ_JBIRWQ010000025.1, read on the forward strand.
CGCGGCCCCGGGTCGAAGAGCGAGAGCTCACCGAGCATGTCCGACGGCCCCATGATGGAGACGAGGTTCTGCCGCCCGTCCGCCGCCCGGCGACCGAGCTTGATCTTCCCGGACAGAACGATATACAGGCTGTCGCCGGCCTCGCCCTCGTTGAAGACCACGTCGCCCTTGCGGACTTCGATCGTGTCCATCTCCTTGGCGAGCGCCTCTGCGGCTTCCGGGTCAACGCCCTGGAAGATTCCGCTGCGCGCCAGTACCTCATCCATCGCCGCACCTCCGAAACGCGCAACGTCTGCGCTCGATCAGTCTAGGCGCACGCGGGCGGGAAACGGGCGCCCACCCCTTGATCCAGATACTGGACGGTAACCAGATTTGCCGTAACCGGCGGTGACAATTCGACGGTTCCGGCATATCGGGACGGCACTTTCGTCGGTCACTCCCGCTTGCGAGCCGACGGTATCCTCCCGGTCGATGAATTCGCACCCTGGGTCCGACCGCAAAAGCGCTTCTGGGCGTTATGCCCTATATATCACGCTCGTCGGCGTCGTTGTCGCGGGTGCGGCCGTGGGTGGAATCATGCTGGTCAGCGAGGGTGACGAGGCCGACGCGAGCTGGCATTCCACGCCGGCCGCGGCCAGTGCCGCAACCGCCGCCGCAGCCGTTCCGGGAAAGACCGCATCGGCCCGCGAGGAGTCGGCAACAGTCGAATCCCTGACATTTTCGGCGACCGGCGACATCATGATGGCCAGTGCGCCGAGCGGGCTGCCCCCGAAGAACGGTGACGGATTCTTCGACGGCGTGCGCAAGGACCTCGCGTCCGATCTGGTGATGGGCAACCTGGAACAGCCGCTGACCGAGGACACCGGTGCCTCCAAGTGCGGCCGACCGGCCCGCTCGGGCTGCTTCGCGTTCCGCTCCCCGCCCTCCTATGCCGGGCACCTCTCCGACGGCGGCTTCCAGCTGATGAACCTGGCGAACAACCACGCCAAGGACTTCGGCGCGGCCGGCAACCGCAACACCATCACGGCGCTCAAGGGGGCCGGGCTCAAGTACACCGGCGCCGAGGACCTGATCACCACGGTCGAGGTCAAGGGCGTCAAGGTCGCGGTGATCGGGTTCGCGCCGTACGCGGGCTCCAACAACCTGAACGACCTGACCCACGCCCGTGACCTCGTCAGACAGGCCAAGCAGGAAGCCGACCTGGTCGTGGTCCAGGCCCACATGGGCGCCGAGGGTTCGGAGCGCAACCACGTCAAGCCGGGCACCGAGAACTACCTCGGAGAGAACCGTGGCGATCCGATCAAGTTCAGTCACACCGTGATCGACGCGGGCGCCGACCTGGTCATCGGGCACGGGCCGCACGTGCTGCGGGGCATGGAGTTCTACAAGGGCAAGCTGATCGCGTACAGCCTCGGGAACTTCGCCGGCGGCGGGCACACCCTGTCCAAGGACGGCATCCTCAAGTACGCCGGGATCCTGCGCGTGACGCTGAAGGCCGACGGGACGTACGCGGGCGGCAAGTTCGTCGCCACCTGTCTCAACAGCTCCGGCCTGCCCACCCGCGACACCTCCGAGGAGCACGGGCGGGAGCTGGTCACCACGCTGACGAAGGCGGACTTCCCGACGACCGGGGCGGCGATCTCCGACGACGGGACGATCAAGCCGTCCGCGTGAGGTTTGCACGCGCCGACGTACTCTTTACCGGTGACCCGTCCCCGCACCTCGCCCGCCGACCCCGGGCCGGCCGTGCTGGAGCGGTCGATGAAGCGCTTCGCCGGCGAGACGCCGATCGGGCGCAAGCGCCGGGCCAGGAAGATGGCCCGCGTGCTCGCCGACACGCATCCGGACGCGCACTGCGAGCTCGACTTCACCACGCCGCTGGAGCTGGCCGTGGCGACGATCCTCTCCGCACAGACCACCGACGTCCGGGTCAACCAGGTGACGCCGGTCCTCTTCCGGAAATACCGGTCGGCCGAGGATTACGCGTCCGCCGACCGCGCCGAGATGGAGGCGATCCTCCGGCCCACCGGGTTCTTCCGCGCCAAGACCAATTCGCTGATCAATCTAGGTCAAACCCTCATTGCTTCGTACGGTGGTGAGCTGCCCCGGAAACTCGACGCGCTCGTCAAGCTGCCGGGCATCGGGCGCAAGACGGCGAACGTGATCCTGGGCAACGCGTTCGACGTCCCCGGGATCACCGTCGACACCCACTTCCGTCGCCTGACCAACCGGTTCGGCTGGGTGTCGGAGGACGACCCCGTCAAGATCGAGTTCCTGGTCGCCGACCTGATCGAGAAACGCGACTGGACGATGCTGTCGCACCGGGTGATCTTCCACGGGCGGCGGGTGTGCCACGCGCGTAAGCCGGCCTGCGGGGCCTGCACGCTGGCGGCGTCCTGCCCGTCGTTCGGGACCGGGCCGACCGAGGCGGCGCCCGCGGCGAAACTGCTCAAGGGGCCCCGCGCTCGTGAGCTGGCCGTGGCGGCCGGGGTCGATCCGGAGCTGGTGCCGGCGTCGGCCGTCCTCGCGCCGGAGGAGCCGTGAGGGCTCTCGTGCCGCTCGCCGCGGGCGTGCTGCTGCTGGCGGGGTGCACCGCGGCTGTTCAGTCGGGGGAGCCGGAAACGCCGTCGCCGTTCCTGGCCTGCGCCGCCGCGTCCGGTGCGGTGGGCGCGGGCGCCGGCGTCGGGGCCGATGCTTCTGCAGCGGCGGCCCCTGGGACCGGTGCCTCCGCGGCCACAGCCTCCGGTGCTCCCGGCGGGGTCGCTGCCTCCGGGACGGCTGCCTCCGCCGCTGCTGCTTCCGGAACCGCCGCCGTCGCCGGCCTGACCGATCTGCCGGCCATTTCGGTCGCCTGCTTCGCTGGGGGCGATCCGGTGAACCTGCGCACCCTGCGCGGCCCTGCCGTGATCAACGTCTGGGCGTCGTCCTGCGGCCCGTGCCGCGAGGAGCTGCCGCTCATCCAGAAACTCGCCGACCGCACCGCCGGGAAACTGACCGTCCTCGGTCTCGACACCGGCGACAGCCGCGCGGCGGCCGCCTCGTTCGGATCCGATCACGGCGTCACCCTGCCGACGCTCTACGACCCCGACCGCACGGCGATCACCGAACTCAAAGTGGTCAACCTGCCCACCACGATCTTCGTCGACGCGTCCGGGAAGTCCTACCTGCACCGGTACGCGATGGACGCCACCGATCTGACCCAGCTCCTGCGGGAGCACGCCGGGCTGTCGGTGACGTTGTGAGCTCGCGGGTGGCGGCCTGGTCGCGTACGCAGGAAATCGGATCTTTGTCGTTGAGGCGGGTGGCATGAGCCGGGGCGTGGTGCTGGAACGGCCCGATGACCTGCCGTCCTGGTTCGAGCCACTGCTCAGCCGCGTCGCCGAGTGCCGCAGCGAGGATTTCAGCGTCCTGCGCAAACCGGCCGGCACGAACGGACGGTCCAGCGCGGTGCTCGTGCTGCTCGGGGAGAGCGCCGACGGGCCCGACCTGCTGATCCTGCAACGCGCCGCGACGATGCGGAACCACGCCGGTCAGCCCGCGTTCCCCGGCGGAGCCACCGACCCGGAGGACGCCGACGCGATCGCCACCGCGCTGCGCGAGGCCGACGAGGAGGTCGGGCTCGACCCGTCCAGCGCCGAGGCCCTCGCCCTGCTGCCGGAACTGTGGATCCCGGTCAGCCGGTTCACCGTCAACCCGGTTCTGGCCTGGTGGCGGCACCCGCACCCGGTCCGGCCGCGGCAGCTCACCGAGGTCGCGCACGTGGCCCGATTGCCGATCAGTGAACTCGCCGACCCTGCGAACCGTATCCGGGTGCGACACCCGAGCGGCTGGATCGGACCGGCCTTCCAGGTCCGCGGACTGCTCGTCTGGGGTTTCACGGCGGGGGTGATCTCGGTTCTGCTGGACATGGCAGGCTGGGCGCGGCCCTGGGAGCCGGGACGCGTCGTCGACCTGCCCGACGCCGAGGCCCCGGTGCCGGCGGCGCGCGGCGGTGCCCCCGACGAGGTGGTGCCGTGACGTGCGTCTGACTTCTATGTTGAGTGAGTGCCCGTGGTCGATGTCATCCTGATCGTGCTGATGCTGCTGTTCGCGATCAGCGGATACCGCCAGGGATTCGTGATCGGGGCGTTGTCCCTCGGCGGATTCTTCAGCGGGGTCCTGATCGGTCTTCAGCTCGGCCCACTGCTGGCCAAGCAGTTCGCCGACGGCACGGTCCGCATGATCGTCGCCCTGGCCGTGATTCTCGCCCTGGCCGTTCTCGGTCAGACCCTGGCCGGCTGGCTCGGCACCAGCCTGCGCAAGGCCATCTTCAACCGGCCCCTGCAGCATCTCGACGACGCCGGTGGCGCGGTCGTGTCGGTCGTCGCGGTCCTGCTGGCGGCCTGGCTGGTCGCCGTGCCGATGGGCTCCACCCCGTTCCCCGGCATCAACAAGGCGGTCCGGAGCAGCGCGATCCTCGGCGGCATCAATGGGCTGATGCCGGAGCAGGCGCAGGCCCTCTCCTCGGCGCTCCGCGAGACCCTCGACACCAACGGCTTCCCCGACGTCTTCGGCGGGCTGGCCCGCACCCAGGCGAAAGAGGTCGCCGAGCCGGACCCGGCCCTGCGCAACTCGAAGATCGTGCAGACCTCGAAGCAGTCCGTCCTCAAGGTGCTCGGCGCCGCGCCCAGCTGCTCCCGGCGGATCGAGGGCACCGGTTTCGTCTACGCCGACGAGCGCGTCATGACCAACGCGCACGTGGTGGCCGGCACCCGTGACGTGGTCGTCGAGACCACGAAGGGGCAGATCGAGGGCACGGTCGTGGTCTACGACCCGAAACGCGACCTCGCGGTGATCCGGGTGCCCGGCCTCAAAGCGCCGGTCATGCCGTTCGTCACGAAGAAAGCGGCGTCCGGGGCCAGCGCGATCGTCCTCGGCTACCCGCAGGACGGGCCGTACAACGCGCAGTCCGCCCGGGTCCGTGACGTCGGTGACATCACCGGGCCGGACATCTACGAGTCGGGCGACGTGACCCGGGAGATCTACACGATCAAGTCGCTGGTCCGCAGCGGCAACTCCGGCGGCCCGCTGATCGCACCCGACGGCGAAGTCCTCGGCGTGATCTTCGCGGCGGCGGCCGACGACAAGAACGTGGGGTTCGCCCTGACCGCGGCCGAGGCGGCACCCATCGCGAAGCTGGGCCGCGCGAGCACGCAGGCCGTCAAGACCGGCGAGTGCGCCTGACCCGGGCCACTCTCAAGATCAACCCCTTCGCCGGTACGTCGTGAACCGCCCTGCGCGATGCCGCGTCCGCCCCGAACGGTGTCAGCATCGGTTCACCGCGCGGCAGGCACTGTTCCCAGCGCGCCTGTTCCCAGCGCGCCTGTTCCCAGCGCGCCTGTTCCCAGCGCGCCTGTTCCCAGCGCACCTGTTCCCAGCGCGCCTGTTCCCAGCGCACCTGTTCTCAGCGCCTGTTCTCAGCGCGCCTGTTCCCAGCGCGCCTGTTCTCAGCGCGCCTGTTCTCAGCGCGCCTCGCCAGCCGCGAGCGCCGGCCGAGCAGAGCCGCAACGTCCGCTGAACGCCGGACCTGCTTACGCGCCGCCGGGCTCCGGCCGGTCCTGAGGGGTGCCTCAAAGGCCGGGTAGGACCTCTGGGAGCCGGCCAGGCCGCGCGCTGCCGGGTGCGGGCTGGCCGCGCGAGGGGGTGGTTTCGGGCGTCGCGCAGTTCCTCTGGAGCCGGCCGGTGCCGCGACGTTCGCTGGGCGCTGCCGTTGCGGCTGGTCTTGGGGCGGGGGTGTTCCGGGGGCCAGCCGTGTGCGTCAACCGGCGGTACTCGCGAACCGGCGAATGGTCACCGCAGCCGCCAACGCCGAGATCACGAACAGCGCGATCGCAAGGAAGCGCCCCCGATGCGACCCGCCCGTCTCAGCGGCTGCCGGTGCCGCCCAGCCCCCACTGTTCGCCCCGGGCAGCACCGCCGCCGGCTGGCGGCCGGTGTCGCTGCTCGGCGCCGACTGGGCCTCGCCCGGCGCCGGCGCGCTGCCGAACCGGGCCACCCCGACCGGCGGGGTGTTGTCCAGCGGGTTGCTCCCGGCTTCCGGCACGACGGCGGTCAGCGCCCCGGTCGGGTCGACCAGTCCGAAGCCGAAGACGTCGTCGCGGCCGGGAGCGCCCCGGTCCTTGGCGGTCCGGATGATTCGGTTGATCACATCGCTGGCTGACATGTCGGGCCAGCGGGAGCGGATCAGCGCCGCGGTCCCGGCGACCATCGGAGCGGCGAAGCTGGTGCCCTGCACCCGCCAGTAGCCACCGGGTTTCGCGCCGACCAGGTCGGTGGCCGGGGCGGTGACCACGGTTTCCTTGCCGGTGATCGAGCCGGACCAGAGATCGGTCCCGTTGCGCTCCATGCCGGCGACCGCGATCACGCCGGGTTCGCGCGCCGGATACCAGACGCCGCGGTTGGTCGACGCGGTCGCGCTCACGTTGCCGGTGCAGGCGACGACCACCACGTCCTTGGCGAACGCGTAGTCGAGGGCGGCGGCGAGCGCGGGACTGTTCGCGCTGCCGCCGAGGGACAGGTTGACGACCCGGGCGCCGTGGTCGACGGCCCAGCGCAGGCCCTTGGCCACGATCAGCGCGTCGTCGTAGCGGTTGTCCTCGTCCAGCACGCGGACCGGCAGGATCTTGGCTTTCGGGGCGATGCCGACCACGCCGGTGCTGTCGTCGTTGCGGCCGGCGATGATCGCGGAGACCGTGGTGCCGTGGCCGACCGGGTCGGTGTCGCCGTCGTCGCCGGTCTTGGTGTTGACCAGGTCGAGCCCGGGCAGGACCTGGCCTTCCAGGTCGGCGTGGTGCGCGTCGACCCCGGAGTCGATGACGGCGACCGTGATGCCGGTGCCGTCCGCATAGGTCCACGCGTCGGTCAGGTCGAGGGTCTGCAACTGCCACTCGTCGGCCCGGACCGTGTCGATCGCGGCACCGGGGTCGGTCAGCGGCCGGCTGAACGTGCTGCCCTCGACCACGTCGTCGGCCGCGCCCGGCTCGGCCAGCGGCAGCCCGTTGACGCCCAGGTGAGCGGACGAGGTCGCGAAAGCGGGCGCGGCAACCGGCGCGAAGGCGAGGAACCCGGCCAAGGCTGCGACCCTGAGTCGCCGTCCGGTCACCAACGGACACCGTCGCGGGATGCACGACACCGCGGCCGCGGCGGCCGGAAGGTTGCGCTCACTGTGGTCACGGGTCGGCGTCGCCATTCTCATGATGGTCAGTCGATGGGGGGAGATTACTCCGAAACGGTTGCGTGTCGCTGCGGTCTGCGGTCCCTAATCGCACTGGGAGTCTGTCCCCGGTCCGGATTCGAGAAGGGCCAGCTGAATCAGGCGAATCCCCTCACGGCGGGTGACCAGTCGGCCACGCCCCGGGGGCATTCGTTCCGGCCGTACGGTACCGATCAACGCACCTTCCTCGGGAGCACCGGACATCACCAGACCCGGGACGGACAGTTCCCGCAGCCGCTGGATCACCGGCTCGTAGAGGGCCCGCCCGGCCCCGCCGGCCCGCCGGGTCAGCACCAGGTGCAGCCCGATGTCCCGGGCCTGCGGAAGGTACTCCAGCAGCGGCGCCAGCGGGTTGACCGGCCCGGCGGCCACCAGGTCGTAGTCGTCGACCAGCACGAACAGTTCCGGCCCGGTCCACCAGGACCGTTCCCGGAGCTGCTTGGCGGTGACCTCGGGACCGGGCAGGCGCTTCTCCATGTATCCCGCCACCGAGTGCATCAGGTCCAGGGTGGGCTGGGCCTGCATCCCGTACCCGATGCGGTGTTCGGTCTCCGGGAGGTCGATCAGGCTGCGCCGGTAGTCGACCAGGATGACCCGCGCCTGCTCGGGCTCGAATCGGCTGGTCACCGACGTTGCCAGGGCGCGGAGGAAGGACGACTTGCCGCACTCGGCGTCCCCGAGGAGCAGTAGGTGCGGATCGGTCGCGAAGTCGACGGTCACCGGTTTCAGGTCGGCCTCGGCCAGCCCGATCGGGATGCGCAGGCCCTCGCCGGCGTCCGCGATCTCCGGGTACGCCACCGTCCCCGGCAACAACCGCACCCGCGGCGCACCCACCCCGGACCAGCTCGCCGCCACCGCCTTGACCAGCGCGGCGGTGTCGCCCAGCGAGCTCACCTCGGGCCGCGCCGTGAGCAAGTGCAGCCACTGACCCTGGACCGCCGGGTGTTCGATCACACCGCGACCGGGTTGCCGGTCCGGCACCGTGGTGGCGGCCCGCCGCCCGACGTGCGAGTCGGAGGTGTCGCCGAGCCGCAGCTCCACCCGCGATCCGAAGAGGTCCCGCACAGCCGGCCGGAAGTCCATCCACCGGGAAGCGGCGGCCACCAGGTGGATCCCGTACGACAACCCGCGCGTCGCCAGGTCGGTCAGCACCTGTTCGAGCTCCTCGAAGTCGGCCCGGACGGTGGCCCAGCCGTCCACCACGAGGAAGACGTCCGCACCGGCCCGGGATCGCCGGAACTCGGCCATGGATCCGATGCCGAGCTCGGCGAACGTCCGCTCGCGCTCGGCCAGCAGGGTGACCATCTCCCCGGCGGTCCGACGTACGCCCTCCGCTTCCAGCCGCCCGAAGACCCCGCCCACGTGCGGCAGCCCGCGCAGCGAGCCGAGCGACCCGCCCCCGAAGTCCAGGCAGTACACCTGTGCCTCGGCCGGCGTGTGGGTCAGCGCCAAGCCACAGATCAGCGTGCGCAACGCCGTCGACTTGCCGCTGAGCGTCCCGCCGACCACTGCCACGTGCCCGGCCGCCCCGCCGAGTTGCAGCCACAGCACGTCCCGCAACTGCTCGCGGGGCTTGTCGACCAGCGCGACCGGCACCTGCAAGGCGCCCTGCAGTGCCGGGTTCGCGCAGGCCAGCCCACGTTCCGCGTCGATGACCGGCGCCCCGAGCAGATCGTCGAGCGCGGCCGAGGAGTCCAGCGGCGGCAGCCACACCTGGTGGGCCGGCGGCCCCTGCCCGGCCATCCGGTCGACCAGCACGCTGAGCAGGGTCGGCCCGTCCTCGGCGGGCTCGGCGGTCATCGGCAGGGCGGCCGGCGTCGCGACCGCCCGCGTCGTGAACGCCATCACCCGCATCTCGGTCGCCCGGCCCGGGACGCGGGCCCGGCGCACCCGCCCCGACACGAACGACCCGCGGAACCGGGTCAGCGGCCCGTTCCCGAACTTCAGGTAGGCGTGTCCCGGCGCGCTCGGCAGGTCGGCCGCGTCCGGCACGCCCAGGACGACGCGCGATTCCATGCCGTTGAAGGTCTTCAACCCGATCCGGTACGACAGGTGGGTGTCGAGCCCTCGCAGCCGCCCTTCCTCCAGCCGCTGGCTGGCCAGCAGCAGATGCACGCCCAGTGACCGCCCGACCCGCCCGATCTGCAGGAACATCTCGATGAAGTCGGGCTTGTGGAGCAGCAGTTCGGCGAACTCGTCGACGATCACGAACAGGGACGGCAGCGGGGGCAGGGTCGCGCCCGCCGCCCGCGCCCGCTCGTATTCCGGCAGTCCGGCGAAGTTCCCCGCTCGGCGCAGCAGTTCCTGACGCCGGATCAGCTCGCCGTCGATCGCTTCGGCCATCCGGTCGACCAGCGGCAGCTCGTCGCTGAGGTTGGTGATCAGCGCCGCGGTGTGCGGCAGCCGGTCCATCGAGGCGAAGGTCGCGCCGCCCTTGAAGTCGATCAGCACGAAGTTCAGCGACTCGGACGAGTGGGTGGCCGCCAGCGCCAGCACGAGCGTGCGCAGCAGCTCGGACTTGCCCGACCCGGTGGCGCCGATCAGCAGCCCGTGCGGGCCCATCCCGTCCTGCGCCGACTCCTTCAGGTCCAGCTCGACCGGCAGGCCCTCGGGGGTCACCCCGATCGGCACCCGCAGCCGTTCCCGGCCGCTCCGCGGCCGCCAGCCCCGCGCCGGTCGGAAGCTTTCCGGGTCGCCGAGGCCGAGCAGGTCGGTGAACCCGGTCTCGGCCGGGGCCGGCGTCCCGTCCGGGTCACCGGCCCGGGCCAGGCGCAGCGGGGCGAGCCGCCGGGCGACCGCCTCGGCCACCGTCACCGGAAGTCCGTCGGCCCGGCCGGCCTCGGTCTCGACGTCCATCGTCGCGGTGCGCAGCGCCCCGGACCGGTCCACCTCCAACGCCAGGGTGGCCCGGTCGAGCAGGCGGGGCGGCGGTGTCTCCAGGTCCAGCACGGTCACCGCCTCCAGCCCGTCGTCGGCGGCGAGCGGGCCGGGCCCGTCCCGGACGATCACCACGTGCGGCCCGGGCCGGCCCGGCGCACCGGCCCGGAATCGGGGCCGGTCGCCGATCACGTCACCGAGCAGCCGGTCCAGCTCGGGGCCGGAGCCGGCCACCAGCCGCAACGGGCCGAGCGCGTCACCACGCTCGGGGTGCAGGGCGTGCGGCAGCCATTTCACCCACTCCCACTCGGCGTGCCGCTGCGGCCCGGCACAGACCGCGACCAGCAGATCGTCCGGCGGGTGGAAGACCGACAGCTGAGTGATCACGGCCCGGATCAGCGCGCGGGCCGGCTCGCCACCGCGCACGTGGACCCGGGCGAACCCGCGCAGCGACATCGCCACCGGCAGGTCGGGCACCACCGACCAGGCGTCCAGGAAGCGGCGCAGTGCGCCCGCGGTCATCGGCTCCAGCTCGTGCAGGGGCCGGGTGGCCGGTGGCTGCAACGGCGTGGCCAGCGACTGCGGCCCGAGCCCGACCCGCACCACCCCGAAGTCGGGGTCGTCGGGCCGGCGTTCCCAGAGCCGGTGGCTGGACACGGTGGACCACAGGCGGGACGGGTCGGGATGGCGATAGAGCAGCCCGGCCCGCTGCCGCCGCACGGTGTCCCGGACCCGTCGCCGGAGGACGGCGAGGTGACGCAGATAGTCCCGGCGGGCGGCGGCCGTCTCGGCGCGGCGCGGGCCGGTCACCGAGCCGAACGAGGTGGCCAGCATGGCCAGCGAGGAAATCCCGAAAAGACCACCGATCACGTACGAATACGCCCCCGCCCGCCCCTGGCCGGTCATCATCGCCATCGCGATCGTCCCGCCGAGCATCGGCAGCACCATCAGTGCCTGCTGCCAGCGCCCGGCGAACGGGGCCGGCGTCTCCGGCGGAGCCTCGACCGGCAGCTCGCCGAACGGGATCTCGGGCGCCGGTCGCCGCTCGGCCCGCTTGAACGCCACGGTGCCCACCGGTCCACCGCCTCTCCGTCGCGGAACGTGCCCCGGCGATCACGGGGCATCACGACGCGCCCATGCTAGATAAAGTGCGGTCGATCCCGCACCATCGAGATCCTCCCCTGTGGACAACCGAGAGGGGCCTGGTGAACACCGGTCTGGCTCGTGTGACGATCAGCGCTCCGCGGCGCCGGGTGGACGTGGCCCTGCCCGAGCACGTTCCCCTGGCCGAGCTGCTGCCGGAGGTTCTCCGGCACGCCGGTGAGGACCTCGCCGACACCGGTGAACGGCACGGCGGCTGGGTGCTGCGCCGGGCCGACGGGCTCGCCCTGGAGATCGACAGCGGACTTTATCCACAGGGTGTGCGTGACGGTGAGGTCCTGCACCTGACTCCGGCCCGCGACGACTGGCCGGAGTGGGAGTACGACGACGTCGTCGAAGCCGTCGCCGAGGGCGCCCGCCGCCGCGGCGGCACCTGGACTCCGGCCGCCACCCGGACGGTGGCCCTGGCCGCGGCCGGTGCCGTCCTGGCCCTGGGCCTGCCGGCGTTGCGCGGCGACACCTCGGGCTGGCCCGGCCTGGGCCTGGCCGCGCTGCTCACCCTCGCCGCGACGACCACTTCCCGGGCGTACGGCGTGGCGAGCGCCGGCGTGCTTCTCGGCTCCTTCGCGATGCCCTACGCCTTCGTCGGCGCGACCGCCCTGGTCACCTCGTCCGGCGGTGCTTGGATCAGCGGTCCCGGGCTGCTGGCGGGCTCGGTCGCGGTGCTGGTGGTGGCGGTGCTCGGCGGGGCCGGGGTCGCGGCCGGCGTACGGGTCTTCACGGCCGGCGCGACCGTCGGCGTGCTCGGTGCCCTGACCGCGTCCGCCGTCCTGGCGGCGGGTCCGGCCGCCGGCACCGCGGTTCTGCCGGCCGCCCTGGTCTGCGGGATCCCGCTGCTCCCGGCGCTCGCCCTGCGCCTGGGCCGCACCCCGGTGCCCCCGGCCGTCCTGCCGGAGGAGCCGCCGGACGAACCGGCCGGCACCGCCCTGGAGGTGTTGCGCCGGCGGCCGGAGCGGGAGGTGGTCTTCGCCGCGGCCGGGCGGGCCGACGAGTTCCTGGCCGGTCTGCTGCTCGGTCACGCGGTGCTGGTGGCCGCCGCGGCCGTGGCCCTGGCCGCCGCGGGAACCCTGGCCGCCCGGCTCCTGCTGGCCGCGGCCGCGGTCGCGTTGCTGCTGCGGGCCAGGCTGTTCCGGGCCCGGCGGCACCGGCTGCCGCTGATCGCGGGTGGCCTGGCCGCCGCCGTCGCGCTCGGGGCCGCTCTGCTCGCCGAGGTGCCGGCGAGCGCCCGGCCGGTGGTGACCGCCGGCTGCGTGCTGCTCGCCCTGGCGATCGTGGCCGGCGGAGTGACCTGGTCCCGGCGCCCGCCGTCACCGTCGGTGAGCCGGGCCGCGGACGCGCTGGACGTGCTGGCCACGGTGTCGGTGATCCCGGTCGCGTGTGCGGTGGCCGGCCTCTACGGCGCGGTCAGCGGCCTCGGAACCGGATAGCCATACGACCGCACCTGCGGGGCCCGGGCCCCGCAGGTGCGGTCGTCAGCGGTATCAGGGGAGGTGAACCGTCAGTGGTGCTCGCCTTCCTCGGCCTCGGCGTCCTGCGCGCGCTTGAACGAGGCGCGGATCTCCGCCTCGGCCTCGACCCGGCCGACCCAGGTCGCGCCCTCGACGGACTTGCCGGGCTCCAGGTCCTTGTAGACCGTGAAGAAGTGCTGGATCTCCATCCGGTCGAACTCGCCCAGGTGGTGGATGTCGCGCAGGTGCTCCTGGCGCGGGTCCTCGAAGGGCACGCAGAGGACCTTGTCGTCGCGGCCCTTCTCGTCGGTCATCCGGTACATCCCGATGGCGCGGGAACGGACCAGGCAACCGGGGAAGGTCGGCTCCTGGATCAGCACGAGCGCGTCCAGCGGGTCGCCGTCCTGGCCCAGGGTGCCCTCGATGTAGCCGTAGTCGGCGGGATACTGTGTCGCCGTGAAGAGGGTCCGGTCCAGCCGGATGCGGCCGGTCTTGTGGTCCACCTCGTATTTGTTGCGCTGCCCCTTGGGGATCTCAACCAGAACGTCGAAATCCATATCCGCTCCCCTTGTGATTGCCCGCTTGATGAGACCGGGCCGCCGGGCGGGGAAGCGGGGGAATGGAAGCAGGCCCGCAGGATCCGCGCGCAACGGTGTGCCGGATGTCGCTAGTCTCCCCTAAGTCTGACGCCACGGGCGAGGAGGGGCGTGTGACGAGGCAAGATTCACAGAACGGTCCGGAGTACGACGGCGTGTCCAGCGGGACGAATCACCCGGATAACGGTATGAGGCAGTCCGGTTGGCCCGGTGTGCCCGGATCTCCGCCTCAGTCGTCGGCCTTCCCGTCGCCGGACTCCCGGACGACGGTGCCGATCCCGCCGCCCGGTGAGTACCCGCCCAGCGCCCCGACGCCACCCCAGCCGGTGCCGGCGCCGGTCGCGGGCGGCTCACCCGCGTACGGGAAAGCCTCTGTGCCTTTGAACACCGCGCGCCCGGCGGTGCCGCAGCCGGTCGGCGGAGCCCGGCCACCGGCCACGCCGAAAGCCGCCGCCGGCGCCGAGAGCGCGCCCGGCAGCGGCCCGGCCGAGCCCGCACCGGGGTTCTTCTCCAACCCGAAGGCTGCCGCGATCGTCCTCGCCGTGGTCGTCCTGGTCGCCGTGGCCGTCGTCGGCCTGGTGGAGAAACCGGGCCCGATCGCCGGCTGGTTCGGCGACTCGGCCACACCCACCCCGATGGCGACCACGCCCGAGCCGACGCCGACCCCGGTGCTCGCCGCGGCGAACTCGCAGGGGAAGGCGCCGACCGCGGAGGCGGTCAAGAAGGCACTGGATCCGCTGGTCAAGTCGTCCGCGCTGGGTTCGACCGTGCACGTCTCGGTGCTGGACGTGGCCGCCGCGCAGGTCCTCTACTCGCAGAATGCCGACATTCCGACCACCCCGGCCTCGACCACCAAGATCCTCACCGCGGTGACCGCACTGGCCGCCCGCGGTCCGGCCTACCGCCTGGCGACCCGCGTGGTGGCCGGGGAGAATCCGGGCGAGGTGGTGATCATCGGCGGCGGCGACCCGACCCTGTCGGTCGACGCGAAGGGGCTGTTCCCCGGCGCGGCCCGGCTCGACCTGCTGGCCAAGCAGGTGAAAGCGGCGATGGGCGCCACCCCGATCACCAAGGTGACGGTCGACGCCACGCTGTTCAAGGGGCCGGAGACGGCCAAGGGCTGGTCCTCCGACGACGTCTCGCCGGCCGGGCAGGTCGCCCGGATCCAGGCGCTGATGACCAACGCCGGCCGGATCAAGCCGGTGCACAACGAGAGCGGTGGCGACCCGCGGTTCAGCGACCCGGCGCTCGCCGCCGGCAAGACGTTCGCCAAGCAGCTCGGCGCTGCCGCGGCGAAGGTGGTCAAGGGTCCGGCGCCGGCCGGGAGCACCGCCTCCGCGGCCGCCGGGAGTGTCACCCCCGGTCAGGAACTGGGCAAGGTCGAGTCGCCGCCGCTGGTGCAGATCCTCGACTGGATGCTGCAGCAGAGCGACAACACCATCGCCGAGACGATGGCCCGGCAGGTGGCGCTGGCGTCCGGCGCCGAGCCGAGCTTCGACGGCGCCTCCGAGGCGATGATCAAGAAGCTGACCGAGCTGGGCCTGCCCGGCGACGAGGCCGACCTCTACGACGGCAGCGGCCTCTCGAAGTTCGACGGCATCAGCCCTACCCTGCTGGTGCAGACCCTGGCCCTGGCCGCCGGCGGCAGCAAGCCGGAACTCTCCGCGATGTTCAACGGCCTGCCGGTGGCCGGCTGGTCCGGCACCCTGCGGACCAGGTTCGCCACCCCCAGCCCGAACCAGGCCGCGCAGGGCATCGTGCGGGCCAAGACCGGCACCTTGAGCGGCGTGAACACGCTGGCCGGCGTGCTGATCACCCGGGACGGGAGAGTTCTCGCGTTCGCGATCATGGCGAGCGCCACCTCGGACGCCGGCAGCGCGAAGGCCGCGCTGGACAAGGTCGCCGCCAAGCTGGTGGCCTGCGGCTGCTCCTAGGGGTTTCTCCGGAGTGCGCTATGGAGCCGCGCGGGTACTGTCGGCTGCATGGCGCAGTTCGTTGACTGGGATCTGGCCGCCGCGACTGCGGGCGCGCTGTCCAAATCAGGCCCGGCGGTTTCCTACGACGAGGCCGCTCAGGTGGTGTCCGAGCTGCGGGAGCTGACCGACCAGGCGGCCGGCCACGTGGCGGAGTACACGGGGCTGACCTCGCAGACCGAGGTCCCCCCGGTCCGGGTCGTCGACCGGCGGGACTGGGCGAAGGTGAACATCGCCGGCCTGCAACAGGTGATCAACCCGCTGGTCACCAAGCTCTCCGGGGACAAGCAGCCCAGCGCGTTCGCCGAGGCGATCGGTTCCCGGGTGACCGGGGTGCAGGCCGGGACGATCCTGGCCTACCTCTCCGGCCGCGTCCTCGGGCAATACGAGGTGTTCTCCGGCGACCCCGGCCAGTTGCTGCTGAACGCGCCGAACATCGTCGAGGTCGAGCGCAAGATCGGCGCTGATCCGCGCGACTTCCGGCTCTGGGTCTGCCTGCACGAGGTCACCCACCGCACCCAGTTCACCGCCGTCCCCTGGATGCGGGGTTACTTCCTGGGTCAGGTGCAGGCGTTCGTCGACGCCTCCCAGGGCGGCGAGCACATGCTGGAACGGCTGCGCCGCGGGGTGGCGACGGTCTCGGACGCCCTGCGCGACCCGGAGAGCCGCGCCTCGGTGCTCGACATCGTGCAGACTCCCGGGCAGAAAGCCGTGCTGGACCGGCTGACCGCGCTGATGACGCTGCTGGAGGGGCACGCCGAGTTCGTGATGGACGGCGTCGGCCCCGAGGTGATCCCGTCCGTCGAGTCGATCCGCACCAAGTTCAACCGCCGCCGTGAGGGCGGCAACCCGCTGGAGAAAACGGTGCGCCGCCTGCTCGGCATCGAGGTCAAGATGCGGCAGTACGCGGAGGGGCACAAGTTCGTGCACGGCGTCGTCGAGCGCGTCGGGATGGACGGCTTCAACAAGATCTTCGAGTCCCCGCTGACCCTGCCCTGGCTGGAGGAGCTCGGCGATCCGGATGCCTGGGTGGCGCGGGTGCACGACGCGCGCCCGGCCATCGACTGACCGTGGCCCGGATCCCGGCGCCGGTCGCCGCGGTCCGCACGGCGGTCCGCCGAGGTCTGGCGGATCTGCCGTCCGGTGCGCTCGTGCTGGTGGCCTGCTCGGGCGGGGCCGATTCGCTGTCGCTCGCCGCGGCAGCGCGGTTCGTGGCCGGCCGGGTCGGTCTGGTCACCGTGGACCACGGCCTCCAGGAGGGGTCGGACCGGCGGGCACGCTCGGTCGCCGCCTGGGCCCGAGATGCCAACTTCGATCCCGTACGTGTGTCAACCGTCACCGTCGCCGGTTTGCCCGGTGGCCCGGAGGCGGCCGCCCGGACTGCCCGTTACGAGGCTCTGGAGGTGGCCGCCGCCGAGCTCGGGGCGGACGCCGTCCTGCTCGGTCACACCCGCGACGACCAAGCCGAGACGGTGCTGCTGGCGCTGGCCCGGGGTGCCGGCCCACGTGGCCTGGCCGGGATGCCACCGCGCCGCGGGGTGTTCCGCCGCCCCCTGCTGGAGGTCGCCCGGGCCGACACCCGGAAGGCGTGTGCCGCCCTCGGCCTGGCTCCCTGGGAGGATCCACACAACACCGATCCGGCGTACGCACGGTCGCGCGTCCGTGCCACCGCCCTGCCCACCCTCGTCACCGAGCTGGGCGTGGCCGTGATCGGCAACCTCGCGCGGACGGCGGCGCTGCTCGCGGCCGACAACGAGGCACTCGACGAGCTGGCCGGGCAGGCCTTGGAGCAGGCCCGTTCCGCCGGCGGCCTGTCGGTTCCGGCGCTGGCCGGGCTCTCCTCGGCGATCCGCGGGCGGGTGCTGCACCGGTGGGCCCGGGAGCTGGGCGCACCCGGCGGCGCGCTGGCGTACGGGCATGTGATGTCCCTGGACGCCCTGGTCACCGACTGGCGCGGGCAGGGCGAGGCATGCCTGCCCGGGGGAATCGCCGTCGCGCGGCGGCAGAGTGACCTCGTTCGGGTGGTTCCGACCGTTGTCAAGTGAGCGCTGCGCAACGTAATTCGGCCCCGTTTCGCGGACGGTAACCTCCATGCGGCAGGCTAGGCACATGGCTGATGGTGCTTGGTACGACGCCGACATCGACCACGTGATCATCTCGGAGGAGCAGATCCGCGAGAAGATCGACGAGCTGGCGAAACAGGTCTCCGCGGACCATGCCGACGCCGCCGACGGCATCCTTCTCGTGTGCGTGCTCAAGGGCGCGGTCATGTTCATGGCCGACTTCGCCCGCTCGCTGGGCCGTCAGGGCCCGTCCACCGAGATGGAGTTCATGGCGGTCTCCTCCTACGGGCAGGGGACGACCTCGTCCGGCGTGGTGCGCATCCTGAAGGACCTGGACCGGGACATCGCCGGCCGGCACGTGCTGGTCGTCGAGGACATCGTGGACTCCGGGCTGACCCTGTCCTGGCTGATGAAGTACTTGGAGTCGCGGCAGCCGGCCAGCGTCGAGGTGGTCGCGCTGTTCCGCAAGCCCGACGCGGTCAAGGTGCAGGTTCCGGTGAAGTACGTGGGCTTTGACATCCCCAACGAGTTCGTGGTCGGTTACGGATTGGACTTCGCGGAGCGCTACCGCGAGTTGCCGTACGTGGGTGTTCTGCGGCCCGAGGTCTACGCCCGTAGCTGAACCGCTTTCTCAGCGTGTTCTCAGTAAAGGTGGATATGGCCGGTTTTATTGCTGAAACGCGCTGGATTGCGGGGGGTTACGTGGAGTTCGCCCTACCGCCTCACGGGTTCGCAATGCGTGCCTACGGTGTACGGTCGAGTGACCGATGGCGTGGTGTCACGAGCGCCGGAGGGGCTGGGAGTGATTCGCCGCCACCCACGCGGGGAATTGATCCCGGCGGCCGCCGGTGGGCGGTGACGTTGAGGTGACCAGGACGCCGATCAGGAGGGTCCGGGCGCTTGGCGCCCGACAACAGTATGGAACGTACGCGTTTCTTCCGCCGCCCGGTGGTCTGGATCATTCTGGTGATCATCGGCGTAGTCGCGCTGAGCTCGATCTTCACCAGTGGTCCCAGCTACCAGCGGGTCGACACTTCGGTCGCTCTTGAGCGTCTGAACCAGCCCGGTATCGAGAAGGTCGTTCAGAAGGACAAGGAGCAGACGCTCCAGATCGACCTCAAGGATCCCGAGCAGTTCAACGGCAAGAGCACGAACAAGATCGAAACCCAATATCCGTACGAGGTAACCGGCGACATCTGGGACGACGTTCGGCAGGCCAAGTCCGCAGGCCGGATCACCGGGACGATCAACACCACTGTCTCCGGCGACAACATCCTCCTCAGTCTGCTGATCAACCTGCTGCCGATCGCCATTCTGGTGGTCCTCCTGCTGCTGTTCATGTCGCAGATGCAGGGTGGCGGCTCGCGGGTGCTCAACTTCGGCAAGTCCAAAGCGAAGATGATCACCAAGGACACGCCGAAGACGACGTTCGCCGACGTGGCGGGCGCCGACGAGGCGGTCGAGGAACTCCAGGAGATCAAGGACTTCCTGCAGAACCCGGCGAAGTACCAGGCGCTCGGCGCCAAGATCCCGAAGGGCGTGCTGCTCTTCGGTCAGCCGGGTACCGGTAAGACGCTGCTGGCCCGCGCGGTCGCCGGCGAGGCCGGGGTGCCGTTCTACTCGATCTCCGGCTCGGACTTCGTGGAGATGTTCGTCGGTGTCGGCGCCAGCCGCGTCCGCGACCTCTTCGAGCAGGCCAAGTCGAACGCGCCGGCGATCGTCTTCGTCGACGAGATCGACGCCGTCGGCCGGCACCGTGGCGCCGGCATGGGTGGCGGTCACGACGAGCGCGAGCAGACGCTCAACCAGCTGCTCGTCGAGATGGACGGCTTCGACACCAAGGGCGGCGTGATCCTGATCGCGGCGACCAACCGGCCCGACATCCTCGACCCGGCGCTGCTGCGTCCCGGCCGTTTCGACCGGCAGATCCCGGTGGACAACCCGGACATGGAGGGCCGCAAGGCGATCCTCCGGGTGCACGCCAAGGGCAAGCCGTTCACGCCGGACGTCGACCTCGACTCGGTGGCCCGCCGCACGCCCGGCTTCTCCGGTGCCGACCTGGCCAACGTGATCAACGAGGCCGCGCTGCTCACCGCGCGTAACGAGAAGCGGGCGATCTCGAACTACTTCCTCGAAGAGGCGATCGACCGGGTCATCGCCGGCCCCGAGCGCCGCACCCGGGCGATGAGCGACAACGAGAAGAAGATCACGGCGTACCACGAGGGTGGTCACGCACTGGTCGCCTACGCGTTGCCGCACTCCGCGCCGGTGCACAAGGTGACGATCCTGCCGCGTGGCCGCTCGCTCGGTCACACGCTGGTCCTGCCGACCGAGGACAAGTACACCCAGACCCGCGCCGAGATGATCGACACCTTGGCGTACGCACTGGGTGGCCGGGCCGCCGAGGAGCTCGTCTTCCACGAGCCCACCACGGGTGCCGGCAACGACATCGAGAAGGCGACCGGTCTGGCCCGCGCCATGGTCACGCAGTACGGCATGAGCTCCAAGCTCGGCGCCGTGAAGTACGGCACGAGTGGCGACGAGCCGTTCCTGGGCCGCAACATGGGCCACGAGCGGGACTACTCGGACGCGGTCGCCGCCGACATCGACGGCGAGGTGCGGGCACTCATCGAGCTCGCGCACGACGAGGCGTGGGAGATCCTGGTGGAGTACCGGGACGTTCTCGACGACATGGTCCTCGAGCTGATCGAGAAAGAGACGATCACCCGCGAGGACATGGACCGGATCTGCGCCCGGGTGCAGAAGCGTCCGCCCATGTCGCCGTTCAACGGCTTCGGCAAGCGTCTCCCGTCGGAGGCCCCGCCCGTGCTCACCCCCGCCGAGCGGGAGAAGCTGAAGGCGCAGGCCGAGTCGGACGGGCAGCTCGCTGTCGGGCCGAACGCGAACGGCACCATCGAAGGCAGTAACTGATCAACGTGTCAGACGAACTCGACTATCTCGCCGCCCGGCTGGTCGACGGCAAAGTCACCGGAACACCGGTGGAGCAGGCCGTCGACCTCGGGCGGATCGAGAAAGCGGTCCGGGAGATCCTCATCGCGATCGGTGAGGACCCGGACCGGGACGGCTTGGAGCGGACCCCGGCCCGCGTCGCTCGTGCCTACGCGGAACTCTTCGCCGGCCTGCGGGTCGACCCCGCGAGCGTGCTCACCACCACCTTCGAGGCCGACCACGAGGAACTCGTGCTCGTCCGCGACATCGAGGTGCAGAGCATGTGCGAGCACCACCTGCTGCCGTTCAAGGGCGTCGCACACATCGGTTACATTCCGGGCACTGACGGGCGCATCACCGGCCTGTCGAAACTGGCCCGGCTCGTCGAGGTCTTCGGCCGCCGGCCCCAAGTGCAGGAACGGCTCACCTCGCAGATCGCGGACCTGCTGATGACCAAGCTGGGCGCGCGCGGGGTGATCGTGGTCCTCGAGTGCGAGCACCTGTGCATGGAGATGCGCGGCATCCGCAAGGTCGGCGCTCGGACGGTGACCTCCGCGGTCCGGGGCGCCTTCCAGACCGACGGCAAGGTGCGGGCCGAGGCGATGGCGTTGATAAACGCCCGCTGACCCTCCCGAACCACCCACCATGAGCACCGGCCGACCCCGTCGCCCGGTGCTCATGCCGTTCTGTTCGCCCGCCGCCACAAGCCGCCCTCGCCTTCGTCCAGCCCTCAGCCGCCAGCCGATAGCGCAGACGAGCCCTGCGACGCCCGTGCTGTGCAGCCGTGCGGCGCCTGTGCAGCCGTGCGGCGCCTGTGCAGCCGTGCGACGCCTGTGCAGCCGTGCGGCGCCCGCGCGACCTGCGACGCCTGTGCAGCCGTGCGGCGCCCGCGCGACCTGCGACGCCTGTGCAGCCGTGCGGCGCCCGCGCAGCGCCGCGACGCCCGCGCAGCCCCGCGACGCCCGCGCAGCCCCGCGACGCCCGCGCAGCCCCGCGCCGCCTATGCCAGCCCTGCAATGTCCGTGTCAGTCCCGCGACATCCGGGCAGGCCCTCTGTTGCAGCCGGAGCCGGGAGCGCGGCCGCGACGGCGGCCAACCGCCCACCTCGCGGGCTTCGACGGGCGGGACCCTCCGGCCGGGGCGGGGCTGTGGACGGGTTTGTTGCACTGAGCGGGACCACCCACGGACATCGCCCTTGCGGGCCTCGCGTTCAGGGCCGTCCGCGGCCCTGCGAGGCCCGGAAGGGTCCCCGCGGGAGCGACGATCTAGACCACAGCGGAGCTGGGAAATGAAGATCGTGAAGTTGATCTTCGGGGTTTCAGATCATGCCGCTGAACTGGTTCGCCGAGTCCATGGCGGCTCGGGTCAACTGGGTTGCCTCGTCGAGGCGGGTGCGGGCCTGCTCCAGGTGCGCTATCGCGGCGGCAGTCGACGGGTGGAACGAGCCGATCGAGGTGAGGCGGAGCAGGGCCAGCGACTGATCGAGCTGGTCGGCGACCATCTGGATGCCGGCGATGGCGCGGTCCGCTCCGGCGACCGAGGCGGCGATGTTGACCTTGACTTCTTCGATGCTGGCCAATGCTCTGGTCCTCTCGTGACTCAGCTGAGCAGGTTCTGCAGGCCGACGCCCATGCAGGTGAGCAGCACCGGGATCAGGCACGTGACGATGCCGAGCACGGGCGTGCGATCGACGGCCGGCCCGCCCTGCTCGCCGTCGGCGCCCCAGACGAAGCCGATGGTGGCCCACCCCAGCCCGAACGCCAGCAGCGGCATGCTGAGGCCGCAGAGCAGCGTGTACGTGGGCAGTGAGCCGCTCGGCGCCACCAGGTAGAGGATGATCTGGACGAGCAGGACCGCCGCCGCGAACGGGCCGTAGACCAGCAGATTCCGAGCCCACGGGCGCGCGGAACCGGCCGGGAGCGGGCCGATGAACGCGTGATCCGCGGCGTCGGCCGTGACCCTGGCCTGCTGAAGCGCCGACAGCACGGCCGGCGGGCCACCGGTCACCGCGGCGACAGCGGTCGCCCGTTCACCCTCCAGAGGCACAAGATCGCTTTCCGGTACGCCGAAATCGCGCACCAGACGCGCACGCTGCGGGGCCAGTCTCGCGCGGACCGCGGTCAGCTCCTGCCGCGCGGCGGTGACCGTGGCGGCCTGCTCGCCCGCGACCGTGCTGGCCGCGCGGCGCACCGCGTCGAGCTCGCGAGCCGCCGCCAGATAGGCCGCCCACGGGCCGTCGGACGGCGGGCCCGCCTGGGCCGGCACGACGCCGCTCTGCGCTGCCTGCTCCTGGTCCGTCACGGGTTGTCGCCCTCCGGCTGCACGAACGGGACCACGGTGACCGTGCGGTCGGTGTGCCGGTCGTGGAGCAGAGCCCGGTTCGGCCTCGGCTGCCAATCCACCGCCCGGCCCAGCATCAGCGTCACATCCGACTGCGGAACGTTCAGGAAGAGCAGGCCGGCCACGTCCTCCCGGCCCATGCTGCCGCCGGTCTCCTCGCTGAACCGGCGCACACCGCGCCACCAGGAGAGCAGATGCGCACCACGACTCGGCCCCTCGCGCAGCAGCTGCCGCAGGCCGGTCAGCGTGCCCGCCGGGGCCGCGTCCATCCCGAACACCACCCGGTAACCCGGCTGGTCGGAGGCGAGCTCGGCGGAGAGGCCGGCCGCGTCGACGACAAGAACCTCCTGCCGGTGCGCGATCTCCTCGGCCAGCTCGGCGGCGAGGACGTCACCCTCGGCGACCAGCGACGCGATCACGAACCGGGTGGTCCGGGGCGCGTGACAGGCCGCCACACTGCGGGCCACCGCGTCCAGCACCTCGGCGCCGGTCGGCTGCGAACCCAGGATCGCCAGGTGCCGCCCGGGCGAGGAGTCCAGCGGGAACGCGGCCGTCGACAGACTCACGTCGATCATGCGCCCGAGCAGCGCGGTCGGACGGCTCGCCCGGCCCGCCAGCGCCGCCCGATAGGTGGGGTCGTCGGCCAGATGCTGGTGCGCGTAGCCCGCGAAGATGCGCGGCGGGATCGACTCCGGATCACGAGCGCCCCACAGCTTGTGCCGCAGGTCACTCAGCAGGCTCTGGTCGGCGTGCGGATCCGGGAAGCGAACCACCCGTTCGTGGCCCCGCGTCGCCCCGCGCGGCCCACCCAGACCACCGGCCGTGTTCACCACCGCGCTGCCCAGGGGAAGCCCGGCCGCCGAGTCGTTCGTCGGCTCCAGCACGTCACCGCCGCCCGGCAGCGCGATCCGCACCGGGAACTGGCCGAAAATCGAATCGCGCTTCGCATACAGGGCCTCAACGCCGAGCACCGTCTGACTGGCGAGGACCAGATGAATCCCGTACGACCGGCCCTTGCGCGCCAGCGACTCGAGAAGCCCCACCGCCTCGGCCGCGGTCGGATCATTGCCGGCCAGCAGCACCTGGAACTCGTCGATGACACACAGGACCCGGGGCAGCGGCCGGCCCCTGCCCTCCTCGGCGGCGACCGCGCGCAGATCGGCGAAGCGGGACACCCCGGCCCGCTTGTACGCCATCGAGCGGCGGCCCATCTCGGCGTCCAGCTCGCGGAGGACAGCCAACCCGTACTCCCGGTCGGATTCGACACCGACCGCCCGGGCGTGCGGCAGCCACGTGCGGTCCCGCTGAGTCGGCACGAACTCGGCGAACGACACGCCCTCCTTGAAATCGAGGAGGTAGAGCGCCAACTCGTCCGGCGAATACCGCGCGCCGAGCCCGTAGAGCACGTTGATCAGGAAAGCGGTCTTGCCGCCACCGGAACGACCACCGACCATCCAATGCGGGGTCAAGTCGTTGAAACGCAACACCAGGGGCACGTCACCGTGATGGCCGACCACCGTCTCCACCCCGCCGGACGCGTCCGCCGACCACAACTCCTCCGTCGGCTCCGGCAACAGATCGGCCAGCGTCACCCGGGACGCGGCCGCCGTGTGCGCGACCAACTCCGCACAGACGGCGTCGACCAGATGCGGCGGTGGCTCCTCATCCAGAAAAACCGGCGCATTCAACCACGGCGTCTCCGGCGTCGACCCGAACGAACCACCAGGCGGATCACCGACGATCGCGAACGGATTACGCACCGAGACGGCGGTGGTGCGCGGCAGCGGCGCCTGCGTCGTCTCCGCGGTCAACGGCGGCGGAGGCCAGCCGGCCACAATCAGATGCAACCCCGAATCCGGCCCCTGCTGGGCCAGCGCGGCGATGCGCCGCAACTCCTCGCCCTCGGTCATCTCCGGCAGGCTGGCGATGATCACCAGCAGCATCCGGTCCCGCCGCTTCCGGCCACCGCGCGCGGGTCGCAGCCACTTCTCCGCCTCGGAGAGCACATCCCGCAAACCCTGCCGGTCGACGGCCGGTGGCGACATCAGCCCGGCGTCGGCCAGCTCCTCGAACGGCTCGAAAACCGCGCCCCCACCGACCCCGTCAACCGTGCGGACCAGCAAGGAGCCGGCCGGAGTGGCCGCCAGCATGCGCAACAGCAGCGACCTGAGCAGCCCGAACACCCGAGGATCAGTGGCGCTGGCATCAACGGTCAGATGACCCACCCCGAGCAGCGGAACAATCGCCGGGAAACGAACATCGTCCAGCGGCTGAGCCACCCCGAGCCGCACGAACTGCGGCATCTGCCCACCACCGAGCGGCGCCCGTGGCGTCAACGCATCAAGCGGTGCACCGAGCCACCCCGGAGCGACCTGAGCCGCCGCCGCCTGCAGCCGCTGGGCCAGCCGGTGCTGCTCCCGAGGGTCACTGGCGCCCGGAGCGTACGCCTCCAGAGCGGCGGAGGCAGCATCCGCTGTCGCCACCGCCTGCCGGTGCAAAGCAGCGGCCTGCCGGACCCGCAGAGCCGAACCCGCCACTGCTGTCACCTCCTGTCGCGCGCATAAAACCTATCCCAGACCAGCGAAGGCCCATGCAATGCGGTCCCGGGGCGGTTTGGTGGGATCCGAGAGGAAGCATCCGGTGATGTCCGCTCGGGGTGTCCTATCAGGAGCTTGCGATCATGGGTACGGGAGGAGGGGCGGTGCGGTTCGGCACTGCCTTGGCGCGCTGAGCCCCCGATGACGAATTAGTGTCGTATGTATGCAGCCGCACAACGGTCAAGCGGGATTCGGGGCACCGTCGTCGGAGACGTCAGCGCAGCCCGGAGCTTCCTCGGAGCCCAAGGAGGTTGATGCGCCGGCTCAGCCGCGCATCGCCGAGATGGCGTCAAGGCGAGGTGGGCGGTTCAAATCTCGCAGAACCAGGCTGACGCTTGCCTTGGCTGCAGGTGTCGTATCGTTGCTCTGTCTCGGTGGGGTGGGCGTAATTGTGGCGATATACGACAACGCCACGAAGGTTGAGCGGTCGGACCCAAGCGTAGTGATGGTCAATTTTCTTGGGGCCTATATGGCTCATCGAAACGATCAAGAAGCGGAATTGTATTCCTGCAAGGAGGGCGCCGACTTTAGTAAGCTGAGTGCCTTCAGGGATCAGATAAAGTCGACCGAATCCAAGTTCTCTATCCAGGTGGTAGTGACCTGGAGGAACCTAAAAGTAGAGACTTCAGGAACTCATTCTATTGCGACCGTGGATATCGTCAGAGCTGTATCGGATGGGTCTGAGCGGACATCAGAAACTTGGAAGTTCGAGTTAGTTGATAAAGGTGATTGGCGCGTTTGTTCCGCTAGTCCAGTCCTATAACCTATTCGGTCCAAAGGGCGTTCGCGACGACCTCCATGGTTTGGGGGAACCGTGCGCTCCAAGACCAGCTGTACCAATCAATTTCGGTCGCGACTCGGACGCAGATGTCGCCGCTACTGCTGGTATACAGCTCCGTTGTAGCTCGGAGGTCACGTTGCTCGCCGCCATCAAGAAGCCTTACAACGCGTCGTCCTGTCAGGACTGACTCCCGAGTGGCTGGGACGGGAGGGCGTCTGGGCGGCTCATCAAGCGATACGAGACGTGAGCCGCCAGAGTTGGGAAAAGCTGGTACACCGAATTCTTCGGCCCACACTCGCTCAATTGGAACTAAGGCGGCAAATACCTCGGTTTTTTCTGACTCGGCGCGATACCATTCCGCTTCGGGCATTACGGGGACGTATGTGCGGCTTCCCTGGACAAGCTTTTCGTCTGCTCGGAGATCGCCGCGCCAACCTAGACCCGGAACTCCAATAAGAACGCGTCGACCCCGCAGGCTTCCGCTCATAACGGCTGGTACGGGAACCACTGGGCGGGGTGGGTCCGGCCTCCAGAAGTCATTCTGAAAAAATGGTTCTGGTAGCGGCTCGCCCATCATCCTGCATTGCCTAAGGGGGCGCCTTGTTGTTGCATGAAGGGTACTGGATTGGTCGCGCCTCCGCTCGATCGATCGTTGTTGTAATGGACCTCGAAGTGCAAGTGGGGGCCGGACGAGTTTCCACTAGTGCCGACCCGGCCGATTATCTGGCCAGCGGTGACCTTCTGATTCACCTTGACGAACGGTTGCTGAACCATATGACAGTAACGGGTCATGATGTTCCCGGCGTGCTGAATCTCCACCATCCAACCGCATCCGCCCTTACCCGGATACCCGTCGACGTTGCAGGTCTTACGCCCTCTGAAGTCCTCATCGCATTTCACGACTGAAACGATGCCACTGGCGGCTGCGGCGATGGGTGTGTATCGCCCGATGATCAGGTCGACACCTTGGTGATTGGGCCGCTCCGGGCTACGGAAGCCGGATCCGACCTCCGCCTTCACCGGGATGGTCCATCCGGAGGCTGCAGTCTGCCCGGCACCCGCGCAAGACATTGAGAGTGAACTGCCGACCGCGTTCGCCGCACCATGGGCAAGCATGTTCACGATTTGGGTAGCGGCCGGCTCATGCTTCGCATACGCGTCCGGGTAAGCGCTGATCTGAACGGCCTGCGCTGCCCGGGTCAGCGACATGTTCTCCCAGCCCTTGATCGTCTTTAGCTTCTCGTAGAACTTCGTAGCGGCGTACTCCGGTTCTTGGATCTCAGCCGGTGTTCCCCAGCCAGAGCTGGGGCGCTGCTGGAACAGACCAAGGGAGTCATGATCATTACGTGAACCCAGATTGCCGAGATTGGACAAGCTGGACTCCTGCATGGCGGTGGCCACGGCGATCACCCAGGCGCGGGGCGGCATCTTCAGCTTTGCACCGACGTTGATGATCACGGCGGCATTGCGAACCTGTTGGGCGCCGTACTGCCGTGCCTTGGGCAACTTGGCGTTTGGGTCGATCGGTCCGCCCCGACCACAATCGAATGAGGTGACGCCCAAACTGGTCTTGTCGTCTTTGTTGGCGAGTTCACCGTAGAGCAGGATGGCGATACTTCCGCCGCAACACAACAGGGTTAGCGTCGTCACCATTGCGACCAGGAGAACCACTTTGCGGGGCCGCCGAAGGGTCATGCGCCCTCCCAGTCGATGCCGTCAACCAGCCAATGGCCGTCCGGGGCGACGAGCCGCAGACTGAGCTTGCCCGAGTTCATCGTGACGATCGCATTGACCTGAGTTTCGTTGACCACGTCCAGCGTCGGGCGACCGAGTACCCGGTCTGCCGGAACACCGGCAGGATCCGCCCCACGGAGTTGGTCGGCGAGATCCGTCGTGGCATTCGGCAGCAGACGGTCAAGCCACTTCTTCGAGGTCACATCGCTGTGGCTGACCCAAGCGGAAGCGAAGGCGTAAGCAACCTGTTCCGGCTGGGCCCCACCTGGACTTGTCTTCGGCTTCGGCGGAGGCTCGGACGAGACGACGCTGTCATCCTCGGACGGGTCGACGCTGATTGCGGGCGCTGGTGACCCGAGTCCGATAGGAGATGAACCTGACTTTCCGTCGGACAGAAGGCGGCCGATACCGACGATGGCCAGCACTACTGCCACGAGAACCAGGGCGACACCCCCACGCGTACGAAACAGTGCGTTGAGCCCGCGCGCGACTACCCCCGACACTCGATCACCTGGCCTCGGAGCGCACCCGCGGGCCAGCGGTCTCCTGCGTCGTGGAGCCCGTATCCGGCCGGTAGATCGTGTAAGAAGCGGGCTGCTCGGCTACGTCCGGCTCCGTCCATTCGGTACGTCGAGCCTTGGGTCGAGGAGAAGCAGGACGGCTGCTGCCGCCCTCGGCGGGACCGCTCGTCGACCGGGTAGCCGGCTTTGTGCCGCGGGTCGATTCTGTGCCATCCGGACGCTTCGGGACTGGAAGCTTCGACGCGTTCTCTGAGTCCGGGCGCGTCGACTCCGTGCGGGTCGATCCCGAGTGGGCTGGGTCCTCCAGCCGGGCCTCGGGGCGCATATTCCGCGGTTCGACGAAGAACGTCCGATTGTCCTTGCCAAGCGCGCGCTCACGAGTACTGGCACCGTCGGCAATGTCGAGTTTAGCGGCCTCGCGCATATCCTGGAAGAACCGGCGATGCCATGAACCGCCTGAGGCGATAGTTGCAGCGCTGTCTTTCCCTCCAAGTTGGGTGATACGACGGTAAGGGCGGAGTAGCAACCAGCCGACGACACCGCAAAGCCACACCAAGACAACCTGAAGCCACCCGGGAAGGGTGGCGGTATTCATGATTAAGTCGACCGCGAAGAGATAGATCGCGGCGCCGGTTCCGAAGATTGCGATGTTGAAGATGGCCGCCACTACAGCGTTTCCTAGGCGTCGAATGCCTGCACTTGCGGGTCGAAGGAGGCCAATAGTTCCGAGGATCGGAGCAACAATAACGGCCCAGCGAAAGACTAGAAATCCGAGAAGTACTAGAACGGAGGCCGTAATGTCGAACATTGCGAACATGATTGCGGCAAGGGTGGCGATGAAACCTGCGCCGATGCGCTCCATGCCGTTGGTGCCCTGGAGATACTCGTAAGCCTCAGGGTCCTCAATTTTGATCTGGGCTGAAAGTGCACGCCATTCGGTCTTCTTGAGCTCGATCATGGCGTCTCGAGTTGCCGGGTTTTTTCGAATATCCTCAATCTCATCCCACTGGAACGAGTGGGCTCGGTAAAGCGCGGCGCCGTATTTCTGAGCCGTATCGCTATCCGCTGATCCGAGAATTCCTCGCAGCCAGTTGCGGTAAAGCATTGTTTCTGTGACGGTGTCGCTTGCGCGGACTGCAGGCGGCCGGTTGTCGATGCACGCTTTAGGATCGCCAAGTTTGCAAATGGTGTTCGCGCCGTCTTGATTTTGCGGATCTAGCGCGGTATGGACCACGCTTAATGAAGTTATGAGGCTCTGATCCGCAATATTAGCTGAGCGAACAGGCCATGCGGCAATTGCCGTTACGCCGACCATGACCAGGATCGCCCATCCGACGGTCGTTGTCGCGGCGCCCATGTCGGCCTGTCGAGATCGCCAGATCAGGTAAATTCCGATCACTGCCAGCGCGATTGCGCCGAACACGTGGAACACCTTATCGTAGACGTCCTTAGTTGCCTGTTCCACAAGCTTGTCGGCCCAGGCCCACAGTGACTTGGGATCCCAAGCTCGTTCGCGGAGCGCATTCGATGCCCCAATGACCGCGGTCGCAACCATGAACTCACCGTTGGCAAGCGTTGACTCCGCTCGAGAGTCTGCTTCCGTCAGCGGAGCGGCGCATCCGCCGCCTTGATCATAGTTAGGGAAGCTATATCCAGCGTATCCATACAGGGTGTACCTGCCTGCGCGGCCGTTTGCGACATCTGCGGCCGGCTTTTCCGCGAACCATCCAGCCAAGCCTGAGTCAGGCGCACTTGGAGTAGGTGCGTTCTCGCATTTTGCCTTATCTCCGACAGCTTTTATAAGTCGGTCAAGGCAATCGTTGATCCCGCTGTTCCACTCTTCGACACTGCAGGCGCCGCCTGGTGCCTTGGATGGTTCGGCGTAGGCGCCGGTCGGCGCTGCCACAGCCCAAGCGATCGACGCCACCACCATCACGACGAGAACCGAGAGGAGCGCCACCCCCCGCCGAACCATCTCAAACCTCCAGGTCGGAAGGCAGCGACACCACCGAGGAAGGAGCCACCCCAGGCGTCGTGTCCAGATGCCCCAGCAGCCCGTCGACGTATGAGACGTCGACGCGGACTTTCTGAACTCGCCCGTCCACGTCTCGCATCACGAATTCGCGGAAGCCGAGCCGATGCTGTGACGACGTGTCCACCTGGGACAGCGAGGCCAGTGTCGCCTCGTACCCGTCGTGGACGGGCACCCGCAGCAACCGCAGCGCCTCGGATGCGATCTCTTGGTCTTCGGCGATGCGTCCGACGAAGACCGTGGAGACCAGGTTCTGCACGTCGAGGCCGAGGATGTCCCGCGGGTTCTGTGAGGCGACCAGCGCGGCCAGGTTCCATTTGCGGGAGTCTCGGGCGAGCCGGACGAGGAAGGAGCGGCCGGACCGCCAGCCTTCCATGAAGTGTGCCTCGTCGAGCCCGACCATTTTGCGGGAGGACATCGAGCCGCCGTAGCAGCGCCGGACGGCCAGCCGGTGTGCGGTGTGCAGCATCGGCAGCGCCAGCGATTCTTCGGCTGACCAGTATTCTCGCTCGATTTTGAGGTCGGGCAGTCGCAGGCCGGCCATGGTGATGACGGTGAGGGCGGAGTCGGCGCCGAGCAGGTGTTCCGGCGGGCGGCCGAAGAAGAGCAGCGCGAGCGGCATTTCCGCGGTGTCGAGCAGCAGGTTGGCGAGTTCTTTGCCTTCGTCGTCGAGCCCTTGGAGGGTGGTGACGACGTCGTCGAGCATCGACGTCTCTTCGGCCGGGACCTGTCGTACCGCGTGCCGGAGCAGGGTTGCGGTGGATGCTTCCTTGGCGACCTGCGGGGGTACCAGCATCGAGCAGATGTCCTGGACCAGCATGCGGCGTTCGGCGCGGGCGTTGGAGACTGCGATTTCGTATTCGCGGTCGCCGCTGGGCCCGGTCGAGAACTCGGACCGGATCGGGGTGGGGATCAGCGCATAGGGCGCGAGCGTGCCCTGTTCGGAGCCGGTGAGGTTCAGAACCCGGCTGTACGGCTTCAGTTCCGGCATTTCACACAGTCGCGCGAGTGGCCCTGACGGGTCGAGCAGGGTGACCTGCACTCCTCGGCGCGCATTGAGGTAGCCGAGCGCGCCCATCAGGGTCGACTTGCCACCGCCGGGTTCGGCGACGAAGACGCCCAGCCCGGAGCGTTCCCGCACCTCCATCGGGAAGTGCAGGTCAAGGAAGACGGGCCGGCGGCAGGTGCCCGAGGTGCGTCCGATCAGGTCGCCGCGCCGGTCGCCGACTGTCGACGCTGCTTGGGGCAATGCCGCGGCCAGCAGTTTGACCGGCATGCGCCGGACGTATCCGGTGTTGGCGATCGGCTCACCGGGGATGAACTCGCGGGCCAGCTGGTCCTGGTTCTTCGGGTGTTGCAGGGAGATCCGCAGTTCACGGGAGTAGAGCTGGATGAGTCGGCGGGCGCGTTCGAGGCATTCCTCGCGGTTGGCGCCGCTGACGGCGATCCGGTGCCAGCCGTGTGCCCGGGCCGAGTCGGTCGGCAGGCCGGTGGTCATCTCGTCGCCGATCACCAGCGCGCGTTTGGCGAGGCGTTCCAGTTCCGGCGGGGCGTCGATGCCGTGCTCGGCGTAGTCGAGTTGCTGGGAGCGGATCATCCGGAGCCGGTGTTCGAGGTTCTTGAACGAACTGTTCGAGCCGAGGATGTCGATGCGGGAGGAGAGTTCCATCGGCCAGGGCAGCCGCTCGTGGAAGTGCATCCACGGCTCGTGCCGTTCGGGGATCTCCAATGGTTCCATCCGGCCGACGGAGAGGACCGCGACGTGGCGTTCCTCGCCGGTCATGCGGTTGACCAGCTTGACCGTTGATCCGTATGGCGTCCGGTACCGCTCGACCTGCTCGGTCAGCGCGAGCAGGTCACCGGTTTCCCAGTGCCCGTTCGAGACCGGGGAGAGCAGGCCGGGCGGGGCCATGCCGAGGGCCACCGAGCGGAACAGCAACCATTCCAGTTCCTGCGGGGTGACCCGGCGGCCGCGCATGCCGAACGCGTTCAGCACCTCGTCGAACTGCTCGACCGTCCGGCCCAGCTTGCGTCGTTCGTTCTCCGAGGTGCCGCGGCCGAAGGCACGCAGGATCCGCTCGGAGAAGGTGTCGCCGAGCGAGCGCCGGGCGAACGTGACGCCGAGGTATGTCTGGCCTTCGGCGTGGTTGACCGAGAGCAGGTGCCGCTGGGCCGCGACCATGTGGTCCGACCAGGAGGTGGCGCCCTGCACGTCGGGCAGCGGTTTGAGCGTGAACGAGTCGACCGTGCGGGCCCACTCGTCGGCCGGGAACGGCCGGGTGGTCCGGCGCAGGTGCAGCCGGAACCCGGCGAGCCCGGCGTACTGCTCGGAGATCGCGCTGAGCAGCGCCTCCCGTTCCGCGTCGGGGCGGAACGCCCAGCGCACCTCGGGCAGGTAGTACCACGCGGTCACGGTGCCCTGGGTGAAGGTGAGGTGCCCGGCGATCTCGCTGATGGCCAGTTCGATCGCGGGGTCGCGGTCGCTGAACTTCAGTTTCTGCGGGCGCAGCGGTGCCGGTTTCGGCGCCTTGGGTTCTTTGCGTTTGACCGGGGCGGGCTTGGGTTCCCGACGGGCCGGCGCCTTCTCGCGGCGTTTGGCCGGCGCTTTCTCCGGCACCGGGACCGGCAGCGGAGCCGGCGCGGGCGCCAGGCTCGGCATGCCGTTGAGGGGCGCCCCGGCCGGCGACGGTTCGGCGTAGGAGGGCGCGGACGGTGCCACCGGTAGCGGCCCGCCCGGCGAAGTCGCCGTCGGCAGACCGCGACCGTTGGTCTCCCGAGCGCGCGGCGGCCACTCGTCGAACTCGGACCAGTCGTCCTCGTCCCCCGTCACCGGGCGGAAGCCCTCGCCCGCCGATACCGGCTCCGCATAGAAGGCCGCCGAGCCACGCTCCGGGTGGGAGACCGCCGGGCCACGCTCCGGGTGGGGGGCCGCCGGGCCACGCTCCGGGTGGGGGGCCGCCGGGCCCGGCTGCGTGTAGAAGTCAGGCTCCGGCCCCGCCGGAGCCCGTGTCACGGACGCGCCGTTCCACCCGTCAACCGCGGGCGGGTCGGCCGCAACCGGCAGCGGCGCCGGCCCGGACCCGTTGCCACGATGCCCGTTGGTGGGCAGCGGCGCCGGCCCGGATCCGTTGCCGGCACGCCCGTTGGCCGGCAGGGGCGCCGGCCCCGACCCGTGGCCCCGCTGACCGTTGGCCGGCAGCGGCTCCGCGGCCGGCTTCGGCGGAAGATCACTCGCGCGGGTGGGCGCGACCCCGCCGAACAGGTCGAGGAAGGGCGAGTCGATGTCCAGGGTGGGGTCGACCGGGGCCGACGACGGCCGCGCCGCCTTCGGGGCCTGGAAGACGCCGACGCCCCCGTGGCCGGGAGCGGCGACTAATTCTTCGGCCTCGTCCAGCGAGTCGGCCGAGTAGCTGCCCGATGCGGACGCGCGGGAGCGTCCGTTCGGAGGGGGATTGGTGGTCATGGGCGAACACCGCCGTGGATGGCCGAACCGGTCATACCAACTCCTCCCGAACCCGGATGCGAGTGGCGACAAGTCTGGGGTCGCGGCGCTCGACGGCGAGCTCGCGGGTGCGGCGCCAGTCGGTCAGCGCGGTGCGGATGACGACCCGGGCCGGCCGATCCGGGTCGACGTGCCGGAACACGTACGACGTCGTCACCATGGCCAGGGCGATCTCCCAGGCGGGGAAGAGGTCGAAGTCGAACGTGACCAGGTAATGCAGGACCATGAACACGGGTACGAGCACGACGAACATGCCGTACTGCGCATACGACAAGTGGATCGGCAGTGTGTAGCCGGGCGGGCCTAGATAGACCAGGCGAGCCCGGTAGATGTCGTCGTCGGTCCGGAGCCGCATCTCAGTTGAAGATCAACTTGATCAGGTAGTCGCCGACGAAGAAGAGGGTGGCCGCGCCCGCGATGAAGGCCAGGCCCACGATCGCGATGGCCGAGCTGGTGAGCACTCGGGAGACCTCGCCGCGGCTGGCGCGGCCGATGAAGATCACGCCGAGCACCGCGAGCAGGATGGGCGCGATGTTCTTCGCGAAGAACGTGACGATGCCCGAAGTGTTGATGCCGGTCGGCTCGGCTGCGGCGGCGAGCACACTGCTCTGGAGCGCCGTCGCGACCTGACCGGCGAGCTCAGTGGCGATCATCGGTAAACCTCCCCGTGTCCGGTATGGGGGTTACGGACACGCTGCAGTTGTGAAGCCGTACGGCACTGCCCATATCGTGCTACCTGTAGCTCACCACGTCGAGTGAACCATTCGGGCACTGCCATGCTCGTCTCTGCTCTCTTCGGTCACTTCATGATGCCCAGTTCCGAAGAGTACGGCCCGTACTTGCTCGCAACAAGCGCCCGTTTCGTTACCCAAGGTGAAGGAATGGATGAATGAGAGTGACGAAGGCATCGTACACCTGTTCGAAAGACCTGGGCCCCGTAGGCTCGACGGGTGCTCACTCCGCCGACAGAAGCCCAGGTCACCACGGCTGAACTGCTGCATCGGGATCACCCGGTCGTGATGGGCGTCCTGAACGTCACGCCCGACTCGTTCTCGGACGGCGGCCGCTGGTCCGACCTGGACTCCGCGGTCGAACATGGCATGTCTCTGTTCCGCCAGGGCGCGGACATCGTCGATGTCGGCGGTGAATCCACCCGTCCCGGCGCGGAGCGTGTCGACGCCGCCACGGAGGTGGCCCGGGTGGTGCCGGTCATCGAGAGGCTTGCCGCCGCGGGCGTGCCGCTGAGCATCGACACCACGCGGGCGGTCGTCGCCGAGGCCGCGCTCGCGGCCGGCGCCACCGTGATCAACGACGTCTCCGGCGGGCTGGCCGACCCGGGCATGGCCGCGGTCGCCGCCGCGGCCGGCTGCCCGTGGATCCTGATGCACTGGCGCGGGCACTCCCGGGACATGCAGGCGCTGGCCACCTATCAGGACGTGGTCACCGAAGTCCGCGACGAGTTGCGGGCGCGGGCGGACGCGGCGATCACGGCCGGCGTCGACCCGGGCCGCATCATCCTCGACCCGGGCATCGGCTTCGCGAAGACCGCGGAGCACAACTGGGCCCTCAGCGCCCACCTCGACGTCCTGATCGGCCTCGGCTTCCCGGTCCTCTTCGCCGCCAGCCGCAAGACCTACCTGGGCCGGCTCCTGGCCGAGGCGGACGGCACACCACGCCCCGTCGCCGGCCGCGAGGCGGCTACCCTCGCCACCTCCCTGCTGGCGTTCGCCGCCGGCGTCTGGGGGGTCAGGGTCCACGAGGTCCGCGAGACCGCTGATGCCCGCGCTGTCTGGCGCGCCACCGGCTCGCCGCGGCTTTCCAAGATCTAAAACACGATTCGGTACGGCGTGAGCCGCGCCGAACCTCTGGAGCACGAGCGAGGGGGATCCGGAGTGACCGGACAGATCACGCTGACCGGGCTGCGTGCCCGTGGCCGGCACGGCGTCTACGACTTCGAGCGCGAACAGGGGCAGGACTTCGTCGTCGACGTCCGGCTGCACCTCGATCTGAGCCGTGCCGCCGCGACCGACGACGTCGCCGACACCGTCCATTACGGCGAACTGGCGACGGCGCTGGTCGGGGTGCTCACCGGCGAGCCGGTCAACCTGCTGGAGCGTCTGGCCGACCGCCTGCTCGACGTGTGCCTGGCCGACCCGCGGGTGGCCGCCGCCGAGGTGACCGTCCACAAGCCGCAGGCACCCATCCCGCACGAGTTCGCCGACGTCGCCGTCACTCTGCGCCGGGAGCGCGCGGCATGAGCGAGCTTGCGAGCAGCTCATTGAGCTCAGTTGATCAATCATGGCGTCGCCGGAGCGCAGCGGAGGCGTCGGAATGAGCCGGGCGGTTCTGTCGATCGGGAGCAACCTCGGTGACCGGCTCGCTCATCTGCAGGCCGCGGTCACGGTGCTGGGCCGCGGCGTCCGGCAGGTCTCCGGTGTCTACGAGACGCCACCGTGGGGTGACGCGGACCAACCCTCGTACCTCAATGCTGTGATCTTGGCCGAGGATGTCGCCGCGGCACCGCATGACTGGCTGGAGCGGGCTCGGGCCTGCGAAGCGGCCGAAGGTCGCGAGCGTGACCCGGAGCGCCGCTTCGGGCCGCGCACCCTGGACGTCGACGTGATCACCGTGTGGGACGCCGACGGCCGCCCGGTGAGCAGCGACGACCCCGACCTGACCCTGCCGCATCCGCGCGCCCACCTGCGCGCCTTCGTGCTGCGGCCCTGGCTCGACCTGCGGCCGGACGCCGTCCTGCCCGGTCACGGCCCGCTCGCCGTCCTGCTCTCCGCGCCGGAACTCGCCACGGACGTCGCCGGAATGACGCCTCGTCCGGATCTGTCGCTAGAGTCGATGTCGTGAGCACCAACCCCGACGGCCTCCCGAGCGGGCGGCCGACCGACCCGTCACTGCGACCGACGAGTGTCTCGGCGCTGGTGCTGGCCGCGTTGATCGGCGCGGCGCTGGGCTGGCTGCTGCTCGGCTACGACCAGTTGTTCTACAAGGTGACCCCGCTGCCCTGGACGGCGGCGGTGGTGCTGTTCGCGCTGGCGGTCGCCGAGGGCTACCTGGCGCAGAACACGGCTGCCCGGATCCAGCGCAAGCCGGGCGCCCCGCGGGTGGAGCCGCTCGTGGTCGCGCGCTACGTCGCCCTCGCCAAGGCGTCGTCCCTGGTCGGCGCGCTCACTGCCGGGTTCTCCGCGGGCATCCTGATCTGGCTCGTCATGGAGCCCACCGACTCCGCCAAGTCGGACGTGCCGACGGTCGCGACGACGCTGGTCGCCGCGGTCGCGCTGATCGGCACGGCGCTCTGGCTGGAGCGCGCCTGCCGGGTGCCCGACGACCCCGACCGCGAGGGCAAGGACACCGGTCGTCCGACCAATCGGCGTTGACACTTGTAATTGCGTTGCATGCTCTGAACTGAGGCCATCCCGTATCCGTATCCTGTGCGGCGGGTGACTCGACCCGGAGTAGCGTGCGCCTCGAACCGCTGTTGGGGGCGTAAGGAGGCGCGGACCATGGCGTACGACGAGACGACGTTCCGCCGGCCCGGCGAGAGCACCGGCGAGACCGACCCGGCTGCGTATCGGCGCCGCGTCCAGCTCGACGACACCGGCGGCAACACTCTCGACCAGTCGTTGCGCGTCCCCGTCACCAGCACCGCGGAGGAGGACGGGCGGGATCGGCTCGGCGTGCACCTGGGCTGGGAGGTCGTCCTCCTGGTCGCGGCCGGGGTGCTCGGCTTCCTGCTCTGGCGGGAGAGTTCGGCCGCGCTGCAGCGCCCCGCGCTGGACGTCCTGCTCGTCACCGGCGCCGCGATCGGCCTGATCACTCTCGGCGCCGGGCTGTCCCTGCGGGCCGGCGTGCCCAATCTGGCGATCGGCCCGATCGTGCTGGCCGCCGAGTTCCAGTTCGCCGAGAACGGTGACAAGGGCATCCTCCAAGCCCTGGTCCCGGCCCTGATCATCGCCGCCGCCGGTGGCCTGATCGTCGCCGTGCTGATCCTCGTGCTGCACGTGCCGGGCTGGGCGGCCACGCTCGCGGCCGCGTTCGGTGTGATCACTTTCGACCAGCTTCGAGTCAACGCCGTCGTGGTGCAGGGCGACTGGGAGCCGACCGGCCGGGCGTTCGTGCTCTTCGGCGGCTTCGCCGTGCTGGCCGTCCTGGGCGCGGGGCTCGGCGCGATCGGCCCGGTGCGCCGCTTCTTCGGGCGGATGCGTTCGTCCGGTGACCCGGCCGGGCGGCGTGGCCTCGCGGTCGTGCTGCCGGTGGTGGTGGCCCTGGTCGGCTCGTCGGTCTTCGCGGCCGGCGCCGGCGTGATCCTGGCCGCCCAGTCGACCGCCCCGATCCGGCCCGGCACCGGCCTGGAGTGGACCGGCGTCGGCCTGGGCCTGGCGCTGCTCGGCGGCACGAGCGCCTACGGACGCCGGGGCGGGATCTTCGGCACGCTCTTCGCGGTGATCGCGCTGACCCTGTTCCTGGACTATCAGACCCGGAAGGACCTGCAGATCTCGATCTTCGCGATCGCCGGCGCGGTCTTCCTCGCGGGCCTGATCGCGACCCGGATCGTCGAGTCCTACGGCCGGCTGGCCGGTGCCGTGGCCACGCAGGACTGGAATGCCGCGCCCTCCGGCGGGCTGGACCCCAGCTGGTCACCGACCATGCCGGAGACCTGGAACACCCCGGCGCAGCCGGGCGGCACCGACCGTTGGGACGAGGGCCCGTGGGGCACCAACCGCTGAAAGTATGCTTTCGGACATGACCACGCCCGGCTTCGCCGAACTGGACGCCCTGCCCACCGAAGAGCTACGGGAACGCGCTTTTGCCAAAGCCCGGGAGAAACACGACGTCCGTTTCTTTTGGTCGGTGTTCAAGCACCTGCCCGATTCGGACGAGGCCGCCGCGCTGGACGGCGCCCCCAACTCGATCGGCCCGACCGTCGACGAGGCCGTCGCGCTCTGGCGCGAGCTGGAGGGTCGTGACCTCGGCGAGCAGGAGCCGCTGCTGCGCGCCGCGTTCATCGACTATCTGAGCAGGTAGTGACGACTGTCGTTTGAGGGCTCGGCCCCGCAGGGAAATAGCGGGGCCATGGCTCTCGGAAGCAAGTACAAGACTGCGCCTGGTGCGGGCACCATAGCCGCGCTCATACTCGTGCTGGTCTTCGGCAGCCCCTGGTACGGGGACTGGGCCGCGGACAACACCAACGAGAACACCGCCGGCGGCTGGTGGCTGCGCCTGCTGCACTGGCCGGCCTGGCAGTTCGACACCTCGGACTCGCTGCGCGACGTGGTGGTCGGCGACCTCCGCGCGATCCTGCTGGTCGTGCTGACGTTCCTCTTCCTCGTTCTGCTGCCCGGCTCGCAGCTGGCTCGCGCCCGCGGCACGATCAGCCAGTTCTTCGCCGGCTGGGCCGCATACATCTTCGCGGGTGGCTTCGCGTCGCTGCTCGCCACCCTGTTCCTGGCCAACCCCTCGTTGCTCGGCGCGTTCCGGGTGGCCGGCAGCGGTGCGGAGTACGGACTGTTCGTCGGCTGGGTCGTCGGCTTCGCCAGCCTGGGCGGCCGGCGCGGCACTCGAGCCTGATGCTGGGTTTGATTGCTGGGTTTGATTGCCTCGCTTCGCTCGGCGGCATTTCGCCCTGGGAAGTCGATGACGAGAGTGCCGAAAACGACCACGCTTCGCTTGTCGTTTTCGGCACTCTCGTCATCGACGGGCGAAATGCGTGGTGGTTGTGGTCAGACTGCTGATTGCTCCTGCGCCGGTTGCTCCTGCGCCGGTTGCTCCTGCGCCGGTTGTTTCTGTGCCGGGGTTGCGAAGACGGCCGTCCGGGTTATTTGACCGACCGGGCGGCCGTCCTGCGTGACCAGGACTGTGGCGGCGTCGTCGGTGAGCATCACGGCGAGTGCGTCGTGCAGGGTGGCGGCGGCGTCCACCGTCGGCAGGCCGTCGGTGGCGCCGTCGATCGAGGACATCACGTCCCGCACCGGGGTCACCGCCAGGCGACGGATGCCGCGGTCGGTGCCGACGAAGTCCCGGACCTCAGTCGACGCGGGCCGGCTCAGCAGTTCGGCCGGAGTCGCGTACTGCAGCAATCGCCCGCCCTCGGCGAGCACCGCGATCCGGTCGCCCATCCGGACGGCCTCGTCGATGTCGTGCGTGACCAGCACGATCGTCTTGCGGACGGTGGCCTGCAGGCGCAGGAACTCCTCCTGCAGCCGGGCCCGGACGATCGGGTCGACCGCCGAGAACGGCTCGTCCATCAGCAGCACCAGTGGGTCCGCGGCGAGTGCCCGGGCGACCCCGACCCGCTGGCGCTGACCGCCGGAGAGCTCGTGCGGGTAGCGCTTGCCGTACCGCGCCGGGTCCAGCCCGACCATGTCCAGCAGCTCGTCGGCCCGGCCGTTGATGCGCTTGCGGTCCCAGCCGAGCAGACGGGCGACGGTGCCGACGTTGGCCCGCACGGTCTGGTGCGGGAACAGGCCCACGTTCTGGATCACGTAGCCGATCTGCCGCCGCAACTGCACCGGGTCCTGTTTCAGCACGTCCCGGCCGTCGATCGTGATCGTCCCGCGGGTCGGCTCGATCAGCCGGTTGATCATGCGGAGGATCGTCGACTTGCCGGAGCCGGAGGCGCCGATCAGCACCGCCAGCTCGCCGGCCCGCACCTCGAGACTGAACTTGTCCACGGCGACGGTGCCGTCCGGATACACCTTGCCGACGTCCGACAGGGTGATCGATGCCGCGGTAGCGTCCACGTATGTCTCTCCTGCTCTGGGGGCCGGCATCGTTGACGCCGGTGGCCGCCCCCGCCGATGACGGCCCGGGGAATCCGTGGTTCTCCTGGCGGTATGTCCACGAGAACGCCGACGCCATCGGTACCGCCCTGCGCTTCCACGCCGGGCTCACCGCGCAGACCGTGCTCCTCGCGCTGGTCGTCGCGGTGCCGCTGGCGGTCGTCGCCTACTGGATCAAACCGCTGACCGCGCCGATTCTCGCACTCTCCGGCATTCTCTACACGATTCCTTCGCTGGCGCTGCTCTCCCTGCTGGCCCCGCTGGTCGGCACGACGGGCACCACCTCGGTCCTGATCGCTCTGGTCATGTACGCGCTGCTGGTCCTCGTCCGGAATTCGCTGGCCGGGCTGACCCAGGTCCCGCCCGAGGTCATCGACGCCGCGACCGGCATGGGGTACGGACGGTTCGGCCGCCTGCTGCGGGTGGAGCTGCCCCTCGCGCTGCCCGGCATCCTGACCGGACTGCGCCTGGCCACGGTCTCGACTGTGGCACTTGTCACGGTCGGTTCGCTGATCGGTCAGGGCGGCCTCGGTGACCTGATCCTGGGCGGTTTCCGGAACAACTTCTACAAAGCGGAGATCCTCACCGGGACGATCCTCTGCGTAGCGCTGGCACTGGTCCTCGACCTGCTGCTGGCCGGGCTCGGCCGGGCGCTGACCCCGTGGACCCGGGGGAGGACCGCGTGAGCGACCGGAAGAAGCGAGCCATCGCACACCCCGGAGGGGCGGCGTGAGCTACTTCCAGGAGGGCATCACCTGGCTCAACGACCCGCTGAACTGGACCAACCCCGGCGGCCTGCTCGACCGGCTGATCGAGCACCTGGTGATCAGCTTCTGGGCGGTGCTGCTCGGCTGCGCGGTCGGCTGGCCGATCGGCATCTGGCTCGGGCACCGCGGCCGGGGCGGCGCCACCGCGGTCACGGTCGCCAACCTCACCCTCGCCGTCCCCACGCTGGCGCTGCTGACGATCCTGCCGCTGACCCCGCTCGGCTTCGGCAAACCGCCGGTGGTGGTCGCCCTCGCGGTCTTCGCCGTGCCGCCGCTGCTGGCCAACGCGGTCACCGGCCTGCGCTCGATCGACCCGGAGACCCGAGAGGCCGCCCGCGGTATGGGGCTCTCCGGCGGGCAGTTGCTGCGCCAGGTGGAGCTGCCGCTCGCGGTGCCCTATCTCGCGGCCGGCCTGCGCACCGCGGCGGTCCAGGTGGTCGCGACCGCGGCGCTGGCCGCTCTGGTCAACGGCGGCGGGCTCGGCCAGATCATCAGCGCCGGTTTCGGCATCGGGATGAGCAACGGCGGTGGCGGTCAGATCGTCGCCGGCGGCCTTGCCGTGGC
This sequence comes from Actinoplanes sp. NPDC020271, assembly GCF_044388125.1. Classification (NCBI taxonomy): domain Bacteria; kingdom Bacillati; phylum Actinomycetota; class Actinomycetes; order Micromonosporales; family Micromonosporaceae; genus Actinoplanes; species Actinoplanes sp. NPDC020271. Next base: position 132,765 of record NZ_JBIRWQ010000025.1, read on the forward strand.
GCTGCTGGCCCTGCTCGTCGAGGGCGTTCTGGCGGTGTTCCAGCGGCTGGTCACCCCGCCCGGGCTGAGGGTACGAAAGCGCCGCCGAGCTGCTGTGACGGTTACCACGCCATAACGCTCCGGCATCAAAGCCCGATCTTGTCATACCCGGCGGGTACGAAGGACATGAGCACTACGCGGGCACCGCAACTCGGCTGCCCGCCGGACACGCGGCAACCGCCATCCGGGCGTTGCCGGGGCACAGAAGGCGGCAGTAATGCGTCACAACCTCTTCCGCACGGCCGGCGTTCTCGCCGCTGCCGTCGTCGTCCTGGCCGGCTGTGGTGAGGCCGGCTCCTCGGGCACCGAGGCGCCCCCGTCGGCCGCATCGGCCGCGGGCGCCGGCTGTGCCCCGGTCGCGGGGGACAAGCTGGTCGTCCTCACCGACGACAAGAAGCTGCAGAACACGGACAACGTGATCCCGGCGATCAACAAGAAGGCGTCCAGCCCCGAGCTGATCGCCGCACTGGACAAGGTGTCCGCGGCGCTCGACACGGCCAAGCTGGTCGAGCTGAACAAGGCCGTCGACATCGACCGCAAGTCCTCCAAGGCCGCCGCGCAGGACTTCGCCACGGCGAACAACCTGACCGACGGTCTCACCAAGGGCAAGGGCGGCAACATCACCGTCGGCGCGGCGAATTTCAGCGAGAACGCGACGCTCGGCGAGCTCTACGGCATCGTCCTGACCGCGGCCGGCTACACCGTGAAGGTGCAGCAGATCGGTAACCGCGAGCTCTACGAGCCGGCCCTGGAGAAGGGCGACCTCACCGTCGTCCCGGAGTATGCGGCGACTCTGGCCACGTTCCTGGCCGGCAAGGAGAAGGACCCGTCCTCGCCCGACCTGGACACCACGGTGACCAACCTCAAGGCGCTCGGTGACAAGCGCGGCCTGGTCTTCGGCCAGGCCAGCCAGGCCCAGGACCAGAACGCGTTCGCCGTCACCACCGCCTTCGCCCAGAAGTATTCGCTGACCACCCTGTCCGACCTGGCGTCGAAGTGCTCCGGCGCGGCGACCGTGCTCGGTGGCCCGGCCGAGTGCCCGCAGCGGCCCAAGTGCCAGCAGGGTCTGGTCTCGGTCTACAACTTCCAGGCCGGCAAGTTCGACACCCTGGACGCCGGCGGCCCGCTGACCAAGAACGGTCTGAAGACCGGCACCATCTCGGTCGGCCTGGTCTTCAGCTCGGACGGCGCGCTGGCCGCGGGCTGACGACTCGTCGAACGTTTGTTCCGAACGCCGGGTCGGTGCGTGCCACCCGGCGTTCGGCCGTTTCGTCCCGGGCGCACTCTCGGTAACATCAGCGCCCATGCCGGAACGCGACTCCCAAGCGGGACACAGCGCACGCCTGCTCCGTGGTCTCCTGTGGGCGGGGGTGATTCTCGCCCCCGTGGGCGCCGCCGTCGTGCTGATCGGCGGCAGCCCCGGGTCGATCCGCTTCGCGGTGCTGCTCATTGCCGTCAGCGTTGTCCTGGTCGGAGCATCAGTGCTGATCCGCAGCGATCCGGTGCTGCTCAGGATGGATGTCGAGGACCGCGTCGCGGAGGAGATCGATCGCCTTCGCAAGGAACTGACCGCGGAGATCACGGCCCGGGCCGACGCCGCTCCGGATCCGGACCGGCCGCCGCTGACCCCGCGCCGGCCCGCCGGTGGACGGGCTCAGGCCGGCGTTCCCGCGGGAGCGCCCGGTGCTTACGGTCCGCAGTCGGGTCGGGGCGCTGAGCAAGGGGCCGAGTTCGGTTTCCCGCCGGAGGGTCCCTCGAACGGCTTCTTCGGTGACGAGCCCGACTACGACGGGCAGCAGAACTTCAACGGCCGGCCGGGGTACGAGGATGGGCAGCCGTTCGGCGGCCAGCCCGGCTTCCAGGGCCAGCCGCCGTTCAACGGCCAGCCGGGAGCGAACGGTCAGCCCGGTTTCAACGGCCAGCCGGGAGCGAACGGTCAGCCCGGTTTCAACGGCCAGCCGGGGCCGAACGGCCAGCCCGGTTTCAACGGGCAGCCGGCGTTCAACGGGCAGCCCGCCATGAACGGTCAGCCCGGTTTCGACCCTCAGCCCGGTTTCGACGGCCAGCCCGGTTTCGACGGTCAGGCGGCGTTCGAGGGGCAGGCCGGGTTCGACGACCAGCCCGGCTTCGAGGATCCGGCCGCCTACGGCCCGGGCCCGAACGCCGGCGGTTACGACGCCGAGCCCGCCTACGCCGACCAGCAGAACGAGTACTACGACGAGTACGGGCAGCCGAGCGCCCCGGAACCGCCCCGCCCCAGCGGGGGTCGGGCGGTCGTCGCCGGCAGCGCCCGTCCGATGTCCCCCGGCGGCCCGGCCGGTCGCGCCTCGGCCGCCGTGCCCACCGGTTCCGCTTCGGTGGGCGCCGCCGCTGTCGCACCCCCGCAGACCGGCGCGTTGCCCCGCCAGCGCGGCGCCGCCTCGGTCCCCGCCCCGGTGGTCGGCGCGGCCCGCGCCTCGGTCACGCCGCCCAACCCGGGCGGCCCGGTGGGCGGTCCGATGCCCGGTCCCGGTGGTGGTGGTGCCATGCCTCGCCAGGGCGGTGGCCCCATGTCCGGGATGGGCGCCGGCCCGATGCCCGGCGGCCCGATGCCGGGCGGCCCGATGCCGGGCGGCCCGATGCCCGGCGGTCCGATGTCCGGCCCAGGCAATAGCCCAGGCAACGGCCCCGTGCCAGGCCCGGGCGTCTACGGCGGTCAGGCCGCTCCTCGTGCCTCGGCCGCGGTCCGCCCCGGCGCCACCTACGGCCGCCCGGATGCCCCGAACGGCGATTTCGGCGCCGCCAACGGTTACGCCGCCCCCGGCGACGGTTACGGTCCCGAGAACGGCTATGGCCCGGACAACGGTTACGGACCCGATAACGGTTACGGCCCGGACGACGGTTACGGACCCGACAACGGCTATGGTCCCGACAACGGTTACGGGCCGGACAACGGTTACGGGCCGGACGACAACTACGGCCCCGATCAGGCCGGATTCGACCCGAACGGCCCGGACTCGGGCGAGTACAAGGCCCGCCGCCATCGCCCGTCCGCCAACGACACCAACGTCGGTTCCCTGGCCGATTTCGCCAACATGCCCGGTTACCGAGGGGATGGCCAGGGCAACTGGTGACCTACTTGTCGATGTCTCCGACGACGAAGAACATCGACCCGAGGATCGCGATCAGATCCGGCACCAGGCAGCCGGGGATGAGCGTCGCCAGCGCCTGCACGTTCGCGTAGGAGGCGGTTCGCAACTTGAGCCGCCACGGCGTCTTGTCCCCGCGCGACACCAGGTAGTACCCGTTGACGCCGAGCGGGTTCTCGGTCCACGCGTACGTATGCCCCTCGGGCGCCTTGACCACCTTGGGCAGGCGCACGTTGACCGGCCCACCGAGCCGTTCCACGCGGTCCAGGCACGCGTCGACCAGGTCCAGTGACACATACACCTGCTCGAGCAGCACCGCGAAACGGGAGTGGCAGTCGCCCGCGGTCCGCGTCACCACGGGCACGTCCAGTTCGTCGTACGCCAAATAGGGTTCGTCCCGACGGACGTCGAAGTCGAGGCCGCTCGCCCTCGCAACCGGGCCGGAGGCTCCGAAGGCAGCCGCGGCGGCTGCGGAGAGGACGCCGACCCCGACCGTCCGGGCCAGGAAGATGTCGTTCTTGTGAATGACGCGGTCCAGGTCCGGCATGCGTTCACGGACCGCGGCGACCGCCTGCCGCGCCCGTTTCGTCCATCCGGCCGGGACCTCCTCCTTCAGCCCGCCGACCCGGTTGAACATGTAGTGGATGCGCCCGCCGGACACCTCCTCCATGACGGTCTGCAGCGTCTCCCGTTCCCGGAACGCGTAGAACATCGGCGTGATCGCACCGATCTCCAGCGGGTAGGAGCCGAGGAACATCAGGTGGTTCAGCACCCGGTTGAGCTCGGCGAGCGCCATCCGCAGCCAGACCGCGCGCTCGGGCACCTCGATGCCCATCAGCCGTTCGACGGCGAGCACCACGCCCAACTCGTTCGAGAACGCGGAGAGCCAGTCGTGCCGGTTCGCCAGCATGATGATCTGCCGGTAGTCCCGCACCTCGAACAGCTTCTCCGCGCCGCGGTGCATGTAGCCCACGATCGGCTCGCAGGCGACGACCCGCTCCCCGTCCAGCGTCAGTTTCAGCCGCAGCACGCCGTGCGTCGACGGATGCTGCGGCCCGATGTTGAGCACCATGTCGGCCGTCTCGAGCCCGGCCCCGGTCCCAACTGTCATCTCCCGCAGCGCATCCGTCACATCAGGCATCGTGCCACGCCTGCCTCCCCCGGGTCCGGGGTGACTTTCCCAACCCCTTTTCCCGTACGTCGTGAAGCGCCCGCCCGGCCCTCAGCTCAGCGACAGGTCGATCCCGATCGGGTGCCACAGCCACCAGTGCGCCCCGAGGCCGGTCGCCGAGGTCAGTTCCGCGGCCTCCCCGGCCCCGGAGAGGGCCCGCAGATAGGCCGCCGGATCGGTGCCGGCCAGTGACAGTGCCGGTCGCGCCCCGCTGACCCCGAGCGCCCGCAGAGCGTCCCGCTGCCGGACCAGTTCGCCGGGTGTCCCGGTGGCGAGCGCGGCCGAGTCCACCGCGACGTGCGCGGTCACGTCGCAGTTCCCGTCCGGCACCGGCGACACCTGCCGCCCCGCCCGGAACCCGGTAAGCGTCCCCAGCGGTGGCCGTTCGTCCTTGCGGTGCCCGTAGTCGATGCCGAGCGCCGCCCCGCGCCGCACCCGCTCCACCGCGTCGGCCCAGGCCGCGTCCCGTGACGCCCCCACCTCGACCCGTCCCGCGCCGGACCACCACCGGGCTGCCCAGAAGACCTCGGCCGGATCGGCGGGCCCGCCGAGCGTCTCCGCCCCGGTGTGCCGGTCCACCAGCACTTTCCGCAGCCGCCCGTCCGCGTCGGTCTCCACGACGTCGAGCGGTACGTTGTCCAGCCATTCGGTGGCGATCAGCAGCCCGGTCACCTCCGCTGGAACGTCCCGCCGCCACCGGATCCGCCCGTCCAGCCCGTCCGGCCGGGGCGCCATCTCTACCGCGACCGGCCGGACCCGCGTCACCAGCTCCCGGGGCAGCAGCAGGCAGAGCGCGGTCAGCAGCTCACCCCGCCCCGCACCCACGTCCACCAGGTCGAACCGCTCCGGCCGCCCGAGCGCCGCGTCCACCCGCTCGACCACGGTGGCCAGCGCCCCCGCGAACAGCGGCGAGGCGTGCACACTCGTCCGGAAGTGATCACCCGGCCCGTCGGCCTCCCGAACGAAGAACCCGCCGTCCCCGTAGAGAGCCGACTGCATGGCCAGTCGCCACCCGATCCCCACCATGCCGCCAGCCTAGGCACTCCGGGCAGCGGGGGTGTGGGTCGCGGCTGGGGCGGTGTGCGGCGGGGCTCGCGGACGGCCGGGGGCGTGATGTTCGGTGGGGGCCGGCCACGGGAAAGCAGGTGGGTGGGGCGGCGGCTCAGGGGATGGCGGGATCGGCCGAACTGGGGCGGTGCGGTTGTTCACACGCGGTTGTCACCGGCGTGTTACGGCAGCGCATACTGGCGCTCGACCGGTACCCGATCGTGAGGACTGGATCCATGAGGACATTGACTGTCGGCGTGGTCGGCGCCGGCCGGGTGGGTGCGGTGCTGGGTGCGGCGTTGAGCGCGGCCGGGCATCGGGTGGTGGCGGCCGCGGCTGTTTCCGCGGCGTCGCGGGAGCGGGTGGCCCGGTTGTTGCCCGGCGCCGAGGTGCTCCCGGCGGACGAGGTGGCCCGCGCCGCGACCGATCTGCTGCTGCTCGCCGTTCCGGATGACGCGCTGCGTGAGATCATCACCGGGTTGCACAGCACCGGCGCGCTCCGGGCGGAGCAGGTGATCGCGCACACTTCTGGCGCTCACGGGCTGGACGTTTTCGGCGATGTGAACGGCATGGCGCTGCATCCCGCGATGACGTTCACCGGGGCGGATTCGGATCTGGCCCGGCTGCCCGGCATCGCCTGGGGGGTGACGACCCGGGACCGGGCGTTCGCCACGCGGCTGGTCGCGGACCTGGGCGGGGTGCCGGAGTGGATCGCCGAGCAGGCCCGCCCGGTCTATCACGCGGCGCTCGCGCACGGGGCGAACCACCTGGTCACGCTCGTCAACGAGGCCGCCGACACGCTGCGCGCGGCCGGGGTCGGTGAGCCGGGGCGGGTGTTGACGCCGCTGCTGACCGCGGCGCTGGACAACGCGCTGCGAATGGGGGACGCGGCGCTGACCGGGCCGGTCTCACGGGGCGACGCCGGCACGGTGGCCAAGCATCTGGACCGGTTGCCGGCCGAGGCCGTACCGGCTTATCTGGCTCTGGCCCGGCGCACGGCGGACCGGGCGCTCGCGGCCGGGCGACTGCGGCCGCAGGACGCCGCGGCACTTCTGGAGGTCTTGTACCGCGCCGAGGTCGGGAGTCCCGCGTGATCGACTGCGCCGCGGCGGAGCGAGGACCACGAGAGCACACGAAGGAAGGCGCAGCGTGACCCAGGTGGTGCACAGCCGCGAGGAGTTGGCCGCGGCGCTTCCCGCCGATCGGGAGATCGCCGTCGTGATGACGATGGGCGCGCTGCACGAGGGACACCGGCAGTTGATCCGGGTCGCACGGCAGCGGTCGAGCTTCGTCGTCGTGACGATCTTCGTGAACCCGTTGCAGTTCGGCCCGAACGAGGACTTCGAGAGGTATCCGCGGACGCTGGAGCAGGATCTCGAGGCGTGCCGGGCCGAGGGGGCCGCGGTGGTCTTCGCGCCGGGCCGGGACGACGTCTATCCCGGTGGTGCGCCGTCGATCACGATGAATCCGGGACCGCTCGGCGCGATCCTCGAGGGCGCGAGCCGTCCGGGTCACTTCTCCGGCATGCTCACCGTGGTCGAGAAGCTGCTGCGGCTGACGCGCGCCGATGTCGCGTTCTTCGGCGAGAAGGATTTCCAGCAGCTGGCGTTGATCCGCCGGATGGCGGTGGACCTGGAGCTCGGCGTGGAGATCGTGGGCGTTCCGACCGTACGGGAAATTGATGGTCTTGCTCTGTCGAGTCGCAATCGGTACCTTTCGGCGGACGAGCGGATCTCGGCGCTGGCATTGTCTCGTGCCCTGCGGGAGGGGGCCGCGCACAGTGACCCGGAGGCGGTTCTCGCCGCCGCTGCCAAGATCCTCGCCGAGGAGCCGGGCGTGCGCCTCGACTATCTCGAACTGACCGGCGCCGACCTCGGCGACGTGCCGGTGGAAGGCCCCGCCCGACTGCTCGTGGCCGCCGGAGTCGGCGCCACCCGTCTGATCGACAACGTCCCGATCGTTCTCCGGAAGGAAGCCTGATGCTGCGCACCATGCTGAAGTCGAAGATCCACCGGGCCACCGTGACGCAGGCCGACCTGCACTACGTGGGCTCGGTGACCGTCGACCTCGACCTGATGGAGGCGGCCGATCTGCTGCCCGGCGAGCTGGTGGCGATCGTCGACGTGACCAACGGCGCGCGCCTGGAGACCTACGTGATCGCGGGCGAGCGGGGCACCGGCGTGATCGGCATCAACGGCGCCGCCGCGCATCTGGTCCACCCTGGTGACCTGGTCATTCTCATCTCCTACGGGCAGATGGACAACGCCGAGGCCCGCTCCTACCAGCCGCGGGTCGTGCACGTGGATGCCGACAACAAGGTGATCGAGCTGGGTGCGGACCCGGCCGAGGCGGTCCCCGGCATGGCGGACGACCTGGTCAGGGGAGATCTGACGCTCACCACGCGCTGAGGGGCTGACTTTCCCGAACGCCGCCGATGAACCGCACCGATCGCCATATGATCGATAAATCGGACATCGGCGGCGTGCGAGAGGCTCCTTCATGCGTCACTGGCGGGCCCGATTCAAGGACCAGGGCTTGCGCGTACGCGATCGAGCCGCCCGGCTCCGCGACCGGCACCTCCGGTCCGGCCCCTGGCTCGGCTTCGACCTGGCCGCCACACTCGGCGTGCTGCTGCTGGTCGCGGCGGGCTGTGGCAACCCCGGCAACGTCGACGGCGACCTGACCAACGACTGGACGGCGATGGCCCCGGCGACCGGCTTCGAGCCGCTCGCCGACACGTGTCACCTCGCCAACTTCGCGGCCGCCGGCCCCCGGGCGACCTACGAGGAGGTCGACTGCGCGGTCCGGCACCGCACCGAGACGGTCTTCGTCGGCACCTACACCGGGACGGCCGCGGACGACGAGCAGCCGCCGCCGGAGACCTCGGCCGGGGCCCGTGCGGCCTATGCCACCTGCGATCAGAAGACCAGCGCGTACGTCGGTGGGCCGTGGCGTACCGCGCGACTGTGGATCGGCGTGACGCACCCGTCCCCGGCCGCCTGGACCGGCGGCTCCCGCTGGTTCCGGTGCGACGTGGTGGAACTCGACTCGATCGAGGACAACGGCGCTCTCGTCGAACGTCAGGGCAGCCTGCGCGGCATCCTGACGGCCGGTTCGGATCTGGAACTCACGTGCTACGCGATCCGGCTGGACTCGGGTGGCGCGATCGACACCATGCCGGCGGCCGGGTGCGGTGAGAAGCACAACGCCGAGTTCGCCGGGGTGTGGGACGCGCCGGCCGACGCGTCGTACCCGAAGGGCGACACCGCCTGGGAGGAATTCCACGACGGGTGCCGGACGGTGGTCGCGAAGTACACCGGCGTTCCGGACGACAAGAACCTGCAATTCCGTACGGGCGTGGTCTCGCTGCCCGGCAACGCGGACGTCTGGTCCCAGGGCGACCGGGGCGTGCGCTGCTACCTGTGGCTGGACGGCGCCGAGCTGACCACGTCGCTGAAGGGCAAGGGGACCAAAGCCCTGCCGGTCCAGTACAAGTAACGGTGACCACTGATGGTGCCCCCGCCGTAACGGGTGCGCGCGAGCGGAGTGTACTGACACACATGTCACCTCTCGCGGATCTGCCGGCACTGCCGCGCCGGCTCGCCGCCGCCGAGCCGGGTTGGAACGAGACCACCGACGTGGTCGTGGTCGGCTCCGGCGTCGCCGGGCTGACCGCCGCGCTGCATCTGCGCGAGCTCGGCCTGCACGTCACGGTGGTCACCAAGGTCAACATCGACGACGGTTCGACGCGCTGGGCGCAGGGCGGGATCGCCGGGGTGCTCGACCCGCTGGACACGCCGCAGGCGCACGCCTACGACACGGAGATCGCCGGTGTCGGGCTGTGCGACCCGGAAGCGGTGAAGGTGCTGGTCGAGGAGGGTCCGGCGCGGATCCGGGAGCTGATCCGCCGGGGCGCCGAGTTCGACCGCAACCCGGACGGTTCGCTGATGCTGACCCGCGAGGGCGGCCACCGGGCCGACCGGATCGTGCACGCCGGCGGCGACGCGACCGGCGCCGAGGTGCAGCGCGCGCTGCACGCCGCGGTCCGCCGCGACCCGTGGATCCGGCTGGTCGAGCACGCCCTGGTGCTGGACCTGCTGCGGGCCGCCGACGGCCGGGCCTGCGGGATCACCCTGCACGTGCTCGGCGAGGGCTCGGAGGACGGCGTCGGCGCGATCCTCGCCCGCGCGGTGGTGCTGGCCACCGGCGGGATGGGGCAGATCTACGCCTCCACCACCAACCCCTCGGTCTCCACCGGCGACGGCGTGGCGCTCGCGCTGCGGGCCGGCGCGGCGGTCACCGACGTGGAGTTCGTCCAGTTCCACCCGACGTCGTTCGTCACCGCCGACCTGAGCTCGGTGCAGCGGCCGCTGATCTCCGAGGCGCTGCGCGGCGAGGGTGCCCACCTGGTCGACGAGAACGGCACACGCTTCATGATCGGCCAGCACGAGCAGGCCGAGCTGGCGCCGCGCGACGTGGTCGCCAAGGGCATCTACCGGGTGCTGCGCTCGACCGGGGCGGACCACGTCTACCTGGACGCGCGGCACCTCGGCAAGGAATTCCTGGAGAGCCGCTTCCCGACGATCATGGCGTCGACCCGGGCGGCCGGCGTGGACCCGGCGACCGAGCTGATCCCGGTCGCCCCGGCCGCCCACTACGCCTCCGGCGGCGTCCGCACCGACCTGCACGGGCGGACCAGCATCCCCGGGCTCTACGCCTGCGGCGAGGTGGCCTGCACCGGCGTGCACGGCGCGAACCGGCTGGCCAGCAACTCGCTGCTGGAGGGCCTGGTCTTCGCCAAACGCATCGCCGACGACATCGGGCGTGACCTGCCGGCGCAGGCCGATCCGGTCCGGGTGAACATGACTCCGGCGTGGGTCGCCGACGCGGCGATCCGGTCGGACATCCAGCGCACCATGACTCGGGGCGCCGGGGTGCTGCGCTCGGCCGACTCGCTCGACACGGCGGCCAAGGAACTGTCCCGGCTGGCCGAGTCCCGGGCCACCCCGAACACCGCGGCGTGGGAGGCGACGAACCTGCTCACCGTCGCCGCCGCGCTGGTCGCCTCGGCCCGCAGCCGCCGGGAGACGCGCGGCTGCCACTGGCGCGAGGACTACCCGACCGCGGCCGACGAATGGCGCGGCCACCTGCTCGACAGCATTTCCCGTGACGGCAGCATGACCCAGGACTTCCAGGAGATGGCGTGATCGACTTCGAGTTGGACTTCGCGGAGGTCCAGCGGATCGTGCTGACCGCGCTCGCCGAGGATCTCGGCGACCCGCCCCGCGACGTGACCAGTGAGGCCACCATCCCGGCGAGCCAGGTCGACACGGCCGAGCTGGTGGCCCGCGCCGACGGCGTGATCGCCGGTCTGCCGGTCGCCGCCGAGGTCTTCGCGGTCACCTCGCAGGGCCACGCCGAGTTCCGCCAGATCGCCGCCGAGGGCGACCGGGTGGTCCGCGGTGACGTGCTGGCCGTGGTGACCGGGCCGACCCGCTCGCTGCTGACCGCCGAGCGCACCGCGCTGAACCTGATCAGCCGGATGTCCGGCGTCGCCACCCACACCCGCAAGTGGGCCGACCAGCTCGAGGGCAGCAAGGCCACCGTGCTGGACACCCGCAAGACCACCCCGGGCCTGCGCTCGCTGGAGAAGTACGCGGTCCGCGTCGGCGGCGGCACCAACAAGCGCATGGGCCTGTACGACGTCGCCATGATCAAGGACAACCACAAGCTGGCCGCCGGCAGCATCACCGCGGCGTACCGGCTGGTCCGCGACACGTTCCCGGACGTGGCGGTGCAGGTCGAGGTGACCACGCTGGCCGAGGCGCAGGAGGCGGTGGCGGCCGGCGCGACGTTCCTGCTCTGCGACAACATGACGCCGGAGCTGCTGACCGAGGTGGTCGCGGCGATCGGCGGCCGGGCCGAGCTGGAGGCGACCGGGAACCTGACCCTCGCCACGGCCGCGGCGTACGCGGCGACCGGCGTGGATTACCTTTCGGTCGGCGGGCTGACACACTCCTCACCGATCTTGGACATCGCGCTGGATCTGCGACCCCGCTGACCGCGACGCCCGTACGACATTGGGGTACCCGTGCTGCTTTGCATTGACATCGGCAACACCAACACCGTGCTGGCCACCTTCGACGGTGACAAGCTGGTGCACAACTGGCGGATCAAGACCGACGCCGCCTCGACCGCGGACGAGCTCGGCCTGATGTTCCGCGGTCTGCTGGCCGGCGACGCCGTGGAGATCACCGGGGTGGCGGCCTGCTCCACGGTGCCGGCCGCGCTGCGCAACCTGCGCACGATGCTGAAGCGGTACTACGGCGACGTGCCCAGCGTGATCGTCGAGCCGGGCGTGAAGACGGGCGTGCAGCTGGCCATCGACAACCCGAAGGAGGTGGGCGCCGACCGGGTGGTGAACACGCTCGCGGCGCACGCCCTCTACGGCGGACCGTCGATCGTGGTCGACTTCGGCACCACCACGAACTTCGACCTGATCAGCGCGAAGGGCGAGTTCCTGGGTGGCGCGTTCGCCCCGGGCATCGAGATCTCCTTCGACGCGCTCGCGGCCCGGGCCGCCCAGCTGCGCAAGGTCGAGCCGACCAAGCCGCGCTCGGTGATCGGCAAGAACACCGTGGAGTGCCTGCAGGCCGGGCTCTACTACGGTTTCGGCGGCCAGGTCGACCGGATCGTCGAGCGGATGGTCGAGGAGATCGGCCCGGTCCGGGCCGTGATCGCCACCGGGGGCCTGGCCTGGCTGGTGAAGGACGAGTGCCGCACGCTGACCGCGCACGAGCCGATGATCACGCTGATCGGGCTGCGGATGGTATATGAGCGGAACGTCTGAGCCGGGCCTGCCCGCGGCGGAAAACCGATGCCACACCAAAAACCACGTTGAGTAGGCTTTCCAGGTCTTGCACAGCCCCCCACTACACAGGAAGACCGTGCCGTGACCGAGCAGAACGTGCCAGTGACTGACACCGCCGACGACCTACCGGAGCAGATGAAGGTCCGCCGGGCGAAGCGGGACCAGCTGCTGGCCAAGGGTGTCGCGCCCTACCCGGTCACCGTCGCCCGGACGATCAGCCTGGCCGAGATCCGCCAGCAGTACGCGGAGCTCCCCACCGACACCGCCAGCGGTGACCAGGTCTCCGTCACCGGCCGGGTGATCTTCATCCGGAACGGTGGCAAGCTCTGCTTCGTGACCCTGCGCGAGGGTGACGGCACCGAGCTGCAGGCGATGCTCTCGCTCGACAAGGTCGGCGCCGAGAGCCTGGAGGACTGGAAGCGTCTGGTCGACCTCGGTGACCTGGTCGCGGTCACCGGTGAGGTGATCACCAGCCGGCGCGGTGAGCTCTCCGTTCTCGCCGATTCCTGGGCGATGAGCGCCAAGGCGCTGCGCCCGCTTCCGGTCGCGCACAAGCCGCTTTCCGAGGAAACCCGGGTGCGGCAGCGTTATGTCGATCTGATCGTTCGACCGCAGGCCAGGGACACTGTGCGTACTCGCGCAACCGTGATCCGTAGCCTTCGTGAGTCGCTGTTCCGCCGCAATTATCTCGAGGTGGAAACGCCGATGTTGCAGTTGCTGCACGGCGGCGCGACGGCGCGTCCGTTTGTGACTCACAGCAACGCGCTGGATACCGATCTTTATCTGCGGATCGCGCCGGAACTGTTTTTGAAGCGTGCCGTCGTCGGTGGCATCGACCGGGTCTTCGAGATCAACCGGAACTTCCGTAATGAGGGCATGGACTCCAGTCACTCCCCGGAGTTCGCCATGCTCGAGGCCTATCAGGCGTATGCCGACTACAACGTGATGCAGGTCCAGGTGCGGGAGTGGATTCAGGAGGCCGCGCAGGCCGTCTCCGGCTCGCACGTGGTCACCCACTACGACGGCACCGAGGTCGACTTCGGCGGCGAGTGGAAGCAGATCACGCTGTTCGGCTCGATCTCCGAGGCGCTGGGCGAGGAGGTCACCATCGAGACCGATCTGGCCCAGCTCCAGGCGTACGCGGAGAAGGTCCAGCTCGGTGTCGACCCCAAGTGGAGCGCCGGAAAGCTGGCCGAGGAGCTGTTCGAGCACCTCGTGCAGCACACCCTGCAGGCGCCGACCTTCGTCCGGGACTACCCGGAGGAGACGGCCCCGCTGACCGCGCCGCATCGCGAGACCCCGGGCCTGACCGAGAAGTGGGACCTCTACGTCGGCGGTTTCGAGCTCGGCACCGCGTACTCGGAACTGGTCGACCCGGTCATCCAGCGGGAACGGCTGGTGGCGCAGTCGCTGCTGGCCGCCGGCGGTGACGCCGAGGCGATGCAGCTCGACGAAGATTTTCTCCGCGCCATGGAGTACGGAATGCCGCCGTCCGGTGGCATGGGAATGGGAATCGACCGGCTGTTGATGGCGCTCACCGGCCTGGGCATTCGGGAAACGATCCTGTTCCCGTTGGTCCGCGCGGAGTAGCCGCTCTTCGATTATCGCCCCCGCCATTGACGGGCGATGTGCCCCTGGCGTTATTGTTCTCCCATTGCGTGGGAGAGAACCTGTGTTCGGGAGGATAACGGCGCGTGGCCAAGCAGATCATTCACAAGCTGGTCGATGACATCGACGGCGGCGACGCCGACGAGACGGTGAAGTTCGCTCTCGACGGTATTCAGTACGAGATCGACCTCTCGGAGAAGAACGCCGCGGAATTGCGGGAGGTCTTCGCTCAGTACGTCGGCGCGGGCACCAAGGTGGCCCGGGGCGGTGTGGTCGTCGGTGGCCGCGCGGCTCGTGGCCGGGGCGGTGCGGCGGCCGACCGGGAGCAGAACAAAGCAATCCGGGAGTGGGCCAAGAAGTCCGGACGTGACATCTCCGACCGCGGGCGCATCCCGCAGGAGATCGTCGACGAGTACCACGCGAAGGGCCCCGGTCGGGCCTGAGCTTGTCGCGGAAGAGGGCGTACCGATCTTCGGTACGCCCTCTTCGCGCTTCCCGCGTGGTTATCCACAGGACGGCCTCAGTTGTCCACAGGCTGTGGATCAGAGCGATTTCGCTGTCCGCGTACACGTTCGGGTAGGGGAACAGCCGCTGAGCGTGCGAAGTTGGCTAAATCAACGTTGCGGATCGTTTCGAGGGGCTGCGAGGGCCCAGCGGATCCTCCCGGCGGCGATAGAGTTACTGCACGGGTATCACCGATGCCCGTGCGCTGGCCCCGCCAGCTGTTGAGACAAGCTCAGCATTGGCGCACGGCACGTGAGGAGCACGAGGGCATGTTCGAGCGGTTCACCGACCGAGCGCGACGGGTTGTCGTCCTGGCCCAAGAAGAGGCCCGGATGCTCAACCACAACTACATCGGCACAGAGCACATCCTCCTGGGCCTGATCCACGAGGGAGAGGGCGTCGCCGCCAAGGCCCTGGAAAGTCTGGGCATCTCTCTCGAGGGGGTCCGGCAGCAGGTCGAGGAGATCATCGGCCAGGGTCAGCAGGCGCCGAGCGGGCACATCCCGTTCACCCCGCGGGCGAAGAAGGTGCTGGAGCTCTCCCTGCGGGAGGCGCTGCAGCTGGGCCACAACTACATCGGCACCGAGCACATCCTGCTCGGCCTGATCCGTGAGGGCGAGGGCGTCGCCGCCCAGGTCCTGGTGAAGCTCGGCGCCGACCTCAACCGGGTCCGCCAGCAGGTCATCCAGCTGCTCTCCGGCTACCAGGGCAAGGAGCCGGCCGCCGCGGGCACCGCCACCGGCGAGGCCGCACCGTCCACGTCGCTGGTCCTCGACCAGTTCGGGCGCAACCTCACGCAGGCCGCCCGCGAGGGCAAGCTCGACCCGGTCATCGGCCGGGAGAAGGAAATCGAGCGGGTCATGCAGGTGCTGTCCCGCCGCACCAAGAACAACCCGGTGCTGATCGGCGAGCCGGGTGTCGGCAAGACCGCCGTCGTCGAGGGCCTGTCCCAGTCCATCGTCAAGGGCGAGGTGCCCGAGACGCTGAAGGACAAGCAGCTCTACACGCTCGACCTGGGCGCGCTGGTCGCCGGCTCGCGCTACCGCGGTGACTTCGAGGAGCGCCTGAAGAAGGTGCTCAAGGAGATCCGCACGCGCGGCGACATCATCCTGTTCATCGACGA